>NZ_JAUNKD010000037.1:0-12935 GCF_030532915.1 Capnocytophaga sp.
AAAATCATCTTTTATACTTACAAAATAATTTTATATACTTCTTAAATCTTATTAGAGTTTTATTTTAATACAAAAACTGGCTGCTGACACCTATCAACAGCCGGTTTTATTCTTAAATAAAAATGATGGTAAATCTATAAACGTTCTTTTTCATCTTCATTGATGCTTTTTCCTTTATATTTGTTCTGCGTTGGGTTAAATGTATATTGCAGTCCTATTTTAAAGCCCCGATTATTTCCGTCCGTAAATTTCCGATTGGTAACAAACGGATTCTGAACCCTTACAATTGCATTAGAAGTGCCAAAAATATCTTCCGCTACGGCATAAACTTGCAACGATTTATTAAAAAAAGTACGCGCTATGGCTACACCCGAAAACATTACCCCTTTTTCGCTATACGTAACCGCCACACTTCCTTTTGATTGGTAATTTACGTAGAAAAGTCCGAGCCAATCGTCTGAAAGCAGGAATTGATTCATCATTTCTACGGCAAAAACAGGTTGATTTGTGTAAAAAACGTTTTGCGCAAACTGTTTTCCGAAGGTAAAATCCAATTTCGGAACCCATTTTCCTATTTTATGCTGTGCCGAAAGCACTAATTTAAGTGTCTGAAACGCATCGTAGTTGCGCATACTTCGTTCCACAACATTCGGATTGGCATCAAAAAGCCTATAATCTTCATAATACGCATCTTTTATGAAAGAATAGGCAAGCGAAGCCGAAACAATTTTGTACGTTGCCAAAATTGTAAACTCATCAGCAAGGCGCGGACGCAAATTTGGGTTTCCACGATTGTACAAAAAGGAAGATTCATACGCCGAATAGTCACTCAACTCATAAAATGCCGGTCTACGGATTTTCCGAGCGTAACTGACGGACATTTGTGTCTTATTCCAAGGGAAAGCAAGCGTAACATTGGGCAACCAATGGGTGTAGGTGCGGCTTTTTACGTCATCTTTCACCTGATTTTGAAAATATTCAAAGTCAGCATACTCATACCGAACGCCCGCTTTGAGATTTGCTTTCCCAACAGCGCGAGAAACACTCAAAAACCCTGATGAACGCAGTTCCTTATTATCAACAAACGATGTCGTTAACACATTATCGGTATAATTTTCAAAGCGTGAAAGGGTACTGAACTCTGCCCCGTAGCTCACCGCCGTTTTACCCAACGATTGTGAGAGTGTGGTTTTGGCGTGAAGCCAATTGGCACGAGCATCGGAGTGTGTGCGGATGTTTTTTTCGGAATTAGTAAGTAGATTTCTTTCAAAAATATTCGAATTATTGTCAGAAGACGAAACAGAATAGTCAAAATCGGTGTGCAATTTGAGTTTATCGGAAAGCTGCCCTTCATAATAGGCATTCACTTCCCATTTTTTGTTTTGATTGAAGCGGTCATAGTGATTCTGTCCCTTTTCTGACAGCTGCGCATTGCGGAAAGTTTGAGTTTGTTGGTCAGTGAAGGTATGTCCGGCAAACGGACTCACATACGCCCACGCGACAGCCCCGAGAGAATGCTTTTCATTAAACTCGTGATTCACACCGAGCTTCCCGTTTATGCTTTTACCGTTGTTTTTTTGCGTGTCATCGGTGCGCACCTTCCATTTTGTGGCGGGCGTTTGCACGTCAATCTCTTGCCAACTGTCACTGCGCATCGCCTGCTTGAAATCCGAATCGAAACTACCGAAAACATCGGTTTTCCCTTTGCGATAGTTGAGGTTCAAAGCCATTTCTTCACGCATTCCTTTCCTAAGATTGTACGTAGCATAAATGTTTCCGCTGAGTCCGTCGCCTTGTTTCTTTTTAAGTTTAATTCGGATTACCGCACCTATATTATTGTCGTACTCGGCGCCGGGTTGTGTTTCCAATTCAATGCTTTCAATGTCTTTCGGAGCAATGCGTGAAAGCTCATCAAGGTTGTACACGCGGCGTTTGTTGATATAAAAAATCGGATTTTTCTTACCGAAAACCGTATAGCCTTCTCCTGTATACGATGTAGAAACTCCGGGCAGGAAATTCAGAAGCATTTCCATTTGAGGCAGTTCTTTGAGGGAAGATGTGGCAATATCGGTGATGACAGTCGTTCCTTTTTGTTTCATAATGGGTCTTGAAACCGAAACAACTACTTCTCCGAGTTCATTTAGTGATTTTTCAAGCAGAATTGTGCCAAAATCAGTCGTTTTAACCGATAAAATTTGCGTTTTGTACTCCAAATGCAAGATTTTTAGTGCTAAATTCGCATTACTGGACGGACTTACAAGCTCAAAAACGCCATTATCATCACTAATAGCTCCTTTCACCAACGTGGAATCGGGCAACGAAACCAAAATAACGTTGGCATTACTGACAATTTGCCTTGCGGCGGCATCAACGAGTTTTCCGCGAAGCGTATTTTGCCCGAAACCTACAAGGCAAAACAAAAATGTTGTGAGTGTAATAAAATTTTTCATCTTAAAATATTGGTTTAAAAGTTGATTATCTATTTTTAAGGCTTGTAAAGGCATTGGTAGATACGCCTTTACGGTTAATTGCCATTGAGTTTTACCAGTCCGTTTGCGGTCATTTGATGCACGGTGTTATTGCCAATATTTACCCTACCTTTATTTTTATTAACTACCGAAAACTCTTCACTTGAACTCGTAATGTATTTCCCCTGTGGGAAATACAAATAAATTCTTAGCTTTTGATCTCTTATTTTTGAATTTTTCCCGAAAGAATATAAGTCCGGAAGTGTAATTTTTGAATCTTCTATCTTTAAATCATATTCTATCTGTTCCGCTATTTGTTTGGCCTGCGAAAAATTTCCTCCACGTGAAAATTTTTGAAGAACAATATAAGGCTCACTTTCTTCGGTTTCTTTTATAAAAAACGGAACACTATTAGCCCTTGATATAATTTCATTATCATCTTTTAAAATAGCTCCATATAAATCTACAAGATTATTTCCGTATGAATTTCGATAATGATTTGATTTATAAGCAAGAGAAATAGTATCTTTTGCCGAAAAACGCATCGTTTCTTCAACAAAACTATTTGTTCGGAAATGTTTCATCGTATCCACTACCACGATAAATACGCCTATCACTCCAAAAAAGAACAGAAAAACATTGGACAATACCCAAACCCGTGGTGTATTGTATCCATTTTTGGAAAATAATTTCAAACACAGCATCGAAATCACCGAAACGGGAAGGACAAGCAATGAAAATACGGACAAATAAGTAATGAAAAGTTGCCAATTTCCTTCAACAATAAACGGCAAATAATCATTGATAATCAAAAAACTAAATCCTGCTCCCCAACCCGCAATGCCAATGCCAAACAATGCCATTATCAGTGAAAATAATACGATTCCTAAAATGAAAATGGTAAAACCGATAATGATGTACAAAATCCCTTTGATGATGGCACGTAAAAAACGCCAAAGCCCGTTCTGATTTTGCTTTACAAACAAAGGTTGTTGTTTTGTTTGTTGCGTATTTTGTTCTGTTTGAGCTTCTTCCGAATACGTTTTTTCATCAGAAGCAGCTGAATCGGACGAAAAATCATCTTTTCCATCAAAATAAAACGGCTTTTTAGGAATCGCAATCCATAAAATCAGATACAAAACAACCAACAGAGGCGACACATTCACAAGAGGTATCAGCCCAAGCACAACAATAAGGAAAATAATTCGCACCCAAGTGGTTTGCATGTTGTGATATTCGGAAATACCGCCAAGCACACCGCCAAGCATTTTGTTTTTGTCGCTTCGATAAAGTTGTTTTTTGGCAGTAACATTTTTATTTTTAGAAGCCGAAAGCGTATCGATGGTTACGGATTTTCCTTGCATTTCCAACTTTTCGGCATTGGTTTTCGCCTGCGGAACCAACACCCAGAATACAATGTAAATCACCAGCCAAAATCCGCTGATAACCACGAGAGGAGAATGAACATTAAAATGATATAACTTACTGAAAACAAAGGTTGATTGCGTAAAAAAGAGCAAGCCCAAATAAATGATACGCAACCACGCCACGTCAAAATTCAAGTAATAGGAAAGCCCCGAAAGTACGCCGGCAAGTTTTTTGCCTTCCATATCGCGGTATAATTTTTTATTTTTAAGATGCGTGTTGATACGGCGAAAAACATCTTCTTGTTGAGGAGCTTTGGTGTCAGCTGTGTGCGTTTCTTCCGTTGCATCAACATATTGTTCGGGTCTGCCCAAAACTCGGATAAGGTAAGCAACATCTTGACTAACAACCACTTCCCTACCCTTCATTTCGGTTTTGAGCAGCTCGGCCATACGCTGTTCCACGTCGTAAATGATTTCATCGGTGTCGGGCGTGTTTCCGAGCGATTTACGTACTTCGGCGAGGTATTTTGAAAGTTCCTGATAGGCTTTGTCTTCTATTAAGAATGAAAATCCACCTAAACTGATATTGTGTGTTTTGTCCATAACTAAATAATTTTATTAACCATTGTTTGCAATTCTTGCCACGATTTAACGATTTCTTGTAAAAAAGTATACCCATTTTGGGTCAGCACGTAATATTTTCGGGGTGGCCCCGAATTGGATTCTTTCCAGTTGTAATCAAGGAGTTTTTCGTTTTTGAGTCGCGTCAAAAGCGGATAAAGTGTTCCTTCAACCACAATCATATCAGCGGTTTTGAGGGCTTCGATAATGTCAGAAACATACGCCTCCTGATTTTTGCTGATAATGGAAAGAATACACATCTCCAAGATGCCCTTTCGCATCTGGGTTTTGGTTTTCTCGGTGTTTATCGTTTCCATATATGATAAGGTATTTTGTTTCGGCAAATATATGACAATATATGTTACTATGCAATACATAGTACTACATTTTTCTTGTAAATCTTACTAAAAGTCTATAAATAAACATATTAACTCGAATTACATTTCATCAAAAAAAAGAAAAATACGCATCATAAAAGATTTATAAATAAAAAACTTATAGCAAAAATATCAAAGGTATACTTTTCTTTTTTAATACATATTTCATCAAATGTGATGGTAACCTATAAACATAAATCCATAATTGTCAACAAAATAAAACTTCAACATCATAAAATCGAGTTATTTTTTCTTTGTCAATTAAATATATTTATTTAGCTTTGCTCCCGATTAATTTTAAATTTTATATCAAAGAGATGAAAAAATTTATCTTATCAGTAGCCGCAGTTTTTGCGTTTGGCGCAATCTCTGCACAAGAATTGGTTTCTTCTAAAGGGGAGGAATATCTTCCGAAAGAAGGTGATTGGTCGTTCGGTTTCAATGCCGGAAATGCTTTAAAATTCATCGGAAATGCTTTTAACAGCAATTCCAACAACGAATTTGGCAGTTCCGCATTCGGGAAAAATGAAACTTTCACCATTCCCGGATTTGCCAACGGATATTCTTTCTTAGGCAAAAAAATGACAAGTGACAACACCGCAGATCGCTACACTGCTAACCTTATCTTCAACTATTCAAAACCAAAAGGTGCTGATGCTACAACGGCTTTCGGGCTTGCAGTAGGATACGGAAAAGAGTGGAGAAAAGGTTCTACTCGCTTGCAAGGCTTCTACGGAGCTGATGCTCTTTTAGGATTTGGAATCCCTCAAAAAGACGCTTTTAGTTTTGCTATTGGCGCACAAGGATTTGTAGGAGCCGAGTACTTCATATTCCCAAAAGTTGCTTTGGGTGCTCAATATTCTTACTCTGTCGGGGTTGGATATGAGTCCAGTAAAGATGCGGCAGGTAATGAATCGAGTACTTTCGGATTTGGTTTCGGAGGAGCAAACGGAATTGGAGTAGCATCTTTGTTATTCAACGTTTACTTTTAAGATTTACAACAATTTAGAAATAAAAAGGTCGGGCATTCCGGCCTTTTTACTTACCAAAAATAAAATCACTCAAAAAGTCAGTATATCTTCTACAAAATTTTGTACTTTGACCTCAATTATTGCTCTACTTTTTACAATTTTACCATACTTTTTATTACTTTTGCGGGATAATCATTTTGAAAATGGGCGTTGTATTTCGGCAATCGGTTAAAAATATTTTAAGCACGTATTTGGGCTTTGCCTTTGGGGCGGTCAATACGTTATTTTTGTTCGTTCATTTTCTATCGAAAGAAGAATACGGCTTGGTGAGTTACGTAACTTCAACAGCCACAATACTTTCCCCCTTGATCGCCTTCGGGGTTCACAACACGCTTATTCGGTTTTATTCTTCTTACAAAGAGCCGGAACAACTTTCAAAATTCAATTTGATGCTTTTCGTAATGCCGCTTGCTATAATACTGCCTTTCAGTGTTATAGGATTTTTAGCGTATGAGCAAATCGTAAAATGGCTTTCGGGCAAAAATGAAATCGTAGCGGGCTACATTCCCTTACTATTTTTGACCGCCACCGTAATGGCTTATTTTGAAGTTTTTTATTCGTGGGCAAGGGTGCAATTCAAAACCGTTTTTGGCAATTTCCTGAAAGAAGTTTTTCACCGCGTTTGCACAACATTCTTACTAATAAGTATTTACCTACAATGGATTGATTTTAATGAGTTTATGTGGGCAATTTTAATTGTTTACACGCTCAGAATGTTACTGATGTTAGTCTCGGCTTTTCTGATAAAATGCCCTACTTTTTTATGGGGAATGCCCCGCAACAAACGAGAAATTTTCAAGTACAGTTTTTTCATTATTCTATCGGGTTCGGTGGCGAGTTTGCTGATGGATATTGACAAATTTATGATAAATCAATATCTGCCCATTTCAGAAATTGCCATTTACAACGTGGCTGTGTTTACCGCCACAGTTATTGTAATCCCATATCGGTCTATGTATCAAATCATTAGTCCGTTAGTTGCAAAATTACTAAACAACAACGAAACCTCACAATTACGGGAACTTTACAAAAAAAGCACCGTAAACCTATATCTAATAAGTATGCTGATTTTCATCCTGATTATCATCAACGCACACCAATTTTACAAATTATTGCCCGACCCGTCTTACTCAAACGGAATTTTTGTATTGATTTTCATAGCATTAGTTAAACTTTCAGATGCGTTAGTCGGCATAAACAACGCTATTTTATTCAATTCGGTTTATTATAGAATAGTGCTTTATTTGGGCGTTTTTTTAACATTTTGCACTATCGGGTTAAACATCTGGCTTATACCTATTTACGGAATTAACGGTGCCGGAATTGCTACCCTATGTGCTTTTTTTAGTTATAACATATTAAAATTGAGCTTCGTACACAACAAATTCGGTTTAAATCCGTTTTATACTGAAACCCTAAAAATAACCCTTTTCGGAATTGTCGCTACACTGATTTTCTTCTTTTGGGATTTTTCATTCCACCCAATTTTAAACATCTGCTTAAAATCAACTATATTTTTGATTATCAGCATTTTTATAGCACACAAATTCAAACTTTCAGAAGATATTCGGCAATTGCTCTCCAAACAAAAATAAACTTTTACCGCTCAAAAAATGATTTTTTCCTGTTTTTTTTCTATCTTTGCAAATCACAATTATTTGCTAGATAATAAATTGTATAAATACTTAAAACATAACATCTTAACAAACTGCAAGTTATATGAATAGAGCGGATATTGTAGCAATAACTACAAACATTTTGGTTGATGAATTTGAGGTTGATGCTTCAGTGATTGAACCTGACGCCAATTTTAGAGAATCGCTAGGCTTGGATAGCCTTGATTATGTTGATTTAGTGGTTGTTATAGAAGCTAACTTTGGTGTAAAACTCGTTGAAGCCGATTTTAAACCCATCGTTACGTTTAATGATTTTTATGCAACCTTAGAGAACAAAATCAATGCAAAATAATGAAACAACACAAACAAAATGGCAGGGAAAATCCAAAGGAAATATTATAGGTTACAAGATTTTTGTGCTTATAATCAAGCGTTTGGGTGTTCGTGCAGCTTATGTTTTGTTGTTTTTTGTAGCTTTTTACTATTTCGTATTTGAATGGCGCTCCAATCGGTATATGTATGATTATTTCAGGAACAGGCTGGGATTTTCGCGTATCAAATCCGTTGGGGCATTATATCAAAATTACTTCACTTTCGGGCAAACCATCATCGATAAAGTAGCCATTTTAAGTGGCGCAGGCAAGCAATTTACCTTTGAATTTGACGGTGTGCACCACCTACAACAACTTCTGGAAGCCAAAAAAGGCGGCGTACTGATTTCAGCACACATCGGTAACTTTGAAATAGCCGACCATTTTTTTGCACAAATCGACATCAACTGCCAAATAAACATCGTAACGACTGATTTAGAGCGTTCTGCAATAAAAAAATACCTTGAAAGCATCACAACCGAAAAAAAATCGCCTGACTCATTTATCCTCGTAAAAGAAGATATGTCGCATATCTTTGAAATAAGCAACGCACTAGCTAAAAACGAAATTATTTGCTTCACGGGCGACCGTTATTTTCAAGGAACAAAGCACCTTACTGCCGATTTTTTAGGGAGACAAGCCACATTCCCTGCCGGACCTTTCGTGATAGCCTCCCGAATGCGAGTTCCGGTCATCTTCGTTTATGTAATGAAAGAAAAAAACTTGCATTATCACCTTTATGCCCGCACCATACAGGCACAACCACGCGATGTACAGGGATTGCTACACGCATACGTCAAAAATATGGAAGAAATGGTGCAAAAATACCCCCTACAATGGTTCAATTATTTTGATTTTTGGGAAAAAACACAATGAAAAACGTATTAGTAGTCTATTTTTCACAATCGGGACAACTCACCGAGATTGTAAACAACTTCATCACACCTTTACGCAACCAAGATAACATTTCAGTAGACCATTATGCCATTGAAATGCTTGAAAATTTTCCATTTCCGTGGACAAACGATGCTTTTTTTGACGTTTTTCCGGAATCTTTCTTAATGATTCCAGAAAAAATAAAGCCAATTCCGCAATCAATATGCCAAAAAAACTATGATTTAATCATTTTGGCGTACCAAGTATGGTATTTATCACCCTCAATTCCCATAAATTCATTCCTAAATAGTGATGAGGGCAAAAAAATAATCCAAAACAAGCCCATAATTACGCTTTCTGCAAGCCGAAATATGTGGACAATGGCTCAACAAAAGGTAAAAAACACCCTCAATCAATGCAATGCCCAGTTGGTAGGAAATATTGCGCTGACTGACCGCAACATTAACCATATCAGCGTCATTACAATTGTTCATTGGATGTTCACCGGCAAAAAAGAACGCCGTTGGGGCATTTTGCCTCCGCCCGGTGTATCTCAAAAAGATATTAGCACAGCTTCCATCTACGGAAATATACTTATCCCCTATTTAAACTCAGGAAATTACGACCAAATGCAAGCTAAAATCGTGCAAAACGGAGCCGTTCATCTCAAATACTTTCTGATTTCAGCAGATAAGAAAGCTAACAGACTATTTAGTATCTGGGCAAAAAAAATTCATAAAAGTCCTAGAAGAAAATTACTCCTAAAAATCTTTAAAATATATCTTTACATTGCTATATGGGTACTTATGCCCATCGTAATGCTCTTTTACTGGCTCACAATGCCCCTATGCTACCCCAAAAGACGAAAAGAATTTAATAAAATAAGATACAATATTTAAAAAATAGATTTTCGTAGAACCATTTTAAAGAAACAAATTAAAAAAATAAGTTATAAAACAACACAAACAACCCGACTAATACTAAAAAAAAGTACCATAAAGATTAAAACAAACATAAAAATAACAAAAACAAACAACTTAATAAGATTTTTTCATCAAAAAACACTTAAAACACACGAACAAATAAATAAAATAAACACTCTAATAAGTAAAATAAACAAACTAACAAGTAAAATTACACAAAAAATCAATAAAACACCTTTTTTATAAAAGAAAAATAGTAAAAAAGATTAAGAACAGACACTTAAATCAACATAACATAAAACAAATAAACTAAAATAACGATGATTTATTTATCATTTGACATAGAAGAATTTGATATGCCCAAAGAATATGGGTATAACATTGATTTTGAGAGGCAAATAGCCATTTCACGAGAAGGATTAACCATTATTTTGGATTTACTAAAAGCCTATAATGCCAAAGCAACATTTTTTTCAACCATAATTTTTGCCCGTGAATGTGATGACCTTATCAAAAGACTTTTAGAAGAGGGACACGAGCTTGCATCACACACTTATTACCATTCTGAATTTGAAAATGCGCACTTAAAAGCCTCTAAATTATATTTAGAACAGCATTTTTCAACCGAAGTAAAGGGACTTCGAATGCCAAGAATGGCAGAAGTTGATACAATGGAAGTGAAAAATGCCGGATATACGTATAATTCGTCTGTAAATCCAACTATTTTACCCGGAAGATACAATAAATTACACATTTCAAAGCATTTTTTCAATGAAAAAGGCTTATGGCAGATTCCAACAGCCGTTAGTTGGCTACGAATACCCTTGTTTTGGTTGTCATTTCATAACTTTCCGTTATGGTTGTATCATTTTTTGCTCAAACAAACCTTAAAAGACACAGGATATGCAGCCCTTTATTTTCACCCTTGGGAATTTACGGACTTACACGTAAAAGAATTTAATTTCCCGGGTTATGTGATGCGAAATTCAGGAAAAAAAATGACCAAACGTTTTGAAAAATTCTTAAAATACATCAACAAAAAAGGTTGGCAAACAGCTCTTTATAAAGATTTAGTTGCCAATCATTCATAATATATTTTAGTCGTATTAAAATAAATTTCCTGAAAAGTAAAATAGATTTCCTAACTAAATGAAGTCATTTTCAGATAATTTTAATAAAAAATAAGGGAGATAAAATTATATTTATCTCCCTTATAATTAAGGAACTACTGATTAAATTCCTTATCAAATTTTATCCTTCAAAAATAATCATCCAACTAATGCAGAATTTATCTTTGAAACTTCCGAAGTAACCGAAAAATTGTTCGCTGATGGGCATTTCAATTTCGCCTCCATCGGAAAGAGCATAAAACAAACGGTCGGCTTCGGCTTTGCTATCCACTGCAATGCTCACATAATTATGATTACCGATAACCAATTGCTGCCCAAAGGATTCAAAAATGTCTGAACCCATTAAATTATCGTGTTCTCCGATAGGAAGTTCGATGTACATTATGCGGTTTTTCTCATTTTCAGGGACTTCCATCGGATTATCACCCGCCCGAGAAATCATTCTGAAATCACCTCCAAAGGCTTTTTTATAAAAATTAAACGCTTCCTCGCAATTTCCGTTAAAATTCAAATACGGATTAATTCTTGTTGCCATTTTTTATCGTTTTTAAAATTATTAAGGCAAAAGTAAGTGAAAAAATCGGAAAAACTCTTGCCATAAGACAAGATTTTGAGTTACAAAACGATTTATTTCCTTGATTTTTTTGCTTTTTTATTAAAATCCAAACACAAATTGAGCCAAAAAGCAAAATTTTCAGGCGATTTATAGCCTATTTCCTCAACATAACAATAGCCTTTGAGTTCTTTATTTTTCATAACACAGGGCAGAAAACCCTGTTTTTCAGCCAGTTCATCCGTTAGCGCGGCATCAAAACGGCACATCAGTAGTTCACCGCTGACATTAACGCACATTTTTTCATTGACCAAAAATGCCAGTCCGCCAAACATTTTTTTCTCTTCAACCTCAATATCAGGGATTTCTGCCAAAAATTCACGCACCCTATTGGCTAAATTTTCGTTGTGTGCCATTTTTATAATCTATTGATTTTCAAGATTAAAGCTACTATAACTTTTGTGGATTAAAATAGATTTTTAGTTCTTTTAAAAATCCGTTTTCGGCTTTCCAAAATTCAATGACATTGCCGGTTTTTGTTTTTCCATCGGGCAAAATCCAGTCGTAACTTGCTATGGTACAGGCATCATTTCCTTCTACAATGCTTCGGACTACACGCATTGTTCGGTAGGTCTGACTGAATTTTTCACACATTGCGATGTAGGCTTGTTTTCCGATAAGAGGTTCGCCATCGTTCATAACAAACTCAAAATCATCAGCTAAGGTCTGTTCCCAACCCGATTTTTGAGCAAATCCTTTGTAATAAATCTCTAAAAGTTCTTTCATTGTGTTTAATTTTTTGGCAAAATTACAGCTTTGAAACCAAAAAAATCTTGCCATAAGACAAGAAAATTATTTCCGATTTTTAACACAGAAAAAATAAGTCCAGAAAATCAAAAACAACTGCATCGGAATGCGAAACCAAAGGTAGCCCAGTCCGTTGCCTGTGGAAGTAGCCGACTGATAATCAATATTATGCAAAGAGGCATAGACATTAGCAGGAAGCACCAAAATCAAAAAAGCAATGATGCTCCACCCTGTAATTTTTCGTGTTTTGGCAAGTAAAATTCCAATAGCAAAAAGAACTTCCAAAAACCCCGTAACAATAACAATTTCAACACGATACGGAACAAAATCAGGTATCATCATCGCCATTCCGTCCGTGAAGAAAAAATGCCCCATTGCCGTGAATAAAAATAATGCGGAAAGAGCCACACGCCCCGAAACGCCGAGTGCATTTTCCTTTTTAAGCAATTTTACTCCGAAAAATGTCAGCAAAAATACTGAAAATAAGACAAATAGTGGTTTCATCGTTTTTTTTGGCAAAATTACAGCTTTGAAACCAAAAAAATCTTGCCATAAGACAAGATTTTTGGATTATGATGAAATTTCCTTTCGGATTCGGCTTAGTGAAGTATCAGTAATTCCCAGATAGGTTGCGATGTGCTTTAATGCCACATTTTGAAGCACTTGCGGTTTTTCTTTGAGGAACTGCAAATAGCGGTCTTTGGCGGGAAGCGTAATCATTTCGAGGGAACGGCGTTGGGTTTGGAAGAGTTTTTCGGTCATAAAAAGTCGCCCCCACTCGGAAAAACCCGCGAT
>NZ_JAUNKD010000037.1:13035-19116 GCF_030532915.1 Capnocytophaga sp.
TTTGGAAGAGTTTTTCGGTCATAAAAAGTCGCCCCCACTCGGAAAAACCCGCGATGGAATGGTACAAAATCTGGAAATCGGCAAAGGAAACTTCCCACGCCGTGCAGTCGGTCAGGGCAACGCAATTTTCGAGGCTAGGCTGTTGTTTGAAAAGCGACAACTCATTGATAACAAATTCATTATCACAAAAAAATCCCGTTGTGATGTCATTTCCGTCGTAGTCATAGACAAAACTCCGAGCGATACCGCTTTGCAGGGCAAAGTAACGCTGTGAAATTTCGCCTTTTTTCAGGAAAAAATCGCCTTTGCGAATGCTTACCTGCCGATGTACCGCCTTGATTTGTTCGAGCTGTTCAGCCGAAATCAGCGGATGGGCATAAAGAGCTGAAAAATTGAGTGTGGAGTGCATTTTTTGTCAGTTTTAATGATTTGATTTTCATTGAGAAAAATTCCCATCAAGGCACAAAAATACACAAAATTACTTACAGAAGTCTTTTAATGCCAATTTTTAAATCTAAAAAATCACTACCCATTCATTTGCAATAACTTAGTAACCTCTTCGGCGTGGATTCGGCAGTAGTACATCACATAAGCGATGTAGGGAACGAAAAGTAAAATGCTCCACAGCAGACCTTTGGCAAAATCCTCATAATGAGCGTTTTTCACGAAAAGATAAATCACCCATACAAGGTTCAAAGTCATCGTGATATGCGACATTTGGGCGAAAATATTGGCTCCGCTCCAACCGAAAGTAAACATTCCCATCGTTCCGAAATAATACATCGGCAGGAGGGCAAGGGGCAAGAAAATCACTTCTTTCTTCCACATAAACCACACAAAACCAAATAAATACACCAAACTCGAAGGCGAACAAGCGTTGAACATCGCCCATTGTAGCAGGCTCACTTTCAGCTCGGTAAAGAAATACCACGAGCCACTGAGTGTCAGCAGTAATAACAAAAAAGCCAACACCATTCCGATTGTTTTTTCTTTTTTTGTAAGTTTCATAACGAATTGTTTTACAGGTTATTATAAAATTAGGATTGTTTGATTTTGTTTGACATTGTTTGAAAAGTTTGAATTTATTTGAAGTTATTTAAACTAAAATTTCGTTCTTTTGTCTTGAAACATAGTAAGCGAAAACTTGGAGCTTAGTATGTCAAACCAAAAATTGCCTCCACAAGGTCGGCGAATTTCATTTCAAGACTTTGGATACTTCGCTAAAAATCAATTCTCACATACCCCACTTTCGTGGGCTTTGCTAAAAATCTCCAAACTCGCTTCGCTCAAACAGTGGATATTTTCTACGCTCCATTCATTGATTTTCTTAACGACACATACTCCGCAGTGCGGACTTTGTCTCCAAGGTCGGAGGCTCACTCCTGAAAAATACATTTACAATTTATTGAATTAGTTACACAAACAATTTCAAACATAACTCAAACTATATCAAACCGTTTCAAACTATTTGATTGGCAGATAAATCTCCGTTTTGAGTTTTTCGGGCGGTGTTTTTCGGGCATCGTTCAGGTATTTTTCAAACGGAACAAGATTGCGGAGTTCGTAACCGCTTTCGGGTAGCCATTTTCCGAAAATCGTGTCATAAACCCGACCCAAATTTTCGTACGCACCCTGATAGTGAAAAACGGCGTATTTGCCGCCCTCAATCTCCTTAACACCAATGGCTCCGTGCGGTTTGACAGGCTTGTGAATCGCCAGACAGATGTCCGACCGCTGTTTGTCGCCCTCGGTGATTTTGGGGTCGTCGTGCGAGATGCAAATATGCTCAATCCCAGCCGTGAAGAGCTTATTTTCCTTGACGAAAGCCCAAAGTTGAGCGTAAGTTTCGCCGTAATTGAGCGTTCCGTAAGCCCCCGTAAGGGCGATGTAAATGACCTTTTTCGGCTCTAAATCAATGATTTTCGGAGCTTTCAATTTGATTTCGGTGAGGAATTCTTCTTTTCGCATAATATATCGATTTTTGTCGTTTCGGTACTCGGTGGGGCTTACGCCGTAAAACTTCTTAAAGGACTTCGACAGGGATGAAACCATCTCATAACCAACCCTTTGGGCAATTTGCTCGACCGACAAATTGGAATATCGGAGCAAAATCGCCGAAGCCTCCACCCGCAGACGCGTAATATGCGTCCCAACAGGCTCATTTACAAAGGCTTTGAAGATACGATGGAAATGAAATTCCGAAAAATGGGCGATTTCGGCAAGGGTTTTCAGTTCCATTTTTTCGTCCAAATGACTGCCGATGTATTCCAGCACTCGGTTGATACGCTCGTGATAGTCGGCCTGTGTGGGTTTTGTATTCATTGGGGTTGGATTTTTGAGATTTCTGATGCAAAAATACGACGAATTGCAGGAAAGTCGGTTTTCCTATCTTGCTAAGTTGGTTTTTTTGAGGGGTAGGAGAAAAGGGCGAAAAAATCAAAGGTTTGTAAACTATCTTTCTGAAAATCATTTAATTTTCGACTAAAAAATTCCTTCATGAGGCGACAAAACACATAAAATTAGGCTTAATGGACAAAAATTAGACTCAATCTTTTACCTTTTTTTGTTAAAAAGTATCTAATGTATATATCTACACCCTAGAGTAAGCGGTAAGAAAATCAACAGATTAGCATTAAAATATAGTTAAAAAGAAAGAGACTGTCTGAAAGAGTTTTTTTGAGCAAAATCTCAAAAATAATTTACTGTTTTAAGTAAATTAGTCTTTTACAAAATTGCTAAAATTTGACTTTTCGGACAGCTTCGTGGGGTGAAGTTGTGTTGGGGAGAATTTGAGTTTATATGCTAACTTTGGAATAAATATGAATTAATTATTCTCCATATTAAATTCATTCTCATAATCAGAAAATTCTTTATCTCTCAACTTAAGTTTTTGTTCTTTACTAATAGTTAGCCATTGCCAACCCGATTTTATTCTTTCCTTATTGAATAGATAAGATCTCCCCATTATATCTACTAAAAGTAAGAGAATAGTCACACCCAAAATAATCCATTTACAATTTCCCGAATTTTGAACAAACTCATCTATACTTTTAATAGTTTTTATAATTATACCACCTAAAATTGGCAATAATGTTATAAAAGCGATGAAAAAGAAATAATATAAATCTTTTACCTTTGATTTACAAAAACTCTCCCATTTATTATTTTGAAATTTCGTTAGCTCTTTCTTCCTTTCTGCTTCTTTGTATTTATTAAGTTCGGCTTCTAGTTTTTCATTCCTTTTTTGTAACTCCTCTTCTTTTGCTCTTTTTAGAGCGAGAGTTTCTTTCAACTTAGAATTCTCCTTTTCATTCTTATCCGCTTTTAATTTAAATAATTCTTGTTCCTTTAAATGGTTCTCTATAGTGTTTTCTTCAATTGAACCTAGAATATTCAGAATATTATTCTCATTTATCTCTTCAGGTTTCTTAGCTTCACTTCTCAAATTAACCAAGGTTGAGATTACTTCCTCTTTAGTAATCTGACCACTTTTCAATTTAGCTTGAAGTTCATCAAACTTATCCGAAACAGTATCATTTAATTGTGTAGATAATACTATTTGAGCTTTAGCCACAATATCAAAAGATTTAGGAGGATCACTTTTACCAAATCCCTTGTTTAACTTAAACCAAAATTTATTTGTTAAAAAACTTAAATTTGATGCAAGGGGGATATTACCATTAGGTTTTATATTTTCATCCAAAGCTAAACGTAATGTGTATGCTGTTCCTGATAATAAAACATAACCAATTCTCTCAAAAGCATTGTCGCTATTTCCTCTTCTGTGAATATTCACAAAATTCAGATATTTTAAATATGGTTGTAAATCATCAATATTCATTTTTTGAGAAAGCTCATCCAATAAATCTTGGTCTTCGATATTATATTGGTGATTTTTTATAGAATAGTACTCTGTATAATCGTCTTCTATAATCGAGTTTTGTTTAAGCAAATTATAAAACCTAGTTTTTTTAGCAACCACATCAGCAGGTGTTTTACAGCCATCAATAATTGTCGTCATCGCTGTTTTAGAAGGATTTGCTTTATCTCTTCCTAGAACAATATGCTCTGCTTTTTTAAAGAAGTTCTCAATATCATTTTTGACGTCAGAAAAATATTTTAAATGAATTAGTCTTTTGCCTTTCTTTTTTATACTTGTTAGGTTTATTTCACTAATCAAAGAAAACAAATCATCAAACAAAATTTTATATAATTCTCCATTATAACCTGCAAAATGAAATAACATTTCAGTCTCAAGAAAAATAGTTAATTCAGTAGTCCAAGAACCCAATTCATTTGTAGAATTATATTTTAAACCAGTATATAAGACAACTCCTTCTTTAATTGTATTGAGCTGCTTTGTAAAGGTTAAATCTCGTTTTTGTTTCACAATATATGCACTTATGTAATCAGAAAACTCCAGCGATGTGGTTTCATCAATAACAAACGAAATGAAAGAATGTATTATTTTAATTTTCTCTTCCTCTGTCAAAATTACATCTTTTTCTGATTCTATGAAATTAAAAAGATTTTCAATAATTAAGGCATTACTGTTTTTAACGTCATTGTATTTATTTGTTAGTTATCCTGCAATATTAAAAGTTTTTTGATCTACAACAGTAAACAACCCTGATTCTTTTTTAAGAGTTGTTTTAAAACGACTCAAAGAAGTATTCACAATTGCCTCAGGAATCTTGAAATCATAAGTATCGTTTAGTAGTGCTGTTATTTCTGTCAAAGTAAATTGATATTTACCGTGTGAAGAAATAATTTCTCTAAGAAACTCACAGATAACACTATAAACATCCTTGTCGTTGTTATAAAGCTCCCTAAAAACAGCTAATGAAGCTAAACATTTACTTTCTTCTTTAATTTCTCGCATTCTTTTAATTTATTTGGTTAGTACATACATTGTTTTCGAAACACAAATATACAAAATTTATTTATCTTGACACTTAATTTATTTACCTTTATCAATACAAGGTAATCTATGTGATTAAAAAAACTTCCTTCATACCCCAAGGGCGAAAAATTTTTTGCCCCTACTATTCTAATCCCTTTTGCCTATTCCCTATTTACTCAAATACATCTTCCTTCTGGCGTACAATTCGTAGAATTGGTCGTCTTTCAAATCGTCGATAAATAGAATGCTCTCGCCCGTGGATTTCATTTCAGGTCCCAGTTTTTTGTTCACATTCGGGAACTTATTAAACGAAAAGACAGGCTGTTTGATGGCGTATCCGTCCAATTTCGGTTGGAAGTTGAAATCGGTTACTTTTTTCTCGCCAAGCATCACTTTGGTGGCGTAATTCACATACGGCTCGCCGTAAGCCTTGGCAATAAACGGTACGGTACGCGACGCCCGCGGATTGGCTTCGATGATGTACACCGTGTCGTCCTTGATGGCAAACTGAATGTTTATCAGTCCCACCGTGTTCAACGCCTTGGCAATTTTGTGGGTGTGATCTTTGATTTGTTGCATTACAAATTCGCCCAAGTTAAACGGCGGCAAGGTTGCGTTACTATCGCCCGAATGCACTCCGCAAGGCTCGATATGTTCCATAATACCAATGATATACACATTTTCACCATCGCAAATCGCATCGGCTTCGGCTTCAATGGCTCCGTCTAAATAATGGTCGAGCAAGAGTTTGTTATTCGGAATTTTTCGCAGCAAATCCACCACGTGTTCCTCCAATTCCTGTTTGTTGATGACGATTTTCATTCCCTGACCGCCCAAAACGTACGACGGACGCACCAAAAGCGGAAAATCCAATTCATCGGCAAGTGCCAAAGCCTCATCGGCCGTCTCGGCAACGCCAAATTTCGGATACGGAATGTCCAAATCCTTCAAAAGTGACGAAAATCTGCCTCTGTCTTCCGCCAAATCCAAGGCATCGAAGCTCGTTCCGATGATTTTTATGCCGTATTTATGCAATTTTTCAGCCAATTTCAATGCCGTTTGTCCGCCCAATTGCACAATCACGCCTTCGGGTTTTTCGTGCTGAATGATGTCGTAAATATGCTCCCAAAAAACAGGCTCGAAGTAGAGTTTGTCCGCCGTGTCAAAATCCGTGGAAA
>NZ_JAUNKD010000038.1 GCF_030532915.1 Capnocytophaga sp.
ACATTGCCGATTTGTCGCATACGTTTCTTTCCTTTCTTCTGTTTTTCAAGGAGTTTACGCTTACGCGAGATGTCGCCACCGTAACATTTTGCCGTAACGTCTTTGCGGAGGGCTTTGATGGTTTCACGAGCAATGATTTTCGCTCCAATGGCCGCCTGAATCGGAATGTCAAACTGCTGACGCGGAATCAGTTCACGCAATTTTTCGCACATTTTCTTACCGATATTATACGCATTATCGGCGTGAATCAGGGCAGAAAGAGCGTCCACCGAATTGGCGTTAATCAACACATCAACCTTCACCAAATTCGAGGCACGCATTCCGATTGGCGAATAGTCAAACGAAGCGTAACCCTTTGATACGGTTTTGAGTCGGTCGTAGAAATCAAACACGATTTCCGCCAGTGGCATATCAAAATTCAGCTCCACGCGCTCAGGTGTGAGGTAGGTCTGGTTGGTGATTTGTCCGCGTTTTTCGATACAAAGCGACATCACTTGCCCCACAAAATCCGCTTTGGTGATAATCGAAGCCTTGATGTACGGCTCTTCCACGCGGTCGAGTTTTGATGGGTCGGGCAGGTCAGACGGATTGTTCACCACGATAGGCGTTTCGGGGTCTTTCTTAGTGTAAGCCAAATAACTAACGTTCGGAACGGTCGTGATTACGGTCATATCAAACTCGCGTTCCAACCGCTCTTGAATGATTTCCAAATGCAACATTCCGAGGAAACCACAACGGAAACCGAAGCCCAACGCCGCCGAACTTTCAGGTGTAAAAACCAGCGAAGCATCGTTGAGTTGCAGCTTCTCCATTGACGAACGCAATTCTTCATAATCCTCCGTATCAACAGGATAAATCCCTGCGAAAACCATCGGCTTCACATCCTCGAATCCGTCAATGGCTTCCGTACAGCCGTTTTGGGCAAAGGTGATGGTGTCGCCCACTTTCACCTCACGAGCGTCCTTAATCCCCGTGATGAGGTAACCCACATCGCCACAGCTCACAAAGGGTTTGGGTACTTGATTGAGTTTGAGCGTTCCCACCTCGTCGGCGTGGTAAATCTTATCGGAAGACATAAATTTGATGCGGTCGTTTTTGGAAATTTTTCCGTTCATTACACGGAAATACGTTTCCACCCCACGGAACGGATTGTACACCGAATCGAAAATCAGGGCTTGTAGCGGTGCCTCAGGGTCGCCTTTCGGAGCAGGAATGCGTTCGATGATGGCTTCGAGGATGTTTTCCACGCCCAGACCTGTTTTTCCGCTGGCAGGAATGATGTCGTCAGGGTCGCAACCGAGCAAATCCACGATGTCGTCTTTCACTTCTTCCGGATTTGCTGACGGAAGGTCGATTTTATTGAGGATTGGGATAATTTCCAAATCGTTTTCCAAAGCCAAATACAGGTTTGAAATGGTCTGAGCCTGAATGCTTTGTGCCGCATCGACTATGAGCAACGCACCCTCACAAGCGGCGATGGAACGCGACACTTCGTAGGAAAAATCCACGTGCCCCGGGGTGTCGATGAGGTTCAGAATGTAGGTTTCGCCTTTGTACTGATATTCCATCTGAATAGCGTGCGACTTGATGGTGATGCCACGTTCACGCTCTAAGTCCATATTATCAAGGAGTTGGTCTTGTTTTTCGCGTTCGGTGATGGTTTTGGTAAAGTCCAAAAGGCGGTCAGCCAGCGTACTTTTTCCGTGGTCGATGTGTGCGATGATGCAGAAATTACGTATGTTTTTCATTTTCTATTGCTAATGGCTACTCGCTTTGGGCGTATAGCTGATTCTTAAATTATTAACTACTAAATTGATACAAGGGACAAAGATACCATTTTTTTTGGTTTTTAAGAAACGAAATAAAAAACTCGGCAAAAAAGCCGAGTGATTTTGATTTTTTGGCAGAAAAATACCTATAAACTTTGCAAAGTGTGTTATAAACACAAAACTAATTTCAGAAAAACACAAAAAAAAATCCGCTTCTGTTTTAGAAACGGATTTTTTATTTTCAAAATGAATTAAATTTCTTCTTGGTCTCTCAAATGTTGGATGTATTGAGCTTTCTGAATTTCATTTCTTCTTTTTACAGAATTTTTAGTAAAATGCTGTTTTTCACGAAGTTTACGAACAACTCCGGTTCTGTCAAATTTACGTTTGTAACGCTTTAAAGCCTTATCGATGCTCTCGCCGTCTTTTACTGGTATTATCAACATAATCTATACACCTCCTCTCATTTGGAGGCGCAAAAGTACACATTCTTTTGAAACCTACAAATTTTTTGCAAGAAAAAATAAAATCACGATGTAAAATCCGATTTTGAAATGAAAATCAGCTCGTTGCTTCCTTCTATGTTTGAAAGAATTTTCACCTGATGTGTTTGTCGACAATACGCTGCGAATTTTGAATTCCGCTCGGAATGCAATTCACTTATTTTCATTGTATTAAATAGAATAATTCCGTTTGGGGTCATCAATGAAAAAATGTGGTTTATAAATTCCGTGGTGAATAAAAAATCGGGCATTGTGTCGTCTTGAAAAATATCAATGATAATCAAATCATAAGCTGATTTTTCTTTTTTTACAAATTCCTGAGCGTCAGCAATTTTGATTTTTAAATTCGGAATTTCATTGATTTTAAAATAGTTGCAAGCCAAATTAACAATTTCGGCATCAATGTCCACGGCGGTTATTTTTCCCGTGTAGCCAATCTCATCGACCAATGTTTTAACTACGCTTCCGCCTGCCAAACCCAAAACCAAAATGTGTTTCATTGCTCGCACTTGCGGAAAGCCTATCTGCCTCAAACCCAGTCGTAAAATGCGTTGCAGACTTCCGTACGAATAATTTGTATTGGGCGTGTCGAGCACCAAACGCCCGTTACGAAAGGCTACGTCTATCGATTTGTTAATCAACGACTTTTGCTTATGAACCGAAATCGGAAAAAGATAACTAAGCCATTTTTTTATCATCACTCGGCTTGGGTTTTTAGCTTATTATCAATGAGTTTTGTGGTTTTTCCGTCGAAAACGGCGTACGTGAAATAATGCATCCAATCGCCTGTGTTAATGTACGTTGCGGAATTTCCCAACGGAATTTCCATCGGAAGATGCCGATGCCCGAAAAGAAAATAATCGTAATGTTTGGTTTGCAATTTTCGTTTGCAATATTGCACCAACCACTCTTTTTCTTCTCCTAAAAATTTCACGTCGTCATCGCCCGAAATGAGTTTGTTTTTCACGGAAAGATACTGAGCCAACCGCACCCCAATATCAGGGTGCAACCAACGGAAAAGCCACTGTGCCAACGGATTGGCAAACACTTTTTTCATTCGTTTGTAGCCTTTATCGTCGGGACCGAGTCCGTCGCCGTGCCCCACCAAAAAGCGTTTTCCGTTGCACTCAAATTCCAATGGTTTGTGAAAAACAGGGATGTTCAATTCTTTTTGGAAATAATCACGCATCCAAAGGTCGTGATTTCCAACGAAGAAAAAAACGGGAATTCCGCCATCAGTAAATTCGGCTAACTTCCCCAACGTTCGCGTAAATCCTTTGGGAATCACGGTTTTATATTCAAACCAAAAATCGAACAAATCACCCAAAAGGAAAACCGCTCCTGCATCGGGTTTGATTCGGTCAAGCCACTGCACGAAGGCTTTTTCCCGCTGGCGACTTGCCACAAAATCGGGGGCACCCAAATGATTGTCGGAAGCGAAGTAAATTTTTTTATTTTCAAAAAGTTCAATTTTCATCTTTACGGATTATCGCCGGCAAACCATTCAGCATACGAACTTTCGGTTTCTTGCAATCGAAGTGAGAATAACGACACGTTTTCAGGCAAATATTTTTTGATGCGCCGGGCAAAATCAACCACCAAATTCTCGCTGGTAGGCTGGTAATCTACCAAAATCACGTGATGCCCTTTGGCTTTGAGTTCTTCCGCCAGATGTAAATGCGGCGACTGAGCGTTGAAAATCATTGCGTGGTCAAATTCATCAATAATTTGTTGTTTTACAATGTGTTTCAAATCGCCGAAATCAATGACCATTCCGTGTTTTGCGTGCTTGGGGTCGTCAATCGGCTGCCCGATGACCGTTACGTGAAGTTTGTAACTGTGTCCGTGCAGGTTTTTACACTTTCCGTCGTAACCGAAAAGGGCGTGCCCTGCCTCAAAATCAAATTTTTTGGTGATTCGTATGTTTGCCATTGTGCTTAAATAATGTATTTTGAAGCCGTAAAGGTAACAAAAAAGGCAACGCAAACAAAAAATAAAACACCATAAAAAACTAACCTACGCAAAACCAATTTTTTACAAAATGCTTTCATACGTTTTTCTTCTTTAAAGTCCAAAAAACCGATTGTTTTAATAAAATTTCTTATTTTTGCAACAATAAATTTTACACGAACAATGGTACTCACCGAACAAATATTTAACTTACACAAGGCTACCCGCACCAAATTGTTGGGTTTTCTGGAAAAATTAACTGCCGAGCAATTGGCTGAAATCCCGGACGGATTTCACAATAATGTGTTTTGGAACATAGCACATTGCGTTGCCACACAGCAAATTTTGTGCTACAAACTCAGCGGCGTTACCCCCCGAGTTCCTGATGAATTTATTGATACTTACCGAAAAGGAACAGCCCCTAACGGACAAGTGCCTACTGATGAACAAATCAATTCCTTAAAAAAACTACTCGTTACAACGCAAACACAATTACAGGCTGATTATCAGCAAAGTGTGTTTAAAAACTATAAAACGTATATGACCAGTTACGGGTTTGAACTTACCTCCATTGAAGATGCCATTCATTTTAACAACACGCACGAAGGGATGCACTTGGGCACCGTAATTGCGTTGAATTATTTTTTGGAAGCATAAGTTGGTAGTTTAATCACGGAAGAGAATGTCACCCATTTACAATCAGTTACTTATACCCTATATTATAGCGATGGCACTTGCCATTACGATGGGCGGTAGCGGAACGGCTCCTGCCTTTTCGGCGAGTTACGGCGCTAATGTAATTCGCAGAAGTTTAATTCCCGGCATTTTTGGGATTGCCGTTTTTTTGGGAGCATTCATTGCCGGAAAAAACACGGCTACAACGATGGGCAACGGCATTTTATCGGCTGATTATATGACCTTTACGGTAGTGTCAGTGGCGTTGCTTTCGGTTGCCATTACCTTGCTCATTGCCAACATTTCGGGCATTCCACAATCCACGAGTCAGGCAGCGGTGTTGGCAATTGCCGCTCCCGCGCTCTATTTCAACAAATTAGATGCCGGAAAATTATTTTTTGAAATTATCCCGACTTGGTTTGTCTTGCCGATAATTGCCTATCTGTTGGGTTATTTCTGCGGAAAATACATTTACAAACCGATGCGCCGCCGCGGACTAACAATGCAACGCGCACAAAATGAAAACCTTAAACCGGTTTGGAGCACCATTTTAATCGTGATGTCGGTCTATGTTTCGTTTGCTATCGGGTCGAACAACGTTGCCAACGCCGCCGGACCTATTGCTTCAATGACAATTAATGAATTAACTCTGCAAAACGAAAACGATTTTATGGTCATCCTCATTCTCTCATCACTGATTGTGGCACCGTGTTTCGGCATCGGAAGTTCGCTTTTCGGACATAAAATCGTAAAAAATACCGGTAAAGAGATCATCCTTTTCGGGAAATTTGAAGCCGTAATCATCGCCTTTATTTCGGGGAGTTTGCTTTTGGTGGCATCGCTCACCAAGGGGATTCCGTCATCATTAGTACAGGTGAATGTTGCTGCCATTTTGGGGATTGGCGTTGCCAAAATGGGACCTAAAAACATCTTTAATAAAACCCAAGTGAAACGCTTTTTTGCTATGTGGATGATTGCCCCGATAATTTCATTTGTACTTTCGCTTCTTCTAATTTATTTGGCAGATATGGCAGGGCTTATTCACAATCATTAAAATCGGTTTGATTTTTTCAACTTTTTTTATTTCTTTTTGTTAAAAAAATAATTTTTTGAAACGGAAAAGCACGCCTAAATCCGTTTTTTGCATATATTTGTAACCTCAACACAAAGTGTAGACAATGAAAATAGTTTTTTCCATTCTTTGGGCGCTGGTTTTTTCTTCTTTGGTAGGAAATTGGAACATAAATGCACAAAATATTGCTCCCGATGAGCAAGAAATCACTTCGTTTGATACGCACCCGAAATTCAACGACTGCCCCGAATCGGACGGCAGTGAAGCCGGATTTAAAAAATGCTTAGCCGCTTACGTTCAAAGCCATTTGAAAAACACGCATAACCGCAACGGAAGGGTGCTGGTGAGTTTCCGAATTGAGCCTACCGGAAAAGCACGTGTGTTACACGTTCAGGGGCGGGATTCACTGCTGAATCAAGAGGCGCGACAACTCATTGAGCAATTGCCCGAACTTATTGCAGCACAGAAAGATAATAAATCCGTAGCATACAACGTAAACCTGCCTTTTACTTTTGAGAAGTTTATAGATGTATTTTCGGCAAACCGAACCTATTACCACACTGTTGATGTTTTTCCCAAATGGAATTTTTCGGTGATTGACAGCGAATCGGGCGCTGAATTTCACAGAACCTTATCTCGGTTTTTTCACCAACAGGTTCAGCCCGATGCAACGGAAAAACAACACGATGCGCACCTACTCATTCGGGTTACTTCCGAAGGTGATGTTGCCATTCGTGATATTTTTTGTGAAAACGAACAACTGGGACAAAAAATCATAAAAGCTTCTAAACGACTACCCAAAGCAATTCCTGCCCGTAAAAACGGCAAAGTAGTGAGTTTTGAAACCACGTTAAGCATTTCATTTTCAAATAATGAAAACGAGATGCTCCCGCCCGACCAGTGGGTGAAAATCGCCTCGTGTGGTAGCAAAAAAGAACTGACCCAAAAAGCATTTAAAAAATGCTTGGATGAGTTTGTTATACAAAACTTTGTGTATCCAAAAAAGGCACTTGAAAGCAACATACAAGGAACGGTGTACGTTATTTTTAAAATTACACCCGAGAAAAAGGTGGAAATCAAAGCATTGTTAAATGGCGAACCGATTTTGCAAGCGATGGCGTATTACATCATTGAAAAACTGCCTATTGAATTGCCGGCGTATCGGAGCGGAAAAGCCGTTCCTGTTTCGCTTATGTACCCTATCGTGTTTAGAATTCGGGATTAATCATAAAACAAAAGAAGATGAAAAACAAAATGCAATTATTGTTCAGCCTCTGGCTGATGTTGTTTGCCGTTGTTTCGTGCAGCGGACAAAAAACAACGGCAAACCAAAGCAAAAAGCCGAAAACCACGCAACAAACTTCGCAAAAAAAGGCAAAAACTACTTCAAAGAAAGGAAAAACCACCTCAAAGAAGTCAAAAGCCACGCCAAAAAAAGCGACAGAATCGGCAAAAGCGAAAACAACTGCACCAACAGAAAACGGCAAATCCGCTTTGCTTGCCACCGAACCTTACAAAAGGCAAGTAATAGCAACCTATTATCACGATAAATTCAACGGACGCAAAACCGCCAACGGCACCGTGTTTGACAACAGCAAGCAAACGGCGGCACATCGTACGTTGCCTTTCGGGACGAAACTCAAAGTTATTAACCGAATTAACGGAAAATGGATTTATGTAACCGTAAATGACCGAGGACCGGTAAAAACCACACGCGAAATTGACCTGACCAAACGCGCCTTTATGGACATTACCGACAATACCAATAAAGGAGAACTTTTAGTGGACATTGAAATCGTGAAGGATTGATTGGGTTGAATGTAGCTTGAAAATAGAAGTCCTGCGGATTAATAGCGTTTGTAAAAAGCAATAGCTATGCAAAATAACGAAACCTTTTTTAAAAGTCAATATTGTTTTTCTAATTTTTTTACTGAACCTTTGCATATCACTTAAAGCAATACATTTATGCAAAAAACAACACATTTACAAGGGTTTGTTTGTAAACGGCTGGCTTGCCGTAGGACAAGGAAAATTAGAAGACAAACACCTCGTTTTTGAAAATATCGAGCCTTTTGTGATTTATCAGCCATTGACTTACAAAGATAATGAACTGATTCCCATTACATATCCATTTATGTACAAAAAAGACAAAGTTCATATTTTTGTACCCGACCGTGAAACTCAAAAAGTGGCTTTAATCAGGAAGTATCCGTTACGAAAAACCAGTTCTGCCCGATATAAAAACTGGTTATTATTAACAGAAATAAGAGGGGCAAACAATCCTCGTTTTTCAAATAGTGATTTATTACATAAAATGGAAAAACTTCCGCCTAAAAACGTCATCGAAGTAAACATCAATAGCCCCAAAAAATATCAATTTTTTCAGTATCAAGTACCCAAAGATTCGGTTCTGTCCATAGCTGAAATTCATTTTTTTGATGAAAATCACCACAAAATCACATTTGATTCCATTTATAGCAACGGAAAACCTTGGAAAAATATTGACTTATACCAACTTAAAAATTGCTGTGATAACGACCCTGTTTCATTTTTCCATACTTGGGAAAACGGCACAAGTATCTTTTTTAAATCAAAAACACCCAAAAAAGTAAGTAAAATACAATTTATTCCCCGAAACGACGATAATTTTATACGTGAAGGTGATATTTACGAACTTTTTTATAATGACGGCAAAAACGGTTGGGTTTCGCTGGGCGAACAACGGGCAACCAACAAACCCGTATTGCATTACATCGCTCCGAAAAACGCCGTTCTGTGGCTCAAAAACAAAACACGAGGCAAAGAAGAACAGCTATTCACGTACGAAAACGACAGGCAAATTTTCCCGACTTTTGAGGCGTATGGGAAATAATTTTATTACTTTTGCAAAACCAAACGATGTAAATACTTAAATAATGAAATATATACCTACACTCATTTTGGTGCTCGTGGGCACTTTTGCTTGGGCGCAAGGTTTGCCCAACGTAACACTTAAAGATTTACAAGGAAAATCCGTTAACCTTTCGGATTACAACACAAAATCCAATCCTGTGATTGTCAGCTTCTGGGCTACGTGGTGCGCCCCTTGCGTGAAGGAACTCAAAGCCATTCACAAGCAATATCCGCAATGGCAAAATGAATTTGCTGCCGAGTTTATCGCCGTTGCCACTGATGATGCCAAAACCAAAAACCGCGTAAAAGCACAAGTGAAAGGCGCCGGTTGGGCGTACACCGTACTGATGGACGATAATCACGAACTAAAACGGGCAATGAACGTTACCAACGTTCCGTACACAGTGATTATCCACAACGGAAAAATCGCCTACGTGCATTCGGGCTACACACCCGGCATTGAAAACGAAATTCATAAAGAACTACAATCCTTAACTCGTAACTAATGCGTAATTATTTATCTTTCACATTGTTGTGCTTTGTTTTTATGGCAGGGCACGCACAACTTCGTGTCGGGGTCGAATCAAATTCGCAGTACTACGTTGATGACAAAGAAATTAAATTAGATGAACTCGAAGCCAAGCATCGTTTCCGTTCCAATAACTATTTAAAGGTGGATTATCGGGTAAAAAACTTTGAGTTTGGCGTTCAGGGCGAAACCTATTTGCCGCAAGCAATTTTGAATTACAATCCGCAGTTGGAAAAATATCACATCGGTGCTGTTTTTGCCCGCTATAACAATTCTGAAAAAGGAATTGACCTCACCGCCGGGCATCTTTACGAACAATTCGGTAGCGGATTGGCGCTGCGTTTCTGGGAAGACCGCGCCTTGGGCATTAACAACGCTCTCTTCGGCGGACGCATAAAATGGAACTTGAACGATGTTTTTCAGCTGAAACTTCTCGGCGGAAAACAACGCATCGGTATGGGATTTGATTTTTCAAAAGGAATCGTTTACGGTGCCGATGCCGAACTTGATATTTCGCAGTGGCTTAAAAAAGAAGATTACACGCTTAAATTCGGCGCTACACTATCCGGAAGACACGAAGATCTCGCCGAAATACAACCGCAAACCGATAAAAACACGACTATTTTCGGGCTTAGAACGGATTATATTGGCCAAAATTTTAACTTCGGAGGCGAATACTTGTTCAAAACAAAGGATATTCACTACGAACAGAATCAATTTCAACCTAAAATCAATCGCTCGGGTAGTGCTTTGTTGTTAAATGCGGGTTATAACAACGCAAATAACTTGGCACTTAACCTAAATTTCCGCCGATTGGAGAACTTTTCTTTCTTTTCGCAACGAAATTTAGTGGACAATCTCCATAATTACGCAATGATAAATTATGTACCGGCACTGACCAAGCAATATGACCATAGTTTGCAAAACATTTACGTCTATCAGGCACAATACAAAATGGATTACAACAATTCACTGAAAAAGCAAGGTGAAATTGGCGGTCAGTTTGATGTGTTTTATGAAGCTCAGCCCGATTCGTTTTTAGGCGGTGCCACGGGGGCAAGTTTTGCCATTAACGGGTCATACTGGGCGGGACTCAAAAACGATGTAACCACCGTTACATACCTCGATAAATACGGATTGGAACAGAAAGAAACCCAATTAAAAAGCTCATTTTTCGGTTTTGGCGAAAAATATTATCACGATTTGGCGGTGGAATATCGCAAGCCGTTTTCTGACCGATTCACCACCATCTTTTCGTACTTAAATCAATACTACGACAGTTTTGCCATCGTAGGGAAAGAGTATCGTGTCAAGGCTCACACCATTTCGGCAGAGGGCACTTACTTTTTGTCCGACACTCAATCGCTTCGTTTGGAAATGCAACACCAATGGGCTGACCAAGACACCAAAAACTGGATTGCCAACACGTTGGAATACGTACCAAACGCCCGCTGGTCGTTCTTTGTCAGTGATTTATACAACTACGGGAATGACAATCCCGACAAACGATTGCATTACTATAACATAGGTGGGGCATTCGCTTACAAAAGTACCCGCGTAGCGCTCAGCTACGGGCGCCAACGAGGCGGCGTTTTATGTGTTGGTGGCGTTTGCCGAGTAGTACCCGAATCAGCCGGATTTACACTGAACATCACTAGCAGTTTTTAGACAAAATTTTTCATTCGATTTTGTAAATTAATTTTGATGTCAAAGTAGGATTTCGCTCTTTTTTGTGAGTGATTTCCTACTTTTGTTTCTATTGTATAACGCAAAAAAGAAGATTTTTGCTCGAATAGAAACAAACTCATTGCGCAATTATAAAAAAATCCATATCTTTGCCTAAAATCGTGATTTTCATTCTAAAAAAAGAAATGTTATGAAAATATATTTACTGTTTTCGTTAATAAGTTTTACGCTGTTTTCGTGTCCGTATGAACGAACTTATGACAAGTATTCATCTGATTATGAGCCCGAAATTATGGAGCGTAGTGCGTTTGAAAATGCCATCGCCATTGTAAATGCTTCCGGAACACCCAAAGTGAAAAATGCCGGAAAAATTTACCTCAAAACACCTTATATGTTTATAGGCGATACCAACAAAGGTTTTTACGTCTATGACAATTCCGAACCTACAACGCCTTCATTGATAGCATTTTTAAAAATACCCGGAGCTACCGACTTGGCAATCAAAGGTGATGTTATATACGTAAATCAATCGGTTGATTTAGTAGCTTTTAGTTGTGATTTCTCGCGAAATAAAGTTACAATTCACGACCGTATCAGAAACACCTTTCCTGTTTTGCGCTCGCCCGATGGCTATTATCCCGTCATTTCCGAAGACAAAGTGGTGGTGGATTGGCATAAAAAAAGTAAAACCGAATAAAATCATTGTGTTATGAAAAAAATAGTTTTTGTCATATTTTTATTGCTTGCTGTTGCGTGTAGTAAAGAAACTTCGTCCTCCGGTGCTGAATTGAGTCGTGATGGCAACAGTGTTGGCGGTTCATTGGCAACTTTTACTTTGGTTGGCGAGTATCTTTATGTGGTTGATTCGGGGCGATTGAACGTCTTCTCGGTAGCAAACCCCACCAATCCGTCAAAAGTAAACACCGTTTACGTGGGTTTCAACATTGAAACGCTGTTTTCACTCAATGATTTTCTGTTTATCGGCTCTCGAAACGGAATGTTTATTTATTCTGTCGCCCAGCCCGAAGCACCCGAAAAATTATCTGAATATCATCACTTTAACGCTTGCGACCCCGTTGTGGCAAACGCCTCACACGCTTTTGTTACCTTGCACTCAAACTCAACTTGTGGTAACAATATCAATGTGTTGCAGGTCTATGACATTGGCGATTTAAAACGCCCCGTAAAAATTCACGAGCGGAATTTAACCCAGCCCCGAGGGCTTGCCCTAATCGGGAATTATTTGGCGGTTTGTGATGATGATTTGAAGTTTTTCGACATTTCAAATCCGGCACAACCGGTATTGAAACATTCTGAGAATAAAACGTATAAGGATTTGATTTTTCACAACAATCGTCTTTATGCTTTTGGCGAGCGGGAAGTTACGCAGTACCAGTGGAAAGCGGCTGATTTTTCAGATTTATCCGTAATTAGCACCGTGAAATATTAACTTTAAAAGAGATTTTTTTTCATATTTTATAAACAAAAAAAAGAGCATTTTGATGTACAAGATGCTCTTTTTCAGTAACCATAAAATTTTAAAAAATGTGAAAATGCTTTGGGTGGAATACCGGGCTCGAACCGGCGACCTTCGGAACCACAATCCGACGCTCTAACCAACTGAGCTAAAACCACCATATTGCTATGCGGGTGCAAAGGTACAAAAAAAATGGAATCTACAAAAAAAATAAGCATTTTTTTATTCAAAATTTTATGCCTACTCCCTTCGTATGACAAAAATCAGTAAAAAAACTTTTAAAAATGCAGCAAATTAACTACTTTTGTGGCTCATTTCTAACTTGCAAAACAATGCGTTTAAGCTGGCTTTATGGTATTTTTTTAGGAGGATGGCTCGGTGCGTGCGCCGTGGAACAGAATATTCCCATTGAGGGCGATTTTGAGATTTCACTGGCAGATGAGCGTCATAACGTTCCGGTGCGGGTACGGATTATCAACCGAATAAAAGGCGCTGACACTTTCCGCTGGGAATTTCCCGAAGGTAGTTACACCACTTCCGATGCCATACATCCCGAAGAAATCGTTTATCGAAACGCCAAAACGCACACCATCACCCTGCACGCCGCAAACCTTGACGGCGAACAAAAAACATTTCAAAAGCAATTCACCGCCTTTGCCGAACTCACTGCCAACTTTGACTGGCAACAAGTAGGAAGCCTGCACGCACCACTAACGCTCAAAATGCAAAATCACAGCCAAGGGGCAAAAGCTTATCAGTGGCATTTTCAAGGCGGTACACCCGAATTCAGTGCCGAAGAAAACCCCACCGTAATTTTTGAACGCGGAGGCGATTTCAAAATTACCTTAGAAGTGGTTAATCACTCGCAAACGGAAAAAATAGAGAAAAACATCTCGGTAGCGGCAGCCTTAGAGGTTGCTTTCGATTGGGAAAACGAATACGCCGAAAACCGGCAAGCTCCGGTGCGCATCTTTCTGAAAAACAACACCCAAAATGCTACACTTGGTTACCATTGGCAGGTGAAAGGCGATGGCTTTTCGCAAGAATCAACCCTTGAAAACCCCGATTTTTTGCTCCCTACGGCAGGAAATTACCAAATTACGCTCACTGCCAAAAACGATAAGCAAACACTTGCCCTAAGTAAAGACTTTTTGGTGGAACAGGGGCAAAATTTACTGACTTTCACCGATATAAAGCTCGGTATCCACACGGCGCAGCACTCCGTTGGTTGTGCTTTTTCCGCTTACTTAGAGAAGGTGCTCACCGCCAATGAAATTACCCCCGAAAACGGGCAACTTATTGACTTTGTCTACTTCGGGCAGAACCCCTCCTTCACCTATAACGTCTTGCTATCGCCCGATAAAGCACAAACCACCGTTTTTGAACCAATTGCAAATGCATCTGTAACACAAATCGTTAATAAACAAGAAAATAACGCAGCGTTATTGATAAGCGCCACTGACTTTGATGCACTGACATCAGGTAGCGGACTTTCAGCAGTTTCCGTTGTTGGGCAAACGAACCAAGCTCCCTTTAATCTTTCCGAATTGCCTCGTGTTGTGCCGTTCCAAACAGCCAATGGGCGCAAAGGAGCCGTTAAAATAAAAGATTTTGTACAGCAGGGAAATGAATCGTACCTCGTGGCGGACATCAAAATCCAAAAAATACCCTGATTTGATTAGCATCCTCAGCCTATGAAAGCAAAGCGTTTGTTTTTGGTGCTTATGGCGCTGTGTTTCGCTCACGGATTTGCCCAACAGGTAGATTTGGAGAACATCAGCAGCCGCACGCGCGATACATTCAAAAAACATCCGTTGTGGGTATCCGGAAGTGCTTCCGTTAGCGGGGCTTATGCGCGTTCTTTTGAAAATGGGCAAGCCGTGCAAAACGCTCCGTTTCTCTATTTTTTAAACGGGAACCTCAATATCGGGCTTTATGACTGGTCTATTCCGTTTAGTTATCGCTTCACCAACCAAGGGAGCGCCTTCAATTACCAAATTCCGTTTAAATTCAATCGCTTAAGCCTACATCCCAAATACAAGTGGATACAAGCGCACATCGGTGATGCTTCAATGACCTTTTCGCCTTACACTTTTAACGGATTACAGTTCACCGGCGTAGGGCTGGAACTCAATCCCGAGAAATTTCCGCTCAAAGCAGCCCTAATGGGCGGGCGATTACAGCAAGCAGTGGAGTATGACGGCAATGCGCAAACCACTCCCGCTTATGAACGGTGGGGATACGGAGGCAAACTATTCTATAAAAACGATGCGGTGGAGGTAGGAGCTATTATTTTCCTTGCGAAAGACAAACCGCAATCATTAAGCAACCCTATTCCGGGCGAAAAGAAAATCTATCCGCAGGAAAACGCCGTATATTCGGCTTTCGGGAAGTACAAACCCTTTCATTTTGTTGAAGTTTTTGGCGAATATGCCCTCAGTAAACTCGGATACGTAAATGAAACGTCCAAAGGATATGATGCGTACAACGCAGGAATCAATTTTCTGATAGGAAAAGCCACCGTAGGGGTGCGATATGAACAAGTGGCGCCCGAATATAGAACCTTAGGCGCTTATTACTTTGTAAATGATATGGAAAATATCACCCTAAACGGCTCGGGAACACTCTGGCAGGGCAGAATTAGCCTCTCGGGAAGCATCGGGAAACAGCGCGACAACCTTAGCGGACAAAAAGTAAAGCAATCGAATCAATGGGTCGGGTCGGTAAACCTTTCCGCAAAGGTGAGCGAAGCCATAACACTGAGTGGTTCGTACAGTAACTTTACGATGTTTACCAACAAACAGGTCAATCCGTTCGAAAAACTAAACAATCCGAGCTTGTACGAGCAGCCGCAGGACTCTATCCGCTATCGGCAGGTATCACAAAACGTCTCGGCGAACTTGGTCTATGTATTTTCGGAAACCAAACAGCTTACGCTGAGCTACAACCTGAATGATGTGGTCAATCGCGAGAATGATATCGTGCGGAAAGGGGGCATTTCGCGCTTCCACAACGTCGGGTTGAACTATTCGTGGCTGTTTCCGGAGCAAAAACTAACGCTAACGCCCTCGTTTAATTATACGCATAACTATGTAGCCCGTGAAATATCGCAAATCTTCGGACCGTCAATCCAAATCGGTAAGAGTTTCCTTGATGACAAGCTCTCAACGTCCATCGGAGGGAATTATAGTCGCTCGGTAGGCGCACAAACGAGTGCCAACACGGCAAATTTACAGCTTGGTGCTGCGTATTCGCCTTGGAAAAGCCATCAATTTACATTCAGCGCTGTGCAATCGTTCAGAAACAGCAAGTCGCCATCCTCCGGAAACTCAGGGCAAGACACCAACCTAAGCATTGGATACACTTACCGACTTGAAAAGACCGAAATACCTCTTCCGAAGTTTAAATTCAAGAAGAAGGAGAAAACAAAACGAACGAAGAAGAGTAAGAGCGGAAGTAAAGTAGAAAATCCAAAAGAAGAATCGGAGTCTTTACCTGTGGAAGAAATATCTAAAATTTCTGAAGAAGAAAGCAAACCGAAAGTAGCAATAGAAGAATTGCCCGTAGCGGAAGAACTTCCTGTGGTAGTAACTGAAAGTCGAAACGGAGCCAAAGGAGAGTCACATAAAAACAAAAGAGAACAGCGCAGAATCAAAAGGGAGAAGCGTGTAGCATCTGAAAAACCGATTGAAAAATTAACTCCGGAAGAGCAGTTAGAGCAAGATTATCGTATGTTTGTGTTCCGTTGCTTGCAAAACTTGTACCGTCAGGCACACAGAATGGACGAACGACTCAAAACTAACCTCTTTGCACATAAAAACGAATGGGATAAGGATAAATCTGCCGAAAAGGAAGCCGTTTTCAGAAAAGCGGAAGCTGCTTATCTCACACATCTGTGGATGATGGAGCAATTGCAAGGTCTAACCCTGCAAGATGTCATCGAAGAAAAAGGGCTTCTGAAAGATTTTTCAAACCAACATAAGGAAGATATCAAAGAAACGCTACAAAAGAAACTATCTAAGCAAGAAAAAATGAATTACATTTCCATTCTCCTAGCCGATTTCTATCATAAAGCATTTGAATGATAAATAACCAACAAGAAACAGCTGTTAATGGATGAAAATACGTATTTCAAACACTGATGAGAGCAAGGGTTTTATGAAATTTTCCAACTACAATAGACCCCACAGTAAGTAACGGCGTTTTCTCAAACACAGACTACATTCAAGTAGCGTCTGACATTCCTAATGAGCAAGTTATCAATAAAAAACACATCGGTACTTACACGCCTTTGGTAATCATCGGACACGAAATAACCCTTCTTGATGTGATGCAGTATTTAAAGTGCATTTCATTTCCCCTATTTGGTTGTACTGAAATTGATTCTATTGATTTTTGCGGACAAATTTTTAATCACCATTACGATTTATTTCTTGATGTAGAATGGAATATGTCCTTTTTACTGCTCAAAGACCAATCCGAATCATTTATTGATTTTTTGTATAACACTATAAAATAATAAGTTATGGAATTAATAATATGCGATGCTTATTTATCAGAGAAAAAACGTATCTTTGCAAAAAAACGAAAAACTATGAGTACAACAGCCAAAAAAACAAAGAAAACCGCGGGGTTAAACGGAACTACACAAGCTGAAAAAATCAGTAAAAAAGAACAGAAATTGAGAGCGTTAGCAGAAGAAGTACAAAAAATTTTCGCTAAACATAAAGTGAAACCTTTTAACCGAAAAGAACTCTATGCAAGCTATTAAGGTAATTTGCGATACGAATATTATCAGTAATTATTTGGGAGAAAAGGGGAAACCCGAAATAAAACAAGAAGTTTTGGATATAGGTTTGGAAAATATAGCAATTACTTCCGTTGTTTATATTGAACTCATTCGCTGGCTCAGTGCTTATAAAGGATTTTCAAAGAGTGAACGAATGAAATGCAAGACCTTTTTCAACAGCCTAAAAGTATTACACCTAAACAAAGAAATTTCTGTTCGGGCTATGGAAAACGCCCTAAAAGCCGATAGTGTTGATGCCGCAGATATTCTTATAGCTACTACGGCAATGTATTATGATTTGCCCGTTTTTACCGATAACACAAAACACTTTAAACAAATTAAAGGGATAAAATTACACACTCCTAAAAAATAAAAAAACTTCTTTTCCCATTCAACCGCCCACTTCGGACGGTTATTTTTTTGTTCAAAATGTTTAAAAATGCCCTTTTTTGACCCTTTTTGACCTAAAATGACCCTTTTTGACCTACCCCCCTTGCTTTTCTTCTTTCCTTTGCAGGGTAAAAAATCGCAAAAAATGAGCAGTTATGAAAGCATTAATCAAGCCTTGTATCGCCCGATTTTGTCCGGTGCGCGATACGACGGTTATATGCCTTCGTCCGATTGTTCATCGGTGCGGTTAGGCAAAGGCGACACGTCATTTTCCATTCAAAAAATGAAAGAAACCGCCTTAAAATACCGCCATCACACCGAGCGACTTACGCAAGTTCTTTTACAAAATGAAACCTCACTGGCGCGTTTTTGTGCGAATATCCATTCGTTTTTGTTCAACCATTTGCAGTACAAGCTGGACGGCGAAGTACAAAAATTACGCTCACCGGCTTGCAGCTGGGCATCTCGTAATGAGGGGATTGACTGCAAAAGCTATTCCATTTTTGCCAGTACCATTCTGCAAAATGCGGGTATTTCGCACTATATGAGGCGCATACGCCAACGCGGAATGTATGCCGATGCCTATACGCACGTGTACGTTATCGTTCCTAAAAATCAGAAAACCAATAAATTAAAAGATGGTTATTACACCATTGACACCCGCGAAGTAGGTTGTACGTTGAGAAAACCCATCAATATCTGAATGCAACGGCGATGAAT
>NZ_JAUNKD010000039.1:0-9081 GCF_030532915.1 Capnocytophaga sp.
TGAAATATGAAAAATAAAATGTTACACAAGCTAATTCAGTAGTGAAACATTAAAAATATAATTATATACGAGCTGATTCAGTAGTGAATCACGAAAAATTCACGCAAAAATCTTTGTCAAAGTTTTAGAACTTTGACAAAGATAAAACAGCACGAGCCAATTCAGTAGCGATATATGAAAAATAAAATATTACACAAGTCAAATCAGTGGTGAATCACGAAAAATTCACGCAAAAACCTTTGTCAAAGTTTTCGAACTTTGACAAAGGTAACACAACACAAACCAATTCAGCAGTGAACTACGAAAAATAAAATTATAAATAAATCGTTTCACCAACAAAATAACCTATATAAACATAAAAAACCTTTGGCAAAGTTTTCAAACTTTGCCAAAGGTAACATATTATCATTTAAATTGTTTGAAGCGGTGCGTTTAAGATTATTTGAAATCGTTTAACACCGGGAGTTTGACACTACGCGTTTAAGATTGCTTCAAACCACCTCAAACGTTCAAATATTCTCAAACTATTTTTACCCCTCCATATACACTTCGATAGGAGCGCAAGAACAAACCAAATTACGGTCGCCGTGGGCATCGTTCACCCTGCGGACGGTAGGCCAGAACTTGTTCTCGGCAATAGACTCCAACGGGAAGGCGGCTTTCTGACGGCTATACGGCAAGTTCCACGTATCAGAAGTGAGCATCGCCTGCGTGTGCGGCGCTTCTTTCAGTACGTTGGTCTCATCGGTTGGCGTGGCTTCCTCAATTTCCCGACGGATAGAAACCATCGCATCGATGAACAAATCAAGTTGGGCTTTGCTTTCACTTTCGGTAGGCTCAACCATCAACGTTCCTGCCACAGGGAAGGAAAGCGTTGGTGCGTGGAAACCGTAATCCATCAAGCGTTTGGCAATGTCGATGGCTTCGATGCCGTTTTGCTTGAACGGACGACAATCCAAAATCATTTCGTGAGCCGCTCTGCCTTGTTCGCCCGTATACAGAATTTCGTAATGCTTTTTCAAACTTTCTTTCAAGTAGTTAGCATTCAAAATAGCGTATCGCGTGGCGTTTGTCAAGCCCTCGCCGCCCAACATCTTGATGTAAGCATACGAAATCAAACAAACGTAAGCACTTCCGAACGGAGCCGATGAAATCGCCGTAATTGCCTCACTGCCACCGGTCGGCACAATCGGATTGGTAGGCAAAAACGGAGCCAAATGCTTGGCAACGCAGATAGGTCCAACGCCGGGCCCGCCTCCACCGTGCGGAATGGCAAACGTTTTGTGCAAATTCAAGTGGCAAACGTCCGCACCGATTGTCCCCGGATTGGTAAGCCCCACTTGGGCGTTCATATTCGCACCGTCCATATACACTTGTCCGCCGTTTTTATGGATAATATCAATAATTTCAACAATTGACGACTCAAACACTCCGTGCGTTGATGGGTAGGTAATCATCACCGCAGCCAAGTTATCTTTGTGTTTTTCAGCTTTTTCTTTCAGGTCGGCAACGTCAATATTTCCTTTTTCGTCGGTTTTGGTAACTACCACCTGCATTCCTGCCATTACTGCCGAAGCGGGGTTCGTTCCGTGAGCCGATGACGGAATCAAACAGATATTTCGATGCCCCTGACCGTTGTTTATATGATACTGACGGATAACCATCAAGCCGGCATACTCGCCATTAGCTCCCGAATTGGGTTGCAACGACGTGGCGGCAAATCCGGTGATGACTGATAAGGCTTTTTCAAGTTCGGAAAGCATTTCGTGATAACCCTCGGCTTGATTTTTAGGAACAAACGGGTGAATATTAGCCCATTGCCCCATACTGAGCGGTAACATCTCGGTGGCGGCGTTGAGTTTCATCGTACAAGAACCCAACGAAATCATTGAATGGTTTAGCGATAAATCTTTTCGTTCTAACTTCTTGATATAACGCATCATATCGGTTTCGCTGTGATACGAATTGAACACCGGAGCGGTTAAAAATTCGCTTTGACGACGTAATTCCGGTGCGATGGCGGTGTTTTCTTCCAAAGAAGTCAAAACCACTTTCGCTTTTCCTTCCGCCGTTGCAAAAACCTCTAAAATAGCATTAAGTTCCTCAACACCAACGGTTTCGTTTAATGAAATATGTACGTTTTCGGCATCGGGATAATAGAAATTGATTTGCTTGCTTTCGGCAAGCGATTTAATTTTTTCAGCGTTTGCCTTCACGGAAAGCGTATCGAAGAAATTTTTGTTTTTTACCGCATAGCCCAGTTTTTCCAACTGATTTTTAAGCGTTACGGTTGCCGAATGCACTTTTTGGGCGATGAATTGCAAGCCTTTTGGACCGTGATAAACGGCGTACATTCCTGCCATTACCGCCAAAAGCACCTGAGCGGTACAGATGTTGGACGTGGCTTTATCGCGTTTGATGTGTTGTTCGCGGGTTTGGAGCGCCATTCGCAGGGCAGGATTTCCGTCCGCGTCGATGGTAACCCCGATGATTCGCCCGGGCAAGGCACGTTTATATTCCTCACGGGTAGCGAAATAAGCGGCGTGCGGCCCTCCGTATCCGAGCGGAATTCCGAAGCGTTGCGAGGTTCCGACAACCACATCGGCACCGAATTTGGCGGGAGCTTCCAGTAGCACGAGGCTTAACAAATCGGCGGCAACCACCACTTTGATGTCCAAACTGTGGGCTTTGGCAACAAAATCAGCATAATTATACACCTCGCCGTTCGTTCCGGAAGGATATTGTACAATCGCACCGAAGAACGAAGCGTCCAACTCGGTAGTTTCGTGATTGCCAATCACCAATTCAATGCCGAACGGAACGGCACGCGTTTGCAACACCGAAAGAGTTTGCGGCAACACGCTTTCAGAAACAAAAAACTTATTGACGTTGTTTTTCTTCTGGTCGCGGCTGCGTAAATCAAGTAACATAGCCATTGCCTCGGCGGCGGCAGTTCCTTCATCTAAAAGCGATGCGTTGGCGATTTCCATTCCCGTAAGGTCGATAATCACGGTTTGAAAGTTGAGCAGCGCCTCTAACCTACCTTGTGCAATTTCAGCCTGATAGGGTGTGTAGGCGGTGTACCAGCCGGGGTTTTCGAAAATATTTCGTTTGATAACCGACGGGGTAACGGCTTCGTGATACCCCAACCCGATGTACGATTTAAACACCTTGTTTTTGGCAGCCAACTCGCCGGCGTGTTGCAAAAACTGATACTCGCTGATGCCTTTGGGAAGTTGTAAAGGCGATTTTAAGCGAATGTGTTGCGGAATGGTTTGGTCAATCAATTGGTCTAAACTGTCAGCACCAATTACGCTGAGCATCTGCGGAAGGTCGTTTTGAGCAATTCCGATATGACGCAATTCAAATTTTTCTGTATTCATTATGTAGTTCTTTTCTTTATAAAATTAAACGTACAAATTTACGATTTTTTTAAGCAAACTACCAAATTTTTGGTCTGACTTTTTTTGTGGCATATTCAACAACACCAAAGTTTAATTATTATTGCATAAAACCCGAACAAAACATCTTAAAAAACACAAAAAACGACGATATTATCGTCGTTTTTTGTAATATAATTTGATTTTATCGGATAAAAACCATTTTTAACACGTTGCAAATAAAAGATAACCAAATTACTCTTTCACTAACAGAAAACTTACATTAATTTTGGCGCTAATTGCAATGGTACCAACGGCTAAGGTTTGTTTGGGTTCACCACTGCTTTTTCCCGTTACCATAAATTCCGCATTGCGGGGCATCACTAAATCGGAACTCAATTCACTAACTGATAACGCTTTGCCGATATTTTGGTCTAAACTAACGGCATAAAATAGCGCCTTTTGTCGTGCGTCATTCACTGCCGCCGCACGTGCTTCACGCAACAAATTTTCTTTATTTTTAACATCAAACGAAACGTTATCCACTTGATTTACACCGGCTTCAAAAATGGCTTCCATCAGTGATTCGTATTTACTGATGTCGTTTAATTTGATTTTTATGCCCTGTGAGATGTGATACTTGTAGGTTTTAGTGTTGTAATCGTAGTGTTTACGCAGTGAAACGTGGCTAGTTTGAAAATTTTCCATTGGCAATTCACCCGTAAGCAGTTGAATAACTTTTGCCACGGCTTCACCGTTTTTCTGTTTAAGATATTTTACGTCATTCCCTTCATTTTCAATACTTAATGAAATGTTTACAAGGTCGGGGGTGGCATAAACGACGCCCTCGCCCGTAACGCTTACCGTTGGAATGTTTTGTGCTGAAATCATAGTTGTTACAAACGAAAATAAAATTAAATACTGTTTCATTGTGATTCTTTTTTAAGTGTTATTACTGGCAATTTATGTGCCATTTTGTTAAAAAATATTGATTTTCCAAATTCTTTTTGTTATCGCCAGATTTTCTTTCGGAAAACGAACAATAACACAATGGGAATGAGCATTGCACCAAGTAACAAAGGCTCTCGCTGCACCAACGACGGGTCGTAAGCAAGCGCGTAGATAAGTCCGCTAACCGCACCTCCAAAATGTGCTGAATGCCCGATATTGTCAGTGCGTGATTTCATTCCGTAAATTGAATAGAGCAAATACCCTATTGCAAATAAATAACCCGGCATCGGAAGCACAAAAACAATGATGGTCATCTTTGGGTTAAACAGAATGGATGCGTACAAAATACCTGATACAGCGCCACTTGCACCCACAGCCGTGTAGTAAGGTTCATTGCGATGAAAGTAAAAAGAAAACAAATTCCCGACCACCAAAGCAAACAAATACAGTAATACGAATTGCACAAATCCGGCATACAAAATGATAATATCAGCAAAAAAATACAGCGTTATCATATTGAAAATAAGGTGCTGCCAATCGGCGTGTAAAAAACCACTGCTCAACAAACGAACATACTCACCTTGCCGAATCTGGCGAATGCCAAATTTATATTTTTCAAAAAAGGAATAATCCTTAAATCCCTTCATTGAAAACAACACATTGACCGCCATCAAGGCAAGCGTTGCAAAATGTAATTTTCCCATTATTTTGATTTTTTCGGACAAATATAAGTATATTTGCACAAATTTTTGGCATTAATGGATTTATTGACATACATTTTGGCATACCCCTGCATTTGGATTTTGTCAAAACTTCCTTTCCGATTGTTGTATTGGGTATCCGATTTTACGTATATTATCATATATAAACTACTGAAATTCAGAATAAAAGTTGTTCGTAAAAATTTAACGATTGCCTTTCCGTTCAAAACCGATTCTGAGCGATTGCAAATCGAAAAAAAATTCTACAAACATTTTTGCGACCTGTTTTTAGAAATGATAAAATCGTACGGAATGACCGAAAACCAGATGAAACAGCGAATGACCTACACCAACGCAGAAGTGCTCAAACAAAACGGCATCGAAAACCGAAGCGTTATCTTAATGTGCGGGCATTACGCCAGTTACGAATGGTTGCTTTCGTTGGCTTACAATCTGGAACACAAGCCTTATGCGCTTTATTCACCATTGAGTAACAAATATTTTGATCGTTTTGTACAAAAAATACGAACAAAACACAAAAGTTTTTTACTTTCACGATACAAAGCCTCTGCGGAAATGAAACGACATAAAGACCAAGGTTTGGTATGTTGTTACGGTTTCGCTGCCGACCAAGCGCCCAACAGTTCAAAGAGTTACCGCCGACCATTTTTGGGGTTACGCGTGCCTGTTTTCACCGGCGCAGAACGAATGGGAAAACAGCTTGATGCCGTGATGTGCTTTGCCAAAATCGAAAAAATCAAGCGTGGATATTACCAAACCACATTTGAAATACTTTCTACAAACCCCACAGAAACAACTAATTACCAAATAACAGATTTGTTTTTTGAACGCCTAAACCAACAAATTTACAACCAACCCGAATATTACCTCTGGACGCACAATCGTTTTAAACGAATGTAAGAATTACAACACTAAAAATCAATGATATATAACTAATTTTATCGTAATTGTTTTTTAGAAAAACAGGTTTATTGCGCTTTTCCTCAATTCTCCCAAAGAGAAAACCACTCCCCTTCCGCTTGTCGCGTATCTGTGAACGACAAAACACAGATATGTAATAAATTACGTATTTACGAAACACAACCGAAAAAAATCATTACCTTTGTCAATTGATTAATGGCTTCCCTTCTCGGAAGCAGAAAAAACAAAAACTATGGCAATAGACGGCGTTAAAATCATTGACAGCGATGCGGCGTACGACATTTACAACGACATCATCGAGCGGTACAAAAACCGCGAGGCGGTGGCAACCATCATTCAGGACTGGCTGGGCGAGGAACAAAATTGTTGCACCGACCCACTCCACACCGAAATTTATTGGACGGCACTGGCGTTTTCCCTTTGGAAAATCGGGCAGTTGCCTGACGAAATTCGGCAAAAAACACTGACCCTCATCGAAAAAGGAGCCACCGACCACTGGCTGAAAATCGATGCCAAAGCCCAAAACCAACGGCAAAAAGCCTTGGACAAATTGGCAGAGCAAATCCGAAGCGAAAACCCCAAACCCATCAAACAACCCAAGCCCACCAAAGCCAAAACGCCTCACTTTCAACTGGGTGATGTTCTGGTAGTTACGATGCCACAGGGCTACGGAATATGCGTTGTTTCGATGGTGGAGCAGTCGCCACGGAAATTGGAATATCATTTGGCGTGTACGCAATATTTAAGCGACTCATTTCCAACGATGGACGATTTTTTAAACAGCAAAATCGCTTGTGGAAAGGACAATCAAGCCTTTGCCCTGAAAACCGATTGTTGGTTCAATCACAAGGATTTAGGCGCGATTCTGCCCCAACTCCAAAAAATCGGACGCGTACAATTTTCGCCCTACAAACTCTGGACTTTGTCCCCAGCCCACAACTTGGAGGACATCTACGACACAATCACCGAAGAACCCCGATTTTACGGCGGAAAAACACAATTTATTTACGATATGATTGCCGATATTTTAGAGTGATTTTTCGTATATTATACAACAAAAAAAATTAAGTCAAATTATTTTTAAAAAGAAATGAAAAACAATACAGAAAAGGAAGTTAGAGAACGCATTTTAAAGGTGTTTCATTTGTGCCGAAAAAAAGCGAATACACCTTTTGAAGCTACTCATTTTATGGACTTTTTGTTGTTTCCGCCAAGTGAAAAAGACCAAATTCGCAACTCGTTTCGCGGTGCTAATCAACACGGAAATTTTATGCGAAAAATAGAACTGGAATTTGGAATTTGTTTCACTCTTTCGGATTACGACAGCACTTTTACACTTGATGCTTTTACCAAAAAAGTAATCGAAAGAATCAACAAACCTAAAAGCAACATTTCCATCATCAAAGAACGAGTGAGCGAAAAAAATTATTTTATTTTTGAAATCGTTACTATGTTGATTTTGTGTTTAATATACTATTTTTTTGGATTGCATTGGCTGTCTATTTCGCTTACGCCTTTGTTTTTGGGTGCCGTGTATTGGATAGGGGCGCACCGTATAACGGATATGTTACACAACAAAAAATTAAGCAAAATTATCTTTAAAAAGAAATGAAACATCACGAATTAAATCAATTTATGGATTTGTTGCTGGACTATGGTTGGTGTATCGAAAATGTTCATAGTACCGAACTTTTTCATTTTTCAAAAGGCGAAATGGTTGGGGAAATTACCAACGATAAACATCTAAAAACAAACATTTTACGATTTTTTGCCACAGATGCCATAGGCGGTTATGGTACGCGTGTGAAAGATATTATTTTTGTAACCGATGAGGCTGGAAATCGATTGATTTTTGATGAAAATATGGCTGAACAGAGAACTTTTGTCCAAAATTTATTACTTTTATAATTCGTTTTGGGCGGAAAATGTAGTATCGTTTTAAACTTTAAAAAACTTAAAAAATGACCAAATACAACTATCACGATGGCGGTTTGCAAAAAGCCGATTTTACCGATAACACGCTGAATTTATGGATTTTACCTTATTCGGTTTTTTATTCGGAAGCAACGCCCGTTTTGTTGCGGTTTTTCCTGTCAAATAAAAGCGAAAAACTCCAAAAATGGCTCGGTGAAGTGAATGATTTTTTAACCGAAGACGGCGAAACCGATACTTTTGTCCGAATTCAAAACATTGATATTAAACAAGATACAGATAAGTTCGTTTGTAAAATTCAATGCGATTATCTTACGCCTTTGCAATTTCAATGCACTCATTTTGAAGAAATTAATAATTAAACAAAATACAATGACAAGTCCGAAAGAAATTTTTGAGTCCGCTTGTGGTCAAATTGCCCAAGCCTTTCCTGATTTTAAAGTTACGCAAAAGGGCAGAAAGCTAAAACGCACCAGCCCAGACAAAACCCTTGATTTTCAGATTTATTTTCACACCAGTATGCGAAACCACAGCGGCAGTGTTTCCATCCTTCCGCACATCGCAATTTATTCCAAAAAAATGGAAAAATGGCTGGAAGAAAAAACGAACCAACAGGGGATTGGAGATGTCGTTTACACCACGCAACTCGGCTACCTCACGCCGCGTCAGTACTGGCGTGATTGGAACTTGGCGGGACTGAGTTTTCAGCCGAACATCGATGAAATTACGCAAAATTTGAAGGAATATGCCTTGCCCATCTTTGAACTTTTTGAAAATAAAGATAAAGCCATTGATTTTTTGCTGGAAAACGGCACGATTTTTAACAAAAATATGAAACACGACCACCTTACGCCGTTTTATTTCGTATTTTGGCAGGGCGACAAGGAAAAAGCCGCGATTTTTTTGAATAATTTCGTGAAAAAATGCAATTATAAGGACAAATTTTACAAATCCTACGAGCGATTACAAACCGTTGACCGTTTTGATTTCACTTACGGCAGTTTTGTGGGCGAAGAGATTTTGAAATTTGCTGTCGCCCACGGAATTACATTGGAAAAATAAGTAGGGAACGGATATATCCGTTCCGCCAAATCCATTTTTGCTGAAAATCCGTTTTCGTCAAATTCGTTTTTGCTGAATCCGTTTGTGCCAAAAATCCGTGTTCGACAAAAATC
>NZ_JAUNKD010000039.1:9091-18259 GCF_030532915.1 Capnocytophaga sp.
ACATAAACGGACGAAAAAAACACAAATGGACGAAAAACGCAAACGGCAGAGATATATCGCACATACTCCGCTTTCGCAAACGGCAGAGATATATCTCTGCCCTACAACAGCGACTGAAAAAATATTATTTTTGTAACATAATCAAGTTCCCCCTCCTTGGGAGGGAGTCCGCGAAAGCGGAGTATGTGGAATAAGGGAGAGGACTATGCAACTATTAGAAAACCACAACGATTACCACCTCGGTTTTGAGGTGCAATCACCTGAAAAACAATTCATTTCGTGGGACGCTACCTACGAGGAAGTCATCGCTTTGCCGTGTGTGGAGCGGGATTTTTATTTGAGTAACGAGACTTACGAATATTATCATTTCAAACACCCTGTGCGGATGGGAAATTTGCTGTTTTCCAAATTTGACATTCGCATAGACAACCCACAGCGTAAGGATATTGCCGTACAAGAATACTATGCCCAAGGCGAAAAAGGCGTTTCGGAATTTGATTTTTGGCAAGTCCATCATCAACTTGAAAAGCATTTGCCCCTCGATAAGCATTATAAATCTCGTGAGGATATTTATTCGTTTTTTCGCAAAGACGAAATCACATTTTTGGTCATTTATTACGGAGAGCCACCGAATCAATATGTGTTTTTTAATATTATCAATGCTCGTAAATATCCTGAGCTGATTACGCCGATTGACAATGAATACGATATACAACTTGCTGATTTTGTGTTATTTCCAAAGGATTATATCGGCATCGATACGGATTATCTAAAAAACGAAGCCGTCAAACGCCGACCGCCTATTTTGACTGAAAAATTTGGCGACAAAGCCGTTTTGTGGCGAGATGAAGTCAATGGACAAATCGGTGTGAGTGTGGGCGATTTTTGCAATATTTTTCCGCTTTCGGACATCAAAAAAGTGGACATCGACCGTATGCTTCCTGCCAAAGGCGGTGGGGCGGATTCCTTGCGTGTGCATTACAAAAACAGAAAATATCCGCGGATAATCTTCGGTACGCAAGAATACGAACTGGATAATTTTTTGCCCCAATTGGAAAAATTTTTCGGTATGCCTATCGAAGTGGTGGGGTTTTATTATAATTGTTAATTTTAAAAAAATCATAAAATGGAAATAAAAACACACTATCGCAAAATCTCAAAAATAAAAAATGAGATTAAAAAAAACGCTGAAATTAATGTAAATGATAAAAATTTAAAGTTATTTACTCAGGCATTACTAAATGATGAGAAATCAATAAAAATAGCCTTTTCTTTTAACGGTAATGATTATGAAGATGAATATGATCAATATGATATGATTGACCGTTGCCTTATTTCTCAGTATGGTTTAGTTTCTCAGTTCATTAAATCACCAAGCCAAGAGACCTATAATCAGCTATTAAATGCTTATTTTCTAAAAATAATTTATTTTATTGCTGAAAAAAATTACCAAAAAAATACACAAAATGGCTTTGATACTGATAGAACATTAAGTCTAATTTTCGCAATGGCGTATTGTGATAATAGCATTCAAGGCGAAATGATGAAGGTTTTGGAATATTATAAAGACCATCAAGGCGACAATTATGAAGAAGATGAAGAAGATGAAGACAACGATTTTTATGGTACAAAAACTATCTTGCCTTTAGCTTATCATTTTTATCAACAAGACCCCAATAATAAGCCGTGGTCATTTGACTTAACAGGCATAACAGACAACAAAGGAAAATCCGTAAAAGCCGATATTATGGCAAATATGACATCACTTTATCAAAAAGCGATTGAATTTCTTTATACCGATAATATGGAATTGTTTAAACAAATCGTTGATGAGTTGTGCCAATATCATTTGGATAATTCTAAAGGTGATTATTTACTGGAGTTTAATGGTAATACTGCCGAATATTTTCCGATAGAAATTTTATTTTTGCTCAAAAAACGAGTAGAAAAAGGACTTTCTATCGAAGGCATTCATCATATATTGATTGACGAATTTTTGCCGTATTTTTTAGATGATTTTATAATGTCTGATGATAATCAAATTTTTTTACAAAGAGCTTTAAATCCTTAATTTATGCCCAACCCCCTAGGCGGTCGCCATCAAGCATCAAAAAAGTGGACATCGACCGTATGCTTCCTGCCAAAGGCGGTGGGGCGGATTCGCTGCGTGTGCATTACAAAAACAGAAAATATCCGTGGATAATCCTTTGTACGAAAGAATACGAACTGGATAATTTTTTGCCCCAATTGGAAAAATTTTTCGGTAAGCCTATTGAAGTGGTGGGGTTTTATTATAATTGTTAATTTTAAAAAAATCACAAAATGGAAATAAAAACACACTATAAAAATGATTCAAAAATTGCTGAAATTCTTTCAGAAAAAGTAATATTGGCATCAGTTGATGATGCGTTGGACTTAATAGGAAATTTGTCTTATCAGGGATTTGCTCAAATCATTATTCACGAAAAAAATATTACAACGGATTTTTTCGATTTAAAAACCAAAATTGCAGGTGATATTTTACAGAAATTCACTCAATATCAGATACCTTTGGTTATTGTTGGGGATTTTTCAAAATACGAAAGTAAAAGTCTGAATGATTTTATTTTTGAAAGTAATAAAGGAAAGCAAATCAATTTTATGACATCAATTTCAGATTTTTTAACGAAAAAATAACAACGGCAAGTTACTTTTATAAATTGAATCTAAAAATCAATCAAATATAAATTAAAACACAATAAAAACAATTGATAATGAAGAAGTTATACTTATTAGGAATTTTATTATTCGCTGTAAAGGGATTTTCTCAAACCATCATCTCGCAAGGCTATTACGAAGGCACTATCGGAACGGATTTAAAAGTGGGGTTGTATTTGGCGGTCAAGGAAAATGAATGTCCAACCACCTATGTAGAAGCCTATTACAAATACGAAAAATCCAGCGAACGCATTTTGCTGTCGGCTTCGATGAACGACAATCAGCAATTTTTTACTTTGGTGGAACGCGGAAACACGGGCGTTCTGATTTTGACGCGTAAAAACGACACTTTGGAAGGACTTTGGATAGCCCCGGACGGCAAAAAACAGCACAAAGTGATGCTCAAAGCCCTACCGCAATCGCAAAAAAGTCACGAGCGTATGGAAGACCATTTGGAGCAACTTAATTACGAAGCACACGATTGTTAATCGTTGGTTTTTAATGGTTTAACTACAGAATTACATTGAAAAAATAACCGTTGTAGGGAATGGATATATCCATTCCGTCAAATCCGTTTTCACAAACGGCAGAGATATATCTCTGCCCTACCAACGACCGAAAAAATCATTATTTTTGTAATATAATTTAACGCCCTGCAACTCCCCCTCTCCTTGGGAGAGGGCTGGGGGGAGGATAGAGGAACTTATGCAACTTTTAGAAAATCACAACGATTACCACCTCGGCTTTGAGGTGCAATCACCTGAAAAACAATTTATTTCGTGGGACACCACCTACGAGGAAGTCATTGCTTTGCCTTGCGTAAAACGAACAGATTATGAGGATTATGGCGGAGGGGCGTTTAGCGGTCAATATGTGTTTCGCTATCCTGTGCGAGTGGGTAACTTGCTGTTTTACAACCTTGAATTTAGCCTTTCCAGTAGGCAACGTACCGATATTGCCGTGAGGGAATTCTATTTTACGAGCAAAAAAGGAGCTTCTTCTAAACACGATTTTTTACGGATTTGTGAGCAACTTAATAAAGACTTGTCGCACGAGGAAGTAGATGAATATTTAGAAAATTTATATTACCACAATCATAAGGGCGACATCTGTTTTGGTATGCAATATAACGGCGAGGCTCGGCGTCGGGACTTCTTTTTATCTATTTATAATGCAAGGGATTACGAAGAAATTATCAAACCTATGGAAAACGACATACAACTGGCGGAATTTTTGGTTTTTCCACCGAAAACCATTCAGATAGATGACAATTACCGAGAGGATATTTCCGTGAAACGCCGTCCGTCTTTACTGACCGAAAAGTTTGGTAATCAGGCTGTTTTGTGGCGAGATGAGGTCAATGGGCAAATCGGTGTGAGTGTGGATAAATTCGTTCGGATTTTTCCGCTTTCGGGCATCGAAAAGGTGTATGTCGAGCGTATGCTTCCTGCCAAAGGCGGCGGTGCGGATTATATTTTCATACAATACAAAAACGAAAAATTTCCCACCAAAATTCTTGAAGGCAAGAACAATCTTTTTGATAATCATATCGTTACATTGGAAAAAATATTCGGTATGACCATCGAAATTACAGGGTTTTATTATAATTGTTGAGGTTTAAATACGATTATTTTTCGCCCAAAACCATATTGAGCTTTTTCCGAAAACGAAATTTAAGCTATTGCTTATTTTCGTTATTTTGAAAAAAGTAAAATAAGAGCGTTGTTAATTTCGTTTTTTGTGTATTTTTGGACTAAAAAAAAACCATTCACCTTTAATTTAAACTAAATCACTATGAAAGAAAATTTATTAAAAATTTTGAACCACTTCAAAACAACTGAAAATCAGAATATTATCATAAAAAATCCGCTGTACGAAGGCAATGTAGAAGTGGCTTATTGGGTGCTTCCGTTTAGTTTCGACACGGGTTTTCACCGCCCTGAATACGATTACAAAAAGGAAATTAAACTGACCAACAAGCTGTTCCAAATGGTGGGTTTTCCTGAGTTTTCGGACGAAGAATTGCAAAATATTTCCAAAGGTTTGGGCTATGCGATGATGATTTTTGATTTTGCCATAAAATCGAAAAACAAAAGGATAAACGAACTTCCCATCACTTTCGGAATTTACCCCGATTCCGCTGGAAATCTGAGATTTACCTATTGCGATAAGCCTTATATGGGAACTTATTTGAATTGTTTTCAAAATATGAAACCTTTTGTTTTGGAAAATGCAACCGAAAACGAGCAGCATTATTACGAAACGATGTTGCAACTTTCCGAAGCGGTGTGCAACGAATTGGAAATCCCCACCGAGCAAAATCAAGGCGTTTTCCAAAATAGAAAAATAATTGATAATCAGTCGTTTGAGGAGTTGGTGAATCTGCTTAATTACGATAATTATCTTTCGGAAGCAAACCTTGCCGAGCTAAAAACCGATTGGCAAAATATCCGCGAAAACCGTCAAGCCTTTGCTCAAAAACTCGTTGATAAAGGCGTTTTGTTTGAGGAAGATTTGGCGTATCTGGGTGATTATCAGACGGAAGATTTCCTCCATTGGGCGTTTGTGGGAAAACTCAAAGTCTATCAAGACGATTGGAAATTTGACACCGAAGCCCTCAGCGATTTTATCAGCGAAACGATTGGTCAGCCGTTTCAAGTTACCTTTGAAGAGTGCGGAAACGACAGCGACATCGTCCGTGAAAAACTTGAAAATCAGACGAATTACACCCTGTTCGACCTGCGTAGCGGTAACGACGACTGCCATTTTATCATCGCCAAAAAACAGGACAAAGAGCGTATTTACCACCTCGCCGACCAAATCGGTTTGTGGATTGAGTAGTAGGGAAGAGATACATCTCTTCCGTCGTAAATAAGCAATTCATTGCGTATCAAGAACAAAAATGCAAAAACACTTTTTTCAATAATTAAAAACACTCTAAAAATGACTACAAACGAAATACAAAACCGAAAAGGAGCGACAAAACTTGAAAATATTCCGCAAGAAGTGTTGGAATTGTTAAACGAGGGAACGATAGAAAGCGTTAATTTGACCGAGTGGCTTGCCGTAAATCATACGACTTTGGTGGCTGCGGTGTTTCCGAAAATGGGAATTTCCAATGCCTATGTTTCTGAAATTCAGGAAATCATAAAAAATCAAAAAAAGCCTTCAACGATGAATACCATAAAATTGGTTGGGGCGTTTCTTTACAAAAAATACGCAAAATCAACGGATTATTTGCCAATTTTTGAAAAATTATCTTCGCATTTATCGGATTCGGTGCGTTGTTATGCCACTTATTTTATGGCGTTGAACACCGATTTTTCACTCGAAAAAAAGCTCGGTTTGTTACAGCCGTTGGTGGCGGACAAACATTTTGGGGTGCGTGAGGTGGTTTGGATGGCACTCAGACCCGAATTGAGCGAAAATTTGGCGTTTTCCATTGATTTTCTATCGGTTTGGGCAGAAAATGACGATGAAAATATCCGTCGTTTTTCTTCGGAAGCCTTGCGTCCGCGTGGGGTGTGGTGTTCGCATATCGAAACCTTGAAAAATTCGCCGGAATTGGCATTGCCCATTTTGGAAAAATTGAAATCGGATTCGGCTAAATATGTGCAAGATAGTGTAGGGAATTGGCTGAATGATGCCAGTAAATCGCGCCCTGATTTCGTGCAGGAATTGTGCAATCGTTGGAAAAATGAAAGCCCCACAAAATCAACAGAGTACATCATCAAAAAAGCCTTGCGAACCATTTTAAAGTAAGGGAAATGCCAAAGTAGGGAGCGGATATATCCGTTCCGCCGTAAATATGCAATTTATGGTGTATCTTTGCGAAAAAAGTAAATGTGTGTCGAGGCTCTCGACCTTTGCCTTACAATGATAACAAAAATAATTAAAAAATATAAACAATGGAAAATCAAATTATTAGCGATACATTCATCGTTTTTATGCGGAAAATGAATGCGTGGGAAGTGGCTGCCGACACCGAGTTGGGCGACAATTTTGAGCTTTTTGACGATGCCGACTGGCAGGAAAAACAAACGCAAATCGTGCGGGAGATTTTTGAGGAGCATCTCACCCAAAAAGAACGCAAATACGGAATGCTCTCCGCAGGGATTTCGGTGGGATTTCCGCCCAAGTACGACCCTGAAAAAGAGACTATTACCAGCATCGAAGTCAAAGGAAATTCCGCCGTTTTGACCACCCAAAAAAACTACGCAGGTATTGAGCGTGAGCGCATTTACAAACTCAAAAAAGTGAACGAGCGTTGGAAAATCGACACCGCCAAAGAAAAAAGCAAATACGACGACAAATGGCACAGCGTGATTTTTTAGGTTTTTTGGTAAATTTTTAACAATAAATAATTAAAATTATGACTCATAAAATCCCTGAATATCAGTTACCTGAACAATATCAAGGCGAGGAAGAAATCGCCATCAAATGCACCACCGAAAAACAAAAAAGACTTTGGGCAGAAGCACTTCTGCAAATGACGGACTTAAAAAGCATATTCTTTCAGTTTGGCATCAAAGAGGCGTTGTTTGAGGCGGTTTGTCAGATGTATTGGCTTGATTCTCTGTATCTTCAAACGCGATTATCCAGCTTGGAAGGCATCGAGCGAATGACCTGTTTGCAGGAATTGTATCTTTTTTCTTCGCCCAAATTGGAGAACATAGACCCCATCGGCAAAATGACCCAGCTCAAAATTTTAGCGATTGAATTGCCCAAAATCACGGATTATTCGGCACTTGCATCGCTTGTCAATCTGGAAGAATTGCAGTTGGACGGCGGAATGGACAGATACCAAAAGCTGGACAATATTCATTTTGTTAAAAATATGAAAAAACTCAAAAAATTATCGCTGACTTCCACGCGAATGGCCGACAAAAATTTTGATGCACTCACCGAGCTTACCGCCTTGCAAAGGCTGGATATTTCACTGAATTATCCTGTTGAGGAGTTTGAAAAATTACGCTCATTGCCCAATTTAAAAGATTGCTCGGCTTTGCACTGGAAATTAGATTTAAAAATTTGATAATCAATTTAATAAATAAAGAAAATATGAACAAAATTAACATCGAATCGTATAAAAGCGTTGGCGATTTTCATTTCGGAAAAACGCAAGAGGAGATTATCGCTCAATTTGGGGAAGCCGGTCGCGTGGAAATCGATAATATTATGCAGAGAGCGAGTGAATTTCGCGATGCCAAAGAATTGATTTACGACAAAAAAGGCAGTCAATACATTCTAAATCAGGTAATTTGCCACAAAGACACCACGCCGATGCTGGGCGACACGGATATTTTTGCCGTTGGGCTGGACGCTCTAAAAGCCTTAGACCCTGATTTTGTGGAAGGTAAGTGGTACATTACTTTTCGCAACTTGGGCATCTGTTTGGGTGGTTTCGGCACGAAAAAAATCCCTGAAAAACGCCTTTTAATCGCCTTTGCCTCTGAAAAATTGGAATTTTACGAGAATTTTGCGGTTGTGTAAATACGCAATTTATTGCGTATCGTGTAGGGAACGGATATATCCGTTCCGCCGTATTTGTTCCGCCAAAAATGAAAACGGCAAAGATGTATCTTTGCCCTACAACGAGCCGAAAAAATCGCGTGTCGAGGCTCTCGACCAACAAAAAACATTATTTTTGTAATCAAAAAAAGACAGACTATGAAATCAATGATTTCTCTTGGGATTGGCAATGTGTATGTATATGATACTGATGCGTTTAGCCAAAAAGAAAAAGATTTTTGCAGTAAAATGTATTCGGTGATTTATTTTGCGGATTTGTTCTGCAAAAACGGCATTTCCAAAGTGTTTCGTCCATTGAATTTGTATTTGACTGACGACAAAAGCCAAAATGGGGTGCGTTTTCATCACGGCATCAGGCTTTGGGTCGATGTGGAAAAACTCAAAAATACGCCCGATGAATTGTTCCCCAAAGAAGCCATTTTAGCCGTCAGACAAAGCCTGATTGACCTTGCCCCAATGCACGACTGGACGGCAGAAAACATCGAACTGAATTTTGCAAAAGTACTGGAAATCAACCTACAAGGACAATGGACGGTTACCAAAAACATCACCCACAACGAGGCTAAATTTCAGCTCGTTATGCAGTACGATGGCAATCAAATCGTTAGCAATCTGACTGGTTATGTGCAGTTTATGATGAAAATCAAACCGCCCAAACAAAAGGCGATGCTCGTGCCTGTGTCGCTCAGAGAGGTATTCAGAGGCGTATTAGTGCCGTCAATGGTGAAGGATTTTTCGTTCAACGGCGATGTTTTGACCCTGAAAATCAGCAATACGCAAATCAAAAAATGGCAGGTGAATTTTGGCGAAAGCATCACATTATCAGATATTTCGCAGTAGGAAAGTCCGCGAGAGCGGAGTATGTGCAGATACATCGCTTCCGCAAAATTCGTTCCGTACATTGTCATTTTGTTATCGTAGGGGCGACCCAAGCGAAGC
>NZ_JAUNKD010000040.1 GCF_030532915.1 Capnocytophaga sp.
AAATACTAAAATTTCTTGGAACTTTTACTTCTTTAAAGAAAGTTTAAACAGGTTCTATATAAAATACTATAAAATAAAAAAACTCGAAATTATGATTCGAGTTTTTTTTGTTACCGTAGGTTTATATTGTGATGTTTATCGTTTCTTTAAAAGTTCAATAGCGTGATTTCGAGCTGAATCACCGCTGTTTTTACCTTCAAGCATTTCCGCTATTTCTGTAATTCTTTCATTTTCAGAAAGTAATTTTAGTTGCGTAGTTGTTTTTCCGTTAATGTCTTCTTTAAATACTTTAAAGTGATAATGCCCTTTCGCTGCGATTTGTGGCAGATGCGTAATGGCAAAAACTTGCCGATTGGCACTCATTGTTTTCATAATGTCGCCCATTTTTTGTGAAATTTCACCGGATACGCCTGTGTCAATTTCATCAAACATAATGGTTGGCAGGGCTGTGTGTTCAGCCATAATAGCTTTGACAGCGAGCATAATACGTGAGAGCTCCCCCCCCGAAGCTACTTTTTTTAACTGACCAAAATTTCCACCTTTGTTAGCTGAAAACAAGAACGATAATTCATCAAAACCATTGCTGTGAAACGTTTCGGTGGGTTTCACTTCAACTGAAAATTGTGCATTTGGCATTCCCAATTCTTGCATAAAACCGGTAAGTTTGCTTACTAATTCGGGGATGGTTTTAGCCCTACTTGTATGGATTTCAGTGGCTTTTTCGAGTGTTTTTTTGTGATTCTCATCAACCTTTTGTTTTTGTGATTCGATGTGTTCTTCGATATTTTCAGTTTGAGAGACAGCCTCTTCCAGCGTTTCTTGAATTTTGATAAGTTCGTTTACGGTGGTTACTTTGTGTTTTTTTTGTAGGTTGTAGATTACGTTTAGTTGCTCTGAAACCTCCTGTAATGTTTCGGGGTCGGTTTCGATGTTTTCATCAATGGTGAAAAGCTCGCTTTGCAGGTCTTCCAGTTCCAAAAAAGCCGATTCAATGCGTTCAAAAAGGTCTCTGTACTGCTGTTTGTAATCGGTTAGTGAAGCAAAAGTGCGTTTTAATTCACGTAATTGATTGACAATGCCAATGTTATCATCGTTCAATAATTGCAAACTTGCAGCTATGCTTTCTTTGATTTCTTCAATATTGGAGGCTTCTTCGTAGGTTTCTTCCAATTGTTCTTGAATACCTTCTTGCAAGGGAGCCGATTTCAGTTCTTTGAGCAAATGAAGGTTGTATTCGTATTCTTTGTTGGCATTCTTTTGAAAATCAATCAGTTCTTGAAGTTTTTTTTGTGCTTTTTTCAGTGAAGTCCAAAGTGAGGCATATTCAAGGCGATTTTCTTTATTTTGAGCCATTGCATCAATGATTTCAAACTGAAAACCCAAATCACCCAAAGCAAGCGTTTGATGTTGTGAGTGGATATCCACCAAAACTTGCCCTAATTTGCTTAAAACATCTAACGTTACGGGGGAATCGTTGATGAAAGCCCTTGATTTTCCTGATGGGAGAATTTCCCTACGGATAATAGTAAAAAGGTCATAATCAATCTCTAATTCATCAAAAAGAGATTGAAAATCATATTTTTGTAATGCAAACTCAACTTCAATGACGCATTTTTCATCGGAATTTCGAAGAGCTGACATGTCGGCTCGTTTGCCCAATACCAATGAAAGAGCGTCTAATAAAATGGATTTTCCGGCACCTGTTTCACCTGTGATTATGATGAATCCTTCGGGAAAATCAATGTGTAAATCGTCAATTAATGCAAAGTTTTTTATCGAAAGTGCTTTAAGCATAGTTTTGATTATGTGATAAATAGAGTGTGAACAGACCGAAAATATAATTGCTTTTCGGCTGAATGAAACGCAAAGGTAAGAAAAAATACAATAAGAATAAAATTCCGCTTTTCGAGATTTATTTTTTTAAAAAAAAGGGATTGTTTTCTTGAAAAACAATCCCTTTTAATTTTATCGGTACATAGCCTCAATTTCTTTGCTGTAATTTGCGTAAATTACCTTTCGTTTGAGCTTTAACGTGGGAGTAATTTCGTTGCGCTCAATTGAAAAAGCCGTTGGGAGTAATGTGAATTTTTTAATCTTTTCATAATCAGGCAAATCATTCTGGAATTTTTGCAATTGCTTAGTTATGTATTCAATCACCTGGCTGTTTTTCAGCAGTTCGGTAGTTGATTTGTACTTGATGTTCAATTCTTCGAGGGCTTGTGTAAGCATCTCAAAATTAGGAACAATCAAAGCCGATACAAATTTTTTTCCGTCGGCAATGATAGCAATTTGTTCGATTAGATTGTACTTACCAACCTTACCTTCAATATGTTGCGGAGCGATGTATTTTCCGTTTGACGTTTTCATTAATTCTTTGATGCGGTCGGTAATGAAAACATTGTTTTCAGAATCCAAATTTCCGGCATCGCCCGATCTTAAAAATCCGTCTTCTGTAAAAACTTTTTTGGTTTCTTCGGGTTTTTTGTAGTATCCTTTCATAACCATTCCGCCTTTTATCAGAATTTCATTATCTGCTCCGATTTTTATTTCGGCGTTGGGCATTACCATTCCGACTGATTGCATATTAAAATCTTGATCGTCCCAGCACGAAACGGTTGCCAAGGTTTCGGTCATTCCGTAACCCAATTTAACGTTAATACCGATGGAATGAAAAAAGCGCCCAATACTCGGCTCTAAATTCGCTCCACCGCACGGCATAAAACGAATGCGACCGCCCAGCGATTGTTTTAGTTTTGAAAAGACCAATTTCTCGGAAAGCACATACGATTTTTTCAGCAACCAAGACGGTTTTTTATGTTTTTGTTTGATTTGTAACATTTTGCGTCCTACGCGTACGGCAAAAGCAAAAACCATTCGCTTGCCTAAGGAAGAAGTGGCAACTCTGTCGTGAACCGTAGCAAATATTTTTTCATAAAATCTTGGTACAGCGCACATTACGGTGGGCTTTACTTCCAATAAAGCATTTTTGATTTCATTGGTATTTTCCAAGTAATACACGGTGGCACCTTTGTAGAGGGTATAGTAGGTCCACGCCCGTTCAAAAACGTGTGATAGGGGCAAAAAAGCCAATGAATCGTCTTTTTCAGATACTTCAAGCCGTATGTCGTGCCCGATGAGTTGGTACGCTAAGTTCTGATAATCAAGCATAACTCCTTTGGGTTCACCGGTAGTACCTGAGGTGTAAATTATTGTAAATAAGTCGTTTAATTTTTTGTTGGAAATGCGTTTTTGAAGTTCGTTGGTGTAAGTGTCTGATTTTCCAGTTTGTAAAAAATCATTCCAATAAACTGAATATTGATTTTCTTTGAATTGAATTGTGTCTTTGAAGGCAACTATTTTTTGAAGCGAAGGGCATTGTGAAGCAACTTCAACAGCCTTGTCATATTGTGTTTGGTCGCCTACGAATAAAATTTTAATTTCAGCGTGATTTAATACGTAAAGAGCTTGTTCAGCGGTATTTGTGGCGTAAATAGGCACCGGAATAGCTCTTATTTGCAATGCAGCTATGTCGGTTAATGTCCATTGAGGCATATTTTGTGAAAAAATACCAATGGTTTCTTGCGGTTTGATGCCCAGTGAAAGCATTGATTTTGAGAGTAATTCGGTGGTTTCGCCAAATTCAGCCCAAGTGATGCCTTCCCAATTTTGTTCAATTTTGCCTATTAGGGCTTTTTTTGAAGCATATTTTTTTATATTTTCCTGAAAAACAGAAATATAATGGTATGGTAATAAATTCATAGCGAGTTAATTAACAGGGTGCAAAGATAATGAAAAAAATTAGAAAAACCGATATGAAATTCCAAAACTGACAAACCAATCGGTATCGTCTCTAAAAATAGAGCGCCCAAAGGCAGTATCTATTTGAAAATTAGTTGATAAGCAATAAAGTATGCCACAATCAAGGTTATGTGAAGGGGTTTCGTTAGTAAAAAAAGCAAAATATTCAGCAAATGCAAAAAGCCGGTTTGTAAGTGAATACTGCCCTTGAAAAGTTGTATTCAACTGGCTAAAAGACTTTGACAAACCTACGTTGTAAGCCAATGAAAATCTTTCGGAAAGGTTGTTTTCAAAAGCTAGACACATATCCGCTGACCACTTTTTTAAAGCATCTTGGTACGTAATATATCCCACAAAAGTAACAGCAGGAATTACATCATTTTCTTTTAAAATTTCTTGTTTAAAACTTGCCGAAAAAACGCTTATTTTCAAATCCTGGCCATTAAGTTTCACAAAATCAGAAGATAAACGTAATTCAGTTCCGTTAAACAAACCGTAGCGTAGCATCAAGTCATCAACAAATACACCTTCTGAAAAAGTAAAACCGTTTTCTGTTTGAAAACTCCTTTTTGCCAGCGTATAAATTCCTTCACTTTGGTCGGGTCTGTCCGTGTTGATGTAGTCTTTATCTTGTGAATATAATGTTGAAAAACAGCAAGTTAATGTCAACAAAAAAATATGTTTCATTCTTTTCCCCTTTCTGAATATACGGCAAAAGAATAATTTTTTATTGAATTTTCCAAATGGTTAATGCAAAAAAATGCAAATCTGAAAAACAGATTTGCATTCTTAATACTAATTATTTAACCTAAAAAATCAAGCCAACATCGTTACGGGATTTTCGATGTAAGTTTTGAGTGTTTGTAAGAATTGCGCTCCCGTAGCTCCGTCAACCGTTCTGTGGTCGCAAGCCAAAGTTACTTTCATCGTGTTGCCCACAACAATTTGTCCGTTTTTAACCACCGGTTTTTCAACGATGGCTCCGACCGACAAAATTGCCGAATTTGGCTGATTGATAATCGACGTAAATGACTCAATACCAAACATTCCCAAGTTTGAAACAGTAAAGGTACTTCCTTCCATTTCGGCAGGTGTAAGTTTTTTGTTTCGTGCTTTTCCTGCTAAATCTTTTACTTGTCCGCCAATTTGCGTGAGGCTCAGTTGGTCGGCAAATTTCAATACCGGAACTACCAATCCGTCCTCAACCGCTACGGCAACTCCGATGTGTACGTGCTGGTTGTAAACTGTAACATCGCCTTTCCACGAAGTATTTACTTGCGGATGTTTTTTCAGAGCCATTGCACAGGCTTTCACTACCATATCGTTGAACGATACTTTGGTATCGGGTATGTTATTGATTTGCACGCGCGAAGCCATTGCATTGTCCATATCAATTTCAATGGTAAGATAGTAATGCGGCGCAGTAAATTTCGATTCGGAAAGACGTTTGGCAATTGTTTTACGCATTTGCGAATTTTTTACTTCTTCCACGCTTTCTGTTTCCACAGGAATGAAAGTCGGTGCAACTGCCGATTTTTCGGCAACAGCCTGTGATTGAGAAGGAACGAATGTTTCTACGTCTTTTTTAATGATACGCCCGTTTTCACCCGAACCTTTTACTTGTGAAAGATTAATACCTTTTTCCGCAGCAATCTTTTTAGCCAAAGGTGAAGCAAAAACACGCTCGTTACTTGCTGTATTTGAAGCAGAAACAGGTTTAGGTGTTTCTGTTTTTGTTTCGGTTTTTACCTCCGGAGTAGCAGGAGCGGCGGTTGTAACTTTCCCGCCTGAGGCAACAACGGCACTCACGTCAGTTCCCGCAGGTCCAATAATCGCCAGCAGAGAATCTACCGATGCTGATTCGCCTTCGTTTATACCTATATATAATAGTGTTCCGGCATAGAATGATTCAAATTCCATTGTGGCTTTATCCGTTTCGATTTCAGCCAAAATATCGCCTTCACTTACCTTGTCTCCCACTTTTTTAAGCCAAGAAGCTACGGTTCCTTCGGTCATCGTATCACTCAAACGTGGCATCGTAACCACTTCAACTCCTTTTGGAAGTGATGCGCTTTGGGCAGGTTGTTCTTCTTTTGCGGGTGCTTCTTGCGGCTTGCTTTCCGTTTTTTGGCTAGCTCCACCTATTAAAGCCGAAATGTCTTCTCCTTCTTTCCCAACGATTGCCAAAAGCGAATCCACCGGAGCGGTTTCACCTTCTTTCAAACCGATGTAAAGCAACGTTCCTGCGTAGAACGATTCGAATTCCATCGTGGCTTTATCGGTTTCGATTTCAGCTAAAATATCACCTTCTTGAATTTTGTCTCCAACTTTTTTGAGCCACTTCGCTACGACACCTTCTTCCATCGTGTCGCTCAATCGTGGCATATTGATAATTTCTGCCATTTTTTAATTATAATTTATGAGATAAAAAAGGATAATCGTTTTGTTCGTAAACCGTGTCGTACATCACGTTTTTGGTAGGGAACGGAGATTCTTCGGCGAATTTCTCACATTCGGCAACCAAATTTTTAACACGCTCATCGATGGCCTCGATTTCGGCATCGGTGGCATATTTTTTCTTTTTGATAACGTCAAGCACTTGGGTGATAGGGTCAATTTTTTTGTATTCTTCCACCTCTTCTTTGGTTCGATAGTGCTGAGCGTCAGACATTGAGTGTCCGCGATAACGATAGGTTCTGATGTCTAAAAGCGTAGGTCCGTCACCGCGTCTGGCTCTTTCGGCTGCTTCGTAAACGGCTTCGGCAACGGCAACGGGGTTCATACCATCAACCGGCCCGCAAGGCATTTCGTATCCTAAGCCAAGTTTCCAGATATCTACGTGATTTGCAGTTCTTTCCACCGAAGTTCCCATTGCGTAATGGTTGTTTTCGATGATGAAAACAACGGGTAATTTCCAAAGCATTGCCAGGTTGAGCGTTTCGTGAAAAGCTCCTTGACGAACGGCTCCATCTCCCATAAAAGTTAATGTAACTGCCTTTCTGTCAAAATATTTATCGGCGAAAGCCAAACCTGCCCCTAACGGAATTTGTCCTCCAACGATACCGTGACCGCCAAAAAAGTTATGTTCTTTTGAAAAGATGTGCATTGAACCTCCCAAACCTTGTGAAGTTCCGGTAGCTTTTCCGTAGAGTTCAGCCATAATTCGTTTAGGGTCAACTCCTAAGGCTATTGGGTGAACGTGATTACGATATGACGTAATCATTTTGTCTTTTGTCGGGTCAATGGCGTGCATACATCCCGCTACGATGGCTTCTTGCCCATTATATAGGTGTAAAAAGCCTCTTACTTTTTGTTGGATGTAAACAGCAGCCAATTTGTCTTCAAATTTTCTCCAAAAAAGCATATCCTCATACCATTTCAGGTACACCGCTTTGTCAATTTTTTTCATTGGTTTATGTATTTATACAATAAAATCTTCTAAATAATTGATTTTTAACTCTTTTTTATTACGAGGGTCAAAAATATTTGCAAAGGTGCAAAAAATCTGTTTTTTTTCAAAATAAAATGAAAGAAAAATTTTGTTTATGCCCGCAAATTGTCGATAAGCCGCACGCCATCAACATATACCGCGATGAAAAAGCGATAGGTTTGATTGGGTTGTTTTTCATCAATGGGGGCTAGATTGTCTTCGCTGGTGATTGTAAAGTATTCTAAATCAAAACCTTTCTTGTTTTCAAATTGTGATTTTACCCATTTTTCAACCTGTGATGAAGTTTGTGTTTTGAAAAGTTCTTGGGCTTTTGTCAGGGTTTTGTAAATATGTGCGGCTTCTTCTTGGCGTTGTGGGCTAAGTCTTTGATTTCGTGAGCTTAATGCTAATCCGTTTTTATCACGAACAATAGGGCAGGGGATAACTTCAACCGGAAGTTTTGTTTGGATTACCATCTGCTTGATTATCAGTAGTTGTTGGAAGTCTTTTTCGCCAAAATAGGCTTTATTAGGCATTACGATTTCAAAAAGTTTTTTTACCACCGTGCCGACGCCGTCAAAATGCCCTGCCCGAAAAGCGCCTTCCATTATTTTATCAAGTCCGTTGAAGTCAAATTTTTCTGAAACTACGTTGTTTCCGTAAATATCTTCGGGGTCAGGGGCGTAAATTAGCACTTCGTTGCTGATTTTTTTTATCATTTGCACATCAGCTTCAAGGGTACGCGGGTATTTTTTTAAATCGTCACTGTTATTGAATTGTGTGGGATTTACAAATATACTTGTTACGGTGATGTCGTTTTCTTTTATTGATTTGATAATCAGTGATAAATGTCCTTCGTGTAGGGCGCCCATTGTAGGTACGAACCCGATGGTTTTTCCTGATTTTTTTTCGTTTGAAATACGATTTTTAAGCTCGTTTTGCTGTGTATAAATCTTCATCTGTTAAATTTTATCGCGCAAACTTATATATTTTTTATGGATTTCTGCATATTTTTTCGTACTTTTGTAGCTTTCAAAGCTAACAAAAAACATTTTGCTTTTTATGAAAGATAGAAAAGTACTTTTTGTATCCTCCGAAGTGATGCCTTATTCTCCTGAAAATGAGATTTCAAGAATGTCGTTTGAGGCTCCGAGGATGGTTAATAGCAACGGCGGACAAATACGTATTTTTATGCCTCGTTTCGGGAATATTAACGAAAGGAGGCATCAGTTGCACGAAGTAATTCGGCTTTCAGGAATGAACATCGTGATTAATGACATTGACGTTCCTTTGATCATCAAGGTGGCTTCTATACCTAAGGAGCGCATACAGGTGTATTTTATTGACAATGACGAGTACTTCAAGCGAAAAGCTACCTTTTCAGATGAGAACGGAACTTTGTTTTCAGACAATGACGAGCGGTGCATTTTCTTTGCCAAGGGCGTGGTTGAAACGGTAAAAAAGCTCAATTGGTTGCCCGATATCATTCACATTCACGGTTGGTTGGCTTCGTTATTGCCTTTATATTTGCGTACGTACTATAAAGATGAACCTATTTTTTCGGATAGTAAAATAATCACTTCTGTGTTTGATAGGGATTTTGAAGGGAGTTTAGACAAAACTTTAATAAGCAAGGTGGGATTTGACGGCATCAGTTCCAGAACGGCTGAACCTTTGAAGGACCCTCATTATTTCAATTTGATGAAAATAGCGGCTAAAAATTCTGACGGCGTGATTGTGGTAGGTGAAAATATGTCGGAAGAATTCAGTACCTTTCTGAAAGGATACCGAAAGCCAGTTCTTTACAACAGCGACCAGCAAACGTTTCAAGAGTCGTACAGAGATTTTTATTTAAAAATTTTAAAATAATACAAAAAAAGAGAATATTATATGAATAAAATAAAAGGTTTAGGAACTTTGGCTATTATGGCATTGGCTTTGCAGTCGTGTGCCGATGATTCATTTAAGGAAATTAAAAGTGATTTGTTGGGAAACCCTAACTACGAGGTGGGCGTTTATACGGCTACGGTTTCAGTAACCAATATTCAAGAAAAAGCAGTGCAAACCAATGGGTTAGGAGGGTATCTTTTGGGGCGGTACACGCAAGCTCCCTTCGGAACCAAAAAAGCAAATATCATCGCGCAGGTTACCTTGCCCGAGCAAAACCCCATTTTTGGTGTTAATGCACAAACCAAAGAAAATACCGATAATGTACAGGAAAACGAAACGGTAACGGAGGCATACCTCTACATTCCGTTTTTCAATCCGAGTAGTGCTTCAAACAACGCGTCATACGTTTCAGAAGCCGAGTACAGGCTTGATTCCATCTATGGAGACCAAAAGGCATCTTTTAAATTGAGTGTCAATGAACTTACGTATTTTTTAAGAGATGTTGATAATCAGTTAAATAGCCAAGTGTATTACTCCGATTTTGACCCAACGACTCATTTAGGTGCAGCGGTGGTATCGCCTACGAGTCATACCATTAGTAATAAGTCAATTACCCGAAAAAAACTTGATAATCCGCGAACAACCGAAGATGAGTCAACCACCAATGAAGACGTATTAGCACCCGGTATTCGTATTCCGTTGAATGCTAGTTTCTTTCAAGATAAAATTTTTAATAAAGAAGGAAGTGATGAGTTGGCTAATGCAACTGTTTTCAAGAATTATTTCAGAGGAATTTCAATCGTGGCAAGTGATTTTTCACAGGATTTAATGATGCTTTTGGATATGGCAAAAGCTAAAATTCAGTTTGTGTACACTTACGACGTAAAAGAAAATGATAAAGTGCTTAAAATTCCAACTCGTTACAATTTGAATTTGAATGGAATAACCGTGAATCTGTTTGAAAATTCTAACGAAAGCGTAACACCTTCAACTGATGCGGGTAATGTTTCGCGCGTGTTTTTAAGTGGTACACAGGGTTATTCTGCACAATTTAATTTGTTTACTGACAGTCAGTTAGCTGAAATTAAAGCCAAAGATGTGTTAATCACCGATGCCAGCCTTTTCTTGTATGTAGACCAATCGATTTCATATATGTCTGAACCTGAGCGTATTTACGTGTATAATACGAAAACGGGTAACGTATTGCTTGATTATACCAATGACCCTACGGCAACAGCTTCAACAGCAGCGACTTCTGTCTTAAACCATTTAGGAAAATTGCATAAAGAAAACGGTAAAGGCGTTTATTATCAAATTCGGCTAACCAATCATATTATTGACATCATAAAGAAAAATGCCGAAAACGTTCCCATTGGGGTGGTCATCGCTTCAAACGTACGTTCCTTATCATTAGTGAATTACGTAAACACAGCCAATGAACAGAAGAAAATTCCGTTAGCAACGGTGCAAACGCCTTTAAGTACCGTTATTTACGGAAACAGCCCTGATGTTGATGCTGATAAGCGTTTGATGCTTAAAATTAATTATACAAAATCAAAATAAACAGACTTAAAATCAATAAATTGAGGTTTGGGATTTGAAATTTTTGCAATTTCAGGTTTCAAACCTCAATCACAATACAGAACTTTTAATTTTTTGAATCATAATGTACGCACTATTCAAAAAAGAAATTCGTTATTTTTTCACTTCACCCATCGGATTTACCGTAATCGGGATTTTTGTGCTTTTAAACGGCTTGTTTTTATGGATTTTAAAATCCGATTACAACATATTTAACAGTGGATTTGCCGATTTATTGCCGTTTTTCAGAATTTCATCGTGGATTTTTGTTTTTTTGGTGCCGGCTTTGACAATGCGAGCCATTTCCGAAGAAAAACGCAGTGGAATGCTGGCTTTGCTCTTCACAAAACCGGTGAGTATCTGGCGGATGGTGCTGGGGAAATATTTCGGAATTTTATTTTTATTGGTAATTATCCTGATTCCGTCATTCCTATATATATATATGGTGTGGATTTTGGGAAATCCGATAGGAAATTTAGACGTTGCCGGCACGATAGGCTCATACGTGGCTTTGCTTTTGCTGGTTGCCACCTTTGCCGCCGTGGGTTTGTGGGCGTCATCAGTTACGGCTAATCAGATAATTTCGTTTGTGTTGGCGGCTTTTCTGTGCTTTTTTCTCTTTTTCGGATTAGACCAAAGTGTGGAACTTCTTTTCCCTGAAAGTTTTTCACAATTTGGGTTTCAATCACATTTTGAGGCAATTAGCCGTGGTGTGATTGACACGCGTGATGTGCTTTATTTTCTGTCCGTAATAGGATTTTTTTTGTATGTAACCACTTTATCCTTAAATAGTTATAAACAATGAAAACGATTTTTAATAAAATAGGATTTAAGGTTGTTACAGCGTTTTTTATATTGCTTATTGTCAATATGATAGCCGGAAAGTGGCACACCCGTTGGGATTTGACCCAAGATAAACGCTATACACTTTCGGAAGTTACCCGCAAAACGTTGCTAAAAATTCATTCGCCTGTGGTGATTGACGTGCTTTTGAAAGGAAATATTCCCACTGAATTTAAGAAATTACAAACCGAAACCTTGCAATTGTTGGAAGAATATGCCGCATTTAACAGTAATATTACCTTTAATTTTGTAAATCCGCTGGAAGATGAAGCAAATGTGGAACAAACATTGCAAGAATTGGTTGAATTTGGTTTAAATCCGCTTCAAATTTCACAAAATGAAGCCGGAAAATCTTCTGTTGCGTATATTTTTCCTTGGGCGGTGCTTACAAACGGCGAAAAATCAGAAAAAATACCGCTTTTTGTCAATAAATTAGGGGCAACCGACCAAGAGCGTGTGCAAAATTCGGTACAACGATTGGAATATAACATAACCGATGCCTTAAACCGACTGACACTCGGCAAAAGTAAAAAAATTGCTATGCTCAAAAGTAATGGTACTTTTGACGATATTTATATGGCTGATTTCTTGAAGTTTACGCAAGGATATTACCGTATTGCGCCTTTTTCATTAGATTCGGTTGCTACCAATGCCGAAAAAACGTTGGCTGCCCTCAATAAGTTTGATTTACTGATAGTTGCCAAACCCACAAAAACATTTTCTGACCCGCAAAAACAGGTTATCGACCAATTTGTAATGCAGGGAGGGAGGGTGCTGTGGCTTATTGATAATGTGGATATTAGCATCGAAAATTTGTACAACGCATCGGGTAGTGCGGTGGCAATGCCTGCCGATTTAAACCTGACAGATTTGTTTTTTCAATACGGATTTCGAGTTAATTATAATATAATCAATGATTTGCATTCGTCACAGCTTATGATAGCCACCGGCGAAGGCAGTCAAACGCGTTATATGCCCATTCCTTGGGTGTATAATCCGATGATTTTGTCGAAGAATAACCATTTGATAAATAATCATTTAGATGCCATTCGTTTGCAGTTTGCCAACAGTATTGACACGCTCAAAAACGGTATTAAAAAAACGGTGTTGTTGGCAAGTTCGCCTTTTTCAAAAGCAGACGGAACGCCGCGAGAGGTGCGTTTGAAAATTGATGTTAAAAACTTGGATAAAAACGCTTACAAGAGCGGAAATATTCCGGTGGCGGTACTTCTGGAAGGAGAATTTACATCGGTTTATAAAAATAGAATTCGACCTATTGAGCTGAAAACCAATCTTGAAACCAGTAAGCCCACCAAAATGATAGTCGTAGCAGATGGTGATATTATTAAAAACGACCTTGCTGATAATCTTCCGCTTGAATTGGGCTTTGACAAATGGACGAATACTTTTTACGACAACAAAGCCTTTTTGCAAAACGCTTTGAATTATTTGCTTGACGATTCCGATTTTCTTTCCCTGCGGAATAAAAAAGTGCAATTGGCATTTTTGGATAAAGAAAAAGTGGCTGAAAATCAGAAAGCTTGGAAGGTGAAAAGCATCGCATATCCGCTGGTAGTTTTGTTTTTAGTTATGCTGTTGATACGGATTCTTTACAAAAGAAAAAATCAAAAATAAGGTTTTTGAAAGCCATTATGACATTGTAGATGCGCCCACAATGAAAAAAAACACTTAATAAATTGTTATATATTACTTAAAATGTATATATTTGCCGATTGAAAAAAAAGAAAATAGTAATTAATTTTTAAAATGCAAAACAAGGGACTTATTAAACTGTTTGCACTACTATTCGGGTTGGTGAGTATCTACCAACTTTCGTTTACGTTTGTTGCAAACAGGGTGGAAAACAAAGCCAAAGCGTTTGCCGAGGCGAAGGTGTCAAATACCGAAAATAATTACGTTTCAAAACGCGAGCGGGTTGAAGCTCACTATTTAGACTCAATGTTAGGGCAAGAAGCCTACAATGCCGTGGTTACCAAATATACCTATGCAGAGGTGAAAGACAGAGAGTTAAATCGCGGTTTGGACTTAAAAGGCGGGATTAACGTAATCTTGCAAATTTCGGTTAAAGACATATTAAAAGGTCTTGCTAATAACTCAAAAGACCCCATTTTTAACAAATCATTAGCCGAAGCCGATGAACTGTTACGAAAAACAGACCGTACCTATTTGGATTTGTTTTTTGAGACATACGAGAAAAACGGAGGAAAATTAGCTTCGCCTGATGTGTTTGCCAATAAACTTTTAAGCGATGAAATCAACTTTCAAATGGCTGATGGTGAGGTGCGTCCCATTATCCGCCGAAAAGTCGATGAGTCGGTAACTTCTGCTTTTGAGGTGTTGCGCAAACGTATTGACAAGTTTGGGGTTTCACAACCTAATATCCAGCGTTTGGGTGCATCGGGGCGTATTTTGATAGAACTTCCCGGAGCGAAAGACGTTACCCGCGTAAAAGCTCTTTTGCAAAGTACCGCTCAATTGGAGTTTTGGGAAACATTCAAAAATACAGATGTTTATCCGTATTTGAATGCGTTAAACGAATCGTTAAAGGCTTCATTACCAAGTAATACAACTCAACAGACAACCAATGCTTCGGCTGCGATTGATTCGCTTTTAACCGATGTTAAAAAAGATTCGGTAGCACAAGCTAATCAAGTAAATCCGTTGTTTGATTTGATGAAACCGGCAGCCACTTATGAGGGGTCGCCCGTGTTGTTTGCTGTAAGTCTGAAAGATACGGCTAGGGTGAACGAATATTTGCACTCAGCCGAAGCAAAACGACTTTTGCCTGCCAATTTACAATTTGCCAAATTTGCTTGGAGCAAGGCTTCAAAAAAATCGGATTTGGTTGAGCTTTATGCACTAAAAGGAAATCGTGATAACGTAGCGGCTTTGACAGGAAATGTAATTACCGATGCCGCTCAAACTTTTGATATGCGCAATCAGCCTGCCGTGTCAATGCAAATGGACGGTAAAGGTTCGCGAATTTGGGAAAACTTGACCGACAAAGCCTTTAAAGAACAAGGAAATATTGCCATTGTTTTGGATGACATCGTGTACTCGGCACCGGGTGTAACCAATGGAGCCATTACGGGAGGGCGTTCTGAAATTACCGGAACTTTTACCTTAAACGAGGCGATAGATTTGGCTAACGTGCTTAGAGCCGGTAAGTTACCTGCCGGAGCTGACATTGTTCAGTCCGAAGTGGTAGGACCTTCATTAGGGCAGGAAGCTATCGATAGCGGTATGAGTTCGTTTTTGATTGCGGCGCTTATCATCTTTGCTTGGACAATTTTCTACTACGGAAGAGCCGGAATTTATGCCGATATTGCTTTGGTTTTCAATATATTGTTGGTATTTGGTATTTTAGCAAGTATCGGAGCGGTTTTAACCCTACCGGGAATTGCGGGTATCGTGCTTACCATCGGTATGGCAATTGATGCGAATGTGCTTATTTTTGAGCGTGTTAAAGAAGAATTAGCCAAAGGAAAAGGTGTTGCACAGGCAGTTTCGGACGGATTTGGTAACGCGCTTTCGTCAATTTTAGATGCCAACATCACCACCGGTTTAACGGCTCTTATCCTGTTGGCTTTTGGTAGCGGTCCAATTCAAGGATTTGCAACTACTTTGCTTATCGGTATCGCAACAACCTTGTTTACAGCAATTTTCATTACACGTTTGCTCATAGATTACAGCGTGGAGAAAAAGCACGACCTTACGTTCTCTACCAATATGACCAAAAATATACTTAAAAACGTTAATGTTGACTTCATCGGGAAACGAAAAATAGGTTACATCATCTCGGCAGTGGCTGTTTTGGTAAGCATCGTTTCGCTTTCTACCAAAGGATTAAATCAAGGTATTGATTTTGTTGGAGGTAGAACGTATCAAATTCGTTTTGAGCATCCGGTAGTTCCTACTGACATAGCCAAAGAATTACAACCGCTTATCGGAAATGCCGAAGTGAAAACCTTTGGGGCTGCCAACCAAATTAAAGTGGCAACCAAATACAAAGTTGAAGAAGAAAGTACGGCGGTGGATAATGAAATCCAAGAATTGCTTTACAAAGGTTTGCAGAAATTCTTGCCGCAAGGTTATTCGTATGACGCTTTTGCCAATGGTGCCGAAGGAACCATCGGGATTGTACAATCAATGAAAGTAGGACCTACCATTGCCGAAGATATTAAAAGCAATGCAGTTTGGTCGGTGCTTGGCGCTTTGATTGTGATTGCTTTCTATATTTTGATTCGTTTCAGAAGATGGCAGTTTTCACTTGGTACCATTGTGCCTTCTGCTCACGACGTGATTTTGGTGTTGGGTGTTTTCTCATTGACATACAACTTTATGCCTTTCAATATGGAAATTGACCAAGCCTTCATAGCTGCGATTTTGACCGTCGTGGGATATTCGTTGAACGATACGGTGATTATTTACGACCGAATTCGTGAGTATATGAACGAACCCAACTGGACGAAAGAGAAAATCAATACGGCGCTTAACAGTACGCTCAGCCGTACGTTAAACACCTCACTTACCACCTTGGCGGTGTTGGTAACCATCTTTATTTTTGGTGGTGAAACCCTGCGAGGCTTTATGTTTGCGATGATTGTCGGTGTGGTTGTGGGTACATATTCCTCTATTTTCATTGCAGCTCCAATGATTTACGATACGTTGGATAAGAAAATGAAAAAAGCTGATGAATCAGAAAATCAATAGATTATAAAATTTAATTTAAAAAAATGGAAAATTAAGAACGTTTGTCTTGATTTTCCATTTTTTATTTACTACTTTTGGAACTTGTATAAAATCAAAGTCTGTTTCTGACTAAAAAAATAATTAGAAAAAATATGAAAACATTTGATGTTGTTGTAATAGGCTCCGGACCGGGAGGATATGTAGCTGCCATTCGTGCGGCTCAGTTGGGTTTTAAAACCGCTATTATTGAAAAGTATGACACCCTTGGCGGAACCTGCCTGAATGTGGGGTGCATTCCGTCAAAAGCGTTACTCGATTCTTCACACCATTATGAAGATGCTTTGAAGCATTTTGCTGCTCACGGAATTGAAATCACGGGTGAGGTAAAAGTCAGTCTGCAAAAAATGATTGAACGCAAAGCTTCCGTGGTGGAGCAAACCTGTGCGGGAATCAAATTTTTGATGGACAAAAACAAAATTGAAGTTTTTCACGGAGTGGGAAGTTTTGTAAACGCCACAAGGATAAAAATAACCCAAAAAGACGGCGAGGCACAAGAAATTGAAGCCCAAAAAACGATTATTGCAACGGGTTCAAAACCGGCTTCGCTTCCGTTTATAACCATTGATAAAGAGCGTATTATAACTTCAACCGAAGCATTGAAACTCAAAGAAATACCTAAGCATTTGATTGTCATTGGTGGGGGCGTAATCGGCTTGGAACTCGGTCAGGTTTACAAGCGTTTGGGTGCATCGGTGTCGGTGGTTGAATATATGGATAGCATTCTGCCAACGATGGACAAAAGTTTAGGCAAAGAACTTACAAAAGTGCTTAAAAAACAAGGGTTTAAATTCTATACAAGCCATCAAGTGAAAGAAGTTTCCTGCACGGGCGATACGGTTGTGGTAAAAGCCACTTCGCAAAAAGGAGAAGAAATCACTCTTGAAGGCGATTATTGTTTGGTTTGCGTAGGACGAAAACCCTACACGGACGGACTGAATTTGGAAGCTGCCGGCGTGCAAAAAGACGAACGTGGCAGAGTTCAAGTGAACGACCATTTACAAACCAGCGTGCCAAACATTTACGCTATCGGAGATGTGGTTCGCGGTGCAATGTTGGCTCATAAAGCAGAAGAGGAGGGCGTTTTGGTTGCCGAACAATTGGCAGGACAAAAACCACATATCGATTATAATTTAATTCCGGGCGTGGTGTACACGTGGCCTGAGGTGGCTTCTGTCGGAAAAACGGAAGAACAACTTAAAGCAGCAGGGATTAACTTCAAATCGGGGCAGTTCCCGATGCGTGCTTTGGGGCGTGCCAGAGCCAGTATGGACATAGACGGATTTGTCAAGGTTTTAGCCGATGCCGCAACCGACGAGATTTTAGGCGTTCATATCATCGGAGCCAGAGCCGCCGATATGATTGCCGAAGCCGTAACCGCTATGGAATTCAAAGCCAGTGCCGAAGATATTTCACGTATCAGTCACGCACACCCAACCTTTACCGAAGCCATCAAAGAAGCTGCTTTGGCAGCCACAGATAACAGGGCATTACACATTTAATTGAGAACTTGTTTAAACTTTTGTAATAAACTTCATTATAATCCCTAAATACAGCATTGCATTCCAAGTTGTATTTAGGGTTTCATATCTCATT
>NZ_JAUNKD010000011.1:0-64511 GCF_030532915.1 Capnocytophaga sp.
CGCCTTTTTTCGGAATTATCTTTTCATCGTCCAGCAACAAATCGTTAAATTCTTGTACAATTCCTCCACTTCTTTTTCTTCTACCGCATTGGATTTCAGCAGTTTCACCAATTCATCAAACTGATTTCGATTGGCTTTTTTGTACAAAAATTTACGATAACTTTCAATCTTATCAATATACGCCGAACACAAATTGAAAAAATGAGCGATGTACTCTTCTTTTATCTTGTTGGTTTCCTGTAAGTTACTATTTAATTCTGAAAGTTCAGCATTAAGCCGAGCCAATTCTTTATTACTGTGGTACAGCTCTTTACGTATTTTAACAAGCCGTTTCATTTGCTTGTAAACATATACCAAAGCAACGATAAGAGCCAATGATAAAATGCTGATTAACAGCAAATAGGCTTGTAGTGTTTTTTTCTGTTTTTCTTCTTTTTGTTGGTAAGCCGTATTAATAATGGTGTAAAACGAAGCCCCTTCTTCTGCTCGATGACGCACATTGCAGAAAATCGCGTCTTCAATCGCCATTTTTATGAATTGATAAGCTTGGGTCAGGTCGCCCGCCGTGTAATGCGTGAGTGCCAAACTTTGAAGGGAAGCGTTATTTTTAATCGTATTTTGAATATCCGTGATGGCAGACATCGAAAAATAAGCCTCTTGTTGTGCCATATCACCTTTTTCCTGATAGATTTTTCCTAAAAAGTAAGCAATTAAGGCTCTTTCAGGATTTTTATCGGTTGTTTTTTGTAATAATTCAAGAAATTGAGCTTCGGAGTCGGAAAATTTTGCCAAAAAAAAGTTTTTTACGGCAATTTCTATCCGATATTCGACACTTTCTTTCGGAAGATGTAGCAAAAGCGAGTCGCGATAGCGGTCACTTTGCTCAAAATAATACAAATTATTAGTACTTTGCCCGTAATGGCTGTAAAAAGAATAAAACGAATCGTAATATTCACACAACATTTTTTGGCTTAGCAGACCTTTATCAATGGATTTCAGCAAGTTAAGTGCCTCGACGTACATTCCTTTGATGGAATACAATTTTGAGAGCTGTATGTTGGCTTCATTATGTAAAACACTGTCTTTCAACCTTAAAGCTATTTCTTTGTTTTTCAGCAGATAAGCCACCGCTGAATCCACCTTGTATTTTCGGTATTCTTCGTACAATTTTAAATGAATGTGATACGCCTCATTATCAGGAAGTTGGTTATCTTCCAACATTTCCTTTAATGAATTGATTTTCAGTTCTTTTTTATGTATGTACTGCTCGCTGTTTTTAATTACCTGTTGAAGCCGTGCCACCACCGAATCCCTGCTTTGTTGTGCAGAAACACAATGTAACAAACTAACTATCAAAATGATAAATAATATTTTTCTCATAGCACGAAACAGCCCTTTTTTACCAAAAAATTCACGATTAAAATTCCAACTGGGTTTGCATTCCGTCGCCGTTTTGATGCTCATCTTCAATGATTTGCTCATCGCCCACAACTTCGGTTTCGGTTTCCTCCTCAACTGGCTCGTAAGGGAGCGGTTCCAACGAAATGATTTCCTTTACTTTATCGGTAGTTAATTGATTACCAAGTGCTTTTATTCCTTTAATGGCAATAAATTCTTCCAGATTTACCAATAAATTTTCCTTGTCGGCTTTTCCTTTTTCTTTGGCAAAAACCACTTCCGCCATTGGTCGCCAATGCGATGAAACGTACAATAATTGTGATTTTGGGTGCTCGGAAATGACCAATTCTTCTTTGTTTTCGTTCTCAATCACAAAGCGTTTCACGAAGCAACGTTCCTTTTCGCCATCGTAATAAATGACCGAAATGGGTTTTTCAGGAATCCATTTTTCCATTATCAAAACGTTGTTTTCAAAATGCAAACTCAAATCAGGAATCACGGTTTTCACGTTGCCTTCTTTGGTGATTAACAACAAGCGGTCACTGCCTTTAAATGCTCCAAGTAACTGCCCTCTTTCATCTGTGTTTAAGCGTTTTACCACATCATCAAACCAAATTTTTCGCGGTTTGAGCGTTGAAACGCCTTTTTCTTTGAGTTCGATACGTTTGATGGGATATTTTGACACGAGATTTCCTTTCACACCCCGCCCTTTGATGAGCGTATCGGCAAAATCAATGTCCCATTTCAGTTTGCGAATGGTTCCTACTTGGCGTAAATTCACCGTAACAATTTCGGCTTCTCCGTTAGGATTCGCACTGAAATACAATATTTTAGAATTTTTATGTTTCGGAATCAATTCATATTCCTTATCGCGAATAACACCCGTAACGTTAAATCGTTTGATGTATGAAAATCCGGTTTGCCCGTCTTTGTAAATTACGTTGTAAATGGTGCGTTTGTCGTCTTTTTTGAAAACCGCCGTGTGAATGATGTTTTTCTCCACGTACGTTTTGTCACTGACTTTCACCACTTTCATCATTCCGCTTTCGGTAAAGACAATCACATCGTCAATGTCGCTACAATCGCCCACATATTCATCTTTTTTAAGCGATGTGCCGACGAAGCCTTCCGCTTTATTTACATACAATTTGATGTTTCGTACCACCACTTTTGCCGCTTCGATGGTGTCAAACGGACGAATTTCAGTCTTCCGCTCCCTACCCTTTCCATAGGTGGTTTGCAAACGCCTAAAATGATTGATGGCATAATCAACCAAATTCGCTAAATGGTTTTTAATTTCCTCAATATCAGCTTCAATCTTAGCGATGTTTTCATCAGCTTTGAACGAATCAAAACGCGTGATGCGAATCATCGGAATTTGCGTAAGTCGCTGTAAATCATCATCCGTAATAGCACGAAGAAACGTATCTTTGAACGGCTCAAAACGCTCATAAAGATATTGATACAGCGATTCTCTGTCAGAATACAACTTAAAATCAATGTACATTTCCTCGCGGATAAATATTTTTTCCAAAGAAGAAAAATGCCATTTCTCCTGCAATTGGGCTAAATCAAATTCCAGTTCTTTTTTTAGCAACGACACCGTATTATCGGTAGAACGTCGTAAAATTTCAGAAACGCCCAAAAACAACGGTTTATTATCTTGAATGATGCACGCCAGTGGCGCTACCGAGGTTTCACAAGCCGTGAAAGCATAAAGAGCATCAATGGTTTTGTCGGGTGAAATTCCGGGTGGCAAATGAATGATAATCTCCACATTTTCAGCAGTATTATCATCTACTTTTTTGATTTTGATTTTTCCTTTTTCGTTGGCTTTTAAAATGGAATCAATCAAGGAATGAGTGGTGGTTGAAAATGGAATTTCCTCGATTTTGAGCGTACTTTTATCCACTTGCGAAATTTTGGCTCGCACGCGCACACGCCCGCCCCGTTGCCCGTCATTGTAATTGGTTACATCAACAATTCCCGCGGTCGGGAAATCGGGATAAAGCTCAAAGGGCTGTCCTTTCAAGTATTTAATCGAAGCCTCAATCAGTTCGTTAAAGTTGTGCGGCAATATTTTTGCTGAAAGCGCTACGGCAATACCCTCAGTGCCTTGCGCCAAAAGCAACGGAAATTTAGCCGGCAAAAATACGGGTTCTTTTTTTCGCCCGTCGTAACTCATCTGCCATTGCGTTATATCAGGACTAAAAACCACGTCCAGTGCAAATTTTGACAAGCGAGCCTCAATGTAACGCGGTGCTGCCGCTCCGTCGCCGGTTAAAATATTTCCCCAGTTTCCTTGCGTGTCAATCAGCAAATCTTTCTGCCCGATTTGCACCATTGCATCACCGATACTTGCATCACCGTGCGGGTGATACTGCATCGTATGCCCCACTACATTGGCAACTTTGTTATAGCGCCCATCGTCAAGTTCTTTAAGTGCGTGCATAATACGCCGTTGCACGGGTTTGAAACCGTCTTCAATACTGGGAATAGCACGGTCAAGAATCACGTATGAAGCATAGTCCAGAAACCAAGTTTCATACATTCCGGTAATTTTAGTGATGCTTTCGCTTGATTGTTGCGAAGTTTGCGGTGTGTTTTCTTCCATCGAAATAGATAAACTGATAAAGATTTGACAGTTTGCAAATATAACAAATCTTTTTAAAACTTACCCATTGCTGCTTGTTAAAAACACGAGTGGGCAATTCTTGAAAGAGAATTGCCCACTCGTGTTTTGCTTCTTTTAATACTGTTCTAACAGATAATTCAACAAATCAGTGGTGGTTACAATGCCCACCAACTTTTCGTTTTCCAACACTGGAACCGAATGAAAACTTTGCTTGGCAAGAATTTCAGCCACCTCTTTAATAGTGGTGTTGGCATTGACTGTGAGCGGTGTTTTTGCCATTATCTGCGGAATGGTGTACATATCGTAAACCACCGATGTAACCTCTTCTTCGCCGCTTGTCATATCAGCAAAGCTGATACGCAACAGGTCAGAATAACTCACAATCCCGATTATGCGGTCATTTTCAACCACCGGAATATGCCTGATTTTATGCTTTTTAAACATTCGTTCAGCATCATACAATGACTGTGTCGGATCTAAAGTTACTAACTTTCTCGACATAATTTGAGATACGGGTACGCGCTGTTTCATAATCACACTTTTTTAGTTATTAATTCGTTTAAATTGATAGAACAAAATTAAAACCAGAAAAACAAAAAATATATGAGCAACCTCATTGTTTTTTAATTTTCTTTGCCGTACCTTTACAAGGTTTGCGTTAATAAAAAACAAAACAACACATTTGTCGATATAAACAAAACAATATCAACAACTTACCACCTAAAACAAAAAAAAGCTCTGAATTACAAAAATCAGAGCTTTAAGATGGATATAATAAATTAGTTTCTTTTTAAAAAACAGCTGCTAAATCTTTTTTGTATTTAGCTAACAAGGCTCGGGTCAAGCCCAAATTTGCTTTTGTTGAATCTATTGTTAAGTAAATGAAGTATGTTCCGTTATCCGAAATATTGATAATGTGAATCTGATCAGTTAGAAGAACCAAAATATCTTCAATTTTCTCCTTCACTCCTAACACCTTAAGAGCATTCTGCTCTGATTTTACCACCTCTAAATGATATGCCGAAGCCAAGGTCGGGTCAAAATTCGGGTTCACTGTTTCAGCTCCGTAAGAAACCCCCGAACGTACCTCCGTAACTGATACGGCTATAAATCCGGGTATGTTTGTTTTTACATCTTGAATAAATTTGTCTAACACGTTTATCATTTCACTAAAATTTTATAGTTTTACTTAAAAAGACAAGTGCTGAACCCCAAAACCGACATTTGTTTGAGGCATCGAGCGGATTCGAACCGCTGTACAAGGTTTTGCAGACCTCTGCCTAGCCACTCGGCCACGATGCCCTATATCATTATTTCATATTCAGCGGACAAAAGTAACCTTTTTTACGATACTAACCAAATCTTTTGCGTTTTATTTTTACTCCCACGGCTTGAACATCCCCTCCAATAGGCGGATTCAATTTTGAAATTTTCAGCACAACTTTCTTGGTTTGAACAAGTTCCTTCAAAATTCTGTCGCAAATTCTTCCGGCTACGTGTTCTAAAAGTTTTGACCGAACAGCCATCTCTTCTTTTACAATTCTGTTCAAATGCACATAATTCACCGTATCGGAAAGCTCGTCCGAGGCAATTGACCTAGTCAAATCCAACGAAATTTTTAAATCAACACGATAATCACTCCCTATGAGCTTCTCTTCGTGCAAACAACCGTGATTGGTGAAAACCCGTATGTTTTTTAAAATAATTTGCCCCATTCTATTGGTGTGTACATCTACAATTGCTCACCCCTTGGAACAAGTCAAGCCCCAGTGTAATAACGTGTGAACCTGAATTATAGGCTATTAATTTATTCAGCATCATTTGGTAAGAGTACGCAAAGTAAAAATACCCGCGCTTAATACCTGCCATAGGACCTACGGTAAGCGGCTGAAAAACTTGATCATTCAAAAAACGATAATTTGCACCTACCCAGTAATAGTCTTCCAAATCTCTCCAACGGAATTTTAAATTCACGTCAGAAGATGAACGACGGTCACTTTCATAAAATTGAACAAAAATTGAAGGTTCAATCTCAAAATTGCTCGTACGATATTTTTTGTAACGATAACCCGTGTAGAGCGTGTAATTACGAAGCGCACGAGGCTCATTAGTTGCAAAAATATCTATGTTTTTATTCAAGATATTCAACGCATTAAGGCTCATAAACCACCCTTTGTAACGATACAAAAAGCCTACGTCAAAGTTGTGATTCACCTGCGAACGATTGTTTGTTACCGAGGGGTCAGCCGACGCCGACGAATCAAACTTGTCAATATCAATGCGAAATGTGTTCAACGCATACGAAATACCGAATGAGACAAAGTGATTCTCATAGCGGTCAAGCGTCAAATGGTGTGCAAAACTTGCCTTGCCTCCCATCTGTTTGGTATGTCCGTTTTTATCGTTATAAAGAATCAGCCCCGCACCGCTCCGCTCTCCAATCCGAATATCTCCTGAAAGCGACTGATAGTCAGGTGCGTTTTTGATTCCCACCCATTGTGAAACACCGCTAAAACGCAACTTAACAAAATCTCCAATCCCTGCATAAGTGGACGTAATCAAAAACTCACTATCTGCCAAGTATTGATTCATTTGAGGCAAGTGTAACTCTTGTGCCGATACCTTACCCCCAATAACACAAGCCGTAAGGATTAATAATATTTTTTTCATTGTTGATAGAATTAGTATAAAACATCGTCATACCTTTATATATATGGCAAAACACCAAAAAGCACAACACGCTAAAACGTGGACAAATATCACTACTTTTTTTTTCTTTTCCTACTTTTTTTTAGTTTCATAGGAAATTTTTAACACATTAGTCCATTTTTAACATTTTTAAAAGAAAAAACACCCCTGTTTTTTGGACTTTCATCACTTTTAAAAATTTGCCTTTCCTCTGGTTTTTCGCTTAGTAAAAACGCTCAGTTCAAATTCACTTTTTAGCTCGGTTAAAAAAAATCTACTTTTTTTCAAAAAAATATTGGTTATTAAAAAAACTTGCGTATATTTGCACCGCAAAACATTCATCACTTGCGGGTGTGGTGAAATTGGTAGACACGCCAGACTTAGGATCTGGTGCTTCACGGCGTGGGGGTTCGAGTCCCTTCACCCGCACTTTTTAAAACCTTGATTTATTTAACCGAATAAATTGAGGTTTTTTTATTTTTGCAAACTGCATAATTATCAATATGATATAAATTCTCCCTACAATGGAACAAACAAAAAATAAAACGGCATACTCTATACTCTTCGCCATTGCCATTGCACACACTCTCAACGACTTGCTTCAAGCCGTCATCACTGCCAGCTATCCGCAATTACAGCAAGAATTCGGTTTATCAATGACACAAATCGGGATAATCACGCTTTGTTATCAAATTTCGGCTTCCATTTTTCAACCGCTGGTCGGAAATTTTACCGACAAAACACCCCTTCCCTACTCGCAAGTCATCGGAATGATTTTCACCTCACTTGGCATCATAACACTTTCTTTTTCAACGAGCTATCTTTGGGTTTTGGTTGCCGTTTTTTTAGTTGGGACAGGTTCGTCCATCTTTCACCCCGAATCATCACGAGTGGCTTATTTGGCTTCGGGCGGAAAACGAAGTTTGGCACAATCCATCTTTCAATTGGGCGGAAACTCAGGCACGGCCATCGCCCCGCTACTCATTGCATTGATTGTAATTCCGTACGGAAAAATACACTCACTATGGTTTTTAATCGCCTCTTTATTAGCCATAAGCATTTTAATTTACGTCGGGAAATGGCGTAGCCGTCAATTAAAAAACAGTAAAAACACACCTAAAACAACCGTTGTTCAACCCGATTTATCAAAACAAAAAATAGCAGCATCAATAGTTATTTTGCTGATTTTGATTTTTTCAAAATATTTTTACACTGCCGGAATCACCAATTATTTTCAGTTTTACACCTTGCAAAAATTTGGTTTAACCCAAGTGCAAGCACAAGTTTATTTATTCTACTTTTTGGGCGCTGCCGCTTTGGGAACGCTGCTCGGCGGTATTTTTGGCGATCGTTTCGGACGGAAATTCGTCATTTGGTTTTCCGTGCTGGGCGCCGCCCCTTTTGCACTTTTACTTCCGTATGTAAATCAGCAGTGGACAGCCGTTTTAATCGTCGTTATCGGGCTTATCATCTCATCGGCATTTCCCGCTATTTTGGTGTATGTGCAAGAATTATTACCTAAAAAAATCGGAATGGTTTCAGGGCTTTTTTACGGTTTTGCCTTCGGGATGGGCGGACTTGCCTCTGCCGTTTTGGGCAAAATTATCGACCTAACCAGCATTGATTTCGTATACAAAATATGTTCTTTTTTGCCTTTAATGGGATTAATTGCGTATTTTCTTCCGAATTTAAACAATAAAAAACATTACAAAAACCCAAACTAACCTCTGATTTACTGAACGTTAGCTACCTAAAAATTTATATTGGTTATTTTTTTGATTTTTACGCTTTATTTAGTAACTTTGAAGCAATAAAAAAGACACAATATGGCTACAAAAACGTATCAAACAATGGGTGAATTCATCATCCAGAATCAGAAAGATTTTCAGTATTCCACGGGGGAATTAACCCGCCTACTGAGTTCCATTCGGTTGGCTTCAAAGGTCGTAAACCGAGAAGTGAACAAAGCCGGATTGGTGGAAGATATTTTAGGCGATGTGGGCAGTGAAAACATTCAGGGCGAAGTGCAAAAAAAATTAGACGTCTTTGCCAATGAAACTTTCATCAAAGCCCTCACTCAGCGCGAGGTTGTTTGCGGAATTGCTTCGGAAGAAAACGAGTTTTTCATCCCGATTGAAGCCTCTGAAAACAGCCATTTAAGCAAATACGTAGTGCTGATTGACCCGCTTGACGGCTCGTCAAATGCCGATGTAAACGTTACGGTCGGGACGATTTTCTCCATCTATCGACGCATCACTCCGGAAGGAACGCCCGTACAATTGGAAGACTTCCTCCAACCCGGAAACAAACAAGTTGCCGCCGGCTACATCGTTTACGGACTATCAACAATGATGGTTTACACCACAGGACGAGGCGTAAACGGTTTTACCCTCGACCCCTCCATCGGAACGTACTACCTTTCACACCCCAATATGAAATTCCCCCAAAACGGAAATATCTATTCCATCAACGAAGGTAACTACGTACATTTTCCGCAAGGCGTAAAAGACTACATCAAATACTGTCAAGCACTTGAAGGCGACCGACCTTATACCTCACGATATATCGGTTCGTTGGTGTCGGACTTTCATCGCAATATGCTCAAAGGTGGTATTTACATTTATCCCGCAGGCACACGCACCCCACAGGGTAAACTCCGGCTGCTTTATGAATGCAACCCGATGGCTTTCCTTACCGAACAAGCCGGCGGAAAGGCTTCCGATGGGTACAACCGCATTATGGACATCAAAGCCACGGAGCTTCATCAGCGGGTACCTTTCTTCTGCGGGTCGGTAAATATGGTTGAGAAAGCCGAAGCCTTTATGGCAAAATATCCGGGTGACAAACCTACCTATTAAAACAATCTCTGTTTCCCACAGCGGCAAGCCTTCATCAGATTGAACATTGGTTTTTCGTTGTGGGAACTTTATTTTATTTCCTAAAACTTTCATCTGTAATACGCTTAACCTTGCCTTACACTACAAAAGGCTTCTTTCCGAAAGCAACATACATCATTTCAATCCTCAGAAAATACAATTGGGAAACATAAAAGCCTGCTTTTAGCTTGCAAAATATTAAAAAAAACAATACCTTTGCTTGCTTTTTGAAGCAGAAATGACATATATCTTTCACAATACAGAATAATAACTACCAAAATATAAGTACAATATGAATAGTATTGACATTTTAATCGTTGTTCTTTACATTGTTTTAACCGTGGGGGTAGGTGTTTGGATATCAAAGCGTGCTTCCAAAGGATTAGACTCTTACTTCTTGGGGGGTAACTCCATCAAATGGTATTACTTAGGGCTGAGTAACGGCTCGGGAATGTTTGATGTTGCCGGCACGGCGTGGATGGTGGGCATCTTATTCCTCTATGGGGTCAAAAGTTTTATGTTTATGTGGATATGGCCCATATGGAACCAAATCTTCGTAATGGTATTCTTGGCAGCTTGGATACGGCGGTCAAACATTATGACAGGCTCTGAATGGATACTAACCCGCTTCGGGAATGACGCCGCCGGGCGCGCATCGCACTTAATTATCGCTATCTTTGCCATTATTACCTCCATTGGCTTCATAGCCTACTTCTTTGAAGGTGTCGGTAAGTTTATGACCATCATTTTACCGTGGGATATGACTTTGGAACTGGGCAACAGCATACTCTTAACCTCCGAACAGAGCTATGCTCTCATCGTTATACTACTCACAACCATCTATACCATTAAAGGAGGGATGTTTTCAGTGGTGGCAACCGAAGTTTTGCAGTACGGAATTATGGTTCTGGCGGGCATACTTATCGCCGGATATGCTTTCTTTACCATTAGTGACGTGCAAATAACCTCCGTTATTCCGCAAGAGTGGAAAAACATCTTCTTCAGTTGGGAATTAACGCCCTTCTGGGACGCCAAGTACCAAGCATTCAACAATCTGATTGATACGCAAGGATACAAAATGTTCGGAGCATTCATCGGGATGTCACTCCTTAAAGGCTTCTTTGCCAGTGTAGCCGGCCCTACACCCAGCTATGATATGCAACGCATACTCTCAACACGCAATGTGAAGGAGGCTTCGTATATGAGCGGGTTCACGAACCTGATTCTCTTTATCCCCCGATACCTGCTCATTGGCGGCATAGTGGTCATTGCACTGGTTCACATAGCACCCCAGATGGTGGGCGAAGTTACCAATAACGACTTGGAAACCATCCTTCCGAAGGTGGTAAACTTCCATATACCGGTTGGGATTAAAGGTTTGTTACTTGCAGGCTTGCTCGCCGCCTTTATGTCAACCTTCTCTGCCTTCGTGAACTCGGGTCCGGCGTATATTGTCAATGACATTTACAAGAAATACTTCAAGCCGGAGGCTTCGGCACGGCACTACATCAACGCCTCGTACTGGGCGTCGTTCGGGATTGTAATCCTCGGGGTGGTGATGGGCTTCTTCGCTGAGTCCATTAACTCCATTACGCTATGGATAACCAGCGCCCTATACGGCGGATACGTAGCTGCCAACTTCTTGAAATGGGTTTGGTGGCGCTTTAACGGATGGGGTTACTTCTGGGGAATGCTCGCCGGACTCTTAATCGCTACCCTTCAATTCATCTTAGATAGCAACAAAAACAACTTTGAGGTAGGTTCGTGGGCGTATGACTTGGCTCACATACCGCCGATATACCTCTTCCCGATATTCTTTGCCTTCTCGTTACTGGGCTGTTTATTGGGTACGTACCTCTCAAAGCCCACTGAAATGAATGTGCTGGTAACTTTCTACAAGAATATCCGCCCTTGGGGTTGGTGGCACCCTGTTTATTTACAGCTAAGGAAGGAAGACAATACTGCGGCAAAGAACCACAACTTCTGGAAAGATATGTCCAATTGTGTCATAGGTATCATTTGGCAGTCCAGTCAGATACTTATACCTATATTCTTGATGATTCGCGATTATCCGAAAATGGGTTGGTCAATAGCCGTATTTGCTTTAACCACGCTTATCCTCAAATTCACGTGGTTAGATGTTGTTCGAAATTATAAAGATTAATTTAGTTATTAGTAACTAAGGGGCTACCGATGCCGGTAGCCCTTTTTATTTTTAATAGGAATATAGCCTTTTAGATTCGAAATTACTATTGATTTTGTTTTTTACATTATTTATTCAATACAAAGCTATAAAGAAAGAAAAACATACATAATTTCAAAGGCAATAAATAACCCTTGTAATACTTACCTATATAACTTCATCTAAAAGAAATAACATTCCTATATTTTAGGAACACAACTTTAAGCATTAAAAATAATATTATTACTAAACAATTTTTAATTGCTACCACTCCAAATAAAAAGCCTTTGCTGAAATTTCACAACTTCAACAAAGGCAAGTAACATTATGACTTGTAATTTCCTTATTTAAATATCTGCTCAAGTATCTTTAAAGTGATAAGATAGGTAGGTTTCACACCTGTTGTTCCCAATCCGCCGGAAGCGAGCGTGCTTCCCGTTTCTAATGGGTTATCCGAGGCATAGTACGCATAGCGAACCTTAACGTCTTCACGTATGCTCCTACGTATTTTTGAAGCAGATTGAATAGCCTTTTGGTAGTGAACGCCTTCCATTTCCAGCCCTACTACGTTCCAAGTGGAGCGCAGGAAGTAATTAAGCACGTCTTTATTCTGCAAAGAGGTACCTAAAACGGTAATCATTGAGCCTTCAAACACCTTTAAGCCATATCCCTCAAAGTCCGACTTGGTAAGTTCATTATGAAAAGGATAGTTATCAGATGTTCCTTCGAAGATATGTGCCGTCGGAATCATCAAGTCACCTTTCCCACCTTCCAATATACCCGCCTTACCCATAATGGATACTGATTCCACGTTCATAAAATGCTTCTCGCTGCCTATCTGGAAGGGTTTCAGCAGTTCGTCAATGGTCTCGTAAGCCTGCTCGCCAAAAGCATAATCCATTACAAAAAGCACCGGAGGCTCACCGGCGAGGTTTTCGTAGGGTGTATCGGTGAAGTCAATCTTTGCCGTGTCAAATATCTGAACGTCAATATTCGTGCCTGAGCTATCCGGAATAAACAACATTCCCTTCTTCCGGGCATAGTCTTTTACCTTCTTGCGCAGATTTTCGTTTTCCGGCAGACTCAAAAGCTCAAAGATTTCCATAGCGGTCTTCTCTTTCAGCTCCTTTAACGCCTTTCGGGCAAACAAACTGTTCATTACGCTGTGCATATTGGCACTAATAATATGCAACGGACGTTTGTGCAAGCCGTGTTTGTATAGTTCCTGCTTGATGGTATCTGCCCATATCTCACCGTGAAGGTGGTGCCCCAGCCGCTCACGCAGCACTGTGCTGAACGTAATCACCCTTTTTTCGTCGCGAACTATCTCATCGAGCGCCAATTTCCCCAACCAATAAATAATATGGATAAATTGCTCGGGCTGCGGGGCAGTTGACAAGGACTGATACACTTCTAAGACCTCCTCAAAGGTACGCCCCAAGATGTTCCCGATGTGAATTAGGGTGGACTCACGTTCCGCCTGCGTTAGTTTTCCCTTACTTACAGCCTGTTCAAGCTTCTCCCAATCGCGTGAAAGCGTCCCTGTCTCTTCAATAAGCACATTTCGGGCAATTTTATGCGACTCTATGAACAGGAAAGTGAGGTGTGTCAAAGCATCATAAATATCCGACCGACCCCTCGTAATCTCGATATTCATCTGCTGAGGGTCAATCCGATAGCAATTACGCCTGCGTTTGGGCGGAACAATGGGCTTGAATTGTGATTTGGCATAGCCCTCGTCGGATATGAGATTAATGTAACGGCATTGTTCGATGCCTTGTGGCAGTCGTTCAAGTACATACGTGAGCCCGTTAAGCTCAATCTTGCTCTCGGCTATGGTGCCGTATATCTCCGGACGGAGCAATAGGAGTGATTCCCGCAGGGCTTCACCCGATACGCCCATCGGTTTGTAAAAGCCGCGGGCAAACAAATGGCGCATTGTTACGTACATACGCTCAATGGCACTGGTCGATTCCTGTGCGCGACTACGTTCCTTTATCTTCATAGACTAACTTTTCTTGGATTCAGATTCTTTCTGTTTTGACCTGAGGGTACTTTTGGGCTGTCGGCGCTTGTAAGCCAAGACTGTGTCGGCAACCAATTTGTTTAAAGAGTTCAGGAAGTAAGCACTCTCTTCGGTCTGATACAATAGGTAAGTAGCCTCCGCACAATCAACCACATACCTATACACGGGCATAATCTCCTTGCGTAACTTTCGGGTGTTAATTAACTTGTTTTCAAGCTGGTCTTTGGCACGTTTGGCAGCAAGCTCTTGATACTCTTTGTTGATATTATCAAGTGCCGCAATGGTGCTTTCAACCCCCAGAACAGCAGTATGGGGTTTCATCTCGGGCTTTCGGATATCATACAAAAAGCCATTGATGCCCTGCGTTTTCTGTGCCAGTGGTAAGGATTGCGTTCCGGCATACATTTTCAAGGACTTGTACAGCAAAAGGGCTGCTTCCTTACGCTCCGGAATCGTATTATTTTGCTCTACACGGAAACAGGAAAGCAAAAAGACAAGGTATTCGCCCCGTTTTTTATCCAATTCGGAGATGCGACGTGTCTCTTTGTTTGAGCGCACCTGACCGGTAGCTTCCGTAAGTTCATCTAAATACTTTTCAAGCCGGTCATAAACTTCCTTTTCGAGGTTTATCTGCTCCAAAGTAGTTCGTTCAATCAACATAAGTACGCTTTTTAAGAAATGAGCATACTCATTAATGTTTAGGCGGTCATCATTGACCGACCTGATTTGAATCATTTGTTTCATACGTTTACATTTTTAGCATTAACAAGTTGAGTTAAAAGTTTTCATTTAGTTATCAAACCCTATTTTTTGTTTGTTGTAAGAAGCCAAAACCAAACTTTTGCTTCTTATAGTATCACTCCGCAATATTACAACATTATTTTCAAACCTACAAATTTATGTTTGCTTTTTTTATCATCAACCTTTAAACTACAAGAAGCCTCCCTACCTATTTACCATTTTTAGTTCCAGACCTTCAAAACAATCCTTGTAGGCTTTCGGAAGCTTATTTCAACCTACTTAAAGGTTACAAAAAGGCATTACACATCTAATTCAATCGATGCTTTTGTACCTGTGAAATTGTTTTCTCATTCCATTCCACAGACGAAACGTATGATTTGGAACGAAAAGGACAATCTACCTTGCATACTTCACACGAAAAAGGCTTACAATCATCCATATGGAAGTTAAATTCAATGCTTCGGTCAATATTATCAAGCAATAAATGGATTACTTTTTCCATTTGTTGATGTGCCTCACGAAGCGAGTAATAGTACGGGAGGGTAATATGCGCATCGATATGTAAGTGCGACCCAAACTGTTGTACCTTCATATTATGAATATCAATCCATTCAGCACATCGATGCTTGCGAAGCACCTGCACAATCTCAGCAAAAAGCGCCTCATCCTTCTCGTCCATAATGCCCCTTAGTGCCTTTCGGACAATTTTGCATCCCACCACAATGATATAACTCCCAAAAAGCAGTGCCACAGCTACGTCAATCCACACCAATTTGGTAACATAAACCAACCCCAAGCTCAGCATTACCCCCACGGTGGATAGCGTGTCGCTCTGCAAATGCCTTCCGGAACTCATCAGTACCAATGAGTTTTCGCGTTTGCCCTTTCGGTAAGAAATATAACCCAGCACATAGTTTGCCAAAGCAGTCATCCCGATAAGCAGAACACCCCAATCCAGCCGATGAAGCACGATACCTTTTAGTAACGAATCAGCTGATTCAATGATGATAAGCCCTCCGGCAATGATGATAAGCACCCCTTCAATAGCTGAAGTTATAAACTCAACCTTTCCGTGCCCATACGGATGGTCGTTATCGCGGGGTTTGGCAGCCAAGTACAGGGAATACAAGCCCATAAAAGCCGAAATGATATTTACGATACTTTCCATTGCATCGGAAAAAACAGCATCTGAGTTGGTTAGTTGCCAAGCTATGAGCTTACCAATAAACAGAAATATACCAACAGCAGCCACTACACGCTGGAAAGATAACGAATTTTGCATTACGGAACGATACTTTATATATAAAAAAATTAGATTACTACTAAAACAGAAGCTATTTCAATCTATCAAAATTCCCCTATGAACCATTCGGAAGACAACTTTAACCTATCAAAAGCTATGAAAAATTAAAAACAACAGCTATTTCAACCCATTCAAAACAATGAATTACTACTCTTTTTGCTGCAAATAGGCTTCTTTGGCTTTCTTTATTTGTACCAATCGGTAGTTTTCAGTAGCAATAGGGAAGGCTGTGAGCTTGTATTTCTCAACTATGGGGTGCAATTGGCTAAGAATATGAAGTGCCGTATCCCGATTTTGAAGTCCGTGAATAACAATCCATACTTCTTTATGGTTATAAACATCTTCCGAAAGGGTTATCTTATCGGATATGGTTTGTAACTTTTCAGTGAGTTGGGTTGCTATCTCGGGGCGTTCTTCGTCTATCAGGTTGGTAACGGCTACCTTCCACGACTTGGTTTTGGCATCTTCAAAGAAGTTAGGATCTGTTCCTTTCAGCTTTTCGATAATTTCTTTGGCTTGCAGGCTTTCATCGGTATCCGGATAGGCTACTGCCACCCCTTCAAGGGCTGCCTGATAGGCTTCAACACCTTGTAACCGACCAATCAAAGCTGCTTTGAGTAAATCCAATTTTGGAGCTACGGCTGTCTCTCTGTACAAATAGTCATTTTCAGTAAGGCGTTCAAGTGTCGGAGAGAAGGTTCCGTTTTCAAAATCAGTGGTTAACGAGTCTAAAAAGGCTTGTGCCTGCTGATTTTTTTGCTCTTTGGACGAGGGCGAGCCTTTGAGAATACTTGCATAATCGGACTCGGGGTAGTCAGCAAGCAGTTTGTTTTTCATTTCTTCAAACTTCGGGTTGTTCAGGTCCTTATAATTTTTGTACAGCTCATACAGCGTTGCCATTTTGAGCCCCTCCTCCGGATTTTGCGCAAGCACCCGCTCCAATCGGCTGATTGCCAAATCGGTGTCATTAAACTTCGCCTTGTACAAAACCCCTAATTGGTAAAGCGCCTGATTGCGTTCTTTTTCAAATGCTTGGATTTCGGCTTGCGTTTTTGGCAATTGGGCAATGTAATGCTCGGGTGTTGCTTCTTCTTTTGGTCGTGCCTCTTCATTAGGCTCAACATTCTGATTTACAGCAATTGTATTATTCTCTTTTGCTGCCCAACGCCAGTTATCTTCCAAAGCTCGGTTGCCCCAAAACTGCTGAAATTGTTGTTTTCCGTAAGCTACTGCCATTGAATTGTGAAAATAAAATTTCCCACTATGGGTTTCAGACGTGTTGGGCATCAAAATTCCGGAACCGAAATCATTTTTTGATGTACGTTGCGCCTTCTGTTCGGCAACTTTTTGCAGTGAATCAATGTGTTTTTGGAAGAAATCATATCGTTCTTTATCTGAAAGACTTACAATTTTCTGAATGCTATCATTCTGTTTTACAACATATTCAAGTTCGGTGATTTTTGCCAAATTTTCTTTTTTCCGCTCGATGTAAAGCCGTTCAAACGTATGTTCGGGAACGTATGCCAATGTGCTGTCCAAATGATGATAAGCGCCTGTATAATCTTTCTGTTCAAAATACACATCGGCGAGTCGTTCGTGTGTTTTTGCTTTTAACGGACTATTTTCTGTATTATTTTTCAACGACTTACGATAGAAATCGGCTGCCATCACTTTGCTATCTGCTTCAATGAGTTGCCCGTGCGTAAAATAAAGCACGTCAAGCATTTTACGGTGTTCGTAGCGTTTTTCAAGCTTGGTGAGATAGGTTAAAAAATCCTGTTTTTCTTCGGGAGAAAAATCTTTGTTTCGGGCTTTTCCGGCTTGAGCTTCCACCCATAACCTGCGCGGAATTTTCCAGTTGAGTTTAATCACTTTTTCATAAGCCGCCACCGCCGAATCACGTTTTTTTTGTTTTTCATACAGCTGTGCCGCAATGAAATAGTAGCGCCCTTTGAGGTTTTTGTTTCGGGTGTACTTTCCGCCTGCGTAAAGCGCATCGGCAGCCTGCGGATACATTTCTTCATTGATGTAGGCTTGCCCCAACGTGGCGTAGGCTTCGGCTCGGTCGTTACGTTTTAACTTTTCGGTTATCAATAGGTTACGAAGCCTTTCAATGGCAATTTTCGGTTTCCCCAAACGCAAATTGGTTTTTTCAGCCCAAACGGCTGCTTCGGGGATTCGTTCACTTTTTCCGTAGTTTGTAAGCAAGTGATTGAAGGCTTCAAGTGCGGGTAAAAAACGCTCGTTGTGGTAACGTGATTTTCCCAACAAAATGTAGGCATCGTCAATTTTGTAATTGCGTTGCTCGCCTTTAAAAACCATTGAGTGTAATTGAATGGTTTTGATGGCTTTTTCTTCGGCGCGTTCAAAATTCGGGTTTTCAATGCCGTCCAACTGAATTTTACCCGATGTGTTAATCGGCTCGACGGGCAAAATTTGGGTAAAATCATCTTGAAATTGTTCGTGAAGTTCTTTCAAGCCCAAATCAAAAGCTTCCTCGCCGTTGTACAGCACGTTGTATTTCGTTACAATGGGTTGCATTTGTCTGTTATAATACGTGTTTGCCTTTGTGGTACAACCCATTACGATTATTCCGATTACAAAAAGTAGCCCGATATGTTGTATGAATCTTCTCATTTTTGATTGCGAAATTAATTATCAAGCTACGAAATTAGTATTTTTCCGGAAAAAAGAAAAATATAAAGCGATAAATAACAATTTTTTATGACGAAACTGCTTTTTCTGTCCTACAAATTATTCCGGCATTTGGGCATTTACTAAGGTTCTACAAAAAAATGAGCCCGATTAAAAATCGGACCCATTGATGAAAATTAACTGTATATTGCTTATTATGATGGGATTTATTTTTTTGAATGAAAGAATATTATTTTAAGGTTACTTTTACCACTTCGGATACGTTAGGCACCGGGAATTGACCTCCAACTCGCTGAATGGCATTATCTTCTTTTTCGGGCATTCCTCCAAAAAGAGCTTGTCTGTTTCCGGCTCCGGGATATTGGTCAAAGCCTGTTCCGTTATCGAAAAGCACTGTTTTTGAGGTCAATTCGCCTCTTTCTGTAGCCATAATTTCGGCTTCGTTGGCATAGAACCAGTCATTTGAGTAACCGAACATAAAGGCATAAGCAATTTTATCTCCTTGTTCAAGTTTGATGTTTGCCGAAACTTTTTCAGAAGGCGCCACCGGAGCATTTCCTGCCAAGTAAAATGCTTTAACATTTGCATCTTTCTTTAACGAGGCTTGAAGTTTTTCAAAGTTACCCATTTGTGAAACTTCTTTCAACCCCTGTCCGGCATCTTTTTTGCCCACTTCAAAAAGCGGATTTTTATTTCCTTTGTAAACCACCACGATTGCCGGAGAAAGCCCTGTGATAATGCCTGTTTCGGCTTGAATTTTTTTGTACAACGGGTCAGGATTTCCCATTTCGGCTAACATTGAAAGCTCGGGTGTCGTTTTTTTGTTGGCTTCAAAGAAAGGTTTTTCATCAAGTAATTTTCCGCCAACAACATTTGAAACAACCCACACACCAGGTGAAAACGGCGTTTCAAGTGATTTTCCGTTAACGTCTTTTTTCCCTTTTGAGGTATTGGTGATTGTCAGTGTAAATTCAGATGTTTTCTCATCATAATCAAGCATTAAGCTCATCAACTCACGGGGCATTGTTCGGGCGAATAATGATGTGATGTTATTATCCTCTTTGGCTCCGGTATCGTCATTTTTGCTTCCGTTATCCCAAAGACTTATTTCTGAAACGATGTTTCCGGTTCGGGCTTTTCCGTTATCATCATACAATGGAATACCGGGTTGCCTTGCTGCAAAAAACCAATCTTTTGAAGCACCGAACATCATCGCGAACATTAAACGTTGTCCTTTTCCGGCGTTGAATTTAATTTTTGTTGAGTTGGTCATTTTGTCATCGCTTGGTAAAATTAAGTTTCCTATTTCTCTGCCTCCTTCGTTGATTTTTCCGTTTCCTTTAAAAATACCGCTTTGAACATATTTTTTGGGTTTCACTACGTTTTCAAAAGTAATGTTGGCATTACCGCTCATTGGCATTGTGTCAGGTTCAGTTTTGTCTTTGTCACAAGATACGAATAATAATGCTGATAGTACAGCCATTGAGAATATATTTTTTTTCATAAAAGTCGAAATTATTAATTATTAAAAGTTTTTTTCTAACAGAACAACTGTGCCGGCGTTTTTTGTTCCTTACACTTGATTAGTCTGCAAAAGAAGATTAACCTGACAAAATAATTTATTTTTTTAATCCATAAACAATTAAATTATTTATTTTCAGACACATAAAACTAATTAATTAACATTATTTAACAACTTGAAGCCACAATAAAAAACGAAGTCAACACAAATTGACTTCGTTTTTTATTGCTATTAATTTAAAAAGAAAAAACTAATGTATCGGGATAATGCGATACGAATAGTGATACGGTTGGTGCAAATACAACAAATATTTATCCATCGGAAGATTGCCCCAACTATTATCACCTCCTACGCCTAATTGCTGATAATCAATATCTAAATGAATATACGTATCTTTTTCAAGCTCTGCCGAGTGTGTTTGTTTTTTCTCCTCACCCGGATACAGTGATTGCGGACTGTAAGGCAATACATTGATATTGAGCAACTGCCCTTCCGATTGTATTAAAATACCGCTACCGTCTTTTCTGAGTAATTTTGCATAACGAACCTGCGTTTTATTGCCCGACTCTTGCGGACGAACATACGGGTGATATTGCGCATCGATTTTACCTTTATAGTAACCCACAAAAGCAGATGTTTGGCGGTCTTCATAACTCTCCCACGGACCGCGACCATACCATTCAACATCAACAAAATCAGTGGGAAGCGTCAGATGATTTCCAACTTTGAATGTCAGTCGGTTACTTTGTGTTAATGGTACAAGCCGATTATCTACCAAAATGCTTCCGTTGCCATCAAAAGTTAAGGTTTGTTCGTAACGAATGCTCTCGCCTACTATTTTTTTAGTGATGCAAACCTGCTTTTGCCCATCTTCCAAATCGGAAATTTCAATACTTTCAATCTTAGCATCGGCATCAGCGTTTTGCAAATCGCTCAATTTTTTTTGTAAACCTGCTCCAAAATCATTATCGGTTGCGGGGCGCCATAAATTCAAAAACAGCCCATCACCTTGCACGATGTTTTTACCCGCTTGATAATGCGACATTCTTCCTTGGGCTTTGGAAATCACTGCCTTAAAGTTTTTATTTTGTAAAACGATTTCTGTATCTGTCTGATTTACAACAACAGGAGTTACATTTGGTTGATACACGGGCTTTTTGTAGTGCGTCAGCGGAAATTCGGCAAAGGCAAGCGGCGTTTGCGCCTCTAAAATACCTTCTTTGGCTTTTAATTTAGCTTCAAATTGCAAATAATATTCATTTTCAGTATCTGTTTTAATAATTTCAGACAATAAAACACCTTTTTTACCTTCTTTTACGTTAAAATCAACATAAAAATCCCCTTTGGAACGAGGCAAAACCGTCACATTATTAATTTTCCCTTCTTTTAGAAGCATTCCGTTTTTGAAAACCTTCCAAACAAAGTCAAAATTCGATAAATCTTTGAAAAAATACTTATTTTCGATGGTTACTTTGCCGTTTTCGTACGAAAATCCTATTTCTTGATACACTTTTCGCACCTCAAACGAATGCGGATGAAACGTTCTGTCGGAAGCAATCACACCGTTAATCAAAAAATTATTATCGCTGGGCGTATCTTTATCGCCATAATCACCACCGTAGGCTATAATAGTTTGATTTTTAGCATTTTTCTTATAAATCCCTTGATCAACCCAATCCCAAATGTAACCGCCTTGCAAGCCCGGGTAACGCTCAAAAACGTCCCAATATTCTTGAAAATTACCCACACTGTTGCCCATTGCGTGCGCATATTCACACAACAAAAACGGCTTTTTAGGGTGCGACAAGCCGTAATCTATCAAAAAAGGAATGCGGCGATACATTCGCGATTCTATATCCGTATTCCAATCATAATGAGCCAATTCGTGATGAATCGGACGCGAAGGGTCTAATCCTTTGAGTTGTTTGTAGGCTTGGTAAAAATTCCAACCGTTGCCGGCTTCGTTTCCTAAACTCCAAATGATAATACTCGGATGGTTTTTACCACGCTGAAACATTCGCTTAATACGCAGTGTATGAGCTTCTTCCCACACGGGGTCAGTAGCCAACGTACGCTCGGGCAAGTAGCCCATTCCGTGTGTTTCTACGTTGGCTTCTTCCATTACATAAAGTCCGTATTTATCACAAAGTTCATAAAAATAAGGGTCGTTGGGGTAATGCGATGTACGCACGCTATTTACATTTAACTGCTTCATTAACAGCACATCTTTTTCCATACTTTCACGGCTTACCACCTGCCCTGTGTGAGGGTCGGTTTCGTGGCGGTTCACGCCTTTCACAAAAATGCGTTTACCATTAACCAGCAAATCACTTCCTTTGATTTCAACGGTTCTGAAACCTATTTTAAAACTCGTAGCTTCAATGGTTTGCTGTTTTTCGTCTTTCAGCAATAGTTGCAAGCGATATAAATTCGGAATTTCGGCACTCCATTGTTTTACAAGCGGAATTTCAGCCGTAAACTGAAGCTCTGTTTTACTATTTTTACGACGAATTTGCTTAACTTCTTTAACTTCTTGCCAAATTTGAGCGTTATTTTCATCAAAAATAGCCACTTCCAAATGATAATCGGGCTTACCTTGGTCAGACTCGTTCCAAACTTGCGCCAAAAGATTCAATTTTCCGTCAGAATACCCATTTACAAGCGTAGTTTGTGCATTTATGTCATACAAATGCACCGACGGACGCATATAAACATAACAATCACGCATAATTCCGGACAAACGCCACATATCTTGCGCTTCCAAAAAACTGGCATCTGACCAACGGCGCACTTCCATTGCGATGTGATTTTTTCCCACCGAAACAAAAGGCGTGATGTCAAATTCCGAAGCCAGTTTACTATCCTTGCCCACACCCACAAATTTTCCGTTTATATACAATTTAAAAGCCGATTTCACAGCCCCCAAATGCAAATAAATTTTTTGGTTTTTCCAATCGGCAGGAAGCTGAAATTCTTTACGATACAAACCTGCCGGCTGCTTCAAATCATCGGGAACATCGGGCGGATTGGGATTTTTCACCGCAAATTCAAATTTTTCGTTTACGTAAATCGGAGTTCCGTAACCATTTAATTCCCAAACAGAAGGCACACTGATAGTATTCCAACGAGAATCGTTATAATCTGCTTTGAAAAAATCACGCGGAAGTTGTTTAAAATCCTCTTTCCACAGAAATTTCCATTGCCCATTCAAATTGATGTATCGCCCCGATGTTTTGTAATTATTGCCGATTGCCTTTTCAATAGTTTCAAAAGGTAAATAATGGCTTCGCATCGGTAATCGATTGATTTCCTGAACGGAAGGATTTTCAAAAATACTATCCAAATACGGCTCTTGCGCCCAATTTTGAGCGGAACACAATACAATTAATAGGTAAAAAAAACGTTTCATTCGTTTTGATTTTGAAAATGACATTTTAAACATATAAAACTCTGAAAAAAAAATAATTTAACCTTTAAAACACCTGCACCTCATCAATAAACAGCCACGCATCGCCGCCTTTGGGCGGGTGTGCCAAATTTTGGATTTCCAACTTAATGAAACGCACCTTTTGTTTTTCAAATTCAAATGCAAAATCCTGCAAAAGTGTGTATCCGTTGGAAGCATAAGGGCGATTTATTTCGCCGGCTTTCACATAATTTTTTCCGTCGGATGAAAGCAAAAGCGTAATTTTCACAGGGAAATAAATTCCGGAACCTTGATTTTCCATTGCTCCCAAAACCACTTTTTCTATTTCGGCAACTTCTTCTAAATCAATCTCAACAACAGGACTTTTTACCAACCACGCTAACCATTGTTTGTCGTGGAAATCTTTTGTGCCACGAACGATATTAGTCAAGGTTTTGTCGCCCTGTCCGGAGTAACTTTTGTGGTAAGTTGGCTGATATGAAGTTGGTTTCCCGATTGCTTTATGGAACGTTATCGTATTGCTATAAACGGACGTATGTGGCTTATTATCAAAAAAAACCGCTGCTTGAATCTGGGTGGTTTGATTGATATGTAGGGTGTCGGTGTACGAAATGGCATTGCTAAAATCGGGTTGGTTCAACACATAGCGTATATCGGCGTTCGGGGTTTCCGATTGAAGACTAATTTTTACACCATCGTTGCCATTGTCAAAGACTTTTCCTGTGGTTTGGTAAATGGATTTCGCATAATTGATATCCATCACCTCCAAACGAGCCAATGATTTTTGCAAACGCTGTGCAAAATCAGCCCAGTTTCGGTCTTTCTCAGGTTTCCAAAACACTTCCGACAAGGCGAACAAACGAGGAAATAGCATATATTCAGAATGTTTTTCATTGGGAATATATTCCGCCCAAAGGTTTGCTTGCAGGCCCAAAATATGGGAACGTTCCTCATTGTTTAATTCCTTTTCAAAAAACGCCTCATTGTAAATTCGGCTTACGGGCAAATATCCGCCAATTGCCAAAGGCTCATTATCAGGCAATCCTTGATATTGGTCGATATAGCCTTGACTGGTCAAAATTACTTGATTTCCTTTTTCGGTGGCTTTTTTCACGATGTTGTTACCACGCCAAACCATAACTACCGCATCATCAGCCAGTCCGCCGTCAATGATTTCGTCCCAACCGATGAGCTGTTTGTTTTTCGACTTCAAAAAGGTATTGATTCGTTTGATGAAATAACTCTGCAACTCGTGTGCGTTTTTGAGTTTATGGTCTTTCATTCGTTGCAAACATTTCGGGCATTTTTCCCATTCGGTGTGTGTGGCTTCATCACCGCCAATATGCACGTATTTACTTGGAAATAAATCGATTACTTCGGAAAGAACATCTTCTAAAAATGAAAACGTTTCTTCTTGACCGGCACAATAAATATCGGTAATAGGCCAAACTCCACCCGATGGCACAGCGATAGGGCGTTTATGGCACGAAAGTTCGGGATACGCCGCAATGGCACTCATCACGTGTGCAGGCATCTCAATTTCAGGGACTACCGTGATGCCGTATTTCGCTGCGTGGGCTACGATTTCTTTAATATCCTCTTGGGTAAAAAATCCGCCGTAAGTTCCTTTTTCGTTAGGGTCGTTGGTCACGCGGGCATTCCAATGTTGGTCAAATTGCCCCACACGCCACGCACCAACTTCGGTAAGTTTCGGATATTTTTTGATTTCAATTCGCCAACCCTCATTATCAAGCAGATGGAAGTGAAACGTGTTGAGTTTGAGCATCGCCATTCGGTCAATGGTTTTTAAAATATATTCTTTCGGAAAGAAATGCCGAGCCACATCAAGCATCAAGCCTCGCCAAGCATATTGCGGTTGGTCGTCAATGACCACACACGGAATAACCCATTGACAATCTGTTTTTTGAGAGCTTTCAATTTCTTTTGGAAGCAATTGCCGAAGCGTTTGCAGGGCGTACACAAATCCGTTTCGGTCGGCAGCTTTGATGGTTATTTTTTCAGAAGAAGAATGGAAGGAATAACCTTCTTTCGGAAGTGATGTATCTACCTGAAAATGAACGAAATTAGCTTTCGGACTTTGGTTTGTGATTTCCAAATCCCAACCCGAAGCCTTTTGAAATTTTTCGGTGAGCAATTTGACAACGCTTTGCAAAGTGTCGGGCGTTACAAAAACGGTTTTCGGCGTAAACTCAAAATAACCTTCTGATAATGAAAGCTTTTCGGGTTTCGGAATGATGTTAATATCGCTTTCACTAAAACGAATCTCTTTGGGCGACTGACAAGCAGCCAGCACCAACAACAAAAAAGGGATTATTCTTTTCATAAATATCGTACTTAAAAAATAGTGTCAAATCGGAATGTTTCATTAAGCCGCACGCCTACTTCGGTGCGTTTCACGGTACAAATTTCGTGATGAGCATCGTGTTCTAAAAATAGATAATACTCATTATCAGCTGCTTCCTTCAAAAATTTGTCTTTTTCATCAAGCGTAAGTAACGGACGCGTGTCATAACCCATCACATAAGGCAACGGAATATGCCCCACCGTTGGCAACAAATCGGCAACAAAAACTAAGGTTTTTCCTTGGTAACGAATATGCGGAAGCATCTGTTTTTCAGTATGTCCGTCCACAAAAAGAATGCCGAAACCCAATTCACTTTCTTCCAAAAAAGATTTGTTTTGTGAATCGATGAAATACAATTGCCCGCTTTCTTGCATCGGTAAAATATTCTCTTTCAGGAAAGAAGCCTTTTCGCGAGCGTTGGGCCGGGTTGCCCATTGCCAGTGTTTTTCATTCGTCCAGAAACGGGCGTTTTTAAAAGCGGGCTCGTAGCCGGTTCGGTCGCTATTCCACTGAATGGAACCGCCACAATGGTCAAAATGCAGGTGCGTCATAAAAACATCGGTAATGTCATCACGATGGAAACCCACTTTTTTAAGCGAATCGTCCAAATTGGCATTCCCCCCGAGTGAATAGTATCCGAAAAACTTGTCCGACTGCTTGTTTCCCATTCCTGTGTCAATCAAAATCAGTCGGTTACCGTCTTCAATGAGCATACACCGGGCGGCTAAATCAATCTGATTATTGGCATCGGCAGGATTGGTTCGTTGCCAAATCGATTTGGGAACTACGCCGAACATCGCACCGCCATCAAGTTTAAAATTCACGGTTTCAATAGGATATATTTTCATTTTTTATTCTTTTGGTTTTTAATGTTATTTTACAAAATCGCTTAAATGAAAAACCTTACAGAAGCGAGGCAATCACTTCCGGAAAATGCTTATATTCAAGCTGATGTATTTTCTGTGCCAACCCTTCGGCTGTATCATTTTGTGCAACTTCGATTTTAGCCTGAAAAATAATAGCCCCTTCATCATAATTTTCATTCACGTAATGAATGGTGATGCCGCTTTCGGGTTCTTTATTTTCGATAACTGCCTGATGCACAAAGTTTCCGTACATTCCTTTTCCGCCATATTTCGGCAAAAGTGACGGATGAATATTGATGATTTTGTTAGGAAATTTCTTGATAATCGACTCGGGAAATTTCCATAAAAAGCCGGCTAACACAATCAAATCAGGCTTTTGCGATTGTAAAATTCCCGAAACGATGTCAAAATCGTAAAACGCTTTTCGGTCAAAAACCACAAACGGGATTTGCAAACGCCTTGCCCGTTCCAAAACGCCCGCTTTTGGATTGTTTGACAGAATCAAACCCACTTCAACTTGCTTACTATCAGCAAAATACAACGATATTCGCTCAGCGTTACTTCCTGAACCTGAGGCAAAAACAATTATTTTTTTCATTCTGATTTTATATAAAATAAACAGATAATAGTCTGACTTTTAAGTATTTGACAACAAATACCCACCATCCGAACCACAAATATACAAAAAAGATATCAACAAAAGACAAAATGATATGCAATTTTAAGAAGATAATACCTATATTTGCGGGGTCATAATGCATTGATTTTTTATGCCGAGGATATATTACCGAAATCGAAAAATAAACGGAGAACCTTTTAAGAGTGAGAAGATTACGCTTGCCGTATTTGCAAAAATATTGGCAAGCACTTCGTTCATTCCGGAAGATGCTTTGCACATTTTTGAGCTTCCGCAAAAAACCTCCATACTGCCTTGGAAAAAAAATGACAAAGGTTTCAAATACGCCGTTGTTTGGAATAACGACCGACCGCATAACACGGTTGAATACGGCGATTTTTACCTACCAAAATCCATTGTGTTTTTTGACGTGAAAGACGCTTACTTTCCGTCAGAATATTTCTTTATCGCAAACATTGACAATCAGTTAGAAATAAGCCATTGTCGAGCCGGAGCCGACACATCGTGGTATCAACAACCCGAATTACGCAGAGAAATTACCGACCTCAAACTCATCAAACGCATCGAAAAGTCGGTAAACGAATTGCAAGAAGTTTTGGGCATCCTCCCAAAAAAATAAATTTTACACCCCAAAAAGACATTTTTTTCAAAAATGTTTGGTTTATATTATAAACTTATTTATATTTGTATCGTTAATTCGTATTAAGACAATATTTATCAACTTAAAAAAACTAAAAATGAACAATTTACAACCCAATGATAGCCTGAAAATCATTCAGGAAATCATTAATCAACGCAAACAGAAGTATGAGCAAAGCGGATTTTTCTTCATCTTTTGGGGCGTACTGATTATGGTGGCAGGAAGCACACAATTTTTGATGTATCAACTTGATTTTCATTTTGATAAATCAGGATTGGTATGGGCAATTTTGATGCCTTTGGGATTTATTTTCACTTTCATCGCTAAATTTCGCGAAGGCATCAAAGCCGAAAAACAAGGCAAAAGCATCGACTGGCTCGGCTGGATTTGGCTCGTGGCAGGAATGGGGGCAATGGTAGGCGGATTTACACAATCTTTCAAATGGATTATTGTACTGGTATACCTGCCCTTTGCGATGGCTTCCTTGGCAACGGCTCTGCAACTCAAAAACCGACTTTGGGTAACGACTTCACTCATTTCTTTCGTGTTGATTTACAGTACTTTGTTTGTCAATTACGGATATTACGCCATTTTATTATCGGTAATTTTGGCGGCGTTGCTGTTTTTGATTCCAGGGATTCAATTGCATTCGGATTATAAAAAAAGAAACAATGTTTAAAGATTTAGACCCACTTTTGCATTCGCAATTACGACTGGCAATTGTCTCGCTTTTGGTCTCGGAGGAAAAAGCGGATTTCGCTCGTATTAAGGAAGTTACCCAAGCCACTTCGGGCAACATCAGCGTACAGATTGGCAAACTCGAAAAGGCGGGATATATCAGCGTAACCAAGTCATTTAAAGACAATTACCCAACACCCAACTCGCCCTAACCGCCAAAGGTTTGGAGGCTTTTGAGAGTTATGTAGAGGCATTAATAAGGATATTTAAAATAATTTTAACACTTAAATACAATGAAAGCTGATAAACAAAGGAAAACAAAACCAATTTTTTTATCTTTTTACTTTATAGAACAAACTAATTTATAATTTTAAAAACAAAATACAATGAACCAGAAATTTAAAAACATCGTTTTGGCAGTGAGTTTGTCATTTTTTGGAATGAATGCACAAGCTCAAAACACGCAAACAACTGAAATTCAATCAGTAGAAAATCAATTTTCGCTCAATGGCATTCAGCAGAAAATAGAAACTGCTTTGGGTGAGGCTTTTACCACCAAAAACGGACTTCCGTTAGAAAATTTGGAAAAGCAAATCATTGATAATAAACAAAATACCGATTGGGATTTGTATTGGCAATCTTACTTGAATTTTTACCAAACCATTTTTTATCTGCAAAGTGGCAACAAAGAAAAATCCGCTGAATACAACCGCAAAAGTATTGATATTCTGCAAGATAAAAAAGACAAAAACGCCGAGGATTACGCCCTGTTAGCCAATAATTTAAGTCTGTCGTTTGCCTTTATGAAAAACCCAATGGAGGCGATGAAAATAGATGCTGAATTGCGTGAAAATCTGCAAAAAGGCTTCCGTTTACAAAAGGAAAATCCGCGGTTGCACTATGTGGAGGGCAATTACGATACGCACATGCCCAAGCAGTACGGCGGTGGCAAAAAGGCGGAAACCTCGCTACTGAAAGCCATTTCCCTCGCCGAACCGAACCAAAATTCCGACCACCTGCCCATTTGGGGTAAAAAGGAAGCCTACGAGCAACTTTTAAAATGGTATCTTTCTGAAAACCAAAAAGATAAATACAATGATTTGCTCAAAAAATTCCGTGTGGAGTTTCCTGAAAAATCAAAATAAAAAAAGGGTAATTTTATGTTACCCTTTTGTATAACTATTTTTTAATCAGTTTGTTATAAGCAACATAGGCTTGATAAAGGAAGAAAAATCCGCCCGCAGCCATCAGTGAGCTAACGCCCCAAACGCCCGCTATGTCGTACACCACGGCAAAAAGGCGATTCATCGGACGCGTTCCGCCCTCTTGTTCCCACTGCGTCAGGTCGTTATAGGTTTTAAACGCATACCATAAAATTGCTAAACCCGTTAAAACCAGCACCAAAACGCCCAATTTCGGATTTTTTTTGAGTAAGCCTCCGTACTCATTCGTTTCTTTTTCGCTCATAAAAATGAATTTAATTTTTTTTGCAAAAGTGCGAAAAAACCTAAAAAATCACAAGATTTATTCAATTTTTTAACAATTTTTACAATGAAAACACTTTTTTTAAACATTCATCTATTCTTATTCAGTTTGGCAACAGCTCAGCAGGACAGCCTCACAATCAACAAAATAGAAGAAGTTATCGTAGTGGCAAAAGACCCCATTTCCGAAAAATTTGCGGTGAAAAAGCTCCAAACGTTGGACATTTACTTCAATCCTGCCGCCAATGCCGACCCGCTCAAAGCCGTTACCACGCTCCCCGCCTCCACCAACACGGACGAGAGTGCCAATCCTTCGCTTCGTGGCGGAAGTGCCGACAGGTCAAGGGTTTACCTCAATGGGTCGCCTGTGCTGAATCCCGTGCGGTTCAGCCGAAATGACGGACTGGGGAATTTTTCGCTTTTCAACACCGAACTCATTGGAAAACAGTATGTTTACGCCAGTAATCCGCCGCTTACTTTCGGAAATTCGAGTGCAGGACTGGTGGAAATAGAAACCAACACGCAGAAAATCAGTGAGTTTACGCAAGTTTCCTTGGCTCTTTCCAATGTCGGACTGATGCGAAATCAATCGATTGGAAATGAGAGTTTTACGCAAATTTATGGCAATTATCAATTTAGCGATGCCATCATTGGGCTGAACAAAAAAAGTTTGGACAAACTGCATCATTTTTCCACCTTTGATTTGGGAGCGAACACTCACTTGAAAATCAGTAAAAACCTGTCTTTCAATTCGTTTAATTATTTTATTGACGAAAAATATTCGGTTTTCAATCATTCTTTAAATTTTTCTGGTGATGTGAATGCGTCCAAAAAACGCTTTTTTTCGGTGAATAATTTGGATTATTTTACGCAAAAAACCAAAATTCGTTGGGCTTCAATGGTGGACTTTTCCGATTCGGATTTTAGTTACGGAAATATGGATTCTAAAATGGTTAATTTTCAGATTTTCAACGGATTAAGTTTTAAAACGCGTTTTTCGCGAAATTTCACCCTGCAATACGGAGCCGATGCTTCGGTGTTTCGTTACCGATATGATGCCGTTTTTCCGCAGCTTTATTTCAGCTTAAAACCTGATAGTCCGACAGTTACCACTCAAAAAACGACTGATTTTTTCTATGTAGAGCCGTATCTGTACGCCAATTATTCGCCTGATAATCAGTGGAATTTTTCATCGGCTTTACGGAAAAATATTTTTCTTCACAAAGACAGCAAAAGTTTTGTAAGTTACCAATTTTCAGCCAATTACACACCTAATAATCAACATCGTTTGCTTTTCAGTGCAGGGAAATACCACAGTTACACCACGCCGAATTTTGTCGTTCAGAATTTTAATGTCCTGAGTAGCAACCAATTTGCTTTGGATTATTCTTTTGAAAATGAGCGATTTAACTTATCGGCAGCGGTGTATTACAAAGTGGATAAGGGCGACATCACGGCAAATCATTACGAGCAATTTGAGCAAACGCAAACCTTTGGTAATGAGCTATCTGTGGATTTTAAGCTGAATCGTCATTTTTCGGTTTCGGTGTCCAATATTTTTCTAAATCAGAAGTATCTTATTGGGAATCAAAAATATAAGTCCGCTTTAAATCTGAAATATTTTATCAAATCGCAACTGACTTACAACAATCCGAAATGGTTTACGGCTTCGTTGGTTTTTGCCACGCGTCCCGGCAATCGGTTTACGCCTGTGCAGTCGGTGGTTTTTAACTCGCAAGTCAATGATTTTCAACCGATTTTCGGCGAATGGTATTCCGCTGAAATGCCTCATTACAAGCGTTTGGACTTTTCCGCAAACCGACTTTTCTTCATCGGAAAAACCGCCGTAATTGCTTTCGTTTCCGTTAATAACTTGCTGAATTTCAGTAACTCCGCTTCGGTGTATTACAATTCGGACTATTCGCAATTGCAGTACGACCACCTCCAAAAACGGATTTTTTATTTTGGGGCGATGGTGAGGTTTTGAGGTTTTTCATATTTTTGTACAGAATTTTAACCATTGAAAACATACCGAAAATGAGATTTCTGTTAGTCATTTTAGCTTTTGCCTTTGCGGAATTTCGGCAATAAATAGTTGTTTATCAGTCTTTAATACGGACTTAAAAGCCATTTTGCTACAAATGTTTCTTTGGACGGATAAGTGTCTGGAATACAACAAATAAGATTTAAAAAAAAGAGTAAAAGAAGCTGTTCTATATTGAATGACTATTTTTTCAATTGAATGAATTTCTGATGTAGATCTAATATGGATTTTCCATTACAATCGGCAAGGAAATCATTCCGTTTATTGATTATTTACGACAATGGGGCGAAAAACAAATGGCAAAATCTTCCGAAAACACTGAAAATATTTGCCATTTAAATGGATGATTGTTATCTACTCAATGGGATTTTCGCTCCTCAGACTAATTTCATTCTGCTGCCGTAAAACGCTCAAAAAGATATGCTTGTTGTTCGGCGTCATCTGCCAAAACACACGCCAAATCGCTTACGGAAATATCGGCAGGAATACCCTCTTGGGTCATTAACACTTCATCTTTTCCCAATCGGTATTTACCTGTTCGTTCAAAACGAACGGGATTGACCGCAAACATTGCTGCCGGTGAAAAAAACGCCCAATTGACATCACGACGAGGCTTTAAATCATTCAATAAATTGCGCACCGCATCTGCCGCTTGGTAATATTCCTTAGGAAAATCGGGCGTATCTACCAATTGCAAATTTGGGGCAACATACAGGCTTCCCGCTCCGCCCACAACAAGTAGATACGGAACTTGAGCTTTCTTTGCCGCTTCCAAAATGCGTTGGTAACCTTGGGTATAATCGTGGGCGAGATTGGGATTCGTCCAACCGGCATTAAACGCGCTAATTACGGCATCGGCATTTTGCAAATGTTTGTAAAAATCCATCGCGTTTACATCTGCTGAAACAGCGGTGATGTTTGGCGTTTTCTGTACTTTTTCAGCATCTCTTGCCAATGCAATTACTTGATGTCCTCGCTGTGCCAATTCTTTCACAGTGGCACTGCCAACCAAACCTGTGGCTCCGATAACTACTATTTTCATTTTTTGTCATTTTTTAATTCGGGGCAAAGGTAAGATGTGTACCAAGCAAAAAACATTGAACTACTTCAATAAGTTGCTCATCGGGGGAATTATTTTTTTGTTGCCTTGGCTCTGATTTTACTTACAAACTCGTGTGTTACACCTAAATATCTAGCTATCTGAATATTAGAAAGCCTGTTCGCTATTTTTGGATATTTATTTAAAAAATCCCAGTAGCGTTCTTGGGCTGTTTTGCTCAGGTTGTCAATCATTCGGCGTTGTAGGGCGATGTGTGTTTTTTTGGTCATAATTCGGAAGAGACGCTCGGTAAATTGCCATTTTTTGAAGGCGTATTCCTTATTTTTATACGAAATGAATAGAATTTCACTATCCTCCAAAGCCTGAATAGACAACTGAGAAGGGCTTTGATTGTCAAAACTATCAAAATCGGTCAGCCACCAATCTGCCTCCGCAAATTGCAGAATCTGTTCATTTCCTTTACTATCAATGTGATATGTTTTAAAAAGCCCTTTAATGACAAACGCCTCGAATTTACAAATTTCTCCTTTTTCAAGTAAAAATTGTTTCTTTTTAATCGTTTTTTGCTCAAAAAGCTGACAAAAATCCGTTAGTTCACTTTCAGAAACGGAAACATATTTGGCAAAATATTGTTTTAGATGCCGATACATCATTCCACTTTTTTGGAGCAAAAATACAACATTTGGCGTTTTTGAAATAAAAACATAAAAAAGGAACGAAAAAACCTTCGCTCCTTTAAAAATAACCCGTTGATTTTTAAAACTTTATCCCCAAAACTCATCTTCAAGTTGTTGGTCGTCAGAAAAAAGCCAAACTTGGGTGATTTTTCCGTCAAGAATCTCAAACATATCTATCCCATTCATATTCAGTTGTTTTTCGTCGGATTTTTTACCTGAAAAAGAAATGGGAGCCAACACAAAATTGGCGTTTTCCATTATGTTTCCGCTGATTTCCAACCTGAAAGAGCCTTGCGTGTCTTCTATCATTTGTCCAATCATCGCCCCAATTTCGGAAATACCGTTTTTAAGTCCCGAAAATTTGTTTTTGCCCGGTTGATGCCATTTTACATCGTTTGCATAGCAGGAAAATGCGGTTTCAATATCGTCTTTTGCCAATGCCTGAAAATAATTTTTAATAATTTCTGTGTTTGTCATCGTTTTTCTTTTAAAATTCGAGGCAAAAGTATATTTTTGCTTTCTATAAGTCAAGTACCTACCAATTTGTAAGATACTTACCAAAAAGAAAGAATTATTTAGTATCAATTATTTAAAATTTAAAAGAAAATGAAAAAAATTAATTGTCCTGTGCGAAAAGCCCTTGACATCATCGGCGGAAAATGGACGCTGTATCTTATTCATCAAGTGGGAAACGATACGATTCGTTATGGCGAACTGAAACGAAAAGTGGACGGAATCAGTGAAAAAATGTTTGTTAATGAGCTGAAAATGTTAGTAGAAAACGGCATTTTGAGTAAAAAATCGTACGGCGAAATTCCGCCACGCGTGGAATATTCACTCACCGATTTCGGAAAAGAATTGTTACCACTTATCGAAAATCTTGCCCAAATCGGAATGAAAAATCTCGCCCTTAAAAATGAATTATAGTCGGTTTCTTTAAAATTTGCTCTTCCCTCCGAAAATTATTGGCATTTTTAATTGCCCAAACATTTTATTTATAACATAAACTTATTTATCTTTGCATTATCAAATAGCATCAAAACAATATTTATCAATAAAAAAAACTAAAAATGAACAATTTAAAACCCAAAGACAGCCTAAAAATCATTCAGGAAATCATCAACCAACGCAAACAAAAGTACGAGCAAAACGGATTTTTCTTCATCTTTTGGGGTGTACTCATTATGTTAGCAGGAATGATACATTTTATGATGTATCAGCTTGATTTTCATTTTGATAAATCAGGATTGGTATGGGCAATTTTGATGCCTTTGGGATTTATTTTCACTTTCATCGCTAAATTTCGCGAAGGCATCAAAGCCGAAAAACAAGGCAAAAGCATCGACTGGCTCGGCTGGATTTGGCTCGTGGCAGGGATTGGAGCGATGCTCAGCGGATTTACGCAATCTTCCAAATGGATTATTGTACTGGTATATCTGCCCTTTGCAATGGCTTCTTTGGCAACGGCACTGCAACTCAAAAACCGACTTTGGGTAACGACTTCGTTCGTTTCTTTCATATTGATTTACAGTACTTTGTTTGTTAATTACGGATATTACATCATTTTGATGACCGTAGTTTTGGCAGCATTGCTGTTTTTAATTCCAGGGATTCAGTTGCATTCGGATTATAAAAAACGAAAAATATAAAATCCATATGCCACGACGACAATCCAAAAAAGAATTGCTATTTTTGTCGGAAGAAAATTACCAAAAAATCATTAATTTAATCAAAAATCTATCCGAAACGGAAAGAAATTTTGAATTTCCGAAAGGGACAATGAACCGAAATATCCGTGATGTTATTGGACATTTATATCATTGGCATTCAATGTTTTTAACTTGGTATGAAGTAGGAATGAAGGGCGAAAAACCGAAAATTCCGAAGGAAGGCTACACCCTTGCCGATACACCTCGTTTGAACAAAGAAATTTGGGAAGAATGTCAGAAATTTTCTTTGGAAGAAACGCTTTCGGCATTTCAGACTTCTCACAAAAAAATATTTCAAATCATTGAAAATCATACCAATGAAGAACTTTTTACCAAGAAATTTTATCCTTGGACAGGCACAACTTCTTTGGGGTCTTATTTGGTTTCGGCAACTTCCAGTCATTACGATTGGGCTTTGAAACTCATTCGGAAAAGCCTTAAACATTTGAAATTGTGATAATTAAAAATTAAATTCATAAGAAAGAAAGTCCACACTGTGGAGTATGTGAATATCCCTTCCGTTATTCAAAAAATTAAAAAAAAACAGAAAATGAAATTCAAGGAAATTGCAGCGGTTATCGGCAAACAAATTGCTGAACATTATAAACATTTGGGCTTTAAATACACCAAAACTTGGGGCGTTCGCCGTAAAGGAAAAGAGTACGAATTTGTCATCAATTTTCATTCTGCGGACGGAAATACGCCCCAAAAAGTGGCTTTTTTGGTCGATTTTAGCGTAATTTGCACCAGCCTTGCGGACGAATACGGCGATTGGGGCATTCCGCTTTGTGGGTATTCGCTTTGGGATTTGGGTTATCGGTACGAAATTGGCGAAACGCACACCGCCGAAGAAGTAACGCAAGATATTATAAATCAAGCTGATACGCTATTGATTCCGCATATTGACCGCTTTGAAAACGACCTCAATCGGCATAAAGAACAATGGATTACCGCTGGTTTTTCGGCACACCTTTCTGCGGAAAAATATCGTTTTACCAACACGGATTACACCTCGCACAAGCATTATTGGAACGAAACGGACTTTTTCAGCCGAAATCCGTTTGGATTTGACATTTCTTTGCCTTATATTTACGAAAAATTCGGCAAAGAAACGGCAGAAATTTGTCTAAAAAACTATTTTCAGTCGTTAAATTCCGTTTCTCGCGAAAATTTTGCCAAAGCCTGCGCCCGAGAAAAGGAAAACACCCCGTGGAATTTGGAATATGCAGCGCTTCCTGATGTGGGACTGGTGAAATTTGCCGTTGAAAAAGGCTTGTTGTAGGGAACGGATATATCCGTTCCGCATACTGGATATATCTGTTTCACAATTGATATTGTGATAATTATAAACGATGATAAACGGCAGGGATGTATCCCCGCCCTACGAGTGAAAAAACCAATGAAAAATTTGCCCAATAGAAAGAGAACCAGAGCCAGTTGGTGGGATTATTCCGAAAGTGCCTTGTATTTCGTAACGATTTGCACCAAAGAAAAATTGCATTATTTTGGGGAGATTTCCAATGAAACGATGGAATTATCCAATGTTGGGATTATTGCCGATGTGTTGTGGTATGAAATAAAAAATCATTTTCCGCAAGTGGAATTAGATGAATTTGTGGTGATGCCCAATCATTTACACGGAATTATCGCTTTGGAAAGAGAGGAAAAACCAGTGTCAATTTCCACAATTATAGGCGGATACAAGGCAGCGGTAACGAGACATTGTCGTCGTTTGGATTTGGAAATGGCGTGGCAAAGCAGTTTTCACGATGCAATTATCCGAAATGAAGAAATGTTTTTAAAAATTAAGGAATATATCCGAAATAATCCGCAAAATTGGCAATCGGACAAATTCCATCCGTAGGGAACGGATATATCCGTTCCGCCTGTTTAAATTATTCGTTCCGAATAAAACGGCAGGGATATATCCCAGCCCTACAAGTGAAAATTAAATAAATATGGAAAATTCAATAAAACTTTTTGAACAGAAAAAAGTGCGTTCGCATTGGGACGAAGCACAAGAAAAATGGTGGTTTTCCATCGTTGATGTGATTGAGATTTTGACCGAAAGTCCCAATCCGAGAAAATATTGGAGCGTACTGAAAACGCGTCTGAAAAAGGAAGGAAGTGAGTTGGCTACAAATTGTAGTCAACTGAAAATGCAATCGGCTGACGGCAAGTGTTACAAAACCGATGTAGTGGCATCAGCCAAAAAATTATTGAAATAAAAACGATATATTACTTCCAAAAATAAAAAATATGCTAAAAAAAATTGATTTGTCAGATAATCACGTTTATATGATAAAGATTTCAGAGGAAATTTTTAGCGTTGTACAGCACCGTGAGAATACTTTTTTTGAATTTTTTGACATTTTCTTTACCCGACCCGATGCCCAAAAATCATTGTATTTGGATTTGAACAGCATTCCTGTACTTTGCACTTATTCGTTGGCGGACAACAAGTTAAAGGATTTTTTCGTGCGAAAAGAAACACACATAAAACCCAACGAACGCGAATGCAACCGCATCTTTTTTCATCCGTTTCATTATATGATGGAAGGTTTAAAACAAGGCAAACAACTTGCAGATGGCGTGGCGTTGGTTCGCCGAAAATCATTACAAAATGTTGATTATGAAGTGTTAATAGAATATTTAAACGACAAAGAACATTTGAATGAAATTTATCAATACAACAGCTTCGGAATGGTGGGAAACACTCAAAAATTGCAATCCGAATTGCTGAAATATGTGGAAACGGGCGAGTTTTGGAGCGTATTGAAAGCCGATTTATTCCCCAAAGTAGCTCCTTATCAGAAGGAAAAACCGATTGTTCATAAAGCAAAGGAGTTTGAAGAATGATTGTAAAAATTGAGTTTTATAGCTAACTTTGTGTAATTTTTATTTTCGTTCTTTTGTCTTGAAACAAAAGAACCAAAAATTCAAGACTTTGGATTTGGACATACTCTGCTCCAAGTATTCGCAGACTATGCTAAAAATCAATTCTCACATACCCCGCAGTGCGGGCTTTACTGGAAATCTCCAAACTTGCTCCCTGCGGTCGCTTCGAACAGTGGATATTTCCTGCGTTCCATTCATTGATTTTCTTTACGCTTCGTCTCCAAGGTCGCTTAAAAACAGTAACGAATTAAAACACAAAAAAATGAATAAATCACTGGAAATGAAAACCTTAATAGAAGAAGCCTATCAACTTTTTGTGCATCCGTTGGGGGCAAATCTTACCGATGTTTGCACGGAATGTTGCGTGAGCGAGGAAGACGAAAAATTGCTCATCAAAACGCCTGTGAAAAACCTCAGCAAAGAACTGATTTACCAGTATTTAGATGCGGCTTTTTCCACCCAAGACGGCAAGGAAATCGTCCATTTTTTGCCTCGTGTTTTGGAACTTTTGGCGGAAGATGAAGAAATTCGCCATTCCACCGAAATCACGCTGGATAAGTGCCATTTTTCCAAATCGCATTGGTCGGAAAAACAATTGGATTTTATGCACCGATTTTCGGTGGAACTCATTAAAAATCTGCTGAAAACGCCACCCGAAAACTGCCTCGATGTGGTAGATTCGTACATCGTGATGTTTGATTTGGCAGAATTGCCCACCGCCCATCTGCTCACGCTTTGGGAGGAAATGGCACAGGAATATCCAACGGCGGTGGAGCATTTTGAAAAAATGATGTATTACGAGGTGAAATCTCTTGAATATTATAACAAGATTTTTGCCGAAGAACCTTTTCGTGAGCAAATGAACCAGTGGATAAACAACCCCAAAACGGCTCAAAAATTTTCACAAGCTATTGAAAAACATTATTTTAACAATTCAATCACCGATGAAGAAATGAAACAGCGTTGGGAAATTTTATTCTCTATTTTGGAGCAAAAAGCAAAGTCGTAACCCAAAAAATCCTTATTTTTGCAAAATCCATAAAATCAATTTGATACAAAAAATCTGATGTTCAAAGAATTAGACCCACTTTTACATTCGCAATTACGCTTGGCTATTATCTCGCTTTTAGTTTCGGAAGAAAAAGCTGATTTCACGCGTATTAAGGAAATTACCCGAGCCACTTCGGGCAACATCAGCGTGCAGATTGGCAAACTCGAAAAGGCGGGATACATCAGCGTAACCAAATCATTTAAAGACAATTATCCAAACACCCAACTCGCCCTAACCCAAAAAGGATTGCAAGCCTTTGAGGAATATGTAGAGGCGTTGAGGGGGTATTTATCACCGTAAGGAACAAAAATCCACATTGCGGCGAGTTGAAAATCGGTTTACTTATCATTAATTCTTTCAAAAAATAAACAGAATGAACAAAGATTTACAAAATATGGCACAAGAGCAATTGATTTCGGAAGTAGAAAAGTTACGCAATGCCATTGGCAAACATCGGGATTGCAGCAGACACGATTTATATTGGTTTCACCCCGAATTATAGAACTTACTTCCTGAAAAATAAAAGTTTAGTATATATCTGTACAACAAAAGAGCTACTTGTGCGCAAGTAGCTCTTTTGAAAAATAAATCACATTATTTTATTTTAAACTTTCACCCGAAATTTTTGACCAGCCCGGATTTTGATAAATCACAGACGAATTCAAATCGCCTTCGGTTTTGGTTGTCAAACGGAAAGCATCCATCGGTATAGGTGACAAATAATGAGCATCGTTCCATTTGTAACCGTCATAGTACAAGTTATTTTTCTTATTTCGTTGATACGGACGTAAATACACGCTATTTGCCTGTGGGTTTACATTTCCGTTATCGGCATCACTGACCACCAATGCAGAAGTGCCGTCAGCTTTTTTGTACCAATCTTTCATTGGTCCCCAAATTTTAAACCCCTCAACAATATACGGGTTGTTTTTAATTTGATCCATTGAACGCCAACGTTTTAAATCCATCCAACGGAGTCCTTCAGCGATAAACTCACTTCGACGCTCTCTTCGGATATTGTAAAGTGTTGTGTTTACAAGATTGCCGGCTGAGTATGCCCCTAAATCGCCCAATTTTTCTCTTTCCATATCAGTAGCAGCGATGGTTTTATTAAAATCGGTATCCACTTTGGCACGGGCTCTGAGAGCCTTCCAATATGTTTCTGAATTACCGTCTAATGAACCATTTAACTCATAATCAGCTTCAATGTAGTTTAAAAGTGCCTCTGCCCCACGGAACACCAAAGAACCTGACGTACCCACGTGATGCGCAAGAAGATCGGCTTCTGAAAAATTCATTCCTTTTTTGATGCGATAACCAGTAGTTGAGCGGGTTTCGTTTGGGTTTAAAATTTGAGGTACAGCAGCTAATACCGGTTGCCCATCGTGATAATAAGTAGTATCTTTATCAATTTTGGTAAAGAGTCTTAACCGGTCGTCACGGTTTTTGAGTACATCTTTCAAATATTCATCGCCGGCATATCCTGAGCCTGCTGCATAAATAGGCAAGCCGTTTTTCATCAAAAATGACTCTACGAATCCTTTGGTATAACCCGAACCACCCCCGCTTTTGGCAAGTTCAAACTGAATATTATGTTGTTGCTCGGTTTTAGAGAATTTTCTCCAAAAAATAACTTCTTTGTATATTTCCATATTATCATCGGCAAACATCATATAATATTCATTTCTGGAAACTAAGCTCTTGTTTCGTGCCACACGCTCTCCCGAATTGTGAGCCAAACCTGTTACCATTTTGGCTGCAACCACTTGTGCGGCTTCTTTGGCTTGTTGTAGGAAGAACTTGATTTCCTCGTCAATGTTAATTGAAAAGCCTTGCAGGTAATCGGCATTGGCACCGGGCCAACCGTTTCCTCCGGGAACTTGCGCCGTACCTTTGTGGTATTTTAACCAAGTGCCCTCATAAAGTGCCACACGCGATTTAAGCAAATAAGCCGCATCGATGTTCAAACGATTTTTGCCATTGGGAGTTAATTCAGAAAGCAAGGAAATAGCCCTATCCAAATCAGAAAGGATAAACCGAGCTACCTCATTGCGGGGTCTTCGTTTACTGCTTTCCGTAAGCGCTTCCTTGTCGTTTTCCGGAAGCACTTTTGTGATGATAGGAAAGTCTCCGTAGGCCTGTAATTTAGCAAAATAAATATTGGCACGAAGTACATACATCTCACCAATATAACGTTTTATATTGGTTTGATTTCCATCAATTTCTCCTGCCTCATATTTGGGCAACACATTCTCAAAGAAATAATTACATCGGCGAATGGTTTCAAACTTCCATTCCTTATTAGAATTTTGTACGCGCCATTCACCGGGCAACCAACGGGCATTTCCAGTAGGAGACGCCTGATTATCCGTGTCATTGTCTGATTTGAATACGGAAAGCCCATACGCCCCCGGAGCGATGGTTAAAAAGTCAGCATCCGGATACAAACCTATGGTGAAAGCTGCCAAATCTCCTTCGTTGTTAAAGTAAATTTCCGGCGTAATTTTATCCAAAGGTTCTCTGTCTAAAAAATCGTTACAAGAAGCCAAAAGCAAGACTCCTGAAACTATGGTAATATGTCTTAAATATTTTTTCATCCGATTAAAAATTAAAGAGTTAAACTTAAACCAACTGACCAAGTTTTAGAAAGCGGATAGGTTTTTGCGCCTTCATCACCATAACCAATCCCCAGCATCTCAGGGTCGTATAATGAACTTAACTTAGTGAATGTCAATATGTTTTCACCTGAAATATAAATCCTTAAATTTGAAATTCCGGTTTTTGAAAGAACCTCTTGCGGAAGGGTGTAACCCAATTGCACGTTTTTCACACGCAAATAAGCCGCATTTTGTAAATAACGTGTTTGGGTATGTCGGTTTCTCCCACTTCCCCAGTCAGCACGAGGGTAGTACGAATCTACATTCAAACCAAGTGGGTGGTTGGGGTCATTACGGAAATAATCCAAATGCTCTTCAAAAACAACGGTTTGCCATTTTCCGCCATCAGCTCCCCAGAAATACGACTTGCCTGTCGCAAAATCCCTTTTGGCTACCCCTTGCAGGAATATTTTCACATCAAACCCTTTGTAAGCAGCATCTAAATTAACCCCAAAGTTGTAGCGAGGCGTGCTGTTACCAATAACCGACAAATCGCCCGGTTTGTTAACCGTTCTTTCGCCATTGGAAACTTTTCCGTCTCCGTCCAAATCGGCATACATTATATCACCGGCACTCCAATTACTACCCAATTGATTTTGATTTACTTTGGCTAAATGTGCATCCATTTCTTCTTGCGTTTTGGCAATTCCGATAGTAGTGTACCCCCAAATATCGCCATCGTAACGCCCTTCATACCACATATATTTATTGTCGCTTGTGTAGATTGCATACGAAGGATTTGGATATCGCAACACTTTCTGGCGGGCATCTGACAGTAAAACACCTATTCCGTAACGGAAATCTTCCCCGATGCGGTCTCTCCAATTTAAGGTAAGTTCAAATCCGGAAGAAAGCATATCGGCATTGTTGGTTTTCGGTACTGCTATACCCAAAGTGTGAGGTAATTCGGGGGCAGGTCCTACCATATTTAAGGTTTTTCGATTGAAATAATCAAATGTGAAAGTCAATCGGTTGCGCAATGCTGTTATGTCTAAACCTACGTTCCACGAACGAATGGTTTCCCACGTAAGGGCTGTGCTTATTAACTGTGGCACAGAAGAAATGTTTGGTTTTTTCTCTCCCAAAATCCACTTACCATCATTGGGTTTATAGTCAATTGACGGATAGAAAGGATACCAATTACTTGTGTTTTGGTTACCCAATTCACCCCACGAACCTCTGATTTTTAGCGTACTAACCGCTTCTTGTAACGGTTCCCAAAAATCTTCTTGGGCTATGTTCCAACCTGCTGACACAGAAGGGAAAAAGTTCCAACGTTGGTCTCTCAAAAAGCGGCTTGTTCCGTCATAACGCCCGTTTAATTCCAACAAATAGCGCCCTTTGTAATCATAATTGATACGACCAAAGAAACCTACCGTTGCCCAGTGACCGTGCCCTCCTTTGTTTACTCTGTCGTTATAACCTGCTGTGTTAAGTGTGGGTTGCGACTCGTTGATAACAACTTGTTTTTGAGCCTCTAAGTCTCTATTTCGCAACATTTCCAACTGAAAACCTCCTGTAAGCTTAAAATTGTGACCGCTGTCTAAATCAAGAAAATAATTCGTGTAGATATTCGGGTTAATAAAGTTTTCTTTGTAAGCATATTCTTTTACTGAAGATGTGTGATTATGAACCGCATAACGTTTGCTGTCAGCGTCATATCCGTAAACGGTTAAGTTATTGATATGTGTAAAATCAGTATACGTTTTGTAATTAAGTTCGGCTTTGATGTCCCAGTTATCCAACAATTTATAAGTAGCCGAAAGTTGGGTGTATAGCCAATCTTTTTCAGATTTTTGTCTTCCTCCGTCTTGCAAAATACTTATTTTACTCTCTGTAACATAAAATCCGTTAGGATCTTTTACCGGTACGATAGGCCAATAACGGATAATATCGTGATAAAACACGCTGTTATGCGTCAGATACGAAGGCGCTTGATATTCTTGGCGAATAAAACGCGTGCTGTACCCGATTGATAATTTATCGTTAATTTGAGCATTGATTTTCCCCATTAAAGTGTAACGGTCAAAATTTTCGGGAGCATAACGGAAAAGCCCGTCTCTGTTCAAATAGTTAGCAGACAGGTAATACTGCATTTTCTCCGAACCTCCGTTAATACTTAAATTTTGTTCGCTTGAAAAAGAAGCTTTTTTGTAATGTTCTTCAATCCAGTTTGTATTGGCTACGGGTAATAGGTCGTGTTCATTCCAAACTTCCCATTTATTGGATTTGTTTTTGAACATATACTCCGTTCTTTTTCCTTCTTGAAAATCTTTGATTTGTTGTAGTTTTTCGTTTCTAAACTGAGTTCCCCCCACATCAGCATCATTGAAATAAAGTGCCCACGAGTAAGAATCTACCATTTTCGGGCGGTGAAGTGGCGAGTCGGCTCTGAGGCTTGATGTGTAGTTAATTGAAACCTTGCCGGCTTTTCCTTTTTTGGTGGTAATCAAAACAACCCCAAAAGGTGCTCTTGACCCGTAAATTGATGAAGCGGCGGCATCTTTCAGTATCGAAATATTTTCAATATCGTTGGGGTTTAGGGCGTTAATATCGCCTTCCATTCCGTCTATCAACACCAACGGGTCTGATTTTGAACCATCACCAATAGTCCCCGCTCCACGAATGTTAAACGATTTATTAGTATTAAGTTGCCCCCCTGCGTTTGAAGTAAGTACATTAAGTCCGGGGGCAATCCCTTGTAAGGCCTCGGTAGCGGTTGTTACCGGACGTGCTTCCAACGCTTTGGTATCAACCGAGGTTACAGCGCCGGTCAAATTCACTTTTTTCTGTGTACCGAAACCTACAACCACAACCTCTGAGAGTTGCTGGGTGTCTTCTTTTAGTAAAACATTGATTATCTGGTTATTACCCCCCCCCACAGGTTTTTCTTGGGTTGCAAAACCTACGGAACTGAAAACCAGCACTTCGCCTTTGTTTACTTTGATTTCGTAGTTTCCGTCAAAATCAGTCGAAACGCCTCGTTTGGTATTCTTTACCATAACGCTCACGCCGGGTAGCGGTACTTTACCCTCATCAGTGACGGTTCCCCGCACCGATAACGATTGTGCTGAAAGCATCGTACAGAAGCTCAAAAGCACAAAACAAAATAATGTTAATTTTTTTCTGTTCATAAAACTATCTTTGATTGATTTGAGGCGTAAAGGTAATCCTTTTTCCACAACCTCGCAACAAAAAAACGATATTTCTATCAAAGTTAAAAAAACGTTACGAAAAACCTAAAAAAAATCAAAAAAAATCGTTCCTTTGCAAAATTTTAATTTTCTTTCAGCAACGTAAAATGAAAACGGCTCTTATAGGTTTATTTTTCATTATTAACACACTATTATTCAGTGTATTCGCACAAAAAAAACACACCATCAGCGGGTTTGTTACCGAAAAAGGAAGCAAAGAACTCCTCATCGGGGCAACGGTTTATTTTCCGCAACTAAAAACCGGAACCGTAACCAACAATTACGGCTTTTATTCCCTCTTGCTTGTGGAAGGTGAGCATCAACTGCAATGCTCGTATGTTGGTTATCAGCAATTTGCACAATTAATAAATATAAAATCAGACATTCGTTTGGATATTGAACTGGGAGGCATACAAGAGCTTGATGCTGTGGAAGTATCATCAAGTTCAAACAAAATTTCAACCAGAAGCTCACAAATGAGCGTGGTGGAATTGCCCATTGCCCAAATTCAGAAACTACCATCATTGTTGGGCGAAAAAGACGTACTGAAAACCCTGCAACTGACCCCCGGCGTGCAGTCGGGTTCCGAAGGCAACAGCGGACTTTACGTGCGGGGTGGCGGACCCGACCAAAATCTCCTGATTTTAGACGATGCGCCGGTGTACAACGCTTCGCACCTTTTCGGTTTTTTCTCGATTTTCAACGGAGATGCCCTAAAAAACATCAGCCTAACCAAAGGCGGTTTCCCCGCTCGCTATGGCGGAAGGCTTTCTTCCGTGTTGGAAATGAATATGAAAGACGGCAACAAAGAAAAATTTTCAGGCGAAGTTGGCATCGGATTGGTGGCATCAAGATTACTTTTGGAAGCGCCCATCGTCAAAGGAAAATCGTCGTTTATCATCTCAGGCAGGCGCACCTATATTGATTTGCTCGCTCAACCGTTGCTCCCGAAAAACAACCGATTAGGCTATTTTTTTTATGACCTCAATGCAAAGGTAAATTATGATTTCGGACAAAAAAACAAACTTTTTTTAAGTGGCTATTTCGGGCGGGACAAGTTCCATTTTACGGATAAAGAAAAAAACGGAAACAAATTTGCCGGCGGGCTCCATTGGGGCAATGCCACCGCCACACTGCGCTGGAATCATCTTTTTAACTACAAAACTTTCGCTAACACATCGCTGATTTTCAGTGATTACACTTTTTCAATCGCACAACAAGACTCGTACAACACCTTTGATTATGACTTAAAATACGACTCCGGAATAAAGGATTTGGGCATAAAACACGACCTGCAAACGGCTGTCAGCCAGCACTATTTGCTTCGGGCAGGACTGAGTTCAACCTTTCATCAATTTAGCCCCAGTGCCGTGGTGGTAAAAAACAGTTCGGTTAATCAGCTTGACCGCAAAATTGAAATTATAAAAACAGTAGAATCAGGAATTTATTTAGAAAACGAACTCACTTTATGGGAAAAATTACGCCTAAATGCCGGATTGCGATACAGTTTTTACATCCATCAAAATAAAAATTATCAAGCTCTTGAACCCCGATTTTCAGCAAGTTATGCCCTTCCTGATGATTGGCTATTGAAAGCATCATATGCCTCAATGAATCAATACGTGCATTTGCTCAGCAGTACGGGCGTTTCGCTTCCGATGGATTTATGGATTCCTTCCACCAATAAAATTAAACCGCAACACGCCCAACAAATTGCGGCAGGCATTGCCAAAGATTTTCTTGACAAAAACATAAGTTTTTCATTAGAAGGATATTACAAAAAAATGAACAACATAATCGGTTACGCACCGGGGGCAAATTTTCTATTGGTGGATAAGCTCGACACCGCTTCGGAATACACCTGGCAAGAGAGCGTGATTCGTGGGCAAGGCTGGTCGTACGGCGCCGAATTGTTATTACAACGTAAAACGGGCAGGCTGTCGGGTTGGTTGGGCTACACCCTTTCGTGGACGCAACACCAATTTGATGCCGACAACAACGGACAAAAATTCTACCCGCGTTACGACCGCCGGCACGACCTCTCACTTGTTGCCATTTACAACCTATCGGACAAGATAACCATCTCAGGAACTTGGGTTTACGGCTCGGGCAACGCCATAAGTCTGCCTAATGCCGATTACCAAGTGGGCGATGCACACCCAAACAATATTTTGCGCAATTACACCGTGCATTCCTACGGCAAAAAAAACGATTTTCGGATGCGGGATTACCATCGGTTAGACCTTGCTGTTCAGTTTCACAAAACCACCAAACGCAATTGGAAACGCATTTGGGAAATAGGTCTTTACAATGTTTATTCGCGTAGGAATCCGTTTTTTTATCAAATCAAGGAAAAAGGAACGGGTGAATTTCAAAACGGAAAGGAAATCAAAACCAACGTATTGGAACAATATTCCATCTTTCCGATAATTCCGTCGGTAACATATAATTTAAAATTTTAAATCAATGATAAAAAAAATAGTTTATTCACTAATAATCAGCTTATTATGCAGTTGTCAGAGTTTCTTTAAAAGCGAAGTTTCTCCGCCTGAACAAAGTACCAAACCACAATTGGTGATTCACGGATATGTTTCGCCTCAAAATCCTGAAATTAAAGTTTCTGTGAGTTTGTCAAATCCCGTTTTCGGAAAACAACATTCAGACAACCAGATTGTTACCAACGCCCAAGTGATTTTGCGCAACTCGGAAAATCAAAGTATTTCGCTTTCGTTTGATGCTTCCAAAGGATATTACAAAACCACAACCGATTTATTTCCAATTAATTCGAGCGAAACCTATCAATTGGACGTAAAAGACACCCAAGGCAACCACGCCACGGCAGAATGCACCGTACCTGAAAATATCACCACTGCCATCAATGACATACAGATTATCAAAACAAAAGAATCTGAAAATGACGCATTTCAAATCGCGTTTCAATTTCAAGACACGTCCAATTTACGAAATTACTATATCGCCGAAGCGTGGGCTGAGACCGATAACGGGCATTTTAAACGAAAAGCCGAAATAAAACCTTTTACCGACAACAATCGCGACGGGCAAATCATTTCGGTTCGTTCAGAAAAAACACTCGGTGACGCCCAAAGCATTGAAAAAGTGGAAATCATTTTACTATCAGCCGATTACAACTATTATCAATACATTAAAACCGTGCTGATGCAATCCGAAATAAAAGATTTGGGCGCTTTTGCCGAACCCATTTTTATCACATCAAACATCAAAGGCGGGTTGGGCGTTTTTGGTGCGTACAGCCAACAACAGGTAACAGCTAATTTCTTAGAAAATTAACCGAAAACGTGCCAACTTTCCAATAGTAATAAGAATAAAAATCCGCTGATAAAACCAACCAAAGCCAGCCATAAAATATTTTTGGCATACCAGAAGAAATCAATCCGTTCCATTCCCATTGCCGCTACACCCGCTGCCGACCCGATGATAAGCAAGCTTCCGCCGGTGCCCGCTGCATAGGCAATAAAGTGCCACAACGCATTGTCAATAGGCTCTTGAAACATACCGATGCTTGCCGCCACCAAAGGCACGTTATCAATCACCGACGAGCCAACCCCCAAGAGCGCTACCACCAAATTTTGATTCGGGATGGTTTGGTTGAGCATCGTGGCGAAATTGAACAACACCCCGATAGACTCAAGCGCCGAAACTGCCAGCAAAATCCCCAAAAAGAACAAAATACTTGAAATTTCAATGCGTGATAAGGCTTTGTGCGGTGAAAATGAAACGGCTGCGTCTTCATCCAGTTCTTTAATGGGTTTGAGAAGCTCGGAAAAAAACCACATCGTAGCCAGAGCAAACAGCATTCCCATATACGGAGGCAATCCGGTAACCGACTTAAAAACAGGCACAAAAACGATAGCCGAAAAACCGATTGTCAATACAGGCAAACTGCTCTTAAAAGCCTGTGTTTTGTCGGAACGAGGGATATCTAACCTGCCTCGAAATACGGGCAAAAACGATGCAATCACAAACGGAACCACGAAACATATAACTGACGGAAGCAACACATACTCCGTTAATTTAGCAGGCGTTACCTTGTTTGCCATCCAGAGCATTGTCGTGGTAACATCACCAATGGGTGACCACGCTCCGCCGGCATTAGCGGCAATGACCACCAACGAAATGTACCAAAGGCGTTCGTTGCGCAACGGAACCAATTTTCTGACAATGGTAATCAACACAATGGTAGCCGTTAGGTTGTCAATCAATGCCGAAAGAAAAAAGGCAACGATGCCCAAAATCCAGAGGAGTTTCTTTTTCTTGCGTGTTTTGATAACTTTTTTGATAATTTCAAAGCCTCGGTGCATATCAATGATTTCCACAATGGTCATCGCCCCGATAAGGAAGAATAAAATTTCGGCAATTTTGCCCAAATGGTGCAGTAAAATCCCGTCAATTGCCGCCGTGTTGTTTTGCAAATCAATCGGATGAAGCGCCTGATTTTCAATCTCAAAAACCGTAATGTTAAGCAGTTTCAATATTGCCCAACACACCGATGCCATTCCTAAGGCTGAAATGGTTTTATCAATCCGTACCTGATGCTCAATTGTAATGAAAAAATAGCCGATAAAGAAAATGGCTACAACCCAAACTTCCATAATACTTTTTTGGTGGCAAATATAGTAAAAGACTTTTATTCAGGCTTATTTTTGACGAGGAAAAAAATAGAAAAATTGGGGAAATTTAATTTTTCACCACGTGCTTTTTCAAAAACGAAACAACAGACTGTTTTTGAGTTGCTCACAATTAGGTGATTTTCTGTCAGAATAATACATCGTTAGTTATAAAATACAACAAACGCTCCAAATATTCTTAAAATATTCGAAGCGTACGTTACAACTAACTATTTTAAAAACTAACGTTTTATTAAAATGAGGTCTGATTATTTTCCTTCATTTATTTTCAATTGCTGTGATAATGTCTGTTCGCCCAATTTCCAACCACAAGCGGTAAGCTCCCCGGTTTGAAGCGCATCTAATACTCGCAACACTTCGTCTACATTTCTTCCTACATTCATCGGATAAACACTCACCCATTGAATAATTCCCTGTGGATCAATAATAAAAGTAGCCCGATAAGACACTTTTTCTTCATTATTTAAAATCCCCATTGCTTCTGCCAACGATTTGGAAGTATCTGCCAACATCGGAATGGTAAGATTCACTAAATCAGGATGATGCTGACGCCAACCTAAATGCACGTATTCCGAATCGGTAGATGCACCAACAAGAAGCGAGTTTTTTTCGAGAAATTTTTCATCATTTTTGTTAAATTCAACAATTTCCGTAGGGCAAACAAATGTAAAATCTTTGGGCCACCAAAAAAGAACTAACCATTTACCTCTTTCAGAAGCATACTGATGAGTAAGTTCCGTTATTTCCATTGCTCCGTTAGTGCTAACAACTGCCTTTTTAGTGAAAGCAGGAAGCTTGTCACCAATGCCGAGAATTCCTTTTTGAACGAGTTGTAACTGCTCTTTTTGAACTAATTTTTTAATTGAATTACACATTATAAAAATATTTTTTGATTATGAAATTTATTTTTTGTTTGCAAAAATAATAATTTAGATTAACCTAAAAAAATAATTTGAATTTTTTATTGTTTATTTTAGAAATTAATTTTTCAATAAACTGATTATAAACACAATATAAAAGACTCTTACTTTTAGATAGCCGTAAAAAATAATCAACGTAAAATTAATCCTGAATTGAGGACTACGAAGCACATCACAAAACCAAAGAAAATTGCTTTAATCTAACAAAATGAACATTGAGATTAGATTTTAAAATTCAAAAATTATTAAAAAAAATTGTTTTTCTCAAAAAAAGAACTACCTTTGCCCCATCGTTCAAGAAGAAATGAAATTCATAAATACAAATATCAATTGGTGGAACAGTTACAATCTCAAAATAAGGGAGTGTAATTGATTTTTTGTATTCAATAAAATTATAAAAAAATATAAAAGTCATTAGGTTTTGCTCCTAATGGCTTTTTTTATTGCCTAAAAATAACGTTAAACACTAAAATAGAATTTAAAATGAAAAATGTAGATTTACAATCAGAAACAGCCGTAAAAGTAGGGGCTTTACCCGAAATGCTTAATTATCAAGGATATTATGGTGAATATGGCGGTGCTTTTGTGCCTCCGGTGCTTGAAGAGAAAATGAAAAGTTTGAGCGATTTTTTTGACAATATCGTAAAAACACCTGATTTTCAAGAAGAATTTATCGCCACCTTAAAAGATTTCATCGGCAGACCCTCACCACTTTACTTGGCTAAAAATTTAAGCAAGCACGTAGGCTCAACCATTTATTTAAAACGGGAAGACCTCAACCACACCGGTTCACACAAAATAAACAATGCCGTAGGACAAATTTTGCTGGCAAAAAAAATAGGTGCTACCGAAATTATCGCCGAAACCGGAGCAGGGCAACACGGCGTGGCAACCGCAACGGCTTGCGCCTTTTTGGGGCTTCGATGCAAAATTTTTATGGGTGCCATTGACATACAACGCCAAGCACTTAACGTAAAACGAATGAAATTGCTCGGAGCCGAAGTGGTAGCTTGCACCAACGGAAACCAAACCTTAAAAGACGCCGTTGATGCCGCTTTGGGGTATTATATTGAAAATCCGGAAAGTTATTATTTGTTAGGTTCGCACGTTGGTCCGCATCCGTATCCTAAAATGGTTGGGTATTTTCAAAGCGTGATTGGCAATGAAGCCAAGCAACAAATTTTACAAAAAGAAGGACGATTGCCGGATGGGCTAATCGCTTGTGTTGGAGGAGGTTCAAATGCCATTGGTTTGTTTTCTTCCTTTTTGGAAGACAAGCAAGTTGCCATTTACGGTGCCGAAGGTGGCGGGCAAGACCAACAAAACAACACCGCAGCCACACTTAATTACGGCAAACCTATTGTTTTTCAAGGTACATATTCATATTGCCTAACCAATGAAAAATGCGAGCCCGTAGCTTCAAAGTCAATTGCCGCAGGCTTGGATTACCCGGGAATTAGTCCGCAACACGCTTATTTAAAAGATATTAAACGGGTTGATTACCATTCGGTTACCGATGATGAAGCGGTTGCAGCTTTTAAATTACTATCGGAGTTGGAGGGTATCACTCCGGCAATTGAATCGTCACACGCCGTGGCATTGGCTGTAAAATTGATGAAAAATAAAAATCAATTAGTTGTCGTAAATCTCTCAGGACGAGGCGATAAAGACGTAGAACGCTCAATGTAATCACTTTGGCATTATTTTCAAAACATAAAAATTCCTCAATTTTTTTGAGGAATTTTGTTTTTTAGGCGTAACCTATACCACAAAAACACTTCCTTAATCAAAAAAAGAATTCCGTTCTAATTATTTTTCACTTTTGGGCTTTTTTCATAACTTTGTCGCTTAAACTGCATTGATATGAAAAAAATAAGTATTGCTTTATTGCTGCTATCCCCGTTGTGGGCAATGGCTCAGACTGATAATGTGCAAGGGATTTATCATTCCGGTACGTTGGGAAATGATTTTAAACTGAAATTAAATGATGACGGCACGTTTGAGCTGTTGCTCTTCACTGGAAAATACACTTCTGAATCAGGCGGAAAGGTGCAATTTTCTCCTGATAAAATCCCATCATTTATCGTTGAAGAAAAACAAAAAGGAACAACAGACTCCCTACAAATCAATTTTAAATCAGGATATAACTTATCTGAATTAGCTTTTTTTTACTTGGGATACGAACAAAACGGCGAAGTAAAATATGTTAATTTAGCCGAAGAAATCACGCCTGCAAATAATGACCTCCCTGTAAAAACGCAAAACGGAGAACTTGTTTATGAATTGGGTGATTTTCAAATTCCTAAAACGGCGAATTTGTATTTGGTAAATGCGCTTTCATCATCGCCGTTAAATAGCGGAAAAACCGAAAAAAGTGTTACCGTTGAAAAGTATCCCATCGGTAATGATGTGCGTTCGGTTGATGTGTTTTTCTCCCTTTCCGGATTGTACTCAATTCACACGAAAGCAACCGGATTGTACAATCCTGAAAAAGAGTCCTTATACATCAATGATTTTTTTGGAAGCAATGCCGTTTCGCTTTACAAAAACACGCCTGAAAACAATAAAAAAACCATAAAAAACACTGATATTCAAGAAATTAAAAACTGGAAACATTTAAAGTTTTTTGACAATGAATACGATTATCAAACCAGTGATTCAACAACGATGGCTGTTGAAACACGCATCAAATTGGAGGTCAAAAATTCCCTTTCCGAAGCCTTAAAATCTGCCAAAAAAAGCAATAAACCTTTGTTGGTTTTCTATCAACCCGAGCAAACCCAGCAGGCAAAAGAAGCTTTCAGCCAGCTGCTTAAAAATTACGAAACCGAATTGCGTTATTACACCTACGATTTGGAAACCTATGATTTGGTTGATTTTTATTTTGCCGATAAAAAAGATGAAAAATGGCTCAGAAAGAAAAGCATAAGCCCTAAAAATCAGCTTGTTTTGTTAAGCGGAACAGGCGATGTACTCTACCACGAAGCCAATCCGATGGAAACTTTGACAGAAAAAATCAGTCCGGCAAATGATTTTTTAAAAGCACTTGTAGGGATTTATTCCGCAAAAAAAACGGACGATATTCTTTCGGATAAAAAAGCCGGCATACAAGAGTTGGAAAATGCTTTCTTTACGCTTTTAAATGCCGAAATTCCTTATGCAGCGTATCATTTTTCAGCGGAAGAAAAAACACAAAACGATGAAAATCAAGACAATTACGACGCCGATTATTGGGCATATTACCTCAACTCATTGAGCAATAAAGAAAGCGTGTACAAATCAAAAACTACGCCTGAACAAGCTGAAAAACAATGGAAAAAAATGGTTGAAGCCCACCAAAATGACACCAAATTGAGCGTTACCTATGCAGTGGTTTTGAGTAAAAATTATCAGGCATATGATGACCAAACGTATGGCAAAAAAATGTTCGGAAAGGCAAAACCAATGAACAATACCGATTTGAAAGCCATTCGTTACCTGCTCAAACACAACGATGCCATTGTTGAACACAACAACAATATCAATTACGACGAAATCAGTGCGTACAAACACGAAATTAATTTCTATCCGTACGAAGTGTCTGCAATGCTAAACCAAGCGGCTGCCGATTCACCCGATTTACGCCCCCTAATAAAGCAAATTTATCAGGAAGAACAACAGAAAAACTTATCGCTGTACACTGAATTTGAAGCCTTTTTGAAAGAATATTATCCGCAAGAATACCTTTCTCATTTTTCGGATTATTACCAAAAAATGGTTTCCGCCGAGCCGTCTAACATCATTTTGTCGCTTGATAAAATGTATCCGTTGTATAAATCGGATTATAATGAATGGAGCTATTACAAAAAAAGTTTCGCCAATAATTGTAACAATGCCGCTTGGAATGTAGTTGAATCGCATTCTTCTGATACAAAATGGCTTACAGAGGCTATCAAATGGGTGGAAACCGCTTTGGAGGTCGATACTGACAGTCCGTATATTTTAGACACTTACGCCCATTTGCTCTATTACTCAGGAAATAAAGCAGAAGCCATTGAAAAACAGCAAAAAGCCGTGAAAATCATAACCAACGACCCGCAAACTTACAATCAAGGCACCGAAGACGAAATCAAAGAAACACTAACAAAAATGCAAAACGGAACACTTTAACAATGCAAAGCATCTTTACAGAAAATTACAAAGTACGAAGCACGCAAATCAATTTAAACAACCGCTTGGGGCTATACGGCGTTTTAGGTATGTTGCAAGACATCGCTGCCGAACACGCCTCGCATTTAGGTTTTGGATATAAAGAACTGATTCAGAAAGGATTTTTCTGGGCATTAACCCAACAAAAACTCAAAATGTTTGAGTATCCCAAATGGAACGAACAAGTAACCATCAAAACGTGGTCTCTGCCCGTGCAAGGCGTGTATGCCTTTCGTGAATTTGAACTTTTTCACGGCGAAAAGAAAATAGGCGAATGTGCCAGCACGTGGATAACGCTCGACATCAACACACGAAAACCGATTGATATTTCTGAAAATCAGCATCTTTTTATGCCTCGCACCGATGGCGGATTAAGGTTCAAAACCGAGCGTATTGCCCTACCCGACACAATGCGTTTGGCTTCAAAATTTAACGTAAAAGTAAGTGATTTGGACGTAAACCGACACGTAAACAACGTGAAATACGCGCAATGGGCGTTGGATATGATTCCGATGGAAGAACATACAAGCCTCATTATCAAGGAATACGACATTAATTTTCTGTCCGAAACATTTTTTAACGACCCGATGGAAGGTTACATCAGTGAACAAAAAGCCTCCGATGGAAACCCAAATGAAGTTGAAACCTATTTTTACGCTCAAAAAACCGGAGTCTCCAAACCCGCTTTCATTTCAAAATGGAAAGCCGAAAGAATCTTGTTTAGGTAATTCATTGACAATAAAACACTTACATAACAACCGACTCTAAAATGGCAATGCACAAAAAAACATAGACAGCCGGTATTTTTTGGTAAAAAACAATTTTGGAGACATATTCCTTTTTGGTAATGTGTTTCCAATGTTGTTTTGTCCTCACAATTCACAAAATATACGATAAAAGTATCAACAACTGGGAAAATTCCTCATTCCTCAAAATCAATTCTTTTGCCTTTGGCTCGTTCTTTTTTGTAGGATTTATCTACGAAATTGCGTTTGAAATCCGTGCCTGTAAAAGTGCGAACGGCGTTGCCTCGTGCTACTTGCTGGTGGTTATTCCATTGGTTTTGAGCCTGTTGTTTGAGCTGCTCGATTTCGGCGAGTTGCAGTTTTTCTTTGAGCCGCACAATGGCTAACTTCTTGTTTTCCAGTTGCGAACGCGTATCCTGCACAAAAACGCTCACTCCCGAAGGCTCGTGTGTTGCCCGAACCGCCGAATTTACTTTATTAACATTCTGTCCGCCAGCACCTTGCGACCGCACCATCTGAAACGAAATATCGCTTTCGCGGAAATCCGACTTGCTCGACATCGCCAATTCAAACACGCCGATAAACCAATTTTGCCGTTGGTGAAACTTCCTGAAAGTGGACTTGCCCACCCAACAAACCGAGCCGAGCCAATTCCCCAAAAATCCTTGTAAATCAGTACCTTTAAGCAAAATCGTAACCGATTTTAGGGTCAAATTTTCGTCTCCCTCCTCGCGGTGAATGATTTGTGGTTCGATGCCCTGCTCTTTGGCTTCTTCCAAAAAGATTTTCAGCACTTTTGCCACCACCCACTGGCACTCCAAAGGCCCTCTGCCTGAGGTTATTTGTATGATTTTTTCCATTTTTCTTTTATAAAATTTATCCGTTCATTCCGCTGAAAATCAAGCGTTTTTTCGCGTTGATTTCAAGGCTGAGCGTATGTCCGCCAAAATAATCGGGCGAGGTGGCAAGGTCTATCTCGATGCTGTCCAACTTGCCCTCGATGAAGGAAATTTCCAGTCCGCTGATGAAAATACTTTTTGCAATATCCTCATAATCCGCTATTTGCGTAAGTGTCGTGCCGTCAAAAAGTTTAGCTTTTTCTTTTTTGGCGATTTCCTTTTCCGCCCAAGCGTTAAAACCATCGACAAAATTTTCGGCGTTTAACGCAAAATCCTTGATTTTCTGCTGATTATCTTCTATCCATTGCAGATTTTTAAGCAAATCCTTTTCGGAAAATGCCTCGCTTTCAATGTTTGCGGTTACCGATTTTCCCCATAAAACCGAAATTGCTTCATATTGATTTTCAGTAATTTGCCTTACACTTTCCAAAATGATTTTTTGACTTGGGGTCGATTTTTCGGATTTTTGAGCTTTTTTCGGCAACATTTCTTCGCCTCGCAACAGTGCCATAACACGCTGATAATCCGCCATTTTCTCTTTGGTCGTCTTTGCCGATGACCAGCGATGTGCCTTATGAAAGGCTGCCAAACGATTTTCCTCAATCAAAATCAGCTCCATACTCGCCACGAGCCACTGCAAAGGCGAATAGCCCAAATAAACCACATTATCGTCCTCATCTTCTTCTTCATCAGTGCTTTGCGGTTGATTTTTGGCAGGTTCAATCATAAAAAGCGTAACCAAATCGACGTTTTTCAGCAAATAATCGTAAGCCGTGCCGACCGCCACTTCCGCAAGTTTGAACAAATCCGCGATGATGTTGTATTGTTGCAAACTGATATTGGGATACAATTGCACCTGATGTTTGTCCGCCAACTTTTGCGTAAGCTGCTGAAATTCTGCTGTTTTTGCAATGTTTTGCAATTCTTGAATAAGCGTCATTTTTTCTTCGTTTTTTATTACAAAAAATCCATAATAATCACATCATCAAGGATTTCGTAATTTTTTTCTTGTAGCGAAGTTAATACTTTTTGGCTAAACTCGGCAAACGAATCGGCAATAACAACCTCATCTGCCTCAAAATCAGCCCCCGGGAAGTGGGTGAAAACCTGTCCGTTTTTGCCGTTTTTTCCTGCGTTGAAGTCCAAAATCAGCATCGATGAGCCTTCGTAATTGGCAAAAGGAAGCCAATTTTTGTCCCAAATCACAGGTTTAATTTTGTTTTCGGCAAGGTGGTCAATCGGCTCTTCATCGGCGAACAAATCCAGTTGCAACTGCCGAGATGCAATCATCTCATCGACCGACAAAAAAGCGTTGTAACCGAGCAAAAGATATTCATAATCATTGTGTTGCTGTCCGTTGCAGACTTTTAAATACGCCTTAAAACTCTCGGGCAACGGCACGCCCACCTCACGCTCCAACCGCTCGATTTCAGCATCGGTGGCAGGTGGATTGAGGCTTTGGTACGCCTTCGGATTGATGTCTTTAATAATGGCAATGATTTTTTGCCAAATAGTATTTGTGTTCATATTTTTTAATCCTCTCCCCCAGCCCTCTAACTCCTTGTTTTTATTTACCTTATAGGTGTCGTTGAACCACTTCGTTAGGTTTCCCAAGGAGAGGGAGTAAGAGCGTATTTTGGGGATTACCAAATTATACATTCATTTTTAAATACTCAATAGCTTTTGTTATTTGCGAAAGATTACAATTGTTTAAATCAATGATTATACTATCTACATCGACACTTCTTTTGATGTTGTTCAGTATGTAAACTGACAAAATATTTTCCTCCAAAAGGAAAGTTATGTCTTTGTAATAAGCATAAATAAAATTTGTTTGGTCGTTAAACTCAAAATAAATTTCATCTTGATAAGATAAGCGACTTATTGCTATATAATTTTCATCTGAAATAAAGGTAATTTGAATTATTTCGTCCCAATATTCTTTTGAATTAATATCTAATTCTTTAACGATGAAATTTAACGATGTTTCTCTGTTTTTCTTCACGATTTTACTTTTATTTAACCACATAGGGACATAGGTTTTAAAAAAAATTAGGTTTGTTATTCTCTAAACTCGTTTAATTTCTTTTCAATAAAAGCAAAATCGTTCATTGCCTTGTCCTTATCTTTGGCTCGGTCGTATTTTGCAATCCATTTCATAATTCCAAATTTATAAAATTCAAAACCCTCTGGTGTAAGGTCTCCATATTTGATTGCAATATCATCAGTTACCTTTTGTCCTTCTTCCAAAATATTACGAGTTGTAAAATTATTATTCTGTAAAAAGGTAACGTAATTTGCAAAAAATCTACGCCACGATTCTTTGTATTCTTCTGTTAAAGGTGGGATTTTTTCCATTTGAGTTATCCAACCTACCTTGTCTAATAATTTTTCTTTATCCATAACGTAACAACATTTCGCATTCCCCTTACAAAATTACAAAAATAATTCATTTCGTGTTGCTAAATAGTAAAAGGCTCGGAACGGCTGTTTTTACCTTTGAAAAAACTTTTTAGAAGTTTGGAACTTCTAAAAAGTTGGACTTTAAAAAACATAGAACATTAACAATTTAACTAATAAGGGCGAAAAATTTTCGCCCCCACATTATTCATTGTTATTTGTTCGTTGAAAATCTGTTATTTACCTGATTTCTGATAGAATTTTTCTGTTAAATAAAAAACGGTATCGATAAAATACAAAATATTGTCTTTTGTCAGCACATTTTCATCGTGTAAATCTTCCAATATTAATCCCAAATCATCGTGTATGTAATCATTATTACGGATATTTTTAAAATGATTATATTCTAACAATTCTTTGAGTTTTAATAAATCTGTCGATTCATTTGCTTCGACAAACCGCTGTTTCACCACAGCAAACAATTCATTATCAATAAGTTTAAAACCCAATAAGATGTAAGCGGTTGATTTGAAAAAATAGTTATGAACAAGCAAACTATTAAAATAATCTAACCATTTTTCGTAAAAAATGCCACTATTTAGTTTTATGATATAATCCCTATCAAAAAAATACACTTTTTGCTCTGCTCCTTCCGTAATATAATGAGCAGGATTTATATCCGTATCATACCACAGCCGATTTTCTTCGATAAAACCAATCAGTTTATTTTTTTCTTGGTTTTTGAAAGACTTTGATTGCGAATGTTCTTGGCTTGTGCTTTCATTTTCTCTAAGGAAACGCTGGACTGCTTTGATAAGAGTTGTTGTGCCAGAAAGTCCATCTCCTTCAATGATATTTTGTAATTCATATTTTGTGCTTTCATCTATCATCTGTATTCGTTCGAGACTCTGCAAAGATACGCAATTTTTGGCAAAGTTATGTTTTTGGAAACTTCGTGTGTAGCGACAACATCTATTTTCCCTCACAATCAACCAATAAGGGCGAATTGCAATTCGCCCCTACATTATTCATTGTTATTTGTTCATTGAAAATCTGTTATTTACCTGATTTTCTAATCGCATTTTTTGGTTAAATTTTCTGCCCCTCTTTTAATGCCTTATTGGTAATTGTTTTTATTTTAGTCATTCATTTCATCATAATAAACATTGATTTTGGGCAGCATTTTTTGTATTTCTTCGTATTGTTTTTTAGAAAATCCTGTTCCACTTAATGAAAGTGATCCGCTCCATTTGATTTTTTTGATGGAAGCCGTAAATTTATTCCAATCAAGCGGATTGCTTGAAAAAGAAACATCTTTTAAATTCGGATTCGATGCCAAAACTTCTGGAAAATCATTAAATTGATTGCGCAAAAAGTCCACCTTTTTCAATTTTTTCAGTGTTGAAATGGATTTTGGCAAGGTAGAAAGCAACGAATGTGTAACTATAAATTCTTTAAGTTCCGGTAATTGTGCAAACAAATCAGGGATTTCCTTTATTTTGCGTTCTCCTTTATAATTGCCTGAAATATGCAAAACAGACAACTTATTCAGACCAAAAACCTCCTTCGGAAATGCGGAAAATTCTGCATCCTCTAAACTTAATTTTTCTAAATTTTTAAGTTGCGAAAAAGTATCGGGAAGCTCCTCCAAAGGATTGTAATAAGAGGCAAAATCTTCCAAAGCAACTAAGTTTGAAATGCTTGGAGGTAAGATTTTTAGCTCATTTTTCTTTAATTCGAGTTTTTTCAGAACGTTGTTAGGCTTTTTAATTTCAGGAAAACTTTCTATTTCAAAATGACGAATTTCCAAACGCTCTAATTGCGACCCTTTTTCTAATATTTCTTGCAAAAAACGAGCCTCTAATTTTGCTTTTGTCCTTGAATAATTGGCTTCCAAACTAAGACTTTTCAATTCAGAGAAATTGATTTTTTTTAAATCCTCAAAAGCATTTAGTCGAATTGTTTCTCCGTTTGTTTTCGTAATATTTATGGTCGCTGGGCTGCCCATATCTGTCGTAACAATATGCGGATATTCCTCATAATGTTGGTTATTTCCTGCTTCTCGTTTTTCAAATTCAGGAACTTCCATTGCCTTTGGTATCGGTGGCGGTAATGCTGTATCTTGTTTCTTTTTTTTCTGTGCAAAGCCTGAAATCGAGAAAAGTAAAAATGTTACAGCTAAAAAATATCTTTTCATTACGCGTGTTTTTAATATAAGTTTCATATAAAAAAGTGATTTTATTTTGTGATATTCAACTATTTAATAAGATTTTTCTGAATGCTATCTACCGACAAAAAAACAAAATTTTTCTGCATAAATTACGCTAACCTTTCTCGTATTCGATAAAAAGTCCTAAACCTAACGGATAGGAATATTTTTCGTCCAAAACGTGCATTTCCTTTGTAAGGGCAAAATATTTTTTGCCCTCCGATGAATTGATAATCAACAACTAAACATTAGAAATGACCCACATAGGGACATTGATATATTTGGAAAATTCCCTATTTTATAAAATTAAAACTTCCTCCAACGGACATTCAAAATATCCCCATTTGTGCCAATTTTCCTTTAACCACTGTGTTTCAATGGCAAAGGTTGTCTTATCTTTTGAAAGTGCCTCTGACGGAAATACACAAAAAACCAAACCAGCTTTATAGCCCGTACAAACAACAAGCCCCAACTCTCCGAATAAATCACAAAGCAAAAAATCTACAATATTTTCATAAGGATACGCCCCTTTACATCTAAATTTCGCTCCTCTAAAAATATTTTCTTCTTGATAATCAATCAATTTGGTCATCGTTTTATGTACATTTAATATTATGCTTTCCTGATAGATTAATTGCTTTTTTTGAACTCCACCGATATAAAACGCTCCTAAATGCGTTCTTTTTGAATCTAAATATTTCTTTCGTGTTGTGTATCAAAAGCAAATTTATTGTTTATACCCAAAAATCGTAAAAATATCGCCTTGTTTTTCGTACGGAATGTGGTGTTTTTCCAAAGCAGCTTGTATCACATCGGAAAAATCCGCAACGGCATCAGGCAATAAATACCCTTGAAACATCCTAAATTTGGCGTGAATTTTAAGCCATTCTATCGCGAAACTTGCTGAAAAACAATCTTCCGACCAATCACCTGCATAACGCGGAATACCCTCAAAGTCAGGTGTTTCCTGCTCCTCATTCAGGAAATATTTGACGATAAAAGCAGGTCTGTGTTCCAGTGCATTCATCGATTCACGCAATTTTTTCCATTTGGTTTTGTTCATAAAACTCTGTAAATGATTGGTTTGCACATAACGAGCCACCTTTTCGCGAAAAGTTTTTTGATGGGCAAAATCGCCACGATGTATTTTTTGTTCCAGCGAATTTTTGAGTTTTTCGCATTCCGCCTCACCATAAGCCACAAAATGCCGCAATATCTCTTCATTTTTAAAAACAATCAAATGAAAATACTTGCCGGTCGGAACGATTTCAAGCCTGATTTTGGGTGATTTGTTCTGCATTTTTATTTTTTACTGAATTTCTCAAACAAGAGGCGTTGGCGGTCGATATTTTCGTTAATTTGCTGTAAAACAGTAGCTTCATCGATTTTTCCTGTTGCACCGATTGCCAACAATTCCAAATAGCGAATCAGCACCAGTGTTCGCCAGTTAAACTCCTCTTTTTCAGAAGTATTGTAACGCTCCAACTGCTCCAAACTGTTTTGTACGAGCATTCCGTCACGCTTTTTTTGCAAAAATTTGGCGTGGTCGTCGTCATCGTCCCATTCCGAACGCACCTCGGTAGTCAGATACTGCGAAATTTTAGCCTTTTCCGCCTCGTCATCACTCAAAAAATAACGCAAGGCATAGCTCGGCTGCACAAAAGTCCATTGATTAAAATTGCCGTTAAACGGAATTTCGGTCATAAAATCAAGAAGCGTATTCACCGCCGTTAAGTTATTGGTATACAACAGACTAAACAGCAATTCGTTGGCTTTTTCCAAATTGGCGGCACTGGTTTTGGAGAATTTTTTGTCCAACGACTCTATGCTTTTGATTTGTTTAGTGGTAAGTCCGTCTGTGGTAAGTAATTTTTTGAAAATCATAAGTTTGTATATTTTTTGTTTGTTTTTCAGATTGTAAAAATAGGTAATTTTTGTGTATCTGTGTCGTTATTTTTGTTTTTAGCATCAAAATTGCCTGTCGAGGCTTTCGGTGATACGCAATGAATTGCGTATTTACGGAGGAACGGATATATCCGTTCCCTACTTGACGATTTCCAAACGGTGGATTTTGCGATACGCAATGAATTGCGTATTTACGGAGGAACGGATATATCCGTTCCCTACTTGACGATTTCCAAACGGTGGATTTTATCGTTTTGAATATCAAAACCCATCGTTCTGGTTTCGGATTTGATGGCTCCGTTTTTGGTTTTCAGCACAAAACCTACGCGAACCTCAAAATAATTTTTGTTGTTGGTGCGTTGTTTTTGCCATAAACACTTAATTTCCTTGTTTTCTTGGACTATTTTTTGATAAAACACCTTGATTTTTTCCAATCCGATGTATTCCTCGTCTGTATCGGTGTGAATTTCGGCATTTTCGGCAAAAAACGGATAAAAATGCTCCAAAATCAACGGATTTTGCGGTAAAACTTCCCATTTTTCAAAAAAATCGCTGACCAAATCCTGCAATTTTTGCACCGCATCGGGTTGGTATTTCGGATGAAAAACCACCAATTTTCCTTTGGGATATGCACCCTGCCAACCGCACGGAAACGCCCCTTTTCGGTACGCCTTAAACACCTGATTCCACAGCGGATTATTTTGTTTGTGCTTGATATTCAGGTAACAATTGAGCAAATCGTATTCCACCTCATCGTAATACGCCTCAAAACCAGCCTTTTGCAAAGCCTCCAAAATGTCCTTCTGCAAAACTTTCCATTCGGTTTCCTGACTATCACGCGGAAAAGTCCAATCCAAATCGTTTTTCTCGCGTAAATCCAGCCAAACCGTCTCATTATCATCATTATACAGAAACGCCTCGGCTTGGTCTTTATCGGTCAGCATTTTCCAATCCACCGCCGAAATCGGCTCAAAACTAAATAAATGATTGTCAATTAAATCGATAATCGGTCGCATATTTTATTGATTTTTAATTATTTACAAAAACAATCCACGAGGTGGTCATTGACCATTCCTGTTGCTTGCATATGGGCATATATCACGGTGGAACCCAGAAACTTAAAGCCTCGTTTTTTTAATTCTTTGGCGATTTTGTCGGAAATTT
>NZ_JAUNKD010000011.1:64611-78521 GCF_030532915.1 Capnocytophaga sp.
CCCAGAAACTTAAAGCCTCGTTTTTTTAATTCTTTGGCGATTTTGTCGGAAATTTCGGTCGTGGCAGGGACTTCCGATAGCGTTTTGGGGTAGTTTATAATCGGTTTTCCGCCCACAAACTGCCAAATAAACGCGGAAAACGAGCCAAATTCGTGCTGAATTTCCATAAAACGCCGTGCATTGTTGATAGTTGCCAAAATTTTTAATCGATTGCGGACAATTTGCTCGTTTTGCATCAATTTTTCTACTTTTTCATCGTCATACTGGGCGATTTTCCGATAATCAAAGTTATCAAAAGCTAGCTTAAAACCTTGTCGTTTTTTCAAAATGGTGTGCCAACTCAGTCCCGCCTGAAAACTTTCCAGCACCAGAAATTCAAAAATCGTGGCATCATCATAGACGGGCTTTCCCCACTCGGTGTCGTGATATTGGCGATACAAATCGTCCTTTTCGCACCAATTACAGCGTATTTCATTCATTATCAATCCTTTTTAATTCTTTGTTAGGAGCCTTGAAACGTGTTTTTAAACCAAATATAATTGAAATTTAGGATTACAATCCGCTTTTTGTCCAGTTGCCCCCAAAATGGATTTGAGCATCGTCCAATAGCCACAAATCGGCTTTACGAACCCACAAAAACCGATGTTGCGTTCCTTGTTTGTCTTGGGTGTAAATGTACATTTTGTTTTTGGTAACTTGTTCGCTATCAATGATTTTATGACTACCGTAAGTACCGCCTTCCATCATCGAATACGAAATGGCATCAGGGCGGTAACCACTGCGTTTTTTGTCGGTGCAATATTTGGCAAAAATGGCTCGGCAACGCTCCTGCACCTCCGTGCGACGCTCCTCCCAGCTTTTGGAGCTATCTTCCTGAGAGGCAAAGGCTTCCCACTGGGTCATTTCCTCAAAAAAGGCAAGAAGCAACTGGGTGTTGTGAGCCAAATCGTCTTGATTTACAGCGAGTTTCTTTTTTCCCGCGTTGCGTTGGGCTTGCTGAAAGGTTTTTATCTCTTCGGGCGAAAAAGAGCCGTCCAGATAAAAGTTGATTTTTCGGCAGGAAGCCACCGCCATCAGTCCGTCAAAAGTTACTTTTGTGCCTTTGAGCGACACTGATTTCAGCTTCGGAATTTGCACGATGATTTTGAGCGTTTCGTCGTTCACAGCGGTTTTGTCCAGCCCCAAATGTTCCAGTTTCGGGTGCTGTAAAAAATGCGTAAAGCCCTCGCCTGTAATCTTTTTGTCTTCCTCCAAAAACAACAATTTGAGTTTGGGAAGCGTAGCCATATACGCCAAAGACGCATCGGTGATTTGTGTGCCGATAAAGCCCAAATTCACCAGCGATTTCACCTGACAAATATGCTCAACCATCGCATCGGTAACAGGCTGATACTTATAATGATGCCCCTTGCAAAAGCGTTCGCTCACGGCTTCAAGGGCGGTTTCAAGTGTGAATGGTTTTTTCATAGATTCCTCTTCCCCTTATTCCACATACTCCGCTCTCGCGGACTTCCTCCCAAGGAGGAGAACTCTGGGGCGTTTTTAAATTGTCTTACAAAAATATATTTTTTAATTTATAGGGCTAATCTTCATCAAACCAAGCCTCTACAATAATTTTATTGGCTGGTTTTGAGCCATCGTAATAATTTACATCTGTTACTTCCCCTTCAATACGAAATAAAATACGAGAGCCTTCTCTATCCAATATTTCAACGGAAGTATCCTCTGTTTCTTCACATTCGCAATACTGGAAAAGTGACTCTTCGATGTCATATTCCGTTTCGCACCTAAATCCAGCCGTTAAATCACTTTTTTGCAAGTTTTTCTTACGGATAGTTAATTCCCAATAAGGTTGTTGATCCAGTTCTTTTGTGTCTTCTGCCAATTGGATTCCCGACTCACATCCAATTTCTAACCACACGGCATTTTCATTTTCATTGTCCTCGTCTTCATAAAAATGCCAAGTAGCCTTTTCTATGGGATATAATTCTTCCCCACTGAACCTCAAAAGTTTGAGATATGATTTGTTATTGTTTTCAGTCATATTTACATTATTTTTGAATAAAATACACAATTAACCGCAAAAGTAAGGCAGTTTTTGAGTATTTTTTAATTATTTTACAAAATTACTAAAATTCTTCTTCAAAAATGGAGGCGATTTCCGTGGCGGAAAGTTTCATTCTTGATAAATTATTGTTTTTCAGTGGATTGTACCTGTATTTCGCTTTACTGATTTTCTTTTCAACAAATTTCCACGCACCACGGCGGCAATACACTTTTCGCTGCAAAATACCCCGGACACGGTCGCTGTCCAAATAGGCACTCACTTGGGCAAGTTCGCGTTCCACTTCAAGGTCAAGCGGTTTGTAATGCGTTATAATATAAGGTTTTACACGCAAAATAAATCGCCAAGGGTCGCAAAATTCGTAATAATAATCGGTATAAATTTTCTTGTTCACCACGCGATACGAGCTGGTTTTCACGAAATACGCCTGTTCCCTTTCGCTGAATTTTCGCCTTCCGTAAACAGGAAATTGATAGGCGGGAATGCGTTCGAGGCGCTGCTCACGAGGGACATAAATCTTCTTGCCTTTTCTTCGTCTTCGCTTCTGAAATTTTCGGCTGTCGGAAAATTGCCAAGTGTTAATTTTATCTAAAATCCCTTGAAAAAAGTCCGCCATTTTGCTTTTGGCAACATCATCACGCAACACGAACGACCGCACAAAGCCCTTCTGATAAGGTTTTTCGAGCGGTACAAGGGGCATTTCCTGTTTTATTCGCCAGAGTTCCCTGTATCGTTTTTCAATTTTTCGTATGTATTTTTCTTCGTCTTCCTTGGCGATGCGTATTCTTGTTCGTCGCGACCGAAGACGCGAGTTTTCTATAAATGAATTTCCCATTTTTCTGATTTTTAAGTGTTTATCTGAAAATGTTTTGAGGCTAATAAGCGTCAAACAATTCAAAAATTTTTTAAAAATTTCCGGAAATTATTTTGCTACAACGATTTTGTTTTAGTGCTAAAAGAGGTTCATTATCAACAAAATAAAACCCGAAATCTGCTGACTTCGGGTCTTGATATTTCGTTATACTATTTTTCTAAGAATATGCAACAACACGAAGCCGTGCCACCAACGATGGCAAACAAACTGAGGTATTTTGACTGATATTTAGCATTTTACTTCGTGTTTTTTTTTAGGTTAGACAAATTTTCTTGTAATTCGGTGCAAATATACGATAATTTTTGTAATGTGCAAGAACTTTGCCAAAGTTTTAAAACTTTGGCAAAGTTGGTTATGGTTTTCGGTGGAACGGATATTCACATACTCCGCAGTGCGGACTTTGTTCCCTACGCTTCATCGTCTGTAATCGGTGGAATTTCAATGTTTGGCAGCGGTTCGCCCAACTTTTTGGCAATTTGGTAATGCGACCAGTTTTCAATCTCCTGTTTTCCGTAAATAATCATACGGATTTCGGTGTCTTTGGTATCCATATCGCCCAAGTATTTCCGCTGATGTTCAGGCACTTGCTCGTAGGCAAGGCGTAATTTTTCCTGATTGGCGGTGGTTGGATTTTCCTTAAAATCGGTGAAGGCTTTTTTGCACAACTCGAACAAAGTCGGCTCGTTGTTGAGCTTTCTAAAAATTTCTTCGGTTTCGCCTAATTTTTCTTTGATGTTTCCGCTCCAATTTTCCTCGTCAATCGTGAAACTCCCTAATCCATAGATAGTTACCTGTGCGTTTTTAGGCGGATTGGTAACGAGTTTTTTGGTTTTAATCAATTTTTTAAACTCATCAAAACTGATTTCCAGCGGATTTTCAAGGCGAGTGATTTGCAAAGTGTAATCGGCAAAAACAATGATTTTCACCAAGTTATAAACGCCTGATTCTTCGTAAAATAAGTTAAAACTATTGGCATTAATTTTTTGGGAACGAAAGCCATTTGTACCCGTAACTTCCTTAAAAACAGTTCCTTCTCCATGTTCGCCAATGGTAATACCGTTGATTTTTTTCTCGGTGTAGGTATAGATGTTCGTCCACTGCGGATTCATCTCACGAATGAGGCTCTCCACATAGGCGATAAAGGTTTTCTTGGTGAAAATCCACTGCGGATTTTTGATTTTCCAACTTCCCAAATCAAATATGCGAATATCCTCACCCTCAGGCACTTCCAAAACCACCCATTCGTCATTTACTTCTTGCTTAAAAATCTCAAAATCGTGGAAATTCCAGCAATATACGCGTCCGTTTTCGTAAATGTCCAAATCGGTGAAATGATAACCGCCGTTTTCAATGAACGCCGCCACCGAAACCCCTTGAATTTCTTGGGTTTTATAAACTCTGTTTGATGGTTTAAAGTGCATAGTCTTCGTTTTTAATAGGTTGCAAAGATACGGATTTTTTTTTTGGGGGGGGGGAATTGGGCATTTTAATGTCTGTTCATCGTAAGAAAAAAGATTTTCAGCTCTCCCAATCACACCAACTCCTGATAAAATTTCTCTAATTTTTTGACATCGTTTAGGCGGATTGGGGTGCGATTGTCGTTCTTATCGTTGTAAATCAGCCATTTTCTGTGTAGTTGTGCTACGATTTGCTGTCCGCTGTCGGTGAGGTCGGCGTTGGTGAAGTGCATTTTCAAAATGCGGTCGTGGCTATCCACAACATTCATCTGCAACAAGCCTTTTTCGTGGCAAAAACGCAAAAAAGTAAGGTGCATATTGTATATTTTTTCAACGATTTCAGGATAACTTTGATAGCTGTAAAACAAGGCAGCAATATCCATAACAAACTCATTTTCAAAGTGCAGATCGTTATAAACCGCCATAACAAGCTCTTTTAGTTTTTCGCTGTCATCCAGATTTTCGATTTCCACCAGCTTGTAATACCCCCAACCGAACGGATTTACAGGCTCGACATCGGGCATTATCGCTTTGAACCGCACCGATTTAGGGGCGTACATCACATAAAATTTGTCGCTATACGCCACGCCAATGCGTTTGCCATTGACCTGTGCGATATAATCCTCAAACATCGGCTCTAAAGAAAAATTTATCACCGCCTTGCACTGTTTTTCCAAATATTTGGCAAATTTTTTCGTTGTCATATTTTTTATATTTTGTTGATTATCTTTTATTTTTTACTCAATCTTCCTTTTTTTAAACTCAATCTTGTGGTTTTTAGCACTTTGTCAAAGGTCGAGAGCCTCGACACGCGATGATTTTTCACTCTCTCATTTTAATTTCAGAGAAAAGCGATAATTTTTTCGACAAAATCCGTGAAATTATCGGCAAACAGCACATCTTCAGTCAGATACAAATCGCGTTTATACACTTTATATTCGTTGTCGTCAAGATTGGGTTCTACCAAAAAATAGTAAAACTCCTCGTCCGACTCCAAGAGCGAGAGTTGATTATTTTTCAAAAAACCATTTTCAAGATTTACCTTATAGGTGTATAAAATATCGCTGTCTGCCACCTCTCGAAATTCAGGCGGAGCGATGCTCTTTACTTCCCCAAAACCCTTAAAATCAATGAATTGATATTCGGTTATCGCCCAAACATAACTTTTTGGCAAGGCAAAGCCCAATTCTGCCTCTACTTCCTTAATCCACTGCGGTTTAACCACGCCTGATTTTCCGAAATGAATGGTATCGTGATGATTTTTAAAAAGCCTTTGTAATTTTTGCATATTTTTAATGATTTTTAAATACCGTTTAAAAATTCCTGAACGCGGCGGTCATCAACGCCCAAAGCACCTCGCCACGCCGAAATCGGAAAATGCACCTCTACGCGGTGGTTCGGAGCTTTGTCAAACAAGATTTCGTATTGTTTTTCACGCAACTCGTGCGAGTAAAATGCGTCCATAATGCTGTAATTTTCGACCATTGCGTTGGGTAAAATGCCCAATTCTGCCAAAATCTGAATGAGCCAAGTGCGTGAAACAGAGGTACTTTTAGGCAATAATTTGGCTTGTGAAAGGCGTTTTTCCAAGGCGGAAGGCGTTTCGTCGGTATCGGCTTGTTTGATAAATTCGATGAGGGACTGAAAGGTTTGGAGCGAATCCTCACTCACCGCCTCATCGGCAAAAGTAAGCACTTCCTGCAAGTCCAAAAGCAGTTCGGTATAACCGCCCAAACGACAATAACCGATGTACAAATCGTACCGATTTTCGCTGTCGTTATGCCAGATTTTCAAGGGAATACCACTAATCTTACACGGAATTTCGTCTTCGTCATCATCATCGTCATTCGGCATCGGTTGGTAGGTGTGCAAGGGCATATTTTTGGCAAAAAAATAACTGAAAACAGGTTGCAACCCACGATGAAAACCCTCGCCAACGGCTTTCAAAAACAGGCGTTTGACTTTCTGCTCCAAATGGGGCGTATCGGCAATTGCTTTTAGTTGTTTTACTACCGTATCGTGCTGATAATGAACGATATTATTAAGCGAAAAACCACTCTCTGCGATGATTTGCCTTTGTTTGTCGGTCAGATTTTGGGGCAACTGATACTGGTACAAACTTTTGTCCAAATCGTATTGCCTCGCATCGGATTTATAGACCTTACCGAGGGTTTTTATTACATTTTCTGTCAGCATATTTTTTTCCTTTTTTAAGTAAATTCTTAAAATTCTAAACGATTAAAGTGGCGTTTTCGTGTTGGAAAAGCAGGTAATCGCCTATCGTGCCTTTGGAGTAGGCGTTGCGTTTGCGTCCTGTTTTTCGCGGTAATCGGCGGTCGTTTCGGACAAATTCAAGGGTCATCGTGCGTTTTTCTTTTTGTAAAATCAAACGACAAACATCGTCATTCAGCACCACATCAACAATCTTACTCTCTGAAATATATTCGGTTAGCTCGTCCCAGTTGTTATCGCCTCCAAAATTGGAAACCCACGGTTTGGTTTTGTGGTACAAATTGGGGTTACACGCCACCACGCGGTCATCAACCAGCACATAATCGTCCGCACCCCAAACGGCGTAAGTCAGGTACTCACCATTACTGAGATGCAACCCAAAAAAGCCCGGCCCGCCCATTCCGTAAGTGCCTAAATGCGTACAAAAACCCTTGATAGTCAGTCCGATAATCGTATCAAAAGGCGTATCTTTCAACAACTTCGGACGATTGAAAACCAGTGTTTCGCCCCTGCGGATTTTGCCGTACAACAAATACGCCTCATCATCACCTTCGGGCAAACCGATTTCCATAAAGGTACGCCAACCCAAAGACTCCCAATGCTTTAGCTCTTTTTTCTTGACCACCATCGCATACTGCTCAATGATGCCCATTTTTAGTTTTAAAAAAAGATGTTTTTTCATTTCTTAAAAATTGTTACTATCGTTTTTATACGGATTTTATTTTTTCAGATGTGAAACGATGTCAAACTTATATTGATTATCGGCGTTGTTACATTTTGTAAAATTATGATTTACAGCATTTTCTTCCGAGCGGAAAACAAAAGCAAAACCGTAATTTTTACTCTCTCGTTTGCCTTTTTCTATTTTTTCCAAACCGATTAAATCAAAATAATAATTGCCTTTGGGCAAATCAAATCCACGAGCCGAATGGTATTCCTCCAAAACGCCCTCCGCTCCCGTGGGGATTACAGAAAATCTGTCGGTTATATTCTTTTTGATTCCCGCTAAATGATACTCCAAATACGAAAAACTTGCCAAACAAACTTTTTGTAAATCACCCACTTGCATAAAAAAATCTTCATAACGATACACCTCTCGCCAGCCTGTGGGCAGTGTCGGATTTTCGTCATTTATGGCAATAAAAATAGAATATTCAAAGCGGGAAATTTGATAAAAAGGCACAATTTTGCCATTTTTGATAAAGTCAAAAAACACCTCCTTCTTTTTATCAAAATAGGAAATCATTTTTTAGCCCTGCATTTTTTTTCAGCCAAATATGCTGTGAATAAGTCCGTGGCAATCAAGCCAAAACCATAATCTTCTGCCGTAAATTCGCCTAAATATTTCATAAAAAATTCGTTTAATTTCTAAATGTCGTTTTGGGTTTTAAATCGCTCAAAAAACGGCAATACAAAATCGGTTATATCCTTGATTAACAAGTCTTTTTCGGCTTGGTATTTTTGTTTTCGGACAAAGATAGTACTTTCATCGGAAAATTCATACCAAAAATCACCGCTATTTTTTACCGCACCAATACGCTCACGCACGGCAAAATCGTGAATGGAAGTGCATTTTTTCCCTGCCACATCAACGCCCAAATTCAACGTAAAAGTGATGTGTTCACCACTGTTATAAACGCTTTTTTGAATGTTAATAAACTGCACGATGTCAGCCTCTTGCCGATAAAAATTCAGGGCTTTTTTCTTAAATCCCAAGGGTTTTAAGAGCTGGTAAACGGCTTTTACAACCTCATCAAAAGCCATCTGTGCATTGGTTTTTTCAGTCATATTTTTAGTTTTTTTGAAGTGTAATTTTGATGCGATTTTTAACGAACTTTGGCAAAGTTCAAAACTCTGCCAAAGTTGAGATTTGCAAAATATCCTTTTCGCCTACGGTTTTTAGGGTAATAATTTTATTATCAGTACATTGAATGGAAATCCGGCTATTTTCGTTTTCGTCAAGCGTACAGAAAATTCGCTCAATTACCGCATTTTTAAGTCGGAAATCATCGGTTTTGTCGCTATAAAAATACCCGTCATCTTCCTCTAAATCAAACTCTTGCCAATTTTCCCAAGCACCATAGCCCGGCTCCAAAAAGAAAGAATGCCACGGCTGATTTTCGGTTTTTAAATAAACCATCACCACATTGTCCGAAAATTCATCCTCATAAACGGCAACCAAGCGAGTTATTTTTTGTCCGTTAAGTCCATCAAAATCAAACATTTGATGTTGAAATAATCGTCCTGTTTTCATTTTTTTAGTTTTTAAAATTCAACACTGAGTTACACTCAAAAACGCCTCTTGCAATTGTTTTTGCAGTGTTGCCTGATTTTCAACCAATTTTTTTGTTTTGCCACTCTTGTATAATTCGCTCAAAATCAGCTATCATCAAATCAAAATCATATTGGATTTTCTTTTGTTTTTGGGCGAAAGCATTTAGGGCGGTCAAAAAATACTCGGCGATTTTCTGTTTTTGTTCTTGGTGGGGCAAGTCGCTAAATTCTTTTTCAAAATGAAGAACGATGTCGGCTTTGCCTGTGTTTTTCCGTAAAGCTCCCAACTCATAACGATTGCGTAAAAAATAGCGGTTTTCCTTGATTTCTTCGGCAGAAAATCGTTCGTGCAACAGCTCCCACGCCTTTTGGGACGTGAGTTTTTTGTCCGTTTCGGCGATGATGAAATTGGTTTTCACAAAAATATCGTCAAAATAGCTAAATTCGCAGGTCAAAAACAGATAATTGAGGGCGTTTCCGTATTTTTGAGGTCGCATTTGGCGGTTAAGTTCGGGCTGTAAATCAGTGAATAAGCTCTCAATCACAGGACGCGAATTTTCGTAACAATTGCTGATAATTCGGCGAATTCGGATAGGATTTTTAGCAATCCAATTGCGTTGGCTTTGCAAAGCAACATCTTGAATATCCTCATTTACAGCGTATTGCCCTGACGCTAACGAGCTGATTTGGTTGGGACTTTCGTAATAAAAAGCCTCTGAAATGGTAAGCCCTGTTTTCCGTTTCGACCAATCCGCCGAAACAAACCGCGTCTCGCCAAATTCGTTCAAAAAATAGGTCTGAAAACTGCCGTTGTAAAACTTGCCTCGCAGGGCTTCAAGTGGCTCAAAATCACCCCAACCGACCATTGCCAAGCACTCGCAAATCCGCACCGCTGCGTTCCACTCACCGGCGTTTTGGTAGTGGGCAAATCGCAGAAATGCCTCTTGCAGTTGTTTTTGCAGTGCTGCCTGATTTTCAACCGAAAGCAGGTATCGCCTTAATTCGAATAAATCGTTGATTTCAAATATTTTAGTAAGCATAAAATGAGCGTTAAATCAATAAAAATTACAAAACGATTTTAGGGTGTTTTCAACTTTCCCAAACAATTTTTATGTTACCGGTTTGGTCAAATTTTACTGCCAAAATTTCGTCGCTTTCATCAGGGTCAATCATATAGTCTATCACAATCACGCCATCGCCCCAACAGCCGATTCCGCTAATTACCATCGCTTCCACAAAATCAGTAACTAACTCAGGAACAACCAACTGCATATCATCTTTATGAAAAGTGATGTAATAATCGTCTTCATTAAGATAATTTTGCAATGCCTGACGAGCCAACTGATTTTTATGCTCAAAGTCCTTCAAAAAGTCGGCGAAAAAATCAAGTTTTTCGGTGCTAATCCCTTTATTTTCTTCTACTTCCCAAAGGGCTACATCAAGAGGTTCGCCCTGAAAATCAAACGGAAAATCCCAAAAACCAAGTCCTGAAACATTATCAGCCTCCAATTCACCAAAATAAGGATGTTTAATTGTCGTAGTCATATTTTTTTATATTTTTAAAATTAAATTTATACGATTTTTTTAGCCGAAACGATGTTTTTCAACTATTTTTAGCAAAGATATGCCAATTCAAAGATTATCAGCTATTTTAACGCCAAAATTAAACTGAAAATTGCATTTTACATTAATTATCAACCTATTAAAACACCTATTTTTTAAAGAGAAATTTGGGATTTGGAGGAAATTATCAAAATCAAGCATTTGATGTTGAAACAATCGTCCTGTTTTCATTTTTTTTTTACTTTTTATAGCTAAACCATTTTAAATTGTCGTTATTTTCAAGAATGAGCCTCCGACCTTGGAGACGAAGCGTTAAAAAAATCAATGAATGAAACGCAGAAAATATCCACTGTCCGAAGCGACCGTAGGGAGCAAGTTTGGAGATTTTCAGTGAAATGAATTGATTTTTAGTGAAGTATCCAAAGTCTTGAACTTTTGGTACTTTTGGTTCAAGCCAAAAGTACGAAAAAAGACAAATTGTATAGAGTTAGCTATAAAATTCAGCACTGAGTTGCACCCAAAAATGCGTTTGATCAAAACCGCTGATTTTTAGCGGTAGAATCGTATTCGGATACAGATTTTCCATACCGAAAATCGCCTTACACGCCTGATAATCAGCAATTCCGTAAAAAGATTGCCCCATATCCAAAACGATGCCCTGCGGATAAAAACACACGATTCGTCCGTTTGCCTCACTTCCCACCGAAGCGGACTGTTTTAAGGCATTCCACGCGGATAAATACGGCTTTTTGGAGCGTTCCCACAGCTTTTCAAAGTCGTTTTGGCTTATTTTTTGGGTAAAAAAGGGTAAAAATGCTTCAAAACTGCCTTCCGGTAGGAAAAATTCGCCCTCCACCTCGATAGATGAGTTTATCAAACGCTCATTTTTGCAAACAATTTGCCGTATGCAGTAAAAATCAGCGTCCAATTCGAGGAATTTTGTGCAAAAATCCGTGTTTTTATCGTCAATTTTGTAATAATGCGTGGTCATAAATGATTTTTGAGGTCGTTTTTCAATCCTTTTTATATTGCAAAAACATTTCGGAAAGGGAACTTTTGGGGCTGTAATGGGCGTAGGCTTTTCCCCAATCAAAGTCGCTCCCTCCCAAGTGGTTGATGAGCCATTTTTGATAGGATTTTTGTCTTTTCAGTTCGATTTTTTCCTCAAAATTTTCCCAAGTGGGGGCTTCTTCGTTCGTTTTCCAAAATCCAAAAGCGATGAATTGCAACGCTTCACCCAAAAAGCAAAGATTGGCGTAAAACAGTAGTTCATCTCGCTGAATATCTTTAAAATACAGCCAAAAGTAGCCCGTACCGACTTCCCAATACGGACAATCGGGGAATTTTTCTCTCAGTTCGCTGTAAGTGGTTGTTTTAGTGATGGTAATGCCGTCTATCAGCAAAAAATCGCCTGTTTTTGGGTCAATGATTTTCATCGTTTTTTTTGTGTTTTTAATTGCCTTTGCTTAAAATTGCTTTTTCCATTTTTCCAAAATCTTTAAAATCAAGACTTTGTTTTTCTTAATTTTGATAAAAGTGGGCAGTTTTGCCACCATCGACATTCCCACACGCACACGCAAATCCGAACTGATATAATGCGCCATTTCAAGCAGATGCTTGTCGTTTTTCGCCCAAAACAGGTTGCCTCGCACCGTTTCTTGGAAGAAATACGGCAGTCCAAAGGTGTTGTCGCACATCAGTCCGTTTACCGTATCGCGATTGATTTGGTCGTAATCGGGTTCGTATTTGGGCTGTACGGATATCGAATGGTTGCATTTTGAGCATTTTACGCCGATTGACGGCATTTTTTCTTTCAGACTTGGTTGTTTCAGCTCGATTTTGTCGCCACAAAACGGACAATTCAAGGCAATAATCCGCTGAAACAGCGACAAATCGGCACTTTTTTTGACCAGTCCGCAGTGCTGACACTTCAAAACGGCGTGATTGGGGAACGCCTCGCCCGTATGCCGCACCACCGCATACCGCTGACAATCAGGACAAATCACCCAAGTCCCCGCCTCCCAAAGATGGGTGTATTTTGTTTTGTATATCTTTTTCATAGCCTCCTCCCCCCAGCCCCCTCCGAAAGAGAGGGAGTTGTAGGGCGTTAATTATTTCGCAAAAATAGGGATTTTTATCGTGAAGATACAACATATTTCTTTTTTCCGCTTTTGAACAAAAAATAGTTTGCCCCGCATCGGATTGATACGCTGTTTAAAGCGTATTCATTTCGTTATTTTTCTGTCAATTTCGGCTTAAATTTAAATAAAAACGTCCTTTTTCCGTTGTTGTTGGGTGGTTTCGGCTTCTTTTTTCTTAAAAATATTGACCGAATTGAGTTTTTTCTTGTAAAAATGCTCAAAATCATCGAAGACTTTGTTTACTTTCTTCGGAGCGTCAAAGCGATAGCCGATGCCGATGCGTAGCGTGCTGTAAACATCGTCAAACGAGCCGTCTTTTGCCTTCTGTGAGGTGTTGGTTTCGTTGATTGCCACGAACGAAAAGAAATTTTCCTGATTGTAAGCCAGTCGCAAATGCCCCGTTAGCTCATAAATCGGGTCGAAATCATTATCGGAAAAGTTAAAACCCGTCCCCACCATCAATCCGATGGAAATCATAAAGTTACGTTTGATAATAAAATTGTAATAATAGGACGGAGCAAGCATAATGTTGTACATTTCGGCGTATATTTTATCCTTATCATCACCAAAATTAAGCTTCGTGTAGTTAAACGAGGTATTTGCCACGAAACTTCCGGCACTTTTTTGCTGCCATTCGGTATTTTTTGCCAGCGAACGATACGAAAAACGGTCGTTTAGCACAAAAGCGGTGCTTCCGCCGAGTTTTAGCGTACTGATTTTGGAGTAAAATCCGTTAATTTCGTTAAAATCCATAAAATATCCTTTGCGATGGGCAACATTTAGGGTATGAAACCACTTTTTTGAACTGATATTGATGCCTAAATTGAATTGTTTGGTCTTTTGTGTGTCCTTATTGACCTGCATAAAGCCCGGCGTAACCCCGAAATTCACGCTGAGCAGGTGGTAATTCAGTCCGAAAACCAATTGTTTCTGCGTATTGGGTTTTAGGGTCATTGTGTGCCGCTCTTTTCCATCGTTATATTGCAAAAAATACTCGCTCGATGAGTCAAAATAGGTTATACTCGGTGCGATTTTGTACCTATACGATATAAACGGGCTCTCGGGCAACTGTGCCGCCACTTGTAAACTCATCAAAAGGGTCATCATTGTGATTATTTTCTTCATAAGCGACTTATTTTTGTATATTTTTTGGTACATACGCCATAAATTGTGTATCAATTTCGTTATTTTTGCTGTATGGACGTAGACAATATGCCGTTACCTTGTTTCGGTTGAACCATTTTTTGCTTTTATGGTGTCAAATTTGCGTTGTACGGACTCAATTTTGCATTGTACCAACTCAA
>NZ_JAUNKD010000075.1 GCF_030532915.1 Capnocytophaga sp.
TGCCACTACATTGTATTTCACTGACATAATATATGGTATTAATGGGTTACTGATTTTGAAATTTTTCGCTCTATTTTTCTACTTTTTTAAAAATAAATCCCATCGACCCCTGACGTAACTCAAAAACATTTTCATCAGGATTAAAGATGAGTTTAATATTGGCGGGTTCAAACTTAAATGTATGATTTTCGTATGCCTCTAACGGAATTTCAGGTTGCTCCGTAGCTTGTGAGTACAACACATTTCCCTTTTTGGTGATGACAATATCCAAACCTATTTCATTATTAGAATACGTCCCTAAATATTTGTCTAAATCTTCGGATTGCAGAGCGATAGGCTTTTCGGACTTCAAAGGCTCGTTATACAAAATACTTCGGATGGCTTTAACGGGTATTTTCGTAGTGATTAAGGCTTGATTTTGCAAAAGGACGATGGTTTTGTCGTGGGTAAGTTGCTGTTCCAAGTAGGTAATGTAGCCTCCCCAACTTCCTGAATGATTGATGATTTTGCCATATTTTTCGCTTTCTTCCAAGAATAGCCCAAATCCGTATTCGGTGTTTTGGTTATTATTGAGTGTGTAATCGGCAAAAAGTATGTCGCTCTGTTGCTTGGTAAAGAGTGTATTGTTTTGAAGTGCTTTTGCCCATTTGAGCAAATCTTCTGCGGTCGAATACACTCTTCCTTGTCCGTAAACGCCGTCAAAATACTGAGCATATTGTACATCTCTTTGCAAATTTCCGTTTTCATCTTGCGTATATCCCACAGCCAAATTCGGCATTGTCAATTTGTCTTTATATAAAAACAAAACTGCGGTATTATTCATTTTCAAAGGTTTGAAAATATGTTTTTTCAGATAATTGGCATAACTCGTTTTGGAAACTCGCTCAATGATGGTTGCCAAAAACAAATAGCCCGTATTGCTATACTTAAATTCTTGGTTGGGTTCAAAAAGCAGTTCAGGTTGTTCTTTTGCAAACAATTCGATGACATCATTATTGGTAATTGTTCCGATTGTTTGGTCTTTTTCTCTGAACAACGCCATATAGTCGGGCAGTCCGGAGGTATGGTGAACCAGATGTTCTATCGTTATTCCTTTATAAAAAGACAACTCAGGAATATACTTGGTAATATCATCGGACAGGCGTAATTTTTTAGACTTTTCGAGTAACAGAATTGCCGAAGCCGTAAATTGTTTGCTTACCGAAGCCAAATTAAAAACGGACTTTGGGGTCAGATTGGTGTTTTTCTCGATATTCTCCAAACCGTAGCTTTTTTCAAAAATGGTTTTACCGTTTTCAGCGATTAAAACATTTCCGTGAAAAGCCTCTTTACTATGTAAGGAAGTAAAAAGGCTGTCTAATCGTTCGGCTTTGCTCTGTGCAAAAACAAAACTACTGCATTGCAACGCAACAAATAATAAGGCTATTTTTCTCATTTTATAATATTTTGGTTTAGTTATTTAATAATCCGCCTGCGGTGGCTCACCGCTAATCATTCAGCTTCAACACGGCCATAAACGCACTTTGTGGCACCTCTACATTGCCGATTTGTCGCATACGTTTCTTTCCTTTCTTCTGTTTTTCAAGGAGTT
>NZ_JAUNKD010000076.1 GCF_030532915.1 Capnocytophaga sp.
GCTTCGTATAGTTTTTCAGGTGTGTATTTGTAATCGTTCATTTTCAGGAGTTTTTTTTATTTAGGAGGCTAGAAAAGTAGAAAGTATAGGGTTTTAAAATTTAAGGATTTTAGCCACTTTCTGACTTTTAAAGAAGCAGAGCGTTACGAATTTGCAACTTGCATAACGCCCTTTCGCTTCCTTACCTCCTGAAATTATGATAATTGTAAACTGTTTAGGTACATACTTTGTATTTGTCGTTCAAAGTGATTGTTATAATAATAGGTCAGTTCGCAGCTGAAACCAACCTCTTTAAGTTGGTAAAAACTGATAAAATAACCCGCCGGTACACGTTTGTCTAATTCGTTAAATATTTGAAAATCATTAAAGAAGAAAATAAACGTAATACCCCCTTTTTCACTGCGGGTAACGACCTCTTTAACGCCGATTTCGTTTAAATGGCGAATGATTTCGCCTCTAAAAAATGAAAGTGAAAGGCTCATAACGTGTCGTTTTTAGGGTTAGACAACACCGTTACCAACCCGCTATCAATGAACTCTTTAAACAAGGTTTTGATAACCGTTTGTAACTGCTCAGCACTGATGCCGTTAATAATTTTGATGGATTTTACGTTACCCGAAATGTTGCAACCGTTGTTATTGGTTTGGGTAGCAGAAAGCACGGATTTCGCTCCGTAGGGCGTACCTATCCCGTTACTATTTTTCACAGGATTTGTAATTTTCGCGTTGTTTGGCATTTTGAGACGAAAATTATTTGTTACTATATGGATATAAGAAAGGCTATCGCCCTCCGTTGTCGCCAAACAACAATTACTATACTTTACAGTAGAGCAATTCTCTAATGGAGTTTGATAGCCTATATTATTAGCTACAATACTTGCAGTAAAAGCATAAAAAAACGCTCCTACTATAAAGGCATAAAATCGTCGTTTGGCGAACAACACTGCAAACATACGGCTATTTTTTGGTTTTACAAAATTTTTCATTGGTTTTTTGGTTATTTTTGCGGTTTAGTTTAACGTTTATTATTATGAAATTGTCTCACAAATTTTTAAAAGCACTCAAAAAACTGCTTACAGCCCTTGAATGGACTTTGTTTTTTCTGTTTTTAATTGTATTCTCTTTTTGGTTTTTAGCTTTTTATAGTCTTTCAAATTCTTTTTTTATTGAAAAACTACCTGCTGTTTATATTCAGTATATTTTCTTGTTTTTGATTTCGTTTGTATGGTTTGTGATGTTGATTTTTCTAACCTTTCGGTTGGTTTATATGGCATCACTGGCTGACCCTACCACCGATACCGAAAAACTACTTCAAAACAGGGTTCTTTATATTTTTCATCTTTTAGAAGCCTTTTTGCTACAATTCTTTTTATACCTACTCTTTTTGTATAATGATTGGGATTTTTCGTGTTTCTTTAAAACGTCGTTTGTCATCATATCAATTGCTTATGTAATTATTTGGTTCGTATTTTTGAATTTCTCAAAAGCCAAAATCAAAGACTTATAAAACTTTTCCGGTA
>NZ_JAUNKD010000041.1 GCF_030532915.1 Capnocytophaga sp.
AAAATATAATTATACACAACCCAAATCAGCAGTGAAACATCAAAAATAAAATGTTACACAAGCCAATTCAGCAGTGAAATACCAAAAATTCTCCAAAAACCTTTATCAAAGTTTTAGAACTTTGACAAAGGTAATATGACACAAACCAATTCAGCAATGAAACACTAAAAATTCACGCAAAAAACTTTACCAAATTTTGAAAACTTTGCCAAAGGTAAAACACGGTAAATCCTTTTAGTAAAAAAAATGCCGGTTACATTTTGTTTTTTACAAAAAATACATAACTTTGCCCCGTGTATTTTTAGCACGCTACCCAAAAAATAATTCACTGACAGACAAACAAGTAATTCACACTAATGAACATTGTGTTTCTTCAAAAAAATGCTATGCAGAGGGCTGTTTTTGAATCAGCCTGTTCATTTGATTATCTTTATCCGAGTTGGACTGAAAGAAAGCAGTTTCAATTTCGGGCTAAAAGTCTGTCTCCGTTGCGTATTTGAATCGTTTGGATTTTTAAAAACAATCCGGCAAGCCAAAGCTGCCACCTTTCTGAAAATCTAAAAAATGTATTCACTTAAAATTTACCATCGGCAACAATGAAAAACAAATATGTTGATTTAATAGACCAAACGTATTACTTTCCGCAAGAGGAATTCCGCTTGGAAGGCGACGAACTTCGCTTCCACGATATTGATTTAATGGAACTGGTACGCCAATACGGCGCTCCTTTGAAGTTTATGTACCTGCCACGCATCTCGCAAAACATTCAGCGAGCCAAGCGCTGGTTTGAGAAAGCCATAAAAAAACACAAATACAAGGGCGAATACCATTATTGTTATTGCACAAAAAGTTCGCACTTCAAACACGTTATGGTTGAGGCACTGAAAAATAATATTCATTTAGAAACCTCATCGGCATTTGACATAAACATCATCAACAACCTCATTCAAGAAGGGAAAATAACCAAAGATAACTACATCATTTGCAACGGATTTAAGCGCGATGCCTACATTGATGGCATTGCCGACCTAATCAATCGGGGGTTTGACAAATGTATGCCCATCATTGATAATTACGAAGAAATTAATCTGTTCGACAAAGAAATAAAAGGGCAGTACAACATCGGGATACGCATCGCTTCGGAAGAAGACCCGCGCTCGGAGTTTTACACCAGCCGATTAGGAATCGGTTACAAGAACATCGTTCCGTTTTACAACAAAGAAATTAAAGATAATAAAAAGGTAACGCTCAAAATGTTGCACTTTTTTATCAATACCGGCATTAAAGACAATGCTTACTATTGGAACGAGCTTCTCAAATGCCTAAAAGTGTACATTCAACTCAAAAAAGTAGCCCCCGAACTGGACAGCCTGAACATTGGCGGCGGATTTCCGATTAAAAGTTCATTGGCGTTTGAGTATGACTATGCCTATATGGTTGATGAAATTATCCGTCAGATAAAAATTGCGTGCGAACAGGAAAAAGTGCCCGTTCCCAACATTTTTACCGAGTTCGGAAGTTTTACCGTGGGTGAAGCCGGTGGCGCCATCTACGAAATTATGTATCAAAAACAACAAAACGACCGTGAGTTGTGGAATATGATTAACTCATCGTTCATCACAACCCTGCCCGACTCGTGGGCGATTAACAAACGCTTTGTTCTGTTGCCCATCAACCGATGGTATGACGAATATGAACGCGTTTTGCTGGGCGGACTAACCTGTGACGGCGACGATTACTACAACGCCGAACAGAATATGAACGCCATTTACCTACCGAAGTACAACAAAAACAAACCGCTGTACATCGGATTTTTTAACACCGGAGCCTATCAAGATACCATCGGGGGCATCGGCGGGTTGCAACACTGCCTCATTCCGCAACCGAAAATCATTTTGATTGATAAGGACAGCGAGGGCAACATCCAAACCCGCTTATTTATGGAACAGCAAAAAGCGGAAGAGATGCTGAAAATTTTAGGCTATTGAAAATTACTTTTTTCATAGAACGAAGGAGGACAATTCATTTTGGACTCCTTCGTTTATTTTTAGTCCTTCGCAAAACCGTGCGTCAGGCATTTCAACGTTTCGGTATTGCATAAATACTCGTATTTTGCTTTCCTCACTTAAAAGCTTAAAAATCACCAAACGGATTTTGAACTTGAACACACAAAATCACACGTTACAAATTCCGAACATAAACCCCTTGCCCTTACCATAACCACAAAAAAATAACTTTGACAGTTTTTCACTTCCGCCAAAGTTATCTTAAAAACAAGCTATGGTAATTAAACTAACGTTTCGCTACTAATTCAGCAATTTTGATAATGACCTGCGTGGCTTTTTGCATACTTTCAACGGGGACGTACTCAAATTTTCCGTGGAAATTATGTCCGCCGGCAAAAATATTGGGGCAAGGCAAGCCCATATAGCTGAGTTGTGAGCCATCCGTTCCGCCGCGTATGGGTTTGATAATCGGTGTGATGCCTAATTCGTTCATCGCTTTTTCGGCTACCTCAACAATATGAAAAACAGGCTCTATTTTCTCGCGCATATTAAAATATTGGTCTTTGATTTCCACCGAAACCATATTGGGATATGCTTCGTTTAATTTATCAACGATTTGCTGCACGGTTTGTTTACGTTTTTCAAAAATGGTTCGGTCGTGGTCGCGAATGATGAGTTGCACCACCGTATTTTCGATGTCGCCCGAAACGTCCATAATGTGATAAAACCCTTCACGTCCGCTGGTTCGTTGCGGAATTTCATCTTGCGGAAGCGCGTTGATAAAAGCGTTGGCAATCAGCACCGAATTTACCATTTTATTTTTGGCATACCCCGGGTGAACGCTCTTTCCTTTGAAATGCACCTTGGCTCCGGCGGCGTTAAAGCTCTCGTATTCAAGCTCACCTACTTGGCTTCCGTCCATTGTGTAAGCCCACTGGGCACCGAATTTGGCAACGTCAAACTTGTGCGCCCCCCGTCCGATTTCTTCATCGGGCGTAAAGCCCACTCTGATTTTGCCGTGTTTGATTTCGGGGTGTTTCAGCAAATATTCCATCGCCGTAACAATTTCGGCAACTCCCGCCTTATCGTCAGCCCCCAAAAGCGTTGTTCCGTCGGTTGTGATGAGCGTTTGCCCTTTGTAAAGCAATAAATCTTCAAAGTACGAAGGCGAAAGCACGATGTTTTTTTCTTTATTCAAGACGATATCACCGCCGTCGTAATTTTCAATAAATTGCGGATTTACGTTTTCTCCGGAAAAATCAGGCGACGTATCAAAATGCGCAATAAACCCGATGGTTGGCACATCATAATCCACATTCGACGGAAGCGTTGCCATTACGTAAGCATTTTCGTCAATGGTAACATCTTCCAAACCAATTGCTTTGAGTTCATCGAACAGGTAGCGGGCTAATTTCCACTGCTTTTCGGTGCTGGGTGTGGTTTCACTGTTATGGTCGGACTGGGTGTCGGTTTTTATATACGTTATAAAACGTTCTACTAAATTCTGCATAATATGTAATCTTATAAAATAACGCCAAAGATATGAATTTTATTGCTAAAAAATCAAATTTAAGCGGGTAAAAAAATATATATTTCTTGCAAAAACTAATTTTTGGAGAGTAATTTACTGATTTTTGCGACTTTATCCTTTGTATTTATTGTTTTTTTTAGTACTTTCGCCCGAAAATATCATTCCAAAATGAATTTAACCTCTGAAAATATATTGCTCATCGGCTCTTTATTGTTGTTTTTAAGCATCATAGCCGGAAAAACCTCCTACCGATTTGGCGTACCCACCCTATTGTTATTCTTGGGCGTAGGAATGCTTACCGGCTCGGAAGGCGTGATTCTTAAAATACAGTTTGACAACCCGAAACTGGCGCAATTCATCGGCATCATTTCACTGAATTTCATCTTGTTTTCAGGAGGTTTGGAAACCCGCTGGAAATCAGTAAAACCCATTTTAAATCAAGGTATTACACTCTCAACGGTGGGCGTGCTTTTCACGGCGCTTTCTCTGGGGGGCTTTGTATGGTACATCACCAATTATGTATTTGATTATCAATTAAGTTTATTTGAAAGTTTTCTGTTGGGTGCCATCGTTTCATCAACCGATGCGGCTGCGGTTTTTTCGATTCTTCGGTCTAAAAATTTGGATTTAAAAGACAATCTGCGCCCCACCTTAGAGTTTGAAAGCGGAAGTAACGACCCTATGGCAAACGTATTGACAATCACATTCTTAACACTCGTTCAAATACCCGACCAACCCGTCGGCGGACTCATTTTGATGTTCTTTAAACAGATTATTCTCGGCGGACTTTTAGGTTTCCTATTCGGAAAAGTGAGTCATCGCATCATCAATCACATTCATTTGAGTTTTGAAGGATTGTATCCGGTGCTTACCATTGCGCTGATGTTCGCTACTTTTTCCGGTACGGAAGCCCTTGGCGGCAACGGATTTTTAGCCATTTATGTATGTGCCGTTTATCTTGGTAATCAAAACTTTATATACAAAGGAAACGTACTGAAAATGTTTGACGGTTTGGCGTGGCTGATGCAAATCGTGCTGTTCTTGACCCTCGGGCTGTTGGTTACCCCGAGCCATATCGTGCCGTTTATTGGCGTAGGCTTGCTTATTTCACTGTTTTTGATGCTGATAGCACGCCCGTTAAGCGTTTTTTTAAGTACGATTCCGTTTAAAATGAGTATCGCACGCAGGGGTTATATTTCGTGGGTAGGCTTGCGCGGGGCTGTCCCTATCGTGTTTGCCACGTATCCGCTTTTGGCGGGCATCAAAAATGCCGAAATTATTTTTAACATCGTGTTTTTCATCTCCGTAACCTCGGTTATGATACAAGGAACAACGCTGACCCCCGTGGCAAAATGGTTTGGCGTGGCATTACCCGAAACCACTGAAAACGTTGAAAATCCGGTTGATGCCATTATGACCGAGCACCCCAGAGCCATTATGCAAGAAATCCTTATTCCGGCTGAAAATCACACCGTTGGCAAGCAAATTGTTGACCTTGATTTTCCCGAAAAAGCCATCATCGCAATGATTAAACGCAACGACAAATACATCACGCCCAACGGTTCCACCAAAATTGACGCGAATGATTCACTCATCGTAATTTCAGATAACGACCAAGGAATGAGTGAAGTATATGATATGTTGGAAATAATGCGGAATTAATTCTGAAAAAATAACTCAATAAAACGCACAATATGAAACCATTATTTTATTGCATTTTAGGGCTTTTCCCTTTCTTTTTAAATGCACAAGATTCCAAAGAAATCAAAACCAAAGTGAGCGAAGTTACCGTTTTTACTTCCAGCGCACAGGTTGTCCGCAAAAAGCAGGTGGAAATTCCGAAGGGAGTTACCGAACTTAAATTCAGTAACTTATCGCCTTTTATAAATCCTGAAAGTATCCGAATCAAAGCCACGTCAGGCGTTACGATTTTGTCGGTTTCACATCAAATCAACTTTTTGGACAAACTCAAACCTTCACCCGAAGTGGAAACACTTACCAAAACGCTTGAAACCCTTGAAAATCAAATCCAAACCGAGCGGACACATCTTACTATCATCAAAGACAATATTGATTTATTACAAAAAAATAAAGACCTAAGCGGAAAGAACAATCCCATTTCGGCTGCTAATTTACAGCAAGTTATGGATTTTTACAACCAACGCATTACCGATTTGAAATTCAAGGAAAACCAGCGGAATGACCGTTTGGCTGAACTTTTGAAAAAGCAACGAGAGCTTGAAAATCAGAAAAAAACGGTCGTTGGGAAACTCAACAACGAAACGGGCGAGGTGCGGGTAAAAATCAGCAGTGAGCGAGCTACTTCGGTTCCGCTGGAATTGTCGTACGTGGTTGAAAACGCCTCTTGGACACCGAGTTACGATTTGCGCGCCACCGACATCAGTCAGCCCATCACGCTCATTTACAAGGCAAACGTAACCCAAGATACCAAAGAAGATTGGGAAAACGTAAAACTGACGCTCTCCTCCGCCGACCCCTACGTAACAAGCGAAGCCCCCGAGCTTAAAACGTATTTCTTGGGCTACAATACGCGTCCGCCCTCGTATCAAAAATCACAATACGGACGAAGAGTAAACGGACAAATCCAAGGAATTGTAATTGATGAAAGTGGCGTGCCTGTCCCCGGAGCTACGGTTTTGGTAAAAGGAAGTACCATCGGGGCGTCGACCGATTTTGACGGAAAATTTTCGTTGGACGGAAATCTCGTAGGAAACAACCTGCTTGAAATTAGCAGCATCGGATTTAACACGCAAACGCTTGCTCCTAAGCCGGTTATGACCGTTCGTTTACTTGAAGATACGGAACAATTGGAGGAAGTTGTGGTAACGGGATATGGCGGAAAACGCAAAAAGGCTTTCGCCGGAAGTACCGAAAAAATAGCCAAAAAAGAGGAAGTTCAACAAGATTATATCGCTTTGGAAACCAACAATACGCCTACGAACATTCAGTTTGAAATTAAAGTGCCGTACACCATAAAACCGGACAATCAAAACTATGCCGTTGAGACGCAATCTATCAGATTATCAACCGATTACCAATATCACGCCATTCCGAAAGTAGAGCCTGTTGCTTTTCTGTTGGGCTACGTTACCGACTGGGAAAAACACAATCTGCTTGAAGGCGAGGCTTCTATCTTTTTTGAGGAAACGTATGTGGGAAAAACCTTGTTAAAACCATCGCAAACCTCTGACACACTGAAAATTGCATTGGGTCAAGACAAAAAAGTTTCCGTACAACGTGAAAAAATAAAAGATTTCAGTTCAAGGCAGTTTATCGGAGGCAAAAAAGAAGTGTCAAAACTTTGGAAAACAACCCTTCGCAATCACAAAAAACAACCGATAAAAATCGTTGTGTATGACCAAATTCCCGTTTCAACAAGCAAAGATATTGAGGTGATTACCAAAAATAATTCCGGTGGAAAAATCCATAAAGAAACCGGAAAAATCGAATGGAATTTTACCATACAACCTTCTCAAAAACAAGAATTTGAGCTGGAATATTCTGTAAAATACCCGAAAGACAGAACGCTTTATATTGAATAAAACCCACGAAAACGACTTATCTCCCTATGCCTTTGTCAAAGTTTCAGAACTTTGACAAAGGCTTTTTTTACACCGATTTTAAACGAGTTTTATTCCGATTTTAGATGCTCAGCCACAAGTTCCAGTTCGTCATACCATTTTTGACCAAACTTTCTGATAAGTGCCTCTTTTACAAACTTATACACCGGAACTTGCAATTCTTTTCCCAAGCTGCACGCATCATTACAAATTTGCCAACGATTGTAATTCACTGCCGTAAAAGAGCTATATTCCTGTAAACGAATGGGATACAAATGACACGAAATGGGTTTCTTCCAATCAATTTTTCCATCGTTGTACGCCTGCTCAATGGCACACAATGCCCACCCTTTTTCATTTCGGATTACGTAGGCACATTCCCCTCCATCAATGAGCGGAGTTTCCCATTCGCCATCTTCTCCCCTAACATAAACACCTTGTTTTTCAATAGCTTGCCTCCCTTTATCAGTTAAATAAGGTGCCACTTTGTGGTAAATTGCCTCTAAGGTTAGCAGCTCGCCTTCCTCCACCGGCGCCCCTGCATCACCTTCTATGCAACAAGCTCCTGCACAAGCATTTAAGTTACAAACAAAGTCATTTTCAATTATATCTTCTGAAATTATGGTTTCACCGATTTGTATCATTTTTGAATTTAAAAAATTGGGTGCAAAAGTATGAATTTTTTGTGCTTTTGCCTTAATATTTCTTTATTTTTTGGTTTTAAAATTGAAAAATCATACCTTTGTGCGACCAAAAATTTGATTATGAAAGGAAAATTTTACCAATTTACACTTTTAATTCTTTTGTTTTTGATAACTGTCTTCACTTTGCAGGGGCAGAATTCAAAAAACATCAATGAATTGCATCAATCCGTTGTTTGGAAGAGTAATTCACTGAAAAATAATCATTTAAACGAAGGACTTGCCGGCACTTACTTCGGAAAATACAAGCAATTTTTCCTATTGGCTGGCGGTTCGTTCTTTCCTGATGAAAAACCTTGGCAAGGAGGCAAAAAGCAATTTTCAAAAACCGTTTTTGTGTTTGAACCTACTTCCGAAGGCGATTTTTCGGTTGTTTATCAAGGTGATGACCTGCCCGAAGCCTTAGCCGAAGGTGCTTACGTTTCCCTTCCCGAAGGATTGGTTTGCATTGGCGGACAGACACCCGACGGAATTTCGGCAAAAGCGTTTTTAATTTCATACGAAAACGGAAAAATAAAAACCACTCACCTGCCCGATTTACCCTTCGCCGTAAAAAGTGCAACGGCAACTCACATCGGAAAACAAATATATCTTATTGGTGGACAAGATATTGACGGAAATTCATCGAACCAATTTTTGAAATTAGACCTCAATGACCTCAAAAAAGGTTGGCAAAAACTGCCTGATTATCTGAAAAATGTGTCGGGAGCGATGGCGGTTGCCCAACAAGACGGAGAAGAAATTTCGGTTTTTGTTTTTGGAGGAAGAAGCCGTAACAATGCCGAAATCACTACGTTTTTCTCAGACATGTATCAGTACAAACCTTCTAAAAATCAGTGGATTGCTAAGAAAAATATTCAAAATTCAGCCGGAAAATTACCCTTAGCGGTTGCCACAGCCAGCAAAGTGGGGGCTTCAAGTATTTTGCTCTTCGGAGGAGATACGGGGCTTATTTTCAATCAAGTAGAAAAAGCCATAAATGCTGATAATACTTCGCTTCGCAACGAATTATGGCAAAATCATTCCGGTTTTGAAAAAGAAATTTTGGTTTACAACACCATTACCGACGAGTGGTTTACGCTGGGCAATGCCGAGAATTCAGTGGCGGTAACTTCATCGTTTTATGATACTGAAAGCCAATCTGTTTACATCGCAGGAGGCGAGCAAAAACCCGGTATTCGTTCGCCTTTCATCACCAAACTATCGCTTTCAAAAGGCAGTGGTTTTGGTTGGCTAAATTATGCCGTTTTGGGCTTATATTTCGTCGGAATGCTCGGGCTTGGGTTTTTCTTTATGAAAAATAATAACAACACCGAAGATTATTTTAAAGGCGGCGGACGCATTCCGTGGTGGGCTGTGGGCGTAAGTATTTTTGCTACAATGCTCAGTGCCATTACGTTCATTTCCATCCCGGCAAAAACCTATGCCACCGATTGGCGTATGTTGATGTTTAATATGACCATTATTTTGGCGGTTCCCGTAATTATTCGGTATTTTTTACCCTTCTTTTTGCGGTTTAAATTCGACACGGCTTATCAGTATTTGGAGCTTCGCTTCAGTCGTTCGATTCGTTGGGCGGCATCGGCATTTTTCACGCTTTTTATGATAAGTCGTATTGCCATTGTGCTGTTTTTGCCTTCATTGGCGTTGAACATCGTTACGGGCTTTAATATTTACTATGCCATACTGATAATGAGCCTTGTAACTATCATATATTCAACCAGTGGCGGAATGGAAGCCGTAGTTTGGGGCGACGTTATTCAAGGATTTATCTTGGTGGGCGGTGCTATTGCGGCTTTTGTGGTAATGTTGTTAGGAATAAAAGGCGGTTTTTCTGAATTTTGGGATACTACATTAAATTTCAATAAGTTACAAACATTTGATTTTAGATTTGATTTCTCACAACCTGTCTTTTGGGTGGTGGTTTTCGGTGGGCTTGCCAACACGCTGATTTCGTACACCAGTGACCAATCGGTAGTGCAGCGGTATATGTCCACCGTGAACGAAAAAGCCACGGCAAAAAGTATTTGGCTCAACGGAATTGTGAGTGTTCCGGTGAGTATTTTGTTTTTCCTACTCGGAACGGGCTTGTTTGCCTTCTATAAATCGAACCCCGAACAGATGTCAATCACCGACCCTAATATCGATTCAATTTTCCCGCAATTCATTGTTTCACAGATGCCTGTGGGCTTGTCAGGATTATTGATTGCCGCGATTTTTGCCGCCGCGATGAGTACGCTTTCATCAAATATCAATTCCGTTTCGGCAGTAATAACCTCTGATTTTTACAAAACTTTTTTTAAAGAGGCTTCTTTTAAAGGACAAATGACGGTTGCCAGATGGTCAGGAATTGTCGTGGGGCTTTTGGGAACGGCTATGGCTATTGTTCTAGCTACGTGGAACATAGCTTCACTTTGGGATCAATTCAACACATTTTTAGGATTGCTAACCAGCGGATTGGGTGCGTTGTTTATTTTAGGGATTTTCTTCCCGCGTGTGGGGTCGGCAGCAGCTTTTATCGGACTGATTTCAGGCGTGGTAATTCTTTATTTAGTGAAATCACACACGGGACTTTCCTTCCTGCTTTACGGACTTATTGGAATGGTTTCCAACATCGTTATCGCCATTTTATGCAGTTTTGTATTGCCCAATCAAAAAGAAATTAAAGGCACTACTTGGAAAAATCGAAATAAATAACTTCGAAACAAAAAATAAACCAAAAATAAGCTATCTTTTTCAGATAGCTTATTTTTTTGTAATACAATCATTTACAAAAAAAATCGTTTTTTAACACAAAAAAATCACATTTTTTTCATTTCGATTTTTATTTTTTTCGTACCTTTATCGTGTATTTTAAACACAAAATTTTTTATTATGAGTTACAAAACCAACAATATCCGTAATGCCGTGTTGTTAGGGCACGCCGGAAGTGGCAAAACGTCACTTACCGAAACAATGCTTTTTGAATCGGGAGCTACCACCCGAATCGGAAAAATTGAAGAAGGAAACACCGTTTCGGACTTTCACGAAATGGAAAAAGAAAAAAAACACAGTATTTTCAGCTCGCTTACCCACGTTTTTTGGGGCGATGTAAAAATCAATCTGATTGATTCTCCGGGGTTTGACGATTTTATCGGGGAAGCCATTTCCGGACTGAAAGTTGCCGACACTGCCGTAGTGGTCATCAATGCCAAAGAGGGCGTGGAGGTGCAAAACGAACTTCACAAAGATTATATCGACGAATTTCAAACGCCTACTTTGTTTGTTATCAATCAGATGGATCACGAAAAAGCTGATTTTGAAAAATCATTAAGCGACATTAAATCCACCTTCGGAAGCAAAGTCATTGAAATTCAGTTCCCTTATCACCCCGAAAAAGGATTCGGTAAAATTGTCGATGCCCTGCGAATGACGATGTACGTTTTTGGCGAAAATGGCGGAAAACCCGAAAAAATGCCTATCCCCGATGATGCTTTGGAACGAGCTAAAAACATTCATAATCAGTTGGTTGAAATCGCAGCCGAAGAAGAGGAAGGCTTAATGGAAAAATATTTTGAGCAAGGCACACTCACCGAAGAAGAACTCACACAAGGGCTGCAATTAGCAATGGGAAAACAAAATTTCTTCCCTGTTTTTTGCGTTTCTGCCAAAGAAAACAAAGGAACGGGACGCGTAATGGGCTTTATCAGAGATATTTGTCCGTCGCCCTTGCAACGCCCCGACCGAATTCTTCAAAACGGAAAAACGCTTCCGCCTGATGCTTCACTTCCGACGAGTATCTTCATTTACAAGACTTTAAACGAGCCTCAAATTGGCGAATTGAGTTATTTTAAAGTGTATAGCGGTACGCTAAAAAGTGGCGATACGCTTAAAAATCAGATGAATGGCGAAGATGAACGCATCAATAAAATTTTCATCGTAAACGGAAAAAATCGTGAAGCGGTCGAAACCCTCGTGGCGGGCGATTTGGGCGTAACCATCAAACTGAAAAATTCACACACCAACAACACCCTCAACGGCGAAGGACACGAAGAGGTACAAATCCGCAAGATAAAATTCCCACAGATGAAAATCCGTATGGCAGTGGTTCCTCCGTCAAAATCTGATTTTGAGAAACTTACCAATGCATTGCACATCATTCAGGAAGAAGACCCGACCTTTACGTTGCAATATTCGCCCGAGCTGAAACAAACCATCATTCACGGACAAGGGCAAATGCACTTCGATGTGGTGAAACAACGTATCAAATCATTATATAACATTGATATGGAGTTGATTAGACCTAAAATTCCGTATCGTGAAACTATTTCAAAAACCGCTGAGGCTCAGTATCGTCATAAAAAACAATCGGGCGGAGCAGGGCAATTTGCCGAAGTACATTTGCGGGTTGAGCCTTACGATGAAAATGCTCCGCTTCCTAATGATTTGAATATCAGAAGAGAAGAACTTATCGAATTGCCTTGGGGCGGATACTTACATTTTTTGTGGTGCATCGTTGGCGGAAGCATTGATACTCGGTTTATTAGTGCCATCAAAAAGGGAATTATGAACAAGATGGAGGAAGGACCGTTGACGGGTTCGTACTGCCAAAACGTGCGGGTAAGTGTTTTTGACGGAAAGATGCATCCTGTTGATTCTAATGACATTGCGTTTCAGTTGGCGGCTTCGGCAGGTTTTTCGGAAGCCTTTAAAAATGCCTCGCCGAAAATTATGGAACCCATTTACGAGTTGGAAGTGCTTTGCGACACCGTTGCGATGGGCGACGTGATGACCGATTTGCAAAGCCGAAGAGCCGTGATTACGGGCATTGACAGCGTACGTCAGTATCAGCAAATCAAGGCGTTAGTTCCAATTGCGGAAATGTACGGATACTCAACTTCGCTGCGTTCCATCACGCAAGGAAAATCGAAATTCAACCGCCATTTATCAGGCTATCAGGTAATGAGCCACGAAGTTCAGGAAAAACTGCTAAAAGGATAATAAACAAGGTTTTACAAAAAGCGGAAAAGTTAATTTTTCCGCTTTTTTTTGGTGTTTTAGAACCGTTTTTTTAATTCGGTTTTTGACTTCGATTTATATTTCGTAATTTTGCACCCATTTATTTGAAAAACAGAAATCATAATTACTTAAAATCGATGAAAATACAAGAATCCAAATATTATCGCCCTATTAATTTATTGCAGGTTGACGGAAATGACAACATTCAGGTTGTTGATAAGTTTAAATTGCTGACTTACAGCAGTCCGTATCAATATTTGCTTGACGATTTGATGAGTCGAATTTACTTGGGCGGAGACGATTTGGTCATTCAAAAAGAAAAATTAAAACATTTTGTGAAATGTACTGATTATTACACAGTTGACTATTCATCAAAACAAAATGCACTTTTTGAATCGGAAGAATGTTATTTTCATCCCGAATTGGAAGTTTTTATACTGACAGACAAGAACTTATCCAACGAATATGATAATCAAATTTTTGAAGACGGGCTTTTTAAAGTAAATCACATTTATTACGAAAACACCAATCCGAAAACAAAAGAAAACTTAACAGCACTTTTTTCGGAATATATCGAAAAATATATTTCAAAAGATTCAAAAGTTTCGATTTTGCTTAAAACACAATCGGGTTTGGAATTCAAAACGCATAGCATAAAACCCTATCGCATTGATTTTGAGACGATGTACAACGATGATTTTTTGGAAATTCACAATCGGGTGAAAAGCGTTTTGACCAATGACAACAAAGGCGTGGTTTTGTTTCACGGAATTGCAGGCTCGGGTAAAACCAACTATATCAAGTGGTTAACAAGCCAAATTCCGAACAAAAAATTTATTTTCATTCCCACCACGATGATTGGTTCACTGACCGACCCCGCGTTTATCGGGCTGTTGATTGACAATAAAAATTCGATTTTAGTGCTGGAAGATTGTGAAAATTACATCGCCGAACGCACCGCTTTCAACAGCAACACCGATGTGGTTTCGTCCATTTTAAATATTGCAGACGGAATACTTTCCGATGTGATTGAATGTCAGCTGATTTGCACTTTCAATTCGGATATTTCAAAAATCGACCCTGCACTTTTACGAAAAGGGCGACTCATTGCCGAGTACAAATTTAGGGAACTTACCGTTGAAAAGGCAAATAAATATTTACAATCAACTGATAAACAAATTGTTGTGGACAGACCTTATTCACTCGCGGAATTAACAAATATTAATACAAAAGATTTGAAAGAAAATTCCGAACCCGCAAAAATCGGATTTAAAAACTAAAATGGAACGCAAGGTTATCATAACTTCCGATGGTTCAACCACTTTTCAAATCCCGCAATGGGACGAATGCTTTCATTCCAAACACGGAGCCGTGCAAGAAGCGTTACACGTTTTCATCAAAAACGGACTTCATCTATTTGAAAATCAAAAAGTTTCTATTCTTGAAATTGGTTTTGGCACCGGATTGAATGCTTTGGTAACATACGCCGAACATTTTAAGCAGAATTTAACAATTCATTATGAAACGGTGGAAGCCTATCCGCTTTCGTGGGAAGAAGCCCGCCAGATGAATTACTGCAATCAAATGGGAAACAAGTTATTACCTCCGATATTTAAAAAAATCCACCAATCGGAATGGGAAAAAGAATTTTTGATTTCCGAAAAATTTTCTTTCAAAAAAAGAAAGCAATTTTTTGAAGAAATCAATGATTTTGAGCGGTTTGACTTGATTTATTTCGATGCGTTTGGAGCGAGAGTACAACCTGAACTTTGGGAAGTTTCTATCTTTGAAAAGATGCACAACGCATTGAGAAAAGGTGGTTATTTGGTTACGTATTCCGCCAAAGGAAGCGTGCAACGAGCAATGAAACACTGTGGTTTTCAGGTAGAAAAATTGCAAGGACCACCCGGAAAACGCGAAATGCTCCGAGCCAAAAAATAACTTCATTTTGTTAAAATTTACAGTAACTTTCTTTTTGGCACGCTTTTAGATTATTTTTCAGAAAAATTATTAATTATGCGAGCAATTTTATTATTTTTTCTGATTAGTATGCTTATCGCTTGCGGAAACAGGCAAAAAGCATCAAATGTGAACGTAAACGTAACTGCAAAAGAACGTTCGAGTGAGACAAAAACAGAGGTTACTCCGAAAGAATCTTCAAAAGAAAGTGAATCTTTGGATGAAGATGTACAAGCCATTGTAATGGATATCAATGATTTATCTGTAAGCAAAGAAGTTGTTTTACCAGCAACCGAAATGGCTTCCTACAATATGGCGGTAAAACGAGCCCACTACCGCCAAGAAAGAGAAACCCACCAAGTTATCGAAGAAAACAAATTCAAAAAAACGGCTACCGACCCCGTTTCGACCTTCTCGGCAGATGTGGACAGAGCCGCGTACAGCAACATTCGGCGGATTATCAACAACGGAAATTTACCCCAAAAAGATGCCGTTCGCATTGAGGAGATGATTAACTATTTTGATTATGACTATCCGCAACCCGACACCCGAAGCAAAACGCCTTTCAAGATGACCACCGAGCTGAGCAAAGCTCCTTGGAATTCAAAAAATTATCTGCTTAAAATCGGGTTGCAGGCGAAAAAAATCGATATGAAAAAAACACCGCCTTCCAACATCGTTTTTTTGATTGACGTTTCAGGTTCAATGGACGAACCCAATAAATTGCCGTTGCTAAAATCGTCTTTTAAGCTGTTACTCAATTCGTTAAAACCTACTGATAACGTGGCAATTGTGGTCTATGCGGGCAGTTCGGGCTTGGTGTTGCCTTCCACTTCGGTGAAGGAAAAAGCCAAAATCGAAGCCGCTTTGGAAAAACTCGAAGCAGGAGGAAGCACCGCAGGCGGGGAAGGACTCAAATTGGCGTACAAAGTGGTTCGCGAGAATTTTATTCCCAACGGAAACAATCGGGTAATTCTGGCAAGCGACGGCGATTTTAACGTAGGAGTAAGAAATCGCGACGAGCTGCAACGTTTGGTGGAAAAAGAACGCGAAAGTGGTGTGTATATCAGTGTTTTAGGATTCGGAATGGGGAATTATCGCGATGATATGACCGAAACCATAGCCAACAAAGGTAACGGAAATTATGCCTACATTGATAATATTATGGAAGCTAAAAAGGTGTTGGTCAATGAGTTCGGCGGAACGTTTTACACCGTTGCCAAAGACGTGAAATTTCAGTTGGAATTTAACCCCAAATACGTGAAAGAATACCGATTGGTGGGCTACGAAAACCGAATGCTCAACACCGAAGATTTTGAAGACGACAAAAAAGATGCAGGAGAAGTGGGTTCGGGGCATACCGTAACGGTTTTTTATGAAATCGTTCCCGCCGACGGAAAAAATGACAATACATTACGTTATCAAAATCAGCAACTTAACGAAAAAGCGAAAGCAGGAAATGAACTTGCTTTTTTGAAGATTCGGTATAAAAATCCGGATACGAAATCGGATAAAAGCATTGAAGTTTCCGAACCGATTGATTTTCAGCTAAAAGAACTTTCAAAAACTTCGGATAACTTCCAATTTGCCGCCGCCGTTGCCGAGTTTGGGCTACTGCTTCGCAATTCCGAATTTAAAGAGCAAGCCTCTTATAATCAAGTTATTGACTTTGCCAAAAACGCCCTCGGAAAAGATACGGAAGGCTATCGAAAAGAGTTCATCCGCTTGGTGGAAAGTGCT
>NZ_JAUNKD010000042.1 GCF_030532915.1 Capnocytophaga sp.
ATTATTATTGGAAAAATGACTGCGAAAAAGCGATTGAATGGTATGAAAAATCTGCTAAGCAAGGGCATTACTGGGCTCAATGCTATCTTGGAGAATTATTATATGAACAAGAAAATGACCACAATCAAGCTGTTTATTGGTCACATCAAGCTGATTTACAAGAAAATGACTATAATGACAATGATAATCTTCCTCTTCAAGCTAATCCAAAATATTTTAAAAATTTGACTCAAGAATCGTGGAAAATTGTACTACATTGGTATGAAGTTGCTACCGAAAAAGGAGATTATTTGGGGCAACTGCATTTGGGCATTTGTTATAATGAAGGTTTGGGTGTAGAAAAAGACACCGAAAAAGCGTTGTTTTGGTTGAAAAAATCACTTGAACACGGGTGTATAGAAACATTTCGATATCTTGAAGAAACTAAAATCCTTGATTTTAAAAATCCGTATTACGAGCAAATCCGAAAAGTGGAAGATGCAGAACCCTTAAAATCAGAATTTATACAAGAATGGCTTTCTGCTAATCAAGAATTATTTAACAAAGTGGATAATCCTGACTTTGAAGAACAGTTCCAAGTATTTAGTTCTTCGGTAGTTAAAAAAAATCAAGTTTCTTATATCTTTTTTCAGTTTTACCGAACTTTCCAAGACTTATTGAAAGCCCCGTTAGAGGTATTTCGTGATTCTTTAAATGAATATAGGTCAATAATGCAGGGTAAAAGGTTGATATCTTATAATGATTGTTGTGGTGAAAATTATTTAATCCCTGAAAATTTAGAAGAGCTTTTTGAATGGGTAATTAAAAACCAAAATCAACCTAAACATTTTGATTGGATTCTGTACAAATTTGGTTATCAAGGGTATAATTATGGAATAATAGAAATTTATGACCCTGACTTTCAAGAACTATTTGATTTTAGCCAAATACATTGTAGTTATCTCGATACAAATGAATTCAAGGCTTACTGTGAAAATAAAAAGTAAATTCTTTTTAAATTTTAATTTTATTACAATGAAAAAAATACTACTATTTATTTTAATCACTTGTACTTTTGCGGGTTATAGCCAAAAGCTAAACCTCAAAAAGCTCATCAAAGAAGCTAACAAAGGCAATGTAGAAGCACAAACGGAGCTTTCCCACCGATATTTCAACGGTAAGGGAGTCAAACGCTCATACGAGCAAGCTATATTTTGGTTGGAAAAACCAGCCGAAAACGGTAATGTGGAAGCACAATTGCAGTTAGTCGACTATTATTTTGAAGGAAAGAAAGTCCGAAAATCCAATGAAAAAGGCGTTTTTTGGCTGGAAAAAGTTGCCGAAAGCGGAGATGCCCAAGCACAATATCGGCTTGCCACACATTACAAAAAAGGGCTTGGCGTTAAAGAATCTCCTGAAAAATACGTCTATTGGCTCAATAAAGCTTCTGAAACTATTGTTGAAGCTCAAATCGATTTAGCTCATTGTTACAGAAATGGTTACGGCGTTGAGCAACACCCTGAAACGGCTTACCGTTGGCTTGAAAAAGCTATCGAACAAAATAGCCTAAAAGCTCAATTTCTCTCTGGTTTGTGGAAAATTATGGAAGAAGAGAAAACAGACAATACAGACAAAGAAGCCTTTGAAATTATTCAAAAAACTGCCGAGCAAGGATATCCTGAAGCTCAATTTTTCATTGGTGTGTCATATCTAAAAGGACAGGGTATCGAAAGGTCAGTAGAAAAAGCCGTAGATTGGATTGAAAAATCTGCCAAACAAGGGCATCCAAAAGCACAGGCTTATTTGGGATATTTCTTTCAAAAAGGTCTCGGAGGGCTTCCCGTTTTGCAAAAAAAAGCGGTGTATTGGTATAATTTAGCCGCCAAACAAGGAGATGCCGAAGCTCAAAATTTTATGGGGTTATGTTATAAATATGGTGATTGTGTTAAACAATCCGACAGAAATGCCGTGTATTGGTATTCCCAAGCTGCCAAACAAGGAAATTCATCGGCTCAAAACAATTTGGGAGTTTGTTATGATACGGGGAAAGGCGTAAGCAAATCCCAAGAAAAAGCCATTGAACTGTATAAAAAGAGTGCCAAAAGTGATGATAATGAAGTGCCTTTATATAATTTGGCGATAAACTATTTATATACAAAGAACCATAATTTAGGAATGGAATATTTGCATCAATCTGCCGAAAAAGGACTTCCAAGTGCTTCAAAAAAGATAGGCGACCTGTATTATCACGGACGGGGGTATAGACAATCATATGAAGAAGCTATAAAACAGTATTATATCACATTGGAAGACAGTAAGAAAGATAGTATTTTAGAATATGACGGTTCTAAATTCAGTCGGTATATTCGGACATTAACTGATTATAGCAAAGCGGATATTTATTTCAAACTTTCAAAATGTTACGAAAACGGAAAAGGAGTCACAAAATCAGATTCTGAGGCTCTCAAATACGCTATAAAATCAGCCCATATTTCTAATGAAGATGCTTTTCAATGGCTATTAAAAAAGGCTGAAACAGGAAACAGCGAAGCCCAATTTCAAGTGGGGATTTGTTATTGGTATGGTCGGGGAGTAAAAAAATCAGATGCAAAATCCTTTGTGTGGGTTAAAAAAGCTGCCGAGCAAGGGCATTCAGAAGCTCAAAATCAATTGGCTTTTCACTATCAGCAGGGTATAGGAATCCCAAAATCAGTTGAAAATATGTTACTTTGGGGTGAAAAATCAGCTAAACAAGGTAATTCTACCGCTCAATGGAATTTAGCACGCCATTATCTGAATCTTTTGCAAGACAACGTTTTAACAACAGATGAAACCAAAGGAATGAGTTATTTACAAGCATCTGCTAAACAAGGAAATAGTAACGCCTTAAATAATTTAGGAATAATTTATGATAAACAACAAAAGTATAAAAAAGCCTTTGATTGTTTCTTATCGTCCGCTAAAGACGGAAATCCTCACGGGCAATATAATTTAGGGAGATGTTATGAGAACGGAATCGGCACAGGACAATCGTATGAAAAGGCTTTGGAGTGGTATGAAAAATCAGCCAGAGAAGGAAATATTTCTGCTCAATTTCATTTGGGAATGTTGTACCATTTGGGGCAGGGTGTAAGTGCGTCAGCGTTCAGAGCATTGAGTTGGTTTGAAAAAGCCTGTGAAAGTGAGCATACAGAGGCGTGTAATTTGTTAAAGATATTAAAAAAATAAATCCACCCGATTAAAGGTGGATTTATTCCAAAATTTTTCTAACCAAAAAGCCACTTTACCACTGTTAGGTTTTGCTCAACGTAACTTTGCTGTCCGAATTACTTTCAAAATGATGTATCTTTAAACCTCTGTGTTGAGCGTAAATATCAATCCATTTTTTGAATTGAATTTTACTAACAAATTTACTTTCCGTAGGGTATTTTGTTGTAAAATCAGTGTATAAAATGCCTTTTACTTTGGTGATTTCATCCTGATTATCAGAGAAAATAAACTGACTGTCGGCAAATGCTACAAACGAAGGACTCGTTTTTCTTATTAGTTTATTTTCTTGTAAATTAACAGATTGAATGACGGTTATACCTTTTTTTAAAAATTCTTGGCAATAAAAAGCCATATCAAGAAAAAAAGCGTTCCACTGTTCTTGATTCCAATCGTCAAAAAAACGGCATTGAAAATCATCCATTGGGCTAAATTCCTCATTGTAATACGGAGTAATTTCAATCTCAATTTTCCTTCTTTCATCAGAATTACCTCCCGAACCCATTACCATATAATTTGAAGTAATAAGCAATTTAGGGCTTAATTCAAAAGGAAGTGTATAGGCTTTTTTGTATTTTTGTTCTACGGACATATCACCCGTAACCACCGAATAAAACATTTCAAAGTCAAAATCACGTTTAACATCATCAAGGTTCATCACTCGGTGAGTAAAATCCAAATCTTGATAAAAAAATCGCCCCGAAGATAAATTTTTCCCATCCTTTGTCAGCGTTTTAGTCATCTTGGCAATAGCTTTACCTATCAAAGATTTACCTGTTCCTCCGTTAGACTCTCCTGAAAAATCTATTTTTTCATCAATAAGAATCACCGCTTTGGTAAAAGATGCGTCTTTATATCCGTGTAACAAATAACCAATACTGGTAATGAGTTGGTTGTACCTGTCAATATCCTTATTGGTAACATTTTGCAAGAAAGCGTTGAACATTGAACTTCCGTATAGATAATTTTCGTCAGGCATTTTTAAATCGAATTTTATGATTTGACTTTCAAATAAATAGCCTTTTAAGTCTTCATACGGAATCAGTTTCATTTCCGTTTTAGAAACCTGTAAAGCACCATTCCTAAAATAGAAGTAAGCCGTATCAGGTGAATTGATATTCAAGTTGATATTTTTGATAATATCAAATGCCAAATTGGCTTTTTTATTGATGAAATCACCTTGCAGAAACTTCTCCCAAGCTGTTTCGTCTTTGTTCTCTACAAGAAGTTTTTGTTTTACTTCTTGCATTAAATCGGTATCATCAGCTATTTTTAAAATGCTGGAATTTTCGATTTTTACCAATTGGTAAGCTCCTTCGGATAATTGTAATTTTCTGTATCCGAGATTTTCTAAAAATTTAACGACATTTGCCGTTGTAATTTTCTGCTCCATAATTATTGTTTTTCTAGATTAATAACTCTTTTAATAGTGGTAAAGTGGGGATTTTCCCCAAAAATTTTTGTTTTCAAATCATTCTACACCTCCTTTCTTTTAAGTGATTTAGTAAATTAACTTCTTCTTCATTAACAGAAGATACTTTGTTGCTTAACATCCAATTTATCAAATCTGATTTTTCAAAGTAAATTAGCTTTCCGTTAGGTTTATAATGCGGAATAGATTTTTTGTGTGTTAGTTTGTATAACATACTGGAAGATATTCCTAATAAAGCTACGGCTTCTTTAAAATTCAGAACTTCTTTTGAATGAGATTTTAAATCTTTATTTTTCATAATTTCATCAAATATCAAAGTTATATGGTGCAAACTTAGATAGAAGTATGAAGGTGTAATATATACTTTACCTTTACTTGTCAGGTAAAGGTAAAACAAAAACACTATTGTTTGATTTTCAGTGTTTTGTATGAAGATAAGTTAAAGGAGGGTAAAGATAAAAAGCAACCTGTAAAGATTGCTTTTTGTATTTTGAAGTTATATTTCGGAAATAATTGTTTCTATTTCTCTATGATAATCGGAGGTTTTGAATTTGTTTCTGAATTGAGAAAGCGATTGTTTTATATTTTCAAAGGGTGCAGCATCATTTTTCCTAAAAACATACTCTATTTTTCTTCCAAAATCAAAAGGGTCAATATTTTGAATATACTCTTTTTGCTCTAATTGTTCAATAAAATCAAAAACACTTGCTTTTGAAATTCCTTTATTTTTGGATTTTAGTAGCCAACAGATGCCTTGGGTTATTTCTTTACCTGTAAAAGCATTTATAAATTCTTGTTCATCAGCCTCAATGAATGATTTTTCAACAAGAAGTCGATGTAATTTTTTGATTTTTCTCAATTTTTCATTTCCTTTTCCCAATATCCAAATAAATGAATCATAAACACTGCTGTTCAACGACATATCGGAAGTATTAGGAATGAGGTAGGATATAAAACTTTGGATATATAGCTCTAAAAAAGGATAATCTTTAAAATTTCTTTTTGCTTTGAGAAGAAATTTTTTCAGTTTCCCCACTAACTCCTCTTTGTAATATTGAGGATTTACACCTTTGTGAGTTATGTCAAGAATATCTGCATCCACGATTTCCTTACATTTTAAACATTCGTCATACACTTTTTGTTTAAATGTGGTTTCAAAATCATAGATTTCTTCCTCTATTTTTACCATTTCAGAATCAGTGATACTACACGTAATTCTGCATTTATCCTCATCTATATCCACATAGAAAGCTTTATATAAATCTTTAGGAAAATCTTCTATAAACTCTTGTTTTAAAATTTCCTGATTTTTTGTAAATAACTTTTCAAAATATGCTAACGGATTATCGGTTGTCATAATTTGTTTTTTTTTTGATGGTATGTTTTTTTAAAATTGTGTTACCTATGTGTTACCCAAAAAGAAAAAGCACCTACAATTAATTTGTAAGTGCTTGATTTTCTTTGCTCCCCCTACTGGACTTGAACCAGTGACCCTCTGATTAACAGTCAGATGCTCTAACCAACTGAGCTAAGGAGGAATGTTGTTTTCTTGATTGCGGTGCAAAGGTACTACTTTTTTTTATTCCTGCAATAATTTTGTTAAAAAAATATGGTTAAAAAATGTTAAAATTTATGTTTTTATTGATTTTCAATGTGTTATAAATTGTGTTTTTTACTTGTTTTCAGTCGGAATTGATTGCTTTGTGTAAAAATTTTTGAGTAGCACCGCAATTTTCAGCAATAAATTCAGCGTTTATAGTACCCATTTTTTTACGTTTATAGGCATCTGCAACTAAAATTGTCATCGTTTTTTCAAACTGATTCGCATCAGAAACCGAAATTACGCCACCTTTTTCCACCAAACTTACCGCTTCCGAAAATTTTTCGTAGTTCTTACCGATAATCACCGGAATGCCAAAAACCGCCGGTTCTAAAACGTTGTGCAGACCGCTATTTCCCATTCCGCCGCCCACATACGCAATATCGGCATAGCTGTACACTTTGGTCAAAATTCCGATAGTATCCAGAATAAAAACTTCATAATCAGCTAAGTTTTTTCCTTCCTTATCCGAAAAAAATACCGTTTTTCGGGAAATTTTCCGACAGAACGTATCCACTTGCTCAGGCTTCACATTGTGCGGAGCGATGATAAATTTCACGTTTTTTTCTTCTAAATAATTGATATACTGCAAGTAAATCGCCTCGTCGCTTTCCCACGAACTTCCGAAAACAACACAAAGCGAATCTCCCTTAAATTCCTCAATGAAACTCAGCGAATTATCCCTTTTCAAAATTTCAGAGACACGGTCAAAACGCGTGTCGCCACTCACAGTTATGTTCTCAAAACCAATGGATTGCAATAATTTTTCCGAACGCTCATTCTGAACAAAAAAATGCGTAAACGAATGCAAACAATCACGCATCAGCTTGCCGTACCATTTGAAAAAAATCTGATTTTCGCGAAAAATTCCCGAAAGGAGAAACGTTTTTATTTGCCGTCGTTTTAGTTCTTCAAGGTAATGAATCCAAAATTCGTATTTTACAAAAATTGCCATCGACGGATTAACCGTTTCGATGAATTTTCGGGCGTTTTCGGGCGTATCGAGCGGTAAATACGTGATAATATCCGCATCGGGGCTGTTCTTTTTCACTTCGTAACCCGATGGAGAAAAGAAAGTTACGATAATTTTTTCGCCTCGTGCTTTGAGCGATTGAATCACCGGAAGCCCTTGCTCAAACTCGCCCAACGATGCCGTATGCACCCAAACATAATTTTCATTTTTCCGAATATTTTTTTTCAAAAAATCAAACACATTTTTGCGTCCGTTTACAAAAAGTCGTATTTTTTTGTTGAATAACGCTATGATTTTGAGTAAAAAACCGATTATATATATAGATAAGGTGTATATGGCTTTCATCTTGAAATTATTTTTGGGCTAAAATAGACATTTATTCAAATTTGTTCATTATTTTTGCGAGATATTTTTCCATACGGAATTATTTTTTCGTTTCCGATTTCTGTTTATTGAAATAGAAGTCTGATTAACAGATAAATATACAAGAAAAACATCGCGAGCAAATGAATCGTTTTTAAGTTTTTGCAAGCGATTTAAAATATAAAAAATGAAAAAAATACAAATGGTTGACCTATCGGGTCAGTATCAAGAGATTAAAAACGAAGTGCAGGCTTCGTTTACCGAAATTTTAGAAAGTACGGCGTTCATTAACGGTCCGCAAGTACATTCGTTTCAAAAAGAAATGGAAAATTATTTGGGCGTAAAACACGTTATTCCGTGTGCCAACGGAACTGATGCACTGCAAATTGCGATGATGGGGCTCGGGCTAAAACCCGGTGACGAGGTCATCACTGCCGATTTTACTTTCGCCGCTACCGTTGAAGTAATTGCCTTGCTGAATCTTACCCCTGTTTTGGTTGATGTGTATGACGATACATTTAATATTAATATTGAAGCGATAAAAAAAGCCATCACCCCCAAAACAAAAGCGATTGTTCCGGTGCATTTATTTGGGCAACCTGCTGATATGGAAGAGATTATGAAAATCGCAAACGAACATAATTTATTTGTGATTGAAGATAATGCACAAGCTATCGGGGCAGATTTCACGTGGAAAGACGGACGAAAACAAAAAGTAGGAACCATCGGGCACGTGGGGGCAACTTCATTCTTCCCATCAAAAAACTTGGGCTGTTATGGTGACGGCGGAGCGATTTTCACCAATGACGATGCGTTGGCTCATACCTTGCGAGGAATCGTAAACCACGGGATGTATGTGCGTTACCATCACGATGTGGTGGGCGTAAACTCGCGTTTGGACTCGTTGCAGGCTGCCGTGCTTCGGGCAAAATTACCACATTTGAACACTTACAACCAAAAACGCCAAGAAGCCGCAAAAAAATATTCAGACAGACTTAAAAATAATCAGAATGTAGTAACTCCTTTTATAAGAGAGAGTTACGACCACGTTTTTCATCAATATACTTTACGGATTTTAAACGGAAAACGCGATGTTTTGGCACAGAAATTTACTGAAAATGGCGTTCCGTTCGGGATTTATTACCCGATTCCATTGCACGCACAAAAAGCCTATGCCGATACGCGTTACAATGAAGCCGATTTTTCGATTACAAATCAATTGGTTAATGAAGTAATTTCGCTTCCGATGCACACCGAATTGGACGACGAACAAATCGATTTCATTACCAAAATAATTAATGAAACTGTTTAAGATTTTAATTTTAAGGATATTTTAAATTCAATAAAAATCAATTCAAATTATTCAAAATTAGATTAATAGAAGAAATAACAAAATAAAAATGAGTAAGACAAAAATGCCTTGGCAACAACGCCCCGAAGGCTGTACAGATGTGATGTGGCGATACAGCCAAAATCCGATTATCGGTCGGTATGATATCCCGACTTCAAACAGTATTTTCAACAGTGCCGTAGTGCCTTTCGGTGACGGATTTGCGGGGGTTTTCCGTTGCGACAATAAAGCCGTGCAAATGAACATTTTCGCGGGATTCAGCAAAGACGGAATCCATTGGGAAATCAATCACGAACCCATCGTAATGAAAGAAGGAAATACCTCGATGATTGATTCGGATTACAAATACGACCCTCGTGTGGCGTGGATTGACGACCGCTACTGGATAACGTGGTGCAACGGCTATCACGGCCCCACCATCGGAATTGCCTACACCTTTGATTTTAAGGAGTTTTTTCAGTGTGAAAATGCCTTCTTGCCTTTCAACCGAAACGGCGTATTGTTTCCTGAAAAGATAAACGGAAAATACGCAATGCTTTCACGCCCAAGCGATAACGGACATACACCATTCGGTGATATTTATATCAGTTATAGTCCGGATATGAAATATTGGGGCGAGCATCGTTGCGTGATGAAAGTAACGCCGTTTGAAGACAGTGCGTGGCAATGCCTTAAAATCGGGGCGGGAACCGTGCCTTTTAAAACGCCCGAAGGATGGTTGATGTTTTATCACGGTGTGATTCGTACTGCCAACGGGTATCGCTATTCAATGGGAAGTGCCATTTTGGACGAAAACGACCCGAGCAAGGTGAAATACCGTACGCAGCCGTATCTTTTGGCTCCTGCCGAGCTTTACGAACTAACGGGCGATGTTCCGAATGTGGTTTTCCCGTGTGCGGCGTTGCATTCACTTGAAGAAGACAAAGTGGCGGTGTATTACGGTGCAGCCGATACAGTGGTGGGCGTGGCATTCGGGCATATTTCCGAAATCATCAAATTCACGAAAGAAAATAGTTTGTAGGGTTTTAAATCCAACAAAAAAGGGAAAAGTGTTTTTGCGCTTTTCCCTTTTTGTATTAATTTATTTCCTTTACATTGAGATGTTTACACCCAGTTTTTGGGAAATCATTTCACTTACTTTTTCTTCCAATGCGGGTATTTTAACGCTTTCTAAAACCGTGTTGGCAAAGGCATAAGTTAAAAGTGCCTCACCCGATTTTTTCGGAATGCCCCGTGTTTGCAAATAAAACAATGCTTCTTTATTGAGTTCGCCCACTGTACATCCGTGTGAGCATTTTACGTCATCGGCAAATATTTCGAGCTGCGGTTTGGTGTTGATGGTCGCTTTTTCCGATAGTAAAATGGTGTCGTTCTGCTGGTAAGCATTGGTTTTTTGAGCAATTTTTTCAACCATAATTTTCCCGTTAAATACTCCCGAACTTTGGTCGCACAAAATGGCTTTGTAATCCTGATGGCTTTCGCAGTTGGGTTGGGCGTGATTTACAAGTGTATAATTATCAACGTGCTGCGTACCGGAAAGAATGCTAATGCCTTTTAAGGTAGATTCCAAATGCTCGCCGTGATGAAGGAAGTTGAGGTTGTTTCGTGTCAGGTTACCCCCAAACGAAAAAGTGTGCACTGACGCGTTGGAATTTTCCTCCTGTGAAATGTAAGTATTGTCAATCAATGAAGCGTTTAAATGGTCATTTTGGATTTTGTAATAGTCCAAAATAGCGCTTTTTCTCACGAAAATTTCGGTAACGGCATTGGTTAAAACGGCGTTTTCAGAGATGTTTTGATGTCTTTCAATGATGCGTACTTGGGCATTTTCACCCACCTCAATAATATTGTGAGGTTGGTAACAGGTGGCACCCATTTTTGTATCGGTAGCGATATAAAGTAGTTCTATCGGTTTTTCAATTGCTTTATTTTTAGCTATATAGATACAAATTCCGTCGTGGGTAAAAGCTGTGTTTAGAGCTGTGAAAACATCGTTTTTACGGGTTTCTTTGTTGAAATAATTACCGATAAACTCAGGAGCGTCGTTTGACTGTAAAATTTCAGCAAGTGGCGACACCATAAATTCGGTGATATTCGCGTCAGAAAGTTCTTTACTGAAAAATCCGTTGATAAACACGAATTTATAACTGTTTTCATCTGTGAAAAAGCCACGGATTTGCTCCAAACTCACCGTTGTTTGTTCTCCTTTAATTGAAAAATCATTTTTCAATAAAGCCGAAAGCGAGGTGAATTTCCACGCTTCGTCTTTGCGGGTAGGGAAGCCCTTTTCTTTGAAAACCGCAATGGCTTCTTCGCGGCTATTTTGTAATACATCTGCCTTATTTTCAAAGGAAGACAACCATTTTTCTTGTAAATTCATCTTTAAATTTTTTCAGTTTGTGATTCTTAATCAGGTTGCTTTTGGCGCAACGAAGTACAACCAAAAGAACCAAGGCGCAAATGTAAAAAAAATACGTGAAATATTATCGTTTTTAGGGCCGTAATTCCAAAAAGGATATTTTTGTTTTACTAACACACCGCAAAACGACGTTAAATCAGCTAAACGAATCACTTAAATATGTTCATTTCTTCTTTATATACAGGGCTTTCAACCGATAGGAAGTTCAGCACGCTGTGAAATACATGATGTTGCGTTGCTTCCGTGAGCTGTTTTACATTTTTATTACTGTCGTTAAGCCACACGATGAATGGGATTTCATACTGTTCTTTGGGAGCGATGCTCATTGGTAGCCCGTGCATATAGAGGTTCTTCTCGCCAAGCGACTCCCCGTGGTCAGATACATACAACATTGCCGAACGATACTCAGGTATGTCCCTTAAAACTTCAATGGTTTGATGCAGTAGATAATCGGTATAGACTATCGTATTGTCGTATGCATTGATAAGCTCCTCTTGGGTGCACTGGGCAAGTTCCACACTGGTACAAACGGGCGTGAATGCTTCAAAGCGTGGCGGATACTTCTTATTGTAGGTAGGTCCGTGGCTGGTGCTCGTGTGTAAGATTACCAGAACTTTTGGTTTTGTACTGCTTAGAATCTCTTCTTTTAGTCCCGCTAGTAAAATCTCATCATATTGGCAACTTTCACCTTGGCACTTTTCCCGCAGGTACGAGCCATCTTGATACTTGGCTATATGAACCGGTGGTTCTCCGGAGTTAGTCGTGCGCCAGATTACTTCCACATCGTTTCGGTGGAGGTAATTAGGCAGTATCTCATAGAGGTCGCCGGTGTTCTCGTGTTCCAAAATGCACTTCACGCCCGCAGTAGTGTACGTAGCACACGAGCTGGCAGGGAAATGAAATAGGTTGTCGGTCTGTGCCAGTAGGGGGTTGGTATTTTTTGGGTATCCGTAGAGTGAAAAGTTTTGCATTCGGGCAGACTCACCGATTACCAAAACAAACACCGCCTTCTCATCATCTTTAATTGTAGCATCCGGAAGCCGTATTTCCTCCCGATTTGCCTGATGTTTATGTACATAAAACAGCGACGTATTCACAATGTACGACCACGGCATTACCAAACCTCCCAAATACTTTGAATGTTTATCAATCCAAAGCACATTGCCGGCATTGATGACAACCATCAGCACCATAAACAGCAGGGTCAGACCCATATTGCGGGCAAAGCGCTTAAAGGCAGGCTTGATAACTTTTGCCCTTACTATGTATATGGCAGGAAGCAAGCCCAAGAAAATTACGTACGCCACCAGCTTCCACGAAAAAAAGCTACTCGACTCTTCATAGTTCGTGTTAAGTACATTGCCAATCATACTCTCATCAACAATAATGCTATACGTATTGATGAAGTATACGGCTATGGAGCTGATAATGAATAACAATGCGAGTATCACTTTGCCTATGCGCCTTGAAAGGTACACCAACAAATAAAAAGCAAAGGCATTGGCAACGATAACCAATACCAGCAAACTTATAATCAAGAGTGCGCCGTTAAAGCTCTTGTAGTTGATATTTTCAAGAACAAACCCAAAAAAGGGGTAATGGAATAAGGCAAAATTCAGTATGCTTAGTATCAGCACGAACCGAAGCAAACTAACTTCGCCGGAGATGGTATCAATGAACTTTTTTAACATAACTTTTTACGATTAGATATAAGGAAGCCAGCAGGCTTATCAGCGGAAAGTAGTATATCATTAGGTTCTCTTTGGCTATCTTCTTACCCAAAAAAGCCAAACTCCCTATAAATAGCAATGCGAAGAAAGGACGTGCATTTTTATGTCCTACCCATTTGAAAATCGGGTATCGGTTTGTTATCCAAATCCCTAAAACTGCCGATGTATAGCCAAGGCAACAACCCGTAAGCACATCAAGCGGGTGATGCGCACCAACCCCCACGCGTGATAGCGCTACAAAAAAGCCTACGGCTACCAGCCCCAAAACAGCCAGATTACGAACCATTGGCGATTTATGCAAGCTACCCACGAATGCATACATAAGCACCGTAAGGGTTGTGAATATGGTAATGGAATGACCTGAAGGCAGACTTGAATAGCCTACCAAGGTCTCTCCAATGATATGAACCTGCTCCTCACCGAAGATAGTAACAGGGCGCGGAATATCAAAAAACTCTTTCAATCCTTTTGAAAATAAGAGCGATAGTGATGAACCCGTCAGTAAGGCTTCCCATATTTTGGGGGCATAGCTTATAAAAATACTCAGTAGCGACAAGGCAATAAAAGCATCACCCAGTTGCGTAAGGTTGTATTCCAAAGCCGGAAACTGCGATAGCTTGGCGTTGAGTGTAAAGAACGATTCCTGCTGAAACTCCACATACCCAAGTGTGCTGAGGTTTCCGTTAGTAAACAACAAGACAGCCATTCCCACAAGGATACTTATCGGGATCAGCAGAAGAATTGGCTTTATTTTAGCGTAATTTTCAGTAACTTTCGTATTCATTAGCCGGTACACATTGTTAATGATATAAATTAGAACCTGTTTTATACGGGAGAAGTTACCATTTGCACTAATTTTGGGTAGATGCAAGTTGGTAACTTTCTCAATTGGTGGTTAGTTTTTTAATATTTTTTCCTGTCGGTTGATAGATTCTTGGTGAATAGACTTAAAGATATGCGTGATAAACTCCTCACTCAACCCTCTTTGCTGCCCTTCAAGTATCATCTTTCCTAAAAGCGCATACCAACGTGAGTTTTGAAGCACGGCAACGTTCTTTTCGCGTTTAAGCCTACCGATATCATCGGATAGCGACATACGTTTCTTCAACATATCCAACAATTGTTCATCAAGCACATCAATCATTGAGCGCAGTTCTCCGAGCCTGCTCTGGTAGTCCTCCTCCGAAGTGGTTTGCTTCCGCACTTGCAGTTGGCTCATAATCTCAATCAACTTTTGGGGGGTAACCTGCTGGGGGGCATCACTCCACGCTTGTTCGGGGGTGATATGCGTTTCTATCATTAGTCCGTCAAAGTTTAGGTCAAGGGCTGTCTGTGAAACGTCGAACACCATATCGCGCTTTCCGGTAATGTGCGAAGGGTCGCATATCAAAACCAATTCCGGGAACTTGTGCTGTAATTCAATGGCTATCTGCCACTCCGGAATGTTTCGGTACTTGCTTTTCTCGTAGGTAGAAAACCCGCGGTGAATCACCCCGATATTCTTGATATCGGCTCGTAGCAATCGCTCAATAGCACCAATCCAAAGCGGAAGGTCGGGATTGACAGGATTTTTGATAAGGACTATCTTATCGGTTCCTTCCAATTCATCGGCAATTTCCTGAATGATAAACGGACTCACGGTGGAACGCGCACCTATCCACAACATATCAATATCGTGTTCAAGGGCAAGTTTAACGTGGTCTTTATTAGCTACTTCAGTGGCGAGCTTCATTCCGGTTTCTTGTTTTACCTGCTGTAACCACTTCAAGCCCAATGCACCAACGCCCTCGAACATACCCGGACGCGTGCGTGGCTTCCAGATGCCGGCACGGAAATAAGTTACATCGGTGTCTTTCAGCTGATGTGCCGTTTTCAGCACCTGCTCTTCGGTCTCGGCACTACACGGACCTGCAATCACTAAGGGATGCGATAAGCCCAAGCTCATTAGCCATTCTTTATTTTCGGTTGTTATTTGCATCAATAGTATATGTATTTTCCTGTTTTTAATAAGCTGTTTTCTCTTACCTTTGTCAAAGTTACAAACTTTGACAAAAGTGTTGCGCGCTACTTATATCCCTTTTAACACGTTCTAAATCCCCCTTTGAAGGGGGTAGAGGGAATGTTCTTTTCCTATAGTTTAACTCCCTCTGTACTGCCCATATTTTTATTTGATGCAAGCTGACCCAATCGCTGTTTATTAGCCGCAATGGTATCGCTTATCAGTTTGTTAAGCAGGCTCACAAAGTTGGCAGTCTCGGGGGTTTCGTGCAACAGATGGGCAGCGAAGGCATACTTCGATAGGTCTCTGTACAGCGGATTGGTCTCCTTCCGAAGCTCTCTGAAACTAATCAATCGGTTGGCAACTTGGCTCTCGGCACGTCCGTCTGATAGCTGTTTGTATTCCTGATTGGTAGCCTCTAAAACCTCCACAGTTTTGGTAAGCCCCAAGGTGCGTACCAGTGGTTTGTATTCCGGCTTGGAAAGGTCATTAATCATTGCATTGATAAACTGTGTTTTTTGATTAACAGGCAGTTTGTTAATGTTTTTTTGATTTTTACTGATGTTGTAAAGCACAGTTGCTGCCGCCTTTCGGTTTTCATCAATGCTGTTGCGTTCCAGTCGGAAGGCTGACAGCAAGAATGATACCAATTTTTTGCGCTCATTGTCAAGGTCGGTCAGTTTTTTAGTCTCCTGACTGGTGTAGCTCTGACCGATGATTTCCGTAAGCAAAGCAAGTTTTTGCTCAATGGCAGTAATCAGCGCCTCTTCAATGTATAACTTTTCAAGGGTAGCCTTTTTTGCAAGGTTTATGACCCGTTCCATAAACTGAGCATATTCACCACTGCTTAGTTTCTCTAAGTTAATGCTTTTAATGTCTGTAATTTTTTTCATATCTGTGCGTTTTGCGATTGTTAAATCTGTTCACAAGGCAAAGGTACAATAATTTTTTTACTATGCAAGCAAATGGCGATTTTTATTTTTAATAAAGCGATTATTTTTTTAATTCTTATATTTTTTAGTGTTTTTTAGCTAATAGTAATATTGTGCTTATATTATTTTTAATTTTTATATAGTTGTCAGTTGTCATATTGGTAAACTATCCGATAGTTTAAGTATATGCTTATTGTTATATTGGTAAACTATCCGATAGTTTAAGTAT
>NZ_JAUNKD010000043.1 GCF_030532915.1 Capnocytophaga sp.
CATAGTGAGATTGTAAAAATGATTGAAGTGAACGCATTGGTTTCTGAAAAGGTGAATAACCAGTTTGAGGACTATAAAAAGGCTGTTGTATTGGAACAAGAGGCGATAAAGACCCCGCAAAAGAGTCTTTATAGTGATGAAGTTGCTAAAGCGGACTCGGAGCGTGATAATTTATATAGGGGACTTAAAAATGCAATCAATGCTTATGGTGCAATACCCAATGAAGATATAAAACAGGCATATCGGGTGCTTTCGCAATTGGTAAAAGAGTATAATATCAAAACAACGATGCAACTTGACCAAGCAACAGGCTTGTTGATTCGTTTTATTGATGATTTAGAAAATAAATATAGTTCGGAAGTTAAAAAACTTTCCTTAAATAATTTTGTAACTTTATTAAAGGAGGCTAATGAACGTCTTCGTACGGCTGTATCAAACCGAAATGCAGAGCGTTCAGGCTCGCAAAAACCGGCAGGAGCTTTAAAACAAGCCCGCATAGTTACGGATAATGCATATAAGATTGTAATTAAGTACATCAATGCTTATGCGCTTATTGAGGGGGCTGAAAATTATAATAGTTTCATTAATCAAATAAACGGACTTATCGACCGATATAAAGTTCAGGTTATTAAAGGAAGAGGACAAGGCACAAATACAAAAAATACTGAAAATCCTTCTGATGATAAGCTAACTGAATAAATATTGAGCTATTTTTTAAATAAAATAAGTAATTCGTATAGCATTGTATACGATTTAAAAGATTAAAAGAATAGAAAAATCACCGTTGATAAGTTTATTGTTAGCGGTGGTTTTTATTTTTGCAAAAACTGCCTGTAAAACCATTAAAAATCACGGAGTAAAAAATACATTTATATATTTTGAATTTTGTAGGTAAGGTAGTATCTTTGCCTACTGATATTTTATTAACTGATGGATACCACGATAATACAATATAATCAAATTATTGATGAATGTAAGGCTTTGTTTATCAATAAAATGAAAGATTACGGCAGTGCTTGGCGTATTTTGCGTTTGCCCTCGCTTACTGACCAGATTTTTATCAAAACGCAACGCATCAGAGGCTTGCAGGAAAATCAGATTCGCAAAATTGATGAAGGCGAGGTTTCTGAATTTGTCGGGATTGTGAATTATTCGCTGATGGCGCTTATTCAAATAGAAAAAGGTATCGCTCAACAGCCGGATATTAATCTTGAAGAAGCAATAGCGCTTTACGACCAAAAAGTTGCCGAAACCCTGCAATTGATGGAAAATAAAAATCACGATTACGGTGAAGCGTGGCGCGATATGCGGGTGAGTTCACTCACGGATTTGATTTTACAAAAGGTATTAAGAATCAAGCAGATAGAAGATAATCAAGGGAGAACTTTGGTCAGTGAAGGCGTCGTAGCCAATTATCAAGATATGATTAATTACGCCGTTTTTGCGTTGATTCATCTTAAAGAAATACAAGAAACAAACTAATAAATTAACTTGAATATGAAATATGCGGTTTATATAGTCCGATTTGTTTTGGGCATTTTGTTTATTATCAGTGGATTAATAAAACTAAATGATCCGGTCGGATTTGCTTTTAAGTTGGAGGAGTATTTTAGTCCGCCCGTGCTGAATCTTCCTTTTTTAGAGCCTCTTGCCTTCGCGTTGGCTGTTTTTGTTTGTGTGGTTGAGGTGCTTTTGGGCGTGATGCTCATTATGGGTATTTACCGAAAAATCACGCTTTGGTCGTTTTTGGCGATGCTTGTGTTCTTTGGCTTTTTAACATTCTATTCGGCTTATTATAATAAAGTTACCGATTGCGGTTGTTTTGGCGATGCCATTAAATTTACGCCTTGGCAATCGTTCGGGAAGGATATTTTTCTGTTAGTGCTGACTTTGTTTCTTCTTGCAAATCAGAAGTATATCGAACCCATTTCAAAAGGAGTGCTTCCGGTGGCGGTAAGTGCGGCGTCGCTCGTAGGATGTTTGCTGTTGGTGCATTATGTTTATAATCATTTGCCTGTAAAGGATTTCCGTCCGTATAAAATTGGGGTGAATATTCCGCAAGGTATGGTTATTCCGGAAGGAGCGCCAATGCCAAAATTTGATTATCATTGGAAATTTATGATTGATGGAAAAGAGCAAGTTATTGTAACACAGGGGGATTATCCAAAAGTGGAAGGTGAATTTATTGCCGTTGAAACAAAAGAGGTGGACAAAGGTTACGTGCCGCCGATTCACGATTTTTTCATCGAAAAAGATGACGAAAGTTACTTTGACCAAATGATGAGCAAAGAAAAATTGCTGATGGTAATTTCGTACAACTTAGAAAAATCAGATGAAGAGGCTTTTACCGCCGTGAAAAAGGCAACAGACAAGGCGCTCAAAAAAGGGTACACCGTCATCGGGCTGACTTCCATTTTGCAGCAAGCCGAAACCATCAAAAATAAGTACGAACTCAATTTTGATTTCTATTTCAATGACGAAACTACATTAAAAACGATGATTCGTTCCAATCCGGGGATTATGATTTTGAGCAAAGGGACTATTATTGATAAAAAACATTTTAACGATTTAGACAAACTAAACATCTGATAACAGGCTATTTTTACAATACAAAAAAGAAAGGCAACCAAATTGGGTTGCTTTCTTTTTTTAAGGTTTAAATATTTGTAAATAAACTGATTGTGTTTTCGGGGTTATTTTTTTTACGATTTTGCAAATAAAAAATTTGTTTTTTAGGTTTTTAATGTGTACTTTGCGTTGTGAATGTAAAAATAATGAAATATGAATATTGTTACTCGCCTGTTTGATATTCCTCATTATCAGCTTGCTAACTTTCCGCTTGCTGATGCTTTGGTTACAAAATACAACGGAGTTTGGGAAAAAACCTCCACAGAGGAATACATCAAAAAAAGCAATGCCGTGAGTCGCGGTTTGTTGCGTATGGGAGTTGAAAAAAATGATAAAATAGCGGTTATTTCATCAAATAACCGCACCGAATGGCATATTTTAGATATCGGAATTTTACAAATCGGGGCACAAAATGTTCCCGTTTACCCAACAATTTCGTTGGACGATTTCGAGTATATTTTCAACCACGCCGAATGTAAATATTGCTTTGTGTCTGATAAAGAGTTGCTTGACAAAATTACTTCAATTCGAGAAAAATTACCTCATTTGAAAGGAATTTACACTTTTGACGATGTTCCGTATGCGCATAGTTGGAAAGAAATTCTGGATTTAGGCAGTGACCCAAGCAATCAGCCGGAAGTCGAAAACCGAAAAAATAGCATCAAAACCAATGATTTAGCTACGATTATTTACACTTCCGGAACAACAGCTCGCCCCAAAGGCGTTATGCTTTCACACCAAAATATTATTTCAAATGTACTGAATTGTTTAGACAGACTTCCGCTCACGCGAGGTGCAAAATGTTTGAGTTTTTTGCCGGTTTGTCATATTTTTGAACGAATGCTAACCTACTTTTATCAGTACAACTGTTTGCGCATTCACTTTGCTGAATCCATTGACAAAATGGGTGAAAATGTAAAGGAAATCAAACCCAACATAATGACCGTTGTGCCACGCCTAATTGAAAAAGTGTATGATAAAATTTATGCAAAAGGTGCTGAACTTAAAGGTGTTAAACGAAAAATATTCTTTTGGGCGTTAGAATTGGGCTTCAAATACAAACCTTATGGGGTAAACGGCTGGCTGTACAATTTCAAATTAAAAATTGCCCGTAAATTGGTGTTTAAAAAATGGCAAGAAGCCTTAGGAGGCGAACTGACAATGATGGTTTCGGGCAGCGCCGCATTGCAAGCGCGTTTGGCTCGAATTTTTGCCGCAGCGGGTTTGCCCATAATGGAAGGTTACGGACTTACGGAAACCGCTCCCGTGATTGCGGTGAACCGTGAAGCTGGTAAATTCTGGAAAATAGGCACGGTAGGTAAACCCATTAATAATGTGGAAGTTAAAATTGCCGATGATGGTGAAATACTTTGCAAAGGAGCCAACGTTATGCTGGGATATTACAAAGACCCTGACCTTACCGCATCGGTGATGAGTGGTGATTTTTTTCATACGGGCGATATCGGTGAGCTTGATAGTCAAGGATTTTTAAAAATTACCGACCGCAAAAAAGAGATTTTCAAAACCTCCGGAGGTAAGTACGTAGCCCCCCAAGTTATTGAAAATCTGCTGAAACAATCGCGTTTCATTGAACAGGCAATGGTGGTGGGCGATGGTGAGAAAATGCCGGCGGCAATCATTCAGCTTAATTTTTCATTTGTTAAGGAATGGGCAAAACGCCGAAACATAAACATCGGTACAACTCACGATGAAATCATCAAAAACAAAGAATTGTTTGCACGTATTGAAACCGAAGTTGAAAAAGTGAATAAAAATTTAGGAAAGTGGGAGAAAATTAAATTATTTGCTTTTACGCCCGATGAATGGAGCATTGATGCGGGGCATCTAACCCCAACACTCAAACTTAAACGCCGTGTCATAAAAGATAAATATATTGCCATTTACAATGATTTTTATAAGAAATAAGGGTTTGAAAATCAGTAATTTTTATTGTTCGTTCTAAAAAATGAAAGAAATAACAGACCTTTCAAACTTCATATCACCCAAGGAAACGGTTGTTACCATCGGGACTTTTGACGGCGTACATTTGGGGCATCGGAAAATTATCAAAAAACTGGTTGAGTTGGCTGAAAAAGAAGCCTTGCTGTCCACTATTTTTACGTTTTTTCCACATCCGCGTGCTGTAATTCAGCAAGATAACGGATTGAAACTAATCTGTACGCAACAAGAAAAAAATCAGATTTTGGCTTCACTCGGGGTCAATCAGCTTGTTGTTTGTCCGTTTGATAAAACATTTTCAAAGATGACAGCCGAGGAATTTGTAACCGAAATTTTGGTTAAGCGATTGAAAGCCAAAATAGTAATTGTTGGTTACGACCATCGTTTTGGTTGCAATCGTGAGGCGGATATTACTGATATGAAGCGCTTCGGGGCGATTTACGGTTTTCAGGTTGAAGAGATTTCGGCTCAGGAAATTAATGCGGTTTCTGTGAGTTCCACAAAAATCAGAAACGCTCTAAATCAAGGAGATGTAAAAACCGCTTGGGATTATTTGGGAAATCCTTTTTCAATTACCGGCAAGGTGATTCACGGGCTTAAAATAGGGCGAACCATTGGTTTTCCGACAGCCAACCTATATATTGGGGAAGATTATAAACTGATTCCGAAAGACGGTATCTATGTGATTTATAGCATTATAAATAATAAAAAAGTCTACGGAATGATGAGCATCGGCACTAACCCCACCATTGAAGGGAAAGGAGCAAGCATCGAAGCGCATTTTTTTGATTTTCAAGAAGATATATATAACAAAGAAATACAGGTGTTTTTTTTGCAACGTCTTCGTGATGAGCAAAAATTTGATTCAGTTGATGGGTTAAAAATACAATTACAACAAGATGCACTTGAATCACGAAGATTCATAGACTCATTGTAACTTATTCATTAATAGAAAAATATGAAAACAGCTTACGTAATAAAAGCCTATCGAACCGCCGTAGGGAAAGCCCCCCGAGGATTACTTCGATTTAAGCGTCCGGATGAGTTGGCAGCCGAAACCATTGCCTATTTGTTGAAGCAACTTCCTGATTTTGATAAAGATGCGATAGATGATGTTATCGTTGGCAACGCAATGCCGGAGGCTGAACAGGGGTTGAATGTAGGGCGACTCATTTCACTTATGGGGTTGAAAACCAATCAAGTACCTGGGATGACCATAAACAGATATTGTGCTTCGGGTTTGGAAACCATTGCCATCGCCACGGCGAAAATCCAATCCGGAATGGCTAACTGTATTCTTGCCGGAGGCGTTGAAAGTATGAGTTACATTCCGTTTGGAGGTTATCGTCCGTCGCCTGATTATAAGTCGGTTATGGAAGGAAATGAGGATTATTATTGGGGTATGGGGCTTACGGCAGAAAAAGTGGCTAAGCGATTTCATATTTCACGAGACGACCAAGACTTTTTTGCATTTCATTCACACCAAAAAGCTCTAAAAGCCTTGAATGACAGGGTTTTTGAAAATCAAATTGCGCCTGTTGAGGTGGAGCAGATTTTAATCGAAAACGGGAAACGTGTTTCCAAAACATATATTTTTAAAACAGATGAAGGACCTCGTGCTGACACCTCATTGCAGGCGTTGGCAAAACTGAAACCTGTTTTTGCCCAAAACGGAAGTGTTACGGCAGGAAATTCATCACAAACCAGTGATGGAGCCGCTTTTTTGCTATTGATGGATGAAGATTGGGTTAAACGATTGAATGTTAAGCCCATTGCACGGTTGGTAAGCTATGCCGTGGGAGGAATTTCACCCGATATTATGGGAGTTGGGCCTGTGGTGGCAATTCCCAAAGCCCTGCAAAAAGCCGGAATGAAACTAAATGATATTCAGCTTATTGAGCTCAATGAGGCTTTTGCCGCTCAATCACTTGCCGTAGTCCGTGAGTTGGATTTAAATCCTGAAATTATCAACGTGAACGGAGGTGCCATCGCTTTGGGACATCCATTGGGGTGTACCGGAACGAAACTTTCCGTGCAGTTATTTGACGAACTCAAACGCCGTAATCAAAAATACGGAATGGTAACAATGTGTGTGGGTACGGGGCAAGGAGCTGCGGGTGTTTACGAAATTTTATAATAAAAACGGATAAAAATTGAAGTTATTTTGATGATTTTCATCTGTTTTTAATTTGTTTAATAAATCTAAAAAAATGATAAAAATTCCTTTTTTTTCAGATTTTAGGTGATTTTTATAATTAATTTTCTTACATTTGTTTTTTGAAAATAATTTAATGATAATGAGAAAACAATTACTGATAGGGGCATTTGCTTTTTTTTCACTTACATTTACAATTAATGCCCAAGAAACCACATTAGATAGTGTAAATGTGGAAGTTAAGAAAAAAACAAATACGTTGAACAATCAGTTTGATGATTTGGTAGAAAAGGCAAATTCGTGGCAGAGTTACAAAATTATTGACAGAACCAAACTTGGAAATTATCAAAAAAATGTGCTTGACAGTTTGCAAAGCATCAAATCGAAGATACAAGCGCAACAAGAAATCATAGGAAATCACGAAGAAGAAGTTAAAAAATTAAACGAAAATATTTCGGAACTTCAAAATACGCTTGAAAAAACACAAAACGAAAAGGATAGTATTAACCTCTTGGGTGTATTGCTCTCAAAGGCAACCTATTCGTTATTGATGTGGAGTATTGTGCTGGTACTGACTTGTTTGCTGCTTTTCTATGTGTACAAGTACATCAACGGAAGCGCTCTTACCAGAAAATCATTGCAAGATTTGCAAGAATTGCAAGATGAGTATGAAAATTACCGAAAATCAGCCATTGAAAGAGAGCAAAAAGTGCGTCGCCAACTTCAAGACGAGATTAACAAACACAGATAATCAATGCGTATTGATATTATTTCGGTAGTGCCGGAACTTTTAGAAAGCCCGTTCAACGCCTCAATAATGAAACGGGCAATCGACAAAGATTTGGTGCAGGTTGTTTTTCATAACTTACGTGATTACAGTACAGGAAGTTACCGGCAAGTTGATGATTATCAGTTTGGTGGCGGTGCGGGTATGGTTTTGATGGTAGAGCCCATTGATAAATGTATTTCGGCATTGAAGGCACAACGCAATTACGATGAGGTGATTTATATGACTCCTGACGGTGAAACGTTTAATCAAAAAACAGCCAACCGGCTTTCGCTTTGTGAAAATCTGATAGTGCTTTGTGGGCATTATAAAGGTGTGGATCAGCGTGTTCGCGATCATTTTATAACGAAGGAAATTTCAATTGGAGATTATGTACTTTCAGGCGGAGAGTTGGGTGCGGCAATTGTTTGTGATGCCGTAGTTCGGTTGATACCGGGAGTGTTGGGCGATGAAACTTCGGCGCTCACTGATTCTTTCCAAGATAATTTACTTGCGCCACCGGTTTACACACGTCCGGCTTCGTATAAGGGTTGGGGGGTACCTGAAATTCTGTTAAGTGGTGATTTTAAGAAGATTGAACAATGGCGTGAAGAAAAAGCGTTTCAGCATACGCAAAATAGGCGCCCTGATTTGTTGTATTGATACTCACTTATATAAAAAAAGGCTGGTTCATTTATTTGAGCCAGCCTTTTAAATTTTCATTGGTTATTTATTTACAGCATCTGAAAGTTCAGAACCCGCTTTAAACTTAACCACGTTTTTGGCAGCAACTTTGATGATTTCGTTAGTGCGAGGGTTTCGAGCCTCACGCGCCTCTTTTTTAGAAACTGACCAAGAACCAAACCCTACGATTGCAACCTTATCGCCTTGTTTCAGCGCTTTTTCAACGTTTGAAAAGAATGCCTCTAAGGCTTTTTTGGCGTCTGCTTTTGTGATTTCTGCGTCTGCTGCAATTGCATCAATTAATTCTGTTTTGTTCATAAGTACTATTTTTTTTAATAAAATGTTTAATTGCCACAAAGGTAGTGATATATTTATTCCTTGCAACACAATTGATAAAAAAAATACTTTTTTAATTAAAGATTAACATTTTTAAGTATTTCTTGTAATGTTTTTCGGTTAAGACAAACGGTTAAAAATGATTACCAACGATTTTCAGCTTTGTTTTTTCCCCAAATAAGAGTTGCCAAATACGGATTATCAATAAACGGATTTCGGTTGCCTTGCGCTTTTTCAATCACGTCGTTTCTGTTTTTTTCAATTTGTGAAACGGGGTCTTCGGCGTTCCATTTTAGCAGTAAATCAATACCTTGCACTGAAATATCGGCTCCTAAATCTTCATTGTAGCGCAAGTTGAGATACAGTACCATTCGCGCCACATCGCCCTTCCATTCATCACCTGGATACCAAGCGTTTCTTCCTATCAATCCTGTTTTTCCACTACCTTCGGCAAAAGGATGATTGCCACGCGCCGAATTGGTTTTGACATCACAGTATCGCAAATGATGTAAGTCACCTTTGGCTGTCATACCTATTTTTGATTGCGGATAAACGTGTTCGGTGTTTACGTCATTGCTTCGGGAGTTGCGCACTTCACCGGTATAAATTAAAATCACTTTATTTTGTTGGTTTTCAGCTCTATCGGCTTGGGGTAAGTATTTGTGTCGCTCGCCGTAGTCCAAAAAGTTAGCGTGTTTTGCAATGGTTAGTGTGGCTAACTGTTCGTGCAATTCATTACCTGTTTTTGAAAAATCAACGGATTTATAATAATCTTGAAGCGTTTGAGGCACTTTGAGTGGCGAGGTGCTTCCGTTTATTTTATCGGTAGTAAAACTGTGTTCAATGGTAGTTTCACCGCCTTTTCCGTCGTGTGCCGTAATACTCATTTGGTAAGTTTTACCGCTGTTTAGATTGGTGAAGGTGTGATGAAGCCCGTTTATTCCACGTTTTACGAAATCGCCCATTGATATGCTGTACAATACCTTATCTCCATCAGGATCAATTGATTCAGACCAAGAAACGGTAGCAACATTTGATGTTACGGAAGTGTGTTTTACAGCAAAACTACCCGGTGGATTATTACCGTTATCACCCGATGTATTGCTACAGGCTCCTAAAAAAGGAAGTACTAAAATAAATATTTTTTTCATTATATTACAATTTTTCGTGCCAAAGATACGAAAAAATGCACAGATTCGGCTTGTTTTTTAAGAAAAATAGGTTTTGGGATTGGTACAAAAAAAACAGAGATGCCGCTTGGGACATCTCCGATATGTTGTATGAAATGTTTGTATTTTAGTAACTTTCTTCTTTGCTGGGAAATTCAACATTCTTAACATCTTCTACATAACGTGATACGGCAGAGGTAATTTCCTCATACAGATTGGCATACCTGCGTAAAAATCGCGGGTGAAATTCATTGGTCATTCCCAGTATGTCGTGAAGTACCAATACTTGTCCGTCCACTCCGTTACCCGCACCGATGCCTATAACGGGAATGTTTACGCTTTTAGCTACTTCTTCTGCCAAAACAGCAGGAACTTTTTCCAAAACGATGGCAAAGCAACCCATTTTTTCGAGCATTAATGCATCGTTTTTGAGTTTCTGAGCTTCGGTTTCTTCCTTTGCCCTAACGGTGTATGAACCAAACTTATAGATGGATTGCGGCGTTAAACCCAAATGCCCCATTACGGGAATTCCTGCGTTGAGGATACGTTTAATGCTCTCTTTAATTTCTTTACCTCCTTCAAGTTTTACGGCGTGTCCGCCACTTTCTTTCATTATACGGATGGCTGAACGCAACGCCTCTTTGGGATTGGACTGATACGCCCCGAACGGTAAATCAACCACTACGAGTGATCTGCCCGCCCCGCGCACTACTGATGAGGCGTGGTAAATCATCTGGTCAAGGGTGATGGGGAGCGTGGTTTCGTGTCCCGCCATTACGTTACTTGCCGAGTCGCCCACCAAGATGACATCAATTCCGGCGCCGTCCACAATTCGGGCAAAAGTGTAATCATAAGCCGTGAGCATCGAAATTTTTTCGCCCCGAGCTTTCATATCAATCAACGACTTGGTAGTTACGCGTTTGTATTCTTTTTTTGCAACAGACATTTTTTTCTTTTTATATAATAGTGTAAAAATTGTTAATCCTTTATCGCACAATGGTTTGTGTACGGTCAGGTCCTACTGAAACGATGCTGATTGGCACTTCGAGTTCTTTTTCCAAGAAGGCGATATAGTCGTTCAATTCTTGCGGAAGTTCTGAAGCCTCAGTGATTTGCGTGAGGTCTTTTGCCCAACCTTTCATTTCGATGTACACCGGTGATACGTTTTCCGCTTCGATGTTATAAGGCAAGTGAGCCACTTCTTTTCCTTTGTAAGTGTATGCCGTACAGATTTTTAGCGTGTCAAAACCACTGAGTACGTCGGCTTTCATCATCATTAGTTGAGTTACGCCGTTAATGCGCACGGCATATTTGAGGGCAACCAAGTCAAGCCAGCCACAACGGCGTTTTCTTCCGGTGGTGGCTCCAAATTCACGCCCTACGCGCCCCATTGTTTCGCCATCGGCATCAAAAAGTTCGGTAGGGAAGGGGCCGCTTCCAACGCGGGTGGTGTAGGCCTTGAAAATCCCGAAAACTTCTTTGATGTGATTCGGAGCAATTCCCAATCCGGTGCAAGCTCCGGCGGCGGTTGTGTTAGAGGAAGTTACAAACGGATACGTGCCGAAATCAACATCTAAAAGTGAGCCTTGCGCCCCTTCGGCAAGGATTTTTTTACCACTTTTTTGAGCTTGGTGCAGGTATTCTTCACTATCGATAAAAGTAAGCGAACGCAAACTTTCAATGGCTTCAAAGAAATCTTTTTCCAGTTCAGATAAATCATACTGAATGTCCACACCGTAGAAGCCTATCATAGCTTCGTGTTTGTCAGCCAAAGAGCGGTAACGTTCCTTAAAATCAGTCATTTCGATGTCGCCCACGCGCAAGCCGTTACGTCCGGTTTTATCCATATATGTAGGTCCGATACCTTTGAGGGTTGAACCGATTTTTGCTTTTCCTTTGGCTGTTTCAGAGGCTGCATCAAGCAGGCGGTGTGTGGGTAAAATCAGGTGCGCCTTACGCGAAACGAGCAGGCGTTCTTTAAGGTTGATGTTAAAAGGCGCTAAGGCGTCCATTTCTTTTTTTAAGATGATGGGGTCAATAACCACCCCGTTTCCGATGATATTGACCGCTTTTGGGTGGAAAATTCCTGACGGAATGGTGTGTAAAACGTGTTTAATTCCGTTAAATTCAAGGGTATGCCCTGCGTTGGGACCACCTTGAAAGCGTGCGATAATGTCATACTTTTGTGTAAGTACATCTACGATTTTTCCTTTTCCTTCGTCGCCCCATTGAAGCCCGAGAAGTAAATCTACTGCCATTTTTCTGTTGGTATTATATCGTTTAATTATTTGTGTTATCGTGCAATTGTGCTGTTTTTTGTAAAATGCAAACCTTTGTCAAAATGGTATCATTTTGACAAAGGTTGTTTGTAAACTTTGGTATTTGTTAGCCTTTAAAAAACAGAAACAAAACATTATTTTTTACTATTTTTTTTATTTTTGATTCCGTAAAAATAAAGCGAATGATTTTGGATTTTGATGTCAAAAATCTCTTCGATGGTTTGTTTGATGGCTTGGATGCGCGGGTCACAAAACTCCATAATCTCGCCTGTATCGGTAAGGATTACGTGGTCGTGCTGGCGGTCGAAATACGCCTTTTCATAATGCGATTGATTTTGCCCGAATTGGTGTTTGCGCACCAGCCCGCATTCCAAAAGCAACTCAATGGTGTTGTACAAGGTGGCACGGCTCACGCGGTATTTTTTGTTTTTCATTTTGATGTACAACGACTCGATATCAAAATGCTCACCGCTTTCGTAAATTTCCCTAACGATTGCAAAGCGTTCCGGCGTTTTCCGATGCCCGTTTTCTTCCAAATATTTGGTGAAAACCTTTCTGACTACTTCTAAATTTTCTTCGGTTGTGCTTGCCATATATATCCAAAAATTAAAAGGACAAAGTTAATACTTTTTTTTAATATTCCGATATAAATTCAAAGTTTTCATTGCTGAAGGAAAATAGTCGTTATTTTAGCCCCAAACTTCTGCTGAAATTATCCGGATTTTTTATTGTCAAGAAGAATAAAAGGCTTTTACTTCGGGATATGATTAACGTTCAATATTTTTGTAATCTGTTACATCTTGTGCGTCTAATTTTTAAACGAAATGTATTGTAAGTTGTTGTTTTACAATGGTTAATGATTTAAATTGTAATCTTACATTCCTTAAAATCCATTGGTAAGTGCAATTTTTCGTTTTTTTTTTCATTAGAAAGTTTGTTACTTAAAAAAAATATTCGTAAATTTGCACCCGCAATTGGGAAGATACTCAAGCGGCCAACGAGGGCAGACTGTAAATCTGCTGACTATGTCTTCGCAGGTTCGAATCCTGCTCTTCCCACCAAAAAAAGAGATTTTCAAACCAATGGAAATCTCTTTTTTCATATACCAAAATGCCTTTGGCCTTATTATTCATCTTGTATTTTAAGCATAAATAATTATGTACAAACATCTTATCCAACCAATTTTGTTCCGTATTGACCCTGAAAAAGCGCATTATTTAACATTTTCAACCTTTAAATTTTTGAATAAAATTCCGGGCGTGTCGGCTTTGCTGCGGTCAATGTATCGGGTGCAACATCCTGCATTGGAAAGGGAAGTTTTTGGTATTAAATTTAAAAATCCGGTGGGATTGGCGGCAGGATTGGACAAAGAAGCCAAGTTGTACAGCGAGCTGTCTAATTTAGGATTCGGTTTTATTGAAATCGGAACCATCACTCCAAAAGCACAAGACGGAAACCCCAAAAAACGACTTTTCCGACTAAAAGCCGATAAGGCTATTATTAATCGTATGGGTTTTAATAATCAAGGAGTTGAGGCAGCAATTAAACAATTGAAGAAAAATAAAAACGTCATCATTGGCGGAAATATCGGCAAGAATAAAGTTACTCCGAATGAGGAAGCCGTGAATGATTACACGCTTTGTTTCGAGAAATTATTTCCGTATGTTCATTATTTTGTGGTAAATGTAAGTTCGCCCAACACCCCCAATTTGCGAACTTTACAAGAAAAAGAACCTCTCACACACCTGCTCAACACGTTGCAAAAGTTAAATGCTCAAAAACAATCGCCCAAGCCTATTTTGCTGAAAATTGCTCCAGATTTGACCGACCAGCAACTTCTTGATATTATTAATATTGTAAAGGAAACAAAAATAGCAGGCGTAATAGCCACAAACACAACTATTTCCCGAGAAGGATTGCTTTCGGAAGCCAAAAATGAAGTAGGCGGATTGAGCGGAAAACCCTTAAAAAATCGCTCAACACAAGTAATCCGTTTTCTGTCGGAAAAAAGCGGAAAAGCCTTTCCGATTATTGGGGTGGGAGGCATCCATTCCGTCGAAGACGCCCTTGAAAAGTTGGAGGCAGGAGCTTCACTGATTCAGCTTTATACAGGATTTATTTATGAAGGCCCGCAACTAATAAAAAAAATCAACAAGCGGTTGATTCAATAGACAGAAGGTTTTTGATTGGGTCTATTTTAAGCAGATATAACCGGTTCTTTATTTTTTATTTTTTGCTTGATTGTTTCTAATTTTTAGTTTTTCGATGTTAATTTCTTTTTGAAATAGAGCAGCTATATTTTTTATCATAGCATAAAAAGATAAGATTAGGGAGATGTTAAACTTATAGAGAAAAAAGGTTAGGCACAATTGAATGTCAGACTCTATGTTCCTTTTTAAAAGAAGGCAATATAAATCTCCAAAATAAGTTTTTTCTAATGTTGTAAACATACCCATCAAATAAAGAATTATTAGAGCTCTAACACTTTGTAACAAGGCATACAAAATATTGTACAAAGTATCTTGAAGAATATCAAGTCTAAGATTTCTTTCTGTAAAGTTTATGTCTGGTATGGTTTTATTGATTTGAGGAATTAGTATGGCAACTACACTTAAAAAAAGCCCTATAAAAATGGACAAATTTATGCCAAACAGATTTTTTAAATCGTTATCAGGAAGTTTAATAATGCATAAAATTACGGCAAAAAAGCAAGGAAAAATAAAAAACAAAATTTATCAGCTAGTTTTAGCTTACCATCAATAAGAAAGCTTTTTTGTACTCAGTAGTAATTGATCTTACATTTAATCTATTTGTCATTAGATAATATTTAAAGTTAATTCTCTTATCAGTTGATACTATCAAAGTCAGAAAATCCTTTTTGATTAATGTTTATGTTAATTAAATAGTAAGGTCTTACTTTAAAAGTGTCTTCTAAATCTATTGTTCTAGTATTTTCATTATATGTTGAAACCACCTTTATATTCGTGTTTTCATCAAAACCAATTTCTCTAAACTCTTCTCCAACAAAAAAGCCGGTTTTATTTTCGAGATTTGATATAATTCTTTTTTTGGTAATAATAGGAATTATGGCTCCTTTTGTTGGGATAATTTTTATTTCTACTTTATATTCACCGGAAGATTGATATTCTCCTAAATATTATGTTGATTTTTCATTAGCTAAAAAATATCTGGATAAGATAATAGAGTTGTAATCTCCCTTGATTAAATATTCTTTAATTACTTTGTCTTCAATAAAATTCGTAATCTTTATGTTTAATGTAGAGAATTTTCTTTGTATAAACCGCGTAATAAGTGTACACATCGCAGATTTTAATGAATGTTTTCCTTCTCGTTCTAAGATAATAAACCCATATTTTTTATCTAATGGTAAAATAATCATAAAGAAATAAGGACGTTCAATTGATTGTCCTTTCTTCTTTGTATACAAAGGCTCTTTCTTTTTGTTACTTTTTACTACATCTTGTTCTTTTCCATCATCTTCCCCTAGACAAATTTTACCAGCAACGTATCTAGATGTTTTATCGTGAACAAAAATTGATTTCGGATTTGCGTTTTTATTTATTTTCTCTATTCTACATGTCCGTCCACCTAAAAAGTCAGGAGGAAATGTGTCTACAAAATTGGTAAAATTGTTTACTAATTCTGTATATAAATCAACTCCTTGTATGTTTTCCAATAGTGGAAAAACATCAGTTTTTCGTTTCTGATGAATTTTAAACGTATAAATTTCTAATTTTCTTTCTTCCATATTTTTATAAATTTCTAATGTCAAACTTATCAAAACTTTTTAAAAAACAAAAAATCGTATTTTGTATTTGTACCAAAAGCTTAAAAATTAAGAACTTTGAGCAAAGATACAATAAAAAAAGGATTATCCACATTTGAGCGTAGTAAAAAGAGCTTTTAAAACAAAATTTGATTTGTTGTTAATTTTTGTATTGATAATCAGATAGTTAAAAATATGTTGCCAATACTGTGAACTTCGGGGAGAGATTTATGACGAAAGTAAAAAAAAATTGTATATCCGTAATCAAAAATAATTTTGTGTATTTGCCTCAAATTCAACAGTTATGAATATTTTTAGTTTCACGGCACATTTCGG
>NZ_JAUNKD010000044.1 GCF_030532915.1 Capnocytophaga sp.
TCTCCCAAGAAGAGGGGGCGAAAGACCTTGCTCGAACCATCGCCCACGAGCTGGGACACGGGATTTTTAAGTTGGAACATCCGTTCAAGAAAGACGAAACCAAAAAAGGAACGTTCAGAACCTTAATGGATTACGCTCAAGAAACCGCCTTTGCACACAGCGATTGGAAGCAAATCAATGACCCGAAGCTGAAAATTTACGTGTTTCAGGAACAAGATGATGGGGAGTATAAAATTAAAGAATTAGATTATGTTTGTGTTTTTCCTGAGATACCAATCCCTCATATTTTAAAAGACTTAGATAACCAAAATATCATACTTGGTAAGGAATATAGGGCGTATGCTTTTGTGGGGAGTAAAACAAAAAAATATAAAGGCAGGGTAGCTATTATACAACATATTCCATCAAAAAAATTATATTTTCCACTGCAAAGTAAATATGGAGAAGATAGACAAGGTTATATGGCTTTTGATACAGATAATAATCAAACCATTCTTTTTAAAGACTTTACTTTGTCAAATAAAAAAGGTAATCTTGTTTATGCGACTGATTTTTGTGAATATTATGTAAATGACAAAAAAGTAAAAAGGATAGTTAAATGCAGAGATTGTAATGGACTTCCGCAACGGGATGAACAAAATCATAAATTTTTTATTGATGAGAAACTCTTAATTTTACCTGATTATTTTTCAGTAGAGGCTTCTAATGAAAATGAAATAAAAGAAAATATGCGAATTATTATAGATGCTGATAGACGAGGGCAACGAGCTGATAAACAAGATTTATCATATGGTTATAATTTACTGCCTTCCACTGAAAAAGCACAAGATATCTATAAAACAGTTGTAACTCTTTGGAATAATTACGAGAATTTTTTCTATAAAAATCATCTGAATCCATCTTCTTATCATACAGCAGGTTACTATGTTTTTGAAAATGAAAAGAAAAAATTAGACAATAAAAAATTATTGATGCCTGAGCTTATCAGAGATAATGCGTTAAGGAATGTATCTGAAAATTTTATAAAGGAGTTTTTTAAAAATAAAATAAAAGGATATATGAATTTAACAGACAGACTAATGTCCACTTATCTTTGGAATGAAAATCAAAGAGCTAAGTATGAAAAAGCAGGTGAAGATTTAGTGAATCACTTCTACAAAAAAACAGGTGAAAATTATTACGCTACGAAAACAATTTCAGAGGCTATTTATGAAACTGAAAATGGAAAAAGAAGAATTGACAATATGATTAAATTGATAAATCATATTTTTATGTATGAAATTAATAATGATGAAGTTATTCAAAAAAATCCATTGGATGATAGTTGGTTTACCAACAGGATAAATATAAATTGTTTTCCAGGTTTTGAAGCAAAGTATTTGTATAATAAAGTCTTCTCAGATGAACTGGAGAATAAAGAACGATTAGGTAACAACGAGCGATTAGCTCTATTTTGTATAGGAGGCACACAAGGAGCAAAAGTAGGCGTTAAAGAATGGAAAAAAATAACACAAAATGACAAAATAGGTTATGAAGCTACTGTTGTTTTAGAATATTTTGATACATTTGGTGTTTCTGAAAATGATTATACAAAAGATTTAGGCTTCTGGGGAAATAAAATCAATCTTGCCAAATATAATTATAGAGGGGGTGTTTTGGCACAATGGATATTACAGCACCAGTATGGCTATCAACCTTTTAAAGACCATTTAACATATATAATTAAAATAAAACATTTATGGAAAAAATAAGTACGCAGATATACAGACTATTGAGTGCTTTTTTACGACAATATTTTTGGACATTACTATTAGTAATATCCGTATTGTATGTGTATATAAGTACAGCATTTGTTTTTTTTCTATACTTTATATTGCCTATCATTATAGTAGCCAATGGCGTTTTTACGCTTATCTGTTTTTTAATAAACAAAATTTTTAGGTTAGAAGTTTTAATAGCTCTCTTTGTTGTTGCTCTATTGATGTTTATCCATATTTACACCAATGAAGATTACTTTGTTGATTATAGAGATAAAATTATTTTTGATGGAGTAGAGCCTCAAAATAAAAGTGATTTTTACATAGGTAGTAACATAAGAGAAATTTTATTTTCCTTATTTTTGTTTTTAATAAATTTAGTGTATTGTATTTTTTTTGGGAAAAATAAATTTTATAGTGTTTAATTTTCTATTATTTTGTAATTCTCCTAAAAACAAGTTCTTTGAAATAATATCGTCTCTGACATTTGGAAACAGATAAACAATGATGATTTAGGCAAATTCCGAGAGCTTTATTATGATGACAATGCGCTTGTTACGGCGTTGTGGGCAAAGTCGAAAGATTCGTGGACTTGGGCTTCAAAGGTGCAAATTGCATTAGACACCGAGGTGTTAAATGCGAACCATTTTTATGATTTTAACAAAATTTCACTTTTAGACGATGCTGTTTTCGCTACCTTAGACGGAATTGGTTTAATACCGGGTGTGGACACGTTTACCGACTCTGTCGGCGCCGTTTATGCCGGCATACGAGGCGATGTGGCTAATACATTGATATATTCGGCTTCGTTTAGCGTTCCGTTGGCGGGTTCAGCCTATATGAAAGGAGGTTTAAAAGCAGGGGAAGACGCCACCAAGTTGTTTGGCATTGTAACGAGACAGGCCGACAATGCCGATTTTTGTATTAGACATAAAATAGATAAGCTAAATAACTAATAATGAGGTGCATATCTCGTCTGTTTTCTGGGGAGCCGATCAAGCGTTGATGCTTACGAACTGGGTATGGGATTTTTAATCTGGAACACCCGTTCAAAAAGACGAAACCAAAAAAGAGGGCATTTAGAACCTTAGTAGATTATGTCTAAAAACTGTTGGGGTCAGCTAGATGGCAATCAATTTACCAGTGAAACAGAGAAAATTACCTTCTGTTATCACAATGAATTTTGTTGCAACGGCATTCAAAAAATCCCTGTCGGCTTGCCGACAGGGATTTTCCCTCTCACTTAAAAAGTTACGGGCGTAACTTTTTTATCTTGTTCAGCTGCTTTGTAAACAATGTTGCGCACGCCTCTAAAACGATAAACGGTCTGTGAATTGAGGTGAAAAAGTTCAATTTCTTGGTCGTTTAACACCCGAACTTCAAAATGTTCCCGTCCGTTGCCGTAATGCAAGGTGAGGAGTTTTAAGTTTGAGTTATTTCGCATATTATCAACACTGTATAATCCTCTAAAAATAGGCGTTGGGCGTGTGATATGGTCTTTCGTTTCAAAAATAAAATCGCCGTTTGCATTGTAAAAAACAATAAAATTTTCAGCATCAAACGGATTGGCAATGCCCTGTCGGCTTGTGAAGGTTTTCTCCCAAAAGGCATATTCTTGTAAAAAATAACTTATGTTGTCAAGAAATAATTGGTCGTAATTGAAATTATGCCGATGATAACCCTTCAAATGATATATTACGTCTGAATTCATATCCACCAAATCAATCTCATTAACAGCCACTTGAACCACTTTGAAACGATATGCGCCATCAAAGTTGTGATATATTTCCAAAAATGGGTCGCCCACTGAAAAACGCCCGATTTCCCTGCCGTAACCACCTCCTATTGAGCCGATTCCTACCAAATTATTATTTGCAAGTAACACGCCTCTGTCAAATGAAAGCGTGAAGGCTTTTTGCATAAACGGAATTCGGTCGCGCCCCAAAGTGGCATTCACTTCCACATACCATAATCCGTACGAATGTAACAGCTCGTGCAGAGAAAGCGGACGCTCATCATAATCGCGTGTTGAACAACCACTTAAAAACAGTGCCAGAACCAAACTTAAAGCAAACCATCGTTTCATAATCAATTTTTTTATTGTTAATGGGAGTAGTCCCTGTTTTCATCAATCAATAGTTGTGCCAATTTTTAATTTTCAGCAAAAATATAGATTGTATTTTGCCGGTGTATTTAATTTTTGTGTACCTTTGCCCTGTTTTTACTTATTAATTAATTTGAAATCATACAAAATCCATTACAAATGAATTTAAAAAAATCTTTTTTATTTACGGTTTCAGCAGCGGTTTTAACGGGATGTGCCAGTCCGTTGTCAAAAATTGCTTCCGTTCCGTTTGAAACTACTCCAAGCGGTTTGCCTCGCGCAACCGAAAAATACACCGATGATCAACTTAAAACGTGGCCGCATCAAAACCTTAACACATTTCCCGGAATTGATTTGGGCGGAGCTTATGAATTGCTAAAAAACATAAAACCAAGCAGTAAGGTAATTGTTGGGGTGATTGATTCAGGGATTGATATTCATCACGAAGACCTTAAAAACGTGGTGTGGACAAACCCGAAAGAAATTCCGAATAACAACATTGACGATGATAATAATGGATATGTTGATGATATTCACGGATGGAATTTTTTAGGCGACATCAATCAAGAAAATATGGAAATGACCCGTATCTATAAATCAAAAGATACGAGCAATCCCGATTATGAAAAAGCCAAAAATGCTTTTGAAAAGGAATATGAAAAAACATTGGCAGAGAAAAATTATTTTGACAAACTCTACGAATTGTTATTAACCGCCGATGATATTCTGAAAAACGAACTTAAAAAAGACAAATACACGGCAGCCGATTTGGCAAAAATTCAAACAAATGACCCGATGCTGGTTCAGTATGTTGATTTTCTAAACCAGTTGTTGGCACGTGTGGACAACTCCGAAACCTTGAAAGAAGAACTCAAAGATGCCGTAAATTATTATACGTCAAAGCTTAATTATCATTTAAATTTGGAATTTAATCCACGTAAAGACATTCTTAAAGACGATGAAAATGATTTCAGCAAAACCCAATACGGAAACAACAATGTGGTGGGACCGGTTTTGGAAGAATCATTGCACGGAACGCACGTTGCCGGAATCATCGGTGCCCAGCGTGATAATAACATCGGTATGAACGGCGTGGCAAATCATATTGCCATTATGGCGTTGCGTGCCGTTCCCGACGGAGATGAGTATGACAAAGACATCGCTCTTGCCATTCGTTACGCAGCCGATAACGGAGCCAAAGTCATCAACACCAGCTTCGGAAAGGGGTATTCGCCACACAAAGACAAAGTGTATGAAGCCATAAAATATGCCGCTTCAAAAGATGTGCTTATTGTGAATGCCGCCGGAAATGACAGCCAAGACCTTGACGTGAAACCGTCTTTTCCCAACGATGAAATTAACGGAAAAGAATTTACTGATAACTTCTTGACTGTTGGTGCATTAAACTTTCAGTTTAATGAAAATTTAGTGGCTGATTTTTCAAACTACGGAAAAAGAAACGTCGATGTTTTCGCACCGGGGGTAAAAATTTGGGCAACGGCGCCTGCCAGTGCGTACAAGTTCTTACAAGGAACCTCAATGGCTTCACCCGAAGTAGCCGGATTGGCAGCCTTAATACGTTCTTATTTCCCTAATTTGACCGCCGCACAGGTGAAAAAAGTGATTATGCAATCGGGCATAAAACCCAATTTGAAGGTGTATGTCGGTGAAGATGAAACCAAAAAGAAAGTAGATTTTTCGGAGCTTTCAACTGCCGGTGTGATTGTAAATGCGCGTAATGCGGTTATTTTAGCAGCCAAAATGGCAAAAGCTAAAAAATAATATCTTTTTCAAATAAACCCTTTTTATTGGAAAAAATCAATCTTCCAAAAACGGGAATAAAAAAAACAGTACAATTCTAATTTGTACTGTTTTTTTATTGTATGATTAACGTTTTTTCTTCGGAAAAATCAATGGTAAATTTGCTTCGTGCTGATTTTTAATGCGTTTTATCTTCTTTATTTTTTAACGATATATAATCAGCATTTTTGGTTTTCTATGTAAAATAAGCCACTACAAAACCTAAAATGATAGTAGCCAATTTAATGTGGTTAAATTTATGATTTTCAGATGTTTCAAATAAAATTACAGATGAAATATGCAAAAATATCCCGATTACGATTGATGAAATTTCAATGTGATATTTGCCCAATTGCGGTACAAATTCGGCTAACATTGTTCCAAGCGGAGTCATTAACGCAAACAAAATCAGAAAGATAAAAGTGCGTCGAAGTCCAATACCTGAATCTAAAAAGAAAATCGTCAAAATCATCGCTATGGGCAAGTGATGGATAAAAATTCCGTAAACCATATGATGGTGGTGATGCAAAGGAAAACCTTCCAGAATTGAGTGAATGCTCAAACTGATAAACAATGACCACGGAAAGGCGTTTTTCAACTCACTATGCGGGTGATGCATATGTCCGTGTTCGGCACCGCGTGAAAAAAATTCCAGAATGATTTGTAATAAAATCCCGATGACAATCCACAAACCGATGGTTTTCCCCGAGCTGTGGCTATGGTCGCATTCGGTGTGTTCGTGAACGTGTTCCAGTGAATGAAAAACTTCCGGAATTAACGTAAAAACAGTCATCGCAAGCAAAAAAGCACCACTAAATGCCAATAAGAGCTTGATGTTTCGTTGGTTTTTAGGTTTGAAAATAAGCACGATAGCAAATCCTAAAACAATTGACAAGAAAGGAAGTAAGTAATTCATTGTAACGTAATGCAAATGGTGTTTTTAATGTTTATTTTAAATTTCTTTACGATATGTAGCGCGTGTTGCAAAAATAACCGGACTAAAATTTTTCCAAAGTTGCTGAATGGCTAAATTGTCTTCCAATTCGGGTGTTGAAATGCACTTTTTCACACCGTTTTCAGTAAAAATGCGATGGTAATATTCAAATAACAAGGCAGGTAAACCTTTACTTTGATATTCAGGCAAAACACCGATTAGGTAAAACTCCACCGTGTCGTGTTTTTTCTTGGCGTTGAGCAAATGCCAAAAACCAAAGGGGAATAACTTTCCATTTGCTTTTTGTAAAGCCTTTGAAAAAGAAGGAAGTACGATGGCAAAGCAAATCAATTTTCCGTTCTTATCTTCAATAAACCGAATGTATTTCGGGTCAATGAAAGGCACGTATTTTTCCTTAAAATATTGTTTTTGTCGTTCACTTACCGGCACAAATGATGATAGTTTGGCGTAGGTTTCATTGTAGAGGTCAAACATCGCATCAACATATTTCAGCACGGTTTCTTTGGTGTCGGTTGGCACAAGTCGTACCTGATAACGCGTGCGAATGGCTTCGGCGGTTCTTCTGAACACCTCCGGATTGGTGTTATCCATCGTGAAAGAGGTTTCAACATACCCTTTTTCTTTGGTAAAGCCCAGTTTTTCAAGGTGTTCTTTGTAATACGGAAAGTGATACCACGTCATCATATTGGCAATATGGTCAAAACCTTCGGTTAGCACCCCGACTTTATCCATATTTGAAAACCCCATCGGTCCTTCCATATAACTGAGCCGGTGTTCACGCCCTTTTTCGGCAACTTTTTCCAAAAGCGCTTTGGTAACATTTTCATCATCAATCATATCCAGCCAACCAAAACGGATTTTCGGGCTGTTTTGCGAAAGGTCGTGCCGATTGATAATAGCCACTACCCGCCCCACGATTTCGTTTTTTGCATTGTAAGCCAAATAAAAAAACGCTTGGGCATTGTCAAAAACCGGATTTTTGGTTTTGTCAAACGATGCCAGCTCTTCGCTTATGATAGGCGGAACCCAATACGGATTATTCTTGTAAAGTTTAAAAGGAAATTTCACAAAAGCCTTTAAATCGGTTTTTGAATGTATTTCTTTGACTAAAATAGCAGCCATTTTTTCTTTGTTTTCGGTTTTTTCTGTTTCTTGATTTTTGTAGGTTTGAGTTTTTCGCGCTGTTTTGCTTTTACAAACGATTTATGATTATCAATGCGGTATGAAAATCCGAGCAGTGCCGTATAACGCGAAGGCGTGTTCTTCCAGCTGGCTCCTAAATCGGCATTTATTTGTATGTCTTTGGTAAAGAGATATGCCCCGCCTAAACGCATAATTTGGTCGCTGTAATAACCACTTTGAATGCCTTCCGATTCCATAAAAATACTGAATCGACCGTTATCCAAATTATGAGTCAGCGTCAGGACGTAACCCCATTCGGGATACTTGCTCAAAAAGCGATTTGCGATGATATTCCCTACCAAAACGATGCGTGACGAAATTTGGCTTTGCAATGAAAGAACTGCTTTGGGCGAAAGTATATCTACCTCATCATAAAAATAACGTTTGTTCGGGAAAAAGTTCATTCCGGCGTATAAACCCACTGCCGGAATTAAATTGCTCCATTTGAACGCATTATTGGCTTTCCAGCTGTAAATATTGGGTTTCCCGTCGGTTTTTGGCGTATAAATCAGGTATTTTGCACCAATTGTGTTATTCACAAAGCCAAAATGATTGGTACGCTCGTCAAAAAAGCGGTAATAATGCACATTGTCATACGCCATTGTTCCGTTGAGCATCACCTCCAAGCGTTCGGATAATAATCCGTAGCGAACCGAGTAATTCAGCCCGACAATGGTCATATCCGTGAAAATTTCGTTGTGATTTCGTTGTTCTACCCACAAACCGCCTTCAAATTGAAGTACACGACCCCCAACCGAATAGGCACTTTGTGAATTGCCCGGCAGGTTTGAGTTAATAATCTCGGTGTACTGCCCCCAAAGCGGAACAGACAAAAAACTCAGTATCGCTATAAAAAATAAACGTTTCATAATTAAGGTATTAAAAATAAATAAGCCCGTTTAAAGAGATTTCTTCCTATAACAAACCGCAAATGTAATCGTATCTGGTTAAAAAAACAATAATTTAGGCGTAAAAATCATTATTTTCCTGTTTTATGTCTATTTTTAAGGCAAAAAACACATAATTTTTTACCTTTGCAAAAACATTTTTATGAATACACCTTTGGCTGAACGTATGCGCCCAACCGATTTAGATTCGTATGTGGGGCAAGAACATCTGGTGGGCGAAAACGGCTCGCTGCGCAAACAAATTCAGAGCGGAATGCTTCCGTCATTAATCTTCTGGGGACCGCCCGGCACCGGAAAAACCACTTTGGCAAACATCATTGCCCAACAAAGCAAGCGCGCCTTCTTTACCCTAAGCGCCATCAGTTCAGGGATTAAAGAAGTTCGGGAAGTTATCGAACAATCGAAAAAAAGCACCGGATTATTCACCGCTAAAAACCCCATCGTGTTCATTGATGAAATCCACCGCTTTAATAAAACCCAGCAAGACTCTCTTTTGCAAGCCGTTGAGAAAGGTTGGATAACCCTCATCGGCGCTACGACCGAAAACCCGAGCTTTGAGGTCATTCCCGCGCTGCTTTCCCGTTGCCAAGTGTATGTTTTGAATGCCTTTGAGCGAAAAGATTTGGAAAAACTCCTTGAAAATGCCATTAAAAAAGATGATTTATTAGCCAAAAAGACCATAAAACTCACCGAAACCGAAGCCTTACTGCAACTTTCGGGCGGCGACGGACGTAAATTGCTCAATACCTTCGAACTTATCGTTAATTCGTTTGATAATTCGGATGTTATTGAGCTTACCAACGAAAAAGTGTTCCGAATTGTGCAAAAAAACACGGTGCTTTACGATAAAACCGGCGAGCAACACTATGATATAGTGTCGGCTTTCATAAAATCCATTCGGGGGAGCGACCCCAATGCGGCGATTTACTGGCTTGCACGTATGATTGAGGGCGGTGAAGATGTGAAATTCATTGCCCGACGGATGCTTATCTTAGCTTCCGAAGATATTGGCAATGCCAACCCCACCGCACTTATTTTAGCCAACAACACGTTTCAGGCGGTAACCACAATCGGCTATCCTGAGTCCCGAATAATTCTTTCGCAGTGCGCCGCTTATCTGGCAGCGTCGCCCAAGAGCAATGCAGCCTATAAAGCCATCAATTTGGCACAACAAATCGTTAAACAAACCGGCGATTTGTCCGTTCCGGTGCATTTACGCAATGCTCCGACCAAATTAATGAAAGAATTGGGCTACGGAAAGGAGTATCAATACGCGCACGACTATGAAAATAGCTTTGCTTTTCAAGATTTTATGCCCGAAACCCTTCAAGGAACAACGATTTATCAGCCCGGAGACAATCAGCGCGAAAATGCAATGCGTACGCACTTAAAAAATCTGTGGAAAGACCGATATGACTACTGATTTTTGGTTTTTTTAGTGCCGCCGTTCCCGTTTTTAGGGGAATTAGGGGTGTAGGATTACAGGTTTTTGGTTATATAATTAAAAAAAAGCTATTTTTCATCAGTAAAATCCGTGTTTTTGTCAAAAAGAGTGTCGAAATCGGGCAGAATTTGCTTATATTCCGAAAAACGATGCTCCCGAATCGGTCGGATGTGTGGTTCGGTGCTGAAATGCAACAACAAACAGGGCGAAATGTTTTTATACCGCTCAACGAACTCATATTTAATAAGTTCTCCGTTTTTGATGCGCTGTTTTATTTTATTATGATACGGATACATCGCTTTTAGTCGTGATTTTTGGCTTCTTGCCAGAATTTTTCCATTTCCGGTAAGGACATATCCTTTAATGACCTGCCTTGCTCGGCTGTTTTTTGCTCTAAATACTGAAATCGGCGGATAAACTTCTTATTTGTCTTCTCCAAAGCATCTTCGGGATTGATTTTCAGAAATCGGGCGTAGTTAATCAGGCTAAAAAGCACATCGCCGAATTCTTTTTCGATATTTTCGGTGTTTTTATGCTCAATTTCGTGATTTAGTTCGTTGATTTCCTCTTTTATTTTCTCAAAAACGTCGTTTATAGCGTCCCAATCGAAGCCTACACCGGCTGCCTTGTCTTGTATGCGTGATGCTTTGACAAGTGCGGGCAAACTTTTCGGAACACCCTCCAAAACACTCTTTTTTCCTTCTTTAAGTTTGATTTTTTCCCAATTTCGTTTCACATCTTCCTCGTTTTCTACGGTTACATCGCCGTAAATGTGCGGATGACGCTCGATAAGTTTATCACAAACCGAATTTGCCACGTCTGCAATGTCAAAATCGTTGGTTTCACTGCCGATTTTGGCATAAAAAACGATGTGAAGCAATAAATCCCCTAATTCTTTCTTGATTTCAGGGAGATTATTGTCCAAAATAGCGTCGCCGAGCTCGTATGTTTCCTCGATTGTCAAATGCCGCAGCGATTGGAGGGTTTGTTTTTTGTCCCACGGGCATTTTTGGCGTAAATCGTCCATAATATCCAACAGACGTTCAAAGGCTTGCAGTTGTTTTTGTCGTTTTGTCATTTATTTTTGTATTTTATATGATAAAATTGAATTATTATACTGATTTTTTGTGTTATTTTGGTGTAAAAAAGCCTAATTTTACTGCTTATGTGCTTATTTTACCTGCTGCTGATTGTATTTTTGCTTGTAAAATTAGTTCTTTTTCTTTGGGTTTTAGTTTTTGTAGTGTTTCTATTTTAATTTTTAGTAGTGATGTTTGTTATTTAATTAAGAATTCGTAAATTTAAGTCTTTCTGTTTGAATTTTTACTACGGAAATCTATTTTTTTAATGCTTACGTTTTAATTTTTAGTACAGAATTTGCTTATTTTACTGCGAATTTCCCTTTTATACCGATGAAATTATCTTTTTTAGTGCGTAAATTGATTTTTATATTGCATATTTCTGTTTTTAACTGAAAATTCGTTGTTTTGAGTGTTTACCTTTAAATTTTTAGCGATTATTTTTGTTTTTTATTGCGAATTTTTTAATTTTACCTGATATCGTTTGTAATTTCGTTGATTCTGTTGAAATCGGATAATCGATAGGATTTTTTAGAAGTGTTTTTATCTTTATTTACTCAAAAAAGATTTAAAAAAAGGAATTGATGCACTTGGCAATCAATTCCTAAGTATAAAAAAGTCTAAAACCCTCTTTTTTATCGGATGCTACTGAAAAGTGCCTCCATTTTTTCTTTTTCTTCCTCAGCCAAAGCGGCGTCCACTAAAATTCTTCCGCTATGCTCATCGGTAATGATTTTTTTGCGTGCGGCAATTTCCATTTGCACTTGCGGCGGAATGGTAAAAAACGACCCCCCTGAAGCTCCACGTTCTACGGGCACCACTGCCAACCGATTTAGCACGCTTGACCGAATGCGGCGGTAGGCTGCAAGGAGTCGGTCCTCGATTTGCTCGGCAAATTCGTCGGCTTTTTCGCGTAAAAAGGCTTCTTCTTTCTCGGTTTCGGCTAAAATAGAATCCAATTCGCCTTTTTTATGTTTTAGGTGAGCTTCCCGTTGCGTTCTTTTTTCTTCCACCTGCTTGATGGCTTCTTTTTTCTGCTCCACTTGGGCTTTTCCTTCTTTAATTCGTTTTTCGGCTAACTGAATTTCAAGCTCTTGGAACTCAATTTCTTTGGTGATGGAGTTGTATTCCCGATTGTTTCGTACGTTTTTTTGTTGGGTGTTGTACTTTTTAATCAAGATTTTGGCTTCTTCAATTACATTTTTCTTTTCGGAAATTCCGGCTTGCAACTGCTCCAATTCTTCTTTGAATTTTACCAAGCGGTTTTTGAGTCCTTCCACTTCGTCTTCCAGATCGGCAACTTCTAACGGAAGTTCGCCCCGCACGTTTTGCAGTTGGTCAATTTGTGAATCGATAAGTTGTAAATCGTACAACATTCTCAATTTTTCTTCTACGGTAATCTCAGCTTTTTTTGTCATATCTATTAGTAATACTTGATAGGATTTGTATTTATGTCGGATAAAATGGGGGCAAAGTTAGGAATTTTTTTTGTAAGATAATCAAATAAAAGATTTTTTATGAATTGTTCGCTTTCAAAATGCCCGATATCGGCAAGTAAAATGCGTTTTTCGGCTTTAAAAAAGTCGTGATATTTGAAATCGGCACTGACAAAAGCATCGGCACCGGCGGCTTTGGCGGCATCGATGGCAAACGCGCCGCTTCCGCCCAAAACGGCTACTTTTTGAATGTTTTTTTGCGTAAAATCAGAGTGGCGAATACATTTTGTAGGCATTTTTTCTTTCAGAAATTGTAAAAACTCAATTTCGGGCATTGGTTTTTCGAATTCGCCCACCATTCCCAGCCCGATATGCTGATGCGGATTTTCCAAAACGTAAATTTCGTAAGCAATTTCTTCATACGGATGGTTTTCCCGCAAGGCTTTCAGTAGGTTTGCTTGCAAATGCTTTGGAAAAATGACGTTGATTTGGGTTTCGTTTTCGGTGTGTAATTTATTTTTCTCGCCGATTGCGGGATTGGCATTGTCATTGCCTTTAAAAGTTCCGTAGCCTTCCAGATTGAAACTGCATTGGCTGTAATTGCCTATGTTTCCGGCACCTGCGTCAAACAAAGCCTGCCGAAGGGTTTCGGCGTTTGCGTGCGGTACATAAGTTATCAATTTGCGAATGGGGTTTTTCTGCGGAATTAAAATGCTGCGGTTTTTTAATTGCAAAGCATCACAAATGGATTTGTTTACGCCCAAAAAACGGTTGTCGAGCGCCGTGTGCATACTGTAAATGGCGATGTCGTTTTTGATGGCTTTCATCACCACGCGCTCCACGTAATTTTTTCCGGTGAGGCTTTTTAGTCCGTTAAAAATAATGGGGTGGAAGCTCACAATGAGGTTGCATTTTTTGGCAATGGCTTCATCAACAATAATTTCGAGCGTGTCTAAGGTGAGCAAAACGCCCGTAACTTGGCTTTGAGCATCTCCTACCAAAAGTCCTACATTGTCAAAACTTTCGGCATAAGTAAGCGGACAAAGCTGCTCCAATTCGTATATGATGTCTTTTACTTTCACAAAATAAACGGGTTATGGTAACACAACGGCAAAAATAAGTGAATTATTTTAAATGAGGCATACTTATCTCATAAAAAAATGTGTTGAAATTGATTTTTTTTGTATTTCGGGTTCTGTATGATGATGGTTTTGTTTATATTTGTGGCATAAATAAAAAAAGGTATGAATTTAAGAAGCTTTCAAAAACCGCAAAACCATTTTAGGAAGTTGATTGTTTTGATGGGAATTTTATTCTCATTGACAATTAACGCACAAATTCAAAGAACCGAACCGCCGTTTTGGTGGGCTGATATGCACAATCCCGAATTGCAAATTATGCTTTACGGAAAAGACATCGCACATTATTTGGTAGAAAGCGAACTTCCTGTTGTAAATGTCATTAAAACCGAAAATCCGAATTATATTTTCTTAACAGTTAATACAAAAGATAAACAAGCAGGAGTGTATAAAATCACGCTTTCCGATGCAAAAAAGAAAGTTACAACTTTGAATTATGAACTCAAAAAAAGACGTGAGGGGTCTGCGCTCAGAAAGGGATTTGACAGTTCTGATGTGGTTTATTTGTTAATGCCTGACCGATTTGCCAACGGAGACACTAATAACGACTCAAAGAAAGAATTAACGGAGCAGGCGAATCGCAAGCTTCCCGAAGGAAGACACGGAGGCGACATAAAAGGAATCATCAACCACTTGGATTATATAAAATCATTGGGAGCAACTGCCATTTGGAGTACGCCAATGTGTGAGGACAACGACGCAACTTATTCGTACCATACTTACGCCCAAAGTGATGTATATAACATTGATGCGAGATACGGAAACAATGAAACGTACAAGCAACTTGCCCAAGAACTCCACAAAAGAGGAATGAAACTCATCAAGGATTATGTTACTAACCACTGGGGAGCAACACATTGGATGATAAATGACTTACCTACGTACGATTGGATTCATCAGTTTCCGGGATATGCACAAAGTAACTACCGAATGAGCACACAAATGGACTCAAACACCTCTGAGAGAGATAAAAAATATTGTGTGGACGGCTGGTTTGTCAAATCAATGCCCGATTTAAATCAAAGTAATCCTTTGGTATTAAAATATCTGACACAAAATGCCATTTGGTGGATTGAATATGCTGATTTGGACGGACTCAGAGTTGATACGTACTCATACAACGACAAAGAGAGTATCTCAAAATGGACAAAAGCGATTATGGCGGAGTATCCGAACTTCAATATTGTTGGAGAGGTGTGGCTTCACGACCAAGCGCAAATATCATATTGGCAAAAGGACAGCCCAATCAGCGCGATTCAAAGCTATAACACTTACTTACCCTCCGTAATGGATTTTACGCTACACGACGCTATCGGAGAGGCTTTCAAAACTTCCCCTTCGTGGGATAAAGGAATGATTCAACTGTATGATAATTTTGTTAATGACTTCCTTTATAAAGACATCAATAACATTTTAATCTTTGCGGAAAACCACGACACTTCCCGAATTAACGAAATCTATCAAAATACGGAAGATTATAAATTAATAATGACCCTTTTAGCCACAGTACGAGGTATTCCGCAATTATATTATGGAAGCGAAATAGGGATGCGGGGCGACAAAAGCAAAGGTGACGCACACATCAGACAAGATTTCCCGAGTGGTTGGAAAGAGGACAAACAAAACGCCTTCAATCCGTCAGAAAGAACCCAACAACAAAAGGAATATTTTGATTTTACGGCAAAATTGTTCAATTGGAGGAAAGAAAAATCTGTAATTCACTATGGAAAAACAAAACAGTACTTACCTGAAAACGAAGTTTATATCTATTTTAGATACAATCCGTCAGAATCCGTTATGGTGATAATCAACAATAATAAAGAAGAACAAACTATTGATTTAAATCGATTTGAAGAAAGTTTACAAGGATTCACAAAAGGAAAAGAAATCATATCAGGAAAAGAATTTCAATTACAAAAAACGCTACAAATCAAAGGAAAAACTTCTATGATAATTGAATTAAAATAAGCATTGCGTTTCAAAATTGCATTTGTTCTGCTGAAAAAACGTGTTTAAAGTTTGGTGGAATAAAAAAAAATAGTACCTTTGCACCCGCAAACTCGGTTAGGGTGAGCGTCAATATGGCGAGGTAGCTCAGGTGGTTAGAGCGTTGGATTCATAACCCAAAGGTCACGGGTTCAAATCCCGTCTTCGCTACTTTTTAAGCGTAATAAATTGAAAATCAGTTTGTTACGCTTTGTTTTTTTAAATTGCTGGGACAAAATTGGGACAATTATTGGG
>NZ_JAUNKD010000045.1:0-12694 GCF_030532915.1 Capnocytophaga sp.
ATTATTAACATTTCACCGCTGATTAGACTCGTGTAACATTTTATTTTTAACATTTCACCGCTGAATTGGCTTTCGCAGAATCTGCGATGCATATTTCATCACTGATTTGGCTTTCGCAGAGTCTGCGATGCACATTTCACTGCTGAATTGCTTCGTGTTGTATTACCTTTGGCAAAGTTTTAAACTTTGCCAAAATTTTTTGTGTAAGTTTTTTGTAAAGTTTCAAGCTTTGCCAAGGGCTGTGGTGTCTATTTGGTTTTGGGCATTTATAAAATGGTTTTCCGTCAGGAAAAAATCTTAAAATTGTGAAAGTATTGCTTAAAAATTGGTTTTGATTTTTTCTTTTTATATCTTTGTGCAAACCTTTTACGAATGAGAATTATAGTTAGCATATTTGCCTTGATGAGTTTCGGTTGGGCATTGGCACAGCACGATACGCAACAGACCGACCTTAAAGTGGGGTTGGTGCTTAGCGGTGGCGGGGCAAAGGGATTGGCACACATCGGGGTGCTTAAAGTGTTGGAAGAAGCCGGCGTGCGGGTTGATTATGTTGGCGGTACCAGTATGGGAGCCATCGTCGGGGCGATGTACGCGGCGGGCTACTCGGCAAAGGAGCTTGATTCCATCTTTCAACAACTTGATTTTCAAAAAATACTGCAAGATGAAATTTCACGACGCGCCCGCTCATTGCACGAACGGTATTTGTACGACCGATATGCGGTGGCGCTTCCGTTTAATAACTTTAAGTTGGGCTTTCCGCGCGCCGTTTCAAAAGGGCAGAACCTTTATAATGAGTTTGTAAGGTTGCTTTATCCGGTGAGTGATACGTATGATTTTTCAAAACTCTCCATTCCGTTTTTGTGCGTGGCAACGAACATTGAAACGGGCAAGGAAGTGCTGTTGGAGAGTGGTTTTTTGCCCAAAGCAATAATGGCAAGCGGGTCGTTTCCGTCGCTTTTTGATTTGGTGGAGATTGACGGGCAGTTGCTTACCGACGGCGGCGTGGTGAATAACTATCCGGTTGATGAGATTAAAGCCAAAGGAGTGGATATTATCATCGGGGTGGATGTGCAAAGTGCGCTGAATGAACGGGATAAGCTGGCATCGGTTTTCGGGGTGCTTTCGCAGATTAGTTCCTTCCCGATGGTAAACGATATGTGTGAAAAATCACAAAAAACCGATGTGTACATAAAACCGGATATTGAAGGTTTTAATGTGATTTCGTTTGAAAAAGGGAGGATTATTATCGAAAACGGCGAAACCGAAGCCCGAAAACATTTTGAGCGACTCAAAGAAATAGCATTGAAGCAAAGAAAAAGTGAGCGCTTTGTGCAACCCGTCAAAAAAGTGGATTCGTTTTACTTGAAAGATGTTCATTTTCACGGTAACGAGCATTATTCACGGAGTTACCTGCGGGGGAAATTGCATTTAAAAGAACTCGACAAAAAAATTAGCTTTCAGCAGCTTGAAAACGGCATTTCAAACCTGATGGCAACCCGAAATTTCCATTCAATTCACCATCAAATACGCCATACCGAGCAGGGTGAGCATATTGATTTTCTGATACGGGAAAATCCGGAACGAACGTTTTTGAAATTCGGTTTGCACTACGATAATTTGTTCAAAACCGGATTTTTACTCAACTACACCAAGCATTACGCATTGCAAACCGATGATTTTTTGTCGCTCGACGTGGTGGTGGGTGATAATTTTCGGTATCAGTTTGATTACTTCGTGGATAAGGGGTTTTATATCAGTTATGGTTTTCGCTCGAAACTCAATCAGTTTTACCGAAAAATCGACCCTTCTTTGATAGCCAACTACGACATAGAGGTGTCAAAAATCAACAAACTCAATGTTGATGCGTTTGATTTGGTAAATCAGTTGTATTTTCAAACCCTTTTGGGCAACGGATTTGTGTTTGGTTTGGGCTTGGAACACCGCAAGATAAAAATCGAAACGGAAAATGTTTTTTATTCAAAAAACGATGTGCAGATGCCGTATCGTGAAAATTCACATTTTGGCAGCACGTATGCTTATTTAAAATACGATTCGTTCAATAATGCTTTTTTCCCGACTCGGGGTGTGTACTTTAATTCGCACTTCAATTTATACCTGTTGGGCAGTGCGTACGAAAATTTTAATCAGTTTTCAATCGGGAAAGCCGAGTTGGGGGTTGCCATTCCGCTGTTCCCGCGCGTGACTACCCGATTAACTTTTGACGGGGGCTTCACTTTGGGGAATTCAAACGTGTACTCACTTGATTTTTTCTTCGGGGGCTATAATAAAAACGCTTTCAGCAATTATATTCCTTTCTATGGCTATGATTTTTTGAGTTTCGGTGAAAAAAATTATCTGAAAGCCGACCTTACGTTGGACATCAATCATTATAAAAAACATCATATCTTGTTGCACGCCAACGTAGCCAAAGTGGATAATAACCTTTTCGAGAGTTTGAACTGGAAGTCGTATCCTGATTTTTCGGGCTACGGCATCGGGTATAGCATCGACAGTTTTTTAGGTCCGGTTGAACTCAAATGCACCTATTCGCCCGAGCTGAAAAAAGCCGTTTGGTTCTTTAATGTAGGATATTGGTTTTAAATTTTCCGTCTTTTTTAGGACGTAGAAAGCGTGAAAAAAAAGGAGAGGCACTTGGGCAGCAAGTAAAACACTGACTTTTAGATATAAGTTTTTAGGGGAAAAAGATTTATACCCAAAATATTAATTTTTTTTGCTTACTTTTGCATTTACGTAACGGAAAAATCAACAAATTAAATAAAACTCAATGGAATATATCAGCGTTTTTGATATGCTTAAAATAGGGGTAGGACCTTCCAGCTCACACACCTTGGGTCCGTGGCGCGCTGCCGAGGCGTTTGTTAAGGAACTCGCTGGGCAAAATCGGTTGCACACAACGCAAAAGTTGTGTGTGGATTTGTACGGCTCGCTTTCCCTAACCGGAAAAGGGCACGCCACCGATTTAGCTGTAATGCTCGGGCTTAGCGGTGCTGACCCCGAGTATGTACCCATTGAAAGCCTTGATGTTATCATCACGGCAATCAACAAAAATCAAGAAATTTATTTAGGAAACCAACGCATCATACAATTCAATCCGGAACAAGACATTGTCTTTAATCGTAATTTTTTGCCCTTTCACGCCAACGGCATTGCTTTCACTGCTTTGGGTGATGATTTTGAGTATCGCTCCGTGTTTTATTCGGTAGGTGGCGGATTTATCGTCAAGGAAGAAGAACAACAAAAAGAAATTGCCCTCACGGACGAACGAGTCAAAAAGTTTCCCTTCCCGATTGAAAAAGCAACCGAATTATTGGCGCATTGCACCCGAGAAGGCAAAAAAATTTCCGAAATTGTTTATGAAAACGAAAAGACCTTACGAAGCGAAGCCGAAATCCGTTCCGAGTTGCTCCGTATTTGGCATACGATGCTCGAATGCACCTATATTGGCTGTCATACCGAAGGCGTACTGCCGGGCGGACTCAATGTAAGGCGGCGTGCCTACGATATGCACAAAAATCTCATCGGTGTGGTAACCTATGACAGCCCTGCAAGTTGGCTCACCTCCATTAAAAAAACCGAAATTAAATTTCGCGAAATTCTCAAATGGGTGAATTGTTTTTCGTTGGCAGTCAATGAAGTCAATGCCTCGCTGGGGCGGGTTGTAACAGCGCCCACCAACGGAAGTGCCGGCGTGATTCCTGCCGTGCTTCTATACTATTTGGTGATTGAAAACCACAGCGCCACCGATGAAGATGTTATTCGCTTTTTGCTCGTGGCGGGTGAAATCGGGAGTTTGTTCAAAAAAGGGGCAACCATTTCGGCAGCGATGGGTGGTTGTCAAGCCGAAATCGGGGTGTCATCAGCGATGGCAGCCGCCGGACTTTGTGAGCTGATGGGCGGTTCGCCCGAGCAGGTAATGATTGCCGCCGAAATTGCAATGGAGCATCATTTGGGGCTTACCTGCGACCCCATCGGCGGATTGGTGCAAGTGCCCTGCATCGAACGCAATGCAATGGGCGCCATCAAAGCCATCAATGCCGCTGAACTCGCCATTGAAACCGACCCCAAAAATGCAAAAGTGCCTCTCGATAAAGTCATAAATACAATGTGGGAAACCGCCAAAGATATGAATTCCAAATATAAAGAAACCTCAGAGGGCGGACTGGCAGTAGCCGTAAGTGTTGCCGATTGTTAATGCAAAAACCTGAAACCGAATTAAAATGAACATCAATTGCAACGGAACGTTAGTGTCATTAAAAGTACCCAAGGTGATGGGAATTGTAAACGCCACGCCCGATTCTTTTTTTGAAGGAAGTCGCGTAACGCAAGCCGACCTTTTGCATCGTGTTGAAGAAATGCTCGTGCAAGGTGCTGATTTTGTAGATGTGGGCGGGTACAGTACGCGTCCGCAGTCCGGTGAAGTTTCCGAGTCGGAAGAGTTACGGCGCATTGTCCCGACCGTAAAACTGCTGATGCGTCATTTTCCCGATTTACGTTTGTCGGTGGATACCTTCCGAAGTGAAGTGGCGCGGCAGGCATTGCACGAAGGGGCGTCAATGGTCAATGACATTTCTTCCGGAAATTTCGACGAAAAAATGTGGCAGGTAGTTGCCGATTTTCAAGTTCCTTACATAGCGATGCACTTGCAAGGTACGCCCGAAACGATGCACCAACACACGGATTATCAAGATATAGTTCAAGAGATGCTGTATTATTTTTCCCGACAGAAGGCAAAAGCGCAGCAGTACGGCATTAATGATTTTATTATCGATCCCGGCTTTGGTTTTTCCAAAACGTTGGAGCAGAATTATGAAGTATTGCAAAAGTTGGATTTCTTCCGCAGGTTAAGCGTGCCGATATTGGTGGGTGTTTCACGCAAATCGATGCTTTATAAATTATTGAACACCACTGCCGATGAGGCTTTAAACGCCACATCAATAGTCAATACCGTTGCTTTGATGAAAGGAGCGAATATTTTACGGGTACACGATGTGAAGCAAGCCCGTGAATGTGTCAAAATAATTGAAAAAATCGTTGTATTATGAAAAAAATCATACTTTTTTTGCTGCTGTTGCCTTTGCTTGCCTGTAACAAACGCGCCGTGATGTTGCCACAGGTTTCAGGCAGTAACCTTCAAAAAGAAATTACCGACTATTCAACCATTTACATCTTTTTTGATGAACAAACACGGCAGGCACAACTCAACCGAAACAACCTGATAACCTCAACGCATTGGGTGTTTAACGTGGATAAGCGCCTGTCGCTTTTCGAGGTGGGCAAACAACTCGTTGATTTGCAGGAAAAGAAAAACAGCCCGAGTTTGCATAAAAATCCCGATTCGCGCAATTTCTTTTCGGTGGCGGATATGACCGAGCAGCAACTAAAACTACTTGAATTCACCAAAACCCAATTTGCTTTGACACCAAAAGGAAGTAAATCCGTTCAAAAAGGGCTGAGTGCCGATGAGCTAAAAATGTTTTCGGCTGCCGCCACGCTTGCCATCGAAACTGTTTCAATAAGCGGAGCAGTTTCCTTTCAAGATTTTATCGTATTTTTGCAAGCCATTCAGGAAAAAGGTATTTTCTTGAAGCAAATACACATAAATTAAAGTTACCGTTGTGCTGAAATTATTTGAGATATTAGATTTTTCAATAATAGATATTGTTGATATTCTGCTGGTTGCCCTGCTTTTGTACTACGTTTACAAGCTGATACGAGGCACGGTGGCAATCAACATCTTTATGGGGATTGTCATTATTTACCTCATCTGGAAAATTACCGAAGCCTTGCAAATGCAGTTACTTAGCAGTATTTTGGGGCAATTTATCGGGGTGGGGGTCTTCGCGCTGATTGTGGTTTTTCAGGAAGAGATACGCAAGTTTTTGCTCACCATCGGCTCAACGAATATCACGGCACGCAACAAGTTTTACAAAACCTTCCAATCGCTTAAACAAAACCGGAAGGGCGTCAGCCTCAATGTGCGCGACCTTATCTCGGTTTGTAAAAAGCTGGGAAGCACTAACACAGGGGCCTTGATTGTGTTGGAACGCAGCGTTCCGCTTGATTTTGTCAAGCAAACGGGCGATAAAGTGCGTATGGAGTTCTCAAAACCCATTATCGAAAGTATCTTCTTTAAGAACAGTCCGTTGCACGACGGCGCTATTATCATTCAAGGTAACACCATCGTTGCTACGCGCGTAATCCTGCCGGTGGCGGGCGAAAACGGACTTTCAAAACGTTACGGCTTGCGCCATCGGGCGGCAACCTCCATATCCGAGAAAACCGATGCCGCTGCTTTGGTGGTTTCCGAAGAAACGGGCAAGATTTCATACATCAAAAACGGAAAGTTCGTACCCTACCAAACCGATGACGAGCTGATAGGCATCATCAAAAAAGACCTCAACAACTAACTCCTCAAACCCGCTGCGAATTATGAAAGAAGCCTTTCTGCACTATTTGTGGAAGACCAAACAAATCCCGCAAAACAGCACGCTCACGTCGGGCGAACGCCTTCTGATTCAATCTTTCGGGACGCATAATGCACTTTCAGGACCTGATTTTTGTAACGTTCGTCTGCAAATAGGCAATCAGCAGTGGGCAGGAAACGTGGAAATGCACCTGAAATCATCGCATTGGTATGCACATCATCACGAGCAGGACAAGGCATACAACAACGTGATTCTGCACATAGTTTGGCAACACGATGTGGAGGTTTTTAACGGCAACGGACAGGTAATCCCCACGTTGGAGCTTCAAAACCAAATCGATACAGCGCTACTTGAAAGTTACAAAGGCTTGCTTTTCGCTCAAAATAACTTTATCCCTTGTGAAAAACACTTTGCCCAGGCACAGCAACTGCTCGGAGAGTCGTGGCACAAACGTTTATTTTCGGAACGCTTGCAACTGAAAAGCCAACTCATTGACGAGCTGCTTGCGCAAACCTATTCCGATTGGGAGCAGGTACTCTTTGTGATGCTTTTGAAAAACGTTGGCGGTAAGGTCAACGGCGATGCCTTTGCCGAGATGGGCAAACGGCTTGATTTTTCGGTCGTTCGTAAGGAGGCGCACAATCCGTTGCGGTTGGAGGCGCTGTTGTTCGGGCAGTTAAACCTGCTGGAAACACCGCACGAAAGCACGCATTACAAAGCCTTGTCGGCTGAATATCAGTATATGCAAGCCAAATATGCACTGGTGCCTTCATCGGGGGTGGTGCATTTCACGGGGCTTCGACCGCAGGGGTTCCCTACGATTCGCCTTTCACAATTGGCACAACTCTACGCACATCACAAGGCACTCTTCGCCCGAATGATGCAAGTGCAAAACCTCACCCAACTCAAAAAGCTCTTTGACATTGCCGCATCCGCCTTTTGGGATACCCACTACACCTTTGGTAAAACTTCGGCAAAGGCAAGCAAAAAAATCAGCTCGGCATTGGTGCAACTCATCTGGATTAACACACTCTTGCCCGTAAAGTACGCCTACTTTAAATCACTTCATAAGGACGTGTCAGACCAACTCTTGCTTGATTTACAACAACTTCCGCCGGAGAAAAATACGCTTATTGAGCAGTTTAAAAGCATTTCAACCCGTGTTAAATCGGCTTTCGATACGCAGGTTTTGCTGCAACAACACCGGTATTATTGCCTTCCCCGCCGTTGTTTGGATTGTGCCGTGGGCAGCTTTTTGCTCAAACATAGGGTGGTTTGATAAAGGGCTTGCCGAGGGGTGCAGAAAAAATAGTTGAAAAGATTTAGCGCCTTTGCTTTGGTGGAAAAAGAAAATATACTATCTTCGCAACGAATTTTAATTAACAATACGCTTTATGAAGAAGTTATTCATACTATCGCTTGCGGCACTGGGTATGGTTGCCTGCGAAAAGAAATCGGAACACATCATTATTTCCGGAAAGATTGCCAATTATGACGGCTCACAATTCCAACTTGTCGGTGCCGACGTTAACGAGCTTTTAAAAATCAGTTCAGACGGGAGTTTCTCTGATACCCTCACAAAACCAAGCTATTACACCCTGTTCAGTCAGCGCGGATTCTTCGTGCCTTTGTACTTAAAGCAAGGTGATGTGCTCAACATCGAGATTGACCCCGCCCAGATGCCTGCCGGTGTGAAACTATCGGGTAACGACACCATCGCTTCGGCTTATCTGCAACAAAAACTCAAACTCACCAATGAGTTGCAACAAGGTTTCCAAGCGATGTTCCACAAAACACCCGCTGAGTTTAAAACCGAGTTGGATAAAGTAAACGATCGATACGCTACCTTTTTGAAAAACTATAAGGGCTTGTCGAGTGATTTCATAGCACTTGAAGAGAAAGGCAACAAGTACTTTGAGTTGCACTTTAAGTCTATTTATCCGCGTATTCACCAAAATATATCTGAAACACCCATTGAGCTTCCAACCGATTTTGACGTTGAAATTGCGGCTATCGACTTTGATAACGGGGCAGACTTTGACCTCTACAACGAATACCAACAGTTGGTTGTCAATAATTTTTACAGCAAGTTAGCCCCCGATAACTCCAATTGGAGCGAGCTGATTGACTATATCCGCTCACTGAAATCGGCTAACATTCAAAAGCAATTAGCCGAGACGTTACCGCAAGGCTTGTCTGCTGGAAACACAACCGAACTGAACCAAAAAATCGTGGCTGCCTTGAAAGAGTTTTCAACAAAAGAAGATTTGATTAAAGAAGCCGAAGCAAAATTGGTAGGCTTTGAGAAGATTAAACCCGGAAGCCCCGCACCCGGCTTTGAATTTGAAAACATCGCCGGCGGAAAAACATCGCTCGAAAGCCTTAAAGGAAAAGTTGTGTACATCGACCTGTGGGCTACTTGGTGTATGCCTTGCATTCAGGAAATGCCTGCACTTGAGGCACTTGAAAAAGAATATCACGGCAAAGATGTGGCTTTTGTAAGTATTTCAATTGACCAAAACAAAGAAAAATGGGTGGAATACCAAAAGAACAATAAGCCCAAAGGAATACAGCTTTATGCCGATTTGCAAGCCGATACCGCTTTTGATGCGGCTTACCAAATTCAAACCATTCCGCGCTTTATTTTGATTGACAAAGCAGGAAATATCATCAATGCCGATGCACCACGTCCTTCAAGCACGGCTATTAAAGAGTTAATCAACAAACATTTATAGTATTCATCTAAGGAGAGGCTCGCTTTAATATGGCGGGCTTTTTCTTTTGTTTAACCCATATTTTACTGACAGATGAACCAAGTTATACGCACCTTATTACTTACTTTTTTTGTAGGGCTGCTGCAAGCTCAAGAGTTGCCCGCCGAAGGTTCGGTTCAAAAGAACGTAACGGGCATTCAAGCCGGCTTCTTCGGTGTGAACGCTTATAACGAGTTTAGGCTCACAAGCATCCTTGCTTTGCGCGCCGATATCGACCTCTATGCCGGTATTTTTTACGATAATAATAACAATGCCGTTTCACCGGTTGAGCTGTTTGACGGCGGTAAATGGGTGCTTACACCCATCATTACCCTCCAACCTAAGGTGTATTACAACATCAAAGGAAGGGCACATCGCGGGAAAAACATCCGCAATAACGGCAGTAATTACTTTTCATTTAACCTGAAATACGTGCCGAATTGGTTCGTTATTTCAAATAAAAAGGTAACACCCCTAACGCAGTTTTATGTGGTACCTACCTTTGGCATACGCCGAAACTTCGCTCAACACTTCAATTATGAGTTTAAAGCCGGCTTGGGTGGCGGCGTGGCATACCTTGATGACAGGGAATACGGCACGCCTTTCTTCGAGTTGAGTTTTAAAATAGGCTACGACTTTTAAGCAAAAAACACCTTATCTGGTAAGAATGATAAGGTGTTTTTTTATGTTGGATGTGCGCTAAAACGAATAAAAACCTACACTATTCCAATTCCTTAACAAAGTAACTCTCTAAAACATTGCGGGCATTGCCGATGAAAAGTTGCATTTCATCACGGCTTTTTTCACTCAGGGAAGGAAAACCTTGCTGCTCGTATTCCTTACACGGAAGCACCTCAAAATGAAAGTGTTTACTGCTTTCTTTGGGGTATTTATGCACCCAAACCAAATGATATCCGTAGCTGTTCAGGCGTGTGCTTTCGGCATCTTTGAAAAAAGTAAGTTCAAGCATTGCCCCACCGTCACAGTTGGGTTTGCGCTGGTTGGAGACGAAATTGCCTAGCGAGTACGCTACAAATCGCTCTTTATGCAGGCTCGTAGCCGGACGAAACTCCATCGGTTGCACCACGTGCGGGTGTCCGCCCACGATAACATCAACGCCGTTATCGAATAAAAACGCGGCTATTGTTTCCTGTTTTTCACTTTGTTGCAACTGATACTCAACGCCCCAGTGAATCATCACGATGAGTTTATCGAGTTGCTGTTGCTTGGCTTTTTGAATGTCGGCACGCATTGTGGGGTAATCAATGCGGTTTACGATGGTAGGTTCGGGTACGGGAAGTCCGTTTGTGCCATAGGTGTAGTTTAAAATACCGATGCGTATTCCGTTTTTTTCCAACACTAACAAGTTGTTTTTCTCACGGTCAGCTTCGTCGGTAAATGTGCCTGTACGGGCAATGCCCAACGAGTCCAATACCTGTAACGTACGGGTGATGCCTACTTTACCACCATCACACGAATGGTTATTTGCCGTTACCAATGCATCGATACCGCTTTGCAAACAGGCAACTGCCAAGGCATCGGGCGATGAAAATCGGGGATATCCCTTGTAAGGTTTTCCGGCAAGGGTAACTTCAAGATTGCCGATGGTGAAATCAACCCGAGCAAAATGATGCTTCACCTTGTCGAATACGGGCAGGTAATCATAGCTTTGTGTTTGGCGATTGTATGCCCCGTCAATTTGCGGACTATGCCCCATTATATCTCCTAAAAACAGTAAAGACAGGCTGTTACCTGCCTGCTGTGCCTTGCTTGTAAAGGCTGTGATGAGCAATAAAAAAAGAAGATTTTTTTTCATTGAAACCGATGTTTTAAGTTATGCGCACCGATGTAATCAGTATTCTATAAGCTATATTGTATGTATCAAAAATGGTAGTTTCTAATCAATAAAACGTCTGTGCGGCTTGCACCACGTTAGGTTGTAAAGAAAACCACACGTGGTTTTGGGTAAAAGCACGTGTGGTTTTTGCCGTAAGCACGCTTGCTTGGCGTGCAAACTATTTTTTCTTTTCAAAACCGGCAGCTTTCATCGCATCGATGATTTGCGCACCGGGTCGGTAATTGACCCCTACGGATTTGATTTGGGCAGCGGTAAACTCCTTTTCAGTTGCCGTACCATTGCTGCTCAGCGTAGGGTAGAGCGTGCCTAACTTTTCCAAGCGTACAATCTTTCCGTTGGAAAGTGCGTTCTGCACCACGTTCTCCAAAGCGATAATCACACCGCGAATATCCGCTTCACTGAACGATGAAAATTTCTCAATCTGCTTTACCAAATCGGTTATGGTAAGCTCGCCATCGTTTGCCACATTGGCATACCATTTCTTAGTCCCGCCGCCGGCAACACCGGGCTGACCCTTTTCCATCACTTTATACTTGATGCTCATAAGACAAAAATTAAGTTGTTAAACAATTGTTTTAAAGGTTCGTTTTTTAAAAAGCTACCGGCATTGTGCCGTAAACAACACGCAGTCCGTAAAAACTTTTGGGCAAAGTTATAAAAGAAAAACGAAACATCCAACTAAAAAGCAAAAGAAAATAAGTCCGTTTCGTAAAATAATTTCACGAGGGGACTTACTTTCTTTTTGCTGACCTGTGCCGTGCTATATATAATGGTGTAGGGTGCTTATTTTGTAATGATACCGATTTCGGCAAAGGAAGCCCGCTTGGAGTCATCGGTTACCGCTTTGGAAGTCAGCCGAATGAACCGTGCTTTTTGAGCAGGAAAACCGATGCGTTGCTCAATGGGGTTGTTTTTGATGTTGCCAAACTCGCCCTCAATAACTTTTGTCCAACGGTTGCCGTCGAGGCTCACCTCAAATACATACCGGCTGATAGTGCCTGATGCCCAGCGGTCTTGTGAGGGCAGGTAGGTGAAACCTGTGAGGGTGTGTTCTTCACCCAAACTGATGGTAATGAACTTATCCCCCTCGGTTGCCGTTGTGGTGAAAGCCGTTACAGGGTTGTCATCAATGGCTTTTTCGGCTTCTTTAAAGTTGCCACCGCTTACGCCCACCACACGCCACTGTTTTTTGGCAACGTCAATGGGTAGCGTAATAACGTCGCTGAATTTGTTTTGCACCGCATCAAAGGTTACGGCTTTAAGTGTAACAGGGTGCGTCGGTGTGAAGGGTTGTTCATACCGAAGCGATTGTCGGGTAGGGGTGCTGCCGTCAAGGGTGTAAAAAATAAGAGTCGAAGCATCGGCAGGGGTGAGTGTAATTACACCGTCCTTGCTGCGTTTGAACTTTGGGGCAACCAACAGGCTAGGGGCGTTGTAAATACCCATTGAGGCAATCACGGGCAGGTCTTTGGCGTCTTCAACGGTAAAACGGACTTTGGTTGCCGTTACCGGTTGGAAGCGCAAGAGGCGTTTGTATCCGATGGTTGTCTGTCTGTCAATAAGTTGCCACGTTCCGTTGTGCTCATATTCCAGCTTAAATCCTTTGATACGTTGCCCCAGTTTGATGTACTCCTGTA
>NZ_JAUNKD010000045.1:12794-15553 GCF_030532915.1 Capnocytophaga sp.
ATGTCGTTTTCGTGTACCAGTCCGCGCGTATCTACGGGTAGGTTCAGCAAAAGGGAAGCGTTTCGCCCAACGGAATTATAGTAAATAGTAACCATAGCATCGAGTGGGCGCACCTGATGGTCTTCACGTTTGTGGTAATACCAGCCGGGGCGTATGGACACATCGGCTTCGGCAGGAATCCATTGGTCGCCGTTTTCATCGCCGTTTTGCAGGTGTTGCAGGTCGGAATGTCCTGCCCAGGTGTTGCTATTGTCGAAGCTCGCCCAGTTAGTCTCGGCGCCAAATCCGTGTTCGTTGCCTATCCATCGCACGTCAGGTCCGCCATCACCAAAGATAACCGCGTTGGGTTGCAACTCGCGCACAATGTCGGTTACCTTATCCCATTGGTAGTATGTTTTGGCATCGATGGTACGGGTCTCGTTAGCACCGCCGTAGTAGCCCGAGCCTCCGTTAGCGCCGTCGAACCATACCTCGAATAGTTCGCCATAATTGGTAAGCAACTCCCGCAACTGATTATGGAAGTACGTAACGTACTCGGGCTTTCCGTAGTCAGGGTGATGCCTGTCCCAAGGAGAAAGATATACGCCGAGTTTGAGTCCTTCCTGCCGACAGGCTTGTGAAAGTTCTTTGAGTAAGTCGCCTTTGCCTGCTTTCCACGGGGCGTTTTTCACCGAATGTTCGGTATAGGCAGAAGGCCACAAGCAGAAGCCGTCGTGGTGTTTGGCGGTGATGATGATGCCTTTCATTCCGGCTTCTTTCACCACCCTTGCCCATTGGTTTACGTTTAATTCGGTGGGGTTAAACAGCTCGGGTTTTTCACTCCCGAAGCCCCATTCCATATCCGTGAAGGTATTCATATTGAAATGGATAAAGGCATAATACTCCAATTGATGCCAGTCGAGTTGCCGTTGTGAGGGTATTGCTCCGACAGGCTCGGGCGGTTGCGGGTTTTGACAGGCGCTCACAAGTGCCAACATTGCGGCACACAATGCGTTTTGTATGGGTTTCATCATATAAAAGATTTGGTGATTTTTACTGATTTTGTAAGGTACTCTCAGCAGGATGTTGCGCAACTTATGGGAAGCTTGTCTCGTCAATCGGCTGTGTTTCAAGCGTGGTTTTTACCGGAAGCACCGCTGTGGAGTCCGCCTGCGTGCTGATGTGCTTCATTCGTTTATCCAAGTCGCTGTCGTAAATCTTGTTGATGTGTGCAATAAGTTCGTTGAAGGATTGCTGCAACCTACCGATGTGATGTTTCACTTGTGCCTCTGAAAAGTCGGGATTGTTCTTGACATTATCGGCAAGTTCCCGCACTTGGGTGTCGAGCCAATGCAGTCGGGCTTGTATGGCGGGCGTTTTGATGGTTTCGGGGAAGGCGTCATTATCGGCAAGCAGTTGCTTTAACTCATCTTCAATTTGCCGCAGCCAGAAAAACACGGCATAGTATGAGCTTTTTACTTCGGTTTGTTGTTTGATGATTTTATCGGAGTGTGAGCCTACTTTATGAAAGTCCTTCGCGGGGATTTGCAGAGTAGGGCGATAGAAAAGCAGGGCTTGGTCGTTGTTGTTTTCAGCCGTAAATCCAATGCGAATGCCGTGAATGTCAGTCTTTTTTGGGGTGTATGTATGTTTAACTTCATACCATTGGTCATACGTAAGGGTGTCGGGTTGCGGTGTGCCGGTGCTTTCATACAGGGTGTTATCACCGCTGGTAAAGCTCACGTTAAAGGCATTGTCGGCTGTTTTTTTAGTGAAGAAAGAAAAGGTATACGGAATGTTTTCCACCAGATATTCATTCCATTGCAGGTGAGCGGGGTCTTCTTTTTTCTTTTTCTCAATGCGGAAAACGGTGTCGTTCACGTTTTCAACGCTGCGCCAATCGCGCTCGGTTGATGCGTTATCAGCCGTGATTTTGGGGCTGTTGGTGTATAGTCGGGTGTAGGTAAGCAGGCTGTCGGGGTTGGTTGTCAGCAGGGTTTCGGCATTTTTGACTTTGGTGGGCGCCATATTTACCACTACTTGCATCAGCCCCTGAAAGGCTTTCCATCCTTGAATGTCGGCTTGTGCCTTATCGGAAATGGTTATGAGGTTGAACTCCTCAAAGTCAATTGATTTTACGTTGTGCTGTTTGTGCTGTTGGGTGTTGCTTTTGTCATTACGGCACGAAGCCAACACCAGTAGGGAAAACACGCCTAAAATTATACGCTTCATCATTACCAAATTAAAGCCCAAAGATACTATTTTTATCGTAAACACGTGAAAAAAAGAGTGAAAAAAGCGCTTTTTGTTGATTTTAGCACATTTATAAAAACACCAAAGCCGGACTATTGAACATAATCCGGCTGTTAGTGATAAATCTAAAACCTAAATGACTATCTAGCTAACTTATTTAGATGCTTCGCTAAACTGCTTTTTAAATTCGACGCTTTATTGGCGTGAATAATATTTTTCTTTGCTAATTTATCAATCATTGATACTACTTTTGGCAAAAGCTCTTTGGCTTCGTCCAAATTCTCCAAAGCACGCAACTTTCTCACTGCATTACGAGCTGTTTTGTGTTGATAACGATTGCGCAGACGGGCTGCTTCGTTTCGTCTAATTCTTTTTAATGCTGATTTATGGTTTGCCATTGTTTAATACTTTCTTGAAATTAGTGAAAAAAGGTGAATGTATCACCTTTTGTTTTGTAGTCCGTAGGGGAATCGAACCCCTGTTACCAGGATGAAAACCTGGCGTCCTAACCCCTAGACGAACGGACC
>NZ_JAUNKD010000012.1 GCF_030532915.1 Capnocytophaga sp.
AAAGTTGGGTATCAAAAATGCCCAACTTTTTTGTTGTGATAAAAATAAAAAGAGGGCAAAATAGCCCTCCTTTGGTTTAAATTTTAAACTTATAAAAATGAAAAAACTAATGTTTCTCGCAAAGATACAAAAGAATGAACGAGTAACAAATTTAGGTCGTGTTTTCCAAAGTATGATGGTCAAATATACCCAAAATTGATATAGAAAAATACAATTTCAAAAGTCTTGAAATGATTTAAGTTTCTTTGAAAAATAACACGTTTTTCTGACAGCCCTGCGAATTCTATGTCTCAAACGCGTATTATTTCCCTCAATATCAGTGGTGTATTTTTTTTGCCAATTTTATGATTATCTTCTTGAAAAACAGAAATAAAAGCCTCCCAGTTATCAGTACAAATTTGTCCAAAACTTACACCTAATTTCTTCAATTTTTCACGAAGTTTTCGAGCCGTTTTCTTGTTTCTTCTGCTCCATTGCCACGCCGCAATTTCTTTTGTTTTAGGACAATAGGCATAAATTAGCCGCTTTTTATTGTTCTTTTTACCAACAAAAGTCCAAAATTGGCTTCGCCGAACCACTTCGTTAGGTTTCATCTACTTGCAACGAGTTATAAAACAATTGTTTAGGTTTGATTTCTCGGCAAAAATTTATTAATACAGAAAGTATTTTTTTGATGCTAATTTGCCCTATTACAGTAGCATCTCGAATACCTACTCCTCTTACTAAAAGCAAAAGAATTTTGCTATAAATATCTGACCTACAACCTTTATAGGTTAAATTATGGTCGCCTACAAATTGGCGATGACAATCTTTGCAAAGATAATTTTGTTTTCCGTAGGATTTGAATCCATTTTTTACTATCCTTGTTCCTTGACAATTGGGGCAGTGCAGTGTAATTGTGATTTGCATTCAACAAAAATACTACATTTTTCCTTGATTGTCAATTTTTTATAGCATCATACTTTTTACAATACTAATATATTTTTATCTCAAAGGTTAAAATTACACTTGAAAATTGAGCCTAATTTTTGTCCATTATACCTTTTATATCAATTGTAAATTAGTTGCTTTTCTTTTGTTTTTTAGCGTTGTATTTAAAGTGGTATGCCAACATTTTGTAATACAACTTCGCTGCCAAAAAGGCGGTTGGTTTAGCTGCCGGACTGTCCATAAGTTCCACAATATCAAAGGCTACAACGTTGCATTTTTTGAATAGCTTGCGCAATAGTTTCAAAGTGGGATACCATTGTAAACCACCGGGTTCGGGCGTTCCGGTTGAAGGAGCAATGGACGGGTCAAAAGCATCTAAATCAATGGTTATGTACACATTACCGGATACTTTGTCAAGCACATCATCAATCCAGTTTTTATTTTTAGCGATTTCGTGTGCGAAAAATACGCGTCCTTTGGGGAGATATTGTTTTTCTTCAATGTCCATTGAGCGGATACCCACCTGTACCAATTTGTGTTTTTGGTTGGCTTCAAACACGGCACAAGCGTGGTTTGAAGTAGAACCGTGGAATTCAGGGCGTAAATCGGTATGTGCATCCAATTGAAGTACGGTTAGTTTCTCGTACTTTTCGCCCACAGCACGGATAGAGCCGATGGAAACCGAATGCTCTCCGCCGAAAAGCGTGAAGAGTTTGTCGTCGTGTTTTAAAAGTTCTTTGGTTTTTTGGTAAACGGCTTGGGTCATTGCCTCGGGTGAGGAGTTTTCTGAAACCTCGCCCGCCATATACACCCCGTGTAAATAAGGCTCGCTATCGGTTTCAATATCATAGAGTTCCATATTTTCGGAAGCATCTAAAAAAAGTTCGGGACCTTTGTCAGCGCCCTTGCCCCAAGTGGAAGTACCGTCATACGGCACGGTAACCAACATTACTTTTGAATTTTCAAGTGTTGCGTTTTCTTGCGGGATTCCTGCGTAAGTTCTGCTCATTTTTTTGTGTTTTTAATTTTTGTATGTAATTGTTATTGGGGCTATTACCTGTTAAGTGCCACCAAAAACAGGGCAAATATACGTAAAAACTTTGTATAAATATGGTGTTTTTTGGAGTTGATGGTTAAAAATACGCAAAAAAGTTTTTGATTTTAAGAAAAAAACAATATATTTGCTGGTGTAATTTTATTAACTGATGATTATAAGCCATTTACCTAATTATGTCCAAAGAAATTATTGCAATTTTAATATTTGACTTTTTAATCACTGGTATAATTTTATTGTTACATTTCTTTCCCGCCAAAGAAATCAACTATTTTTACGGCTATCGAACCAAACGCTCAATGAAAAACATTGAAAATTGGCAATTTGCTCAAAAACATTTTTCAAATCAGTGGATTTTTGTTCCGTTTATGGTTATGGTTACACAGGCGTTATTAATTTTTGTAGGTGAAATCGACCTGAAAAAAGAGCCACCCATTGTGCCAATCGTTTCGATGGTTGAGTTTTTTCTCGGGAGTTATTTTTGTGCTTTGACAACAGAAAGGGAATTACAAAAACGCGAAGATAACACCAAGAAACAAGATAATTAATCCCGATAAGTGTGTGTTGTAAAACTTTAAATGTTATCTTTGCAAAAAAAGCAATTATGACAACAAAAAAAATACTTTTGGCAAGCACTTCCACTGTTTACGGCGGTACGTACCTGTCTTACTTGCGTGATGAAATCGCTGATTTTTTTCAAGGAATTGATGAAATTTTGTTCATTCCGTATGCGCGCCCGAGTGGCATTTCACACGATGAATACACCCAAGTTGCCCAAAAAGGATTTTCAGCCGTCGGCAAAAAAATCGTAGGGTTGCACACCTTTGCCCAACCTGAAAAAGCTCTCAAACAAGCTCAGGCAATCTTCACCGGAGGCGGAAACACCTTTTTGCTGGTTGCGCAACTCTATCAGCTTAATCTGATGGACGTTCTGCGAGATGTAGCACAAAACGGTACACCTTATATGGGAACAAGTGCAGGTAGTAATATCGCCGGGCAAACAATGCAAACAACCAATGATATGCCCATTGTTTATCCACCAAGTTTCAAAACGCTCGGTCTTGTTCCGTTTAACTTAAATCCACATTACCTTGACCCCGATCCAACGAGCAAACATAAAGGGGAAACTCGCGAAACCCGCATTAAAGAATTCCATATGCTTAATGAAATTCCCGTGGTAGGACTTCGTGAAGGAAGTTGGATTCGGGTTGAAAATAATGAAATAATCCTAAAAGGAAATTTAACTGCCCGACTTTTCTTGCAAGGAAAACAACCCGAAGAAGTTTCAAAACTGCCTTTCTGATATTATTTTTTACCTAAATATACAAAAAATCCTGATGCTATGATATATTTTCATAGTATCGGGGTTTTCCCGAAAGTATAAAAAGTACTTCCGATAATAAAAAATAGTAAAAAAGTAGTTCTGTTTTTATATACTTATGTTGTCGGAGTTTTACCGAAAGTAAGTTTTTTAGTGCCGAAACATCAAAAACACTAAAAAATGTCCAAATTTCCTTTTCCTTCACGCAAAACTACGGGTTCGTTACCTGAAAGGTCAATTACCGTTGATGCAATATTGTCTCCGTAACCTCCGTCAATGACAATATCAACTTTGTTTTGCCATTTTTCAAATATAAGTTCGGGGTCGGTAGTATATTCAATAACATCATCATCATCGTGAATCGAAGTTGAAATTATCGGGTTTCCTAATCGTTCAACAATAGTTCGTGCGATAGCATTTTCGGGGATTCGGATACCTACCGTTTTTTTCTTTTTAAAAGCCGGCGGAAGATTATTGCTTCCCGGTAAAATAAATGTATAAGGGCCCGGAAGGGCGCGTTTTAAAATTTTAAAAGTACTTGTGTCAATTTGCTTTACATAATCTGAAAGATTGCTCAAATCAGGACAAATAAATGAAAAGTTAGCTTTCTCTAACTTAATTCCTTTTAGTTTAGCGATACGTTCTAATGCTTTTGCATTGGTAATATCACAACCTAAACCATAAACAGTATCCGTGGGATAGATTATTAATCCCCCATTTTTAAGTACATCTACTATTTTTGAAATTTCCCGTTCATTGGGGTTTTCGTTATATAGTTTAATAAAGGTAGCCATAATTTTATGAATTTATAAAAGTTTAAAATAGAATGCGCAAATATAATGAAAAAAACTTATATATCAAAATGGGTTAGCTTGATTTTTTTTCAACTTGATTTATAGTATAAATAAAATAAAGAATGTTGTTTTTGTTTCAATTAGATACTAAAAATAGTATTATGATGATGTAAAATGTATCCCGAAAGTTGTCGGGCATTTATTTTTAGTTATCGGAGATTGTCCGAAAATTATCGGGAAAGTGCCGATAGTTATTTTTAGTTTATTTAATGATGTTATTATTAGAAAAATATATTATAATTATATTTTTATGTCTGTTTTAAAGTTAAAAAAATGTTTTTTGTATTTAAAAAATAGTTATTATAAATATAAAATATGATGTAATTTTTCTTCTATAATTAAAAAATAGATTTAATTTTGCAGTTATTAATTTAGTTATAAATATGATATTAGAAAAAGAAATACAGTTTATTTTAGCGATTGATGAACTTAAAAATGTGCAAAGACGAAATTATATTTTGAATGATTCACGAAGAGAAAATTCAGCTGAACATAGTTGGCAAATAGTTGTTTTTGCACAAGTTTTATATCCGTATGCTAAAAATAAAGAGCAAATTAATTTATATCGAGTATTGAAAATGCTTTCAATTCACGATATTGTTGAAATTGATGCCGGAGATACCTTTGCTTTTGATGAAAAGGCAATGGCGGGTAAATACGAACGTGAATTGGCGTCTGCAAAACGGATTTTCGGTATTTTAGATGAGCCGCTTTGTAGTGAATTTCTTGCTTTATGGGAAGAATTTGAAGCTGCTACATCGCCCGATGCCGTGTTCGCCAATGCAATAGACCGTATTATGCCGTTTATTTTAAATGCGCATACTTCGGGTAAAAGTTGGAAAGAAGGAACTGTAACCGAGCAACAAGTCCGCAAAGTGATTGAGCAAGCCGTAAAGCGCGCTTCCGACGCCTTGGGTGAAGCCTTTGAGATACTGCTTAAAAAGGCTTTGGGCGAGCATAAAATTCGTTCGTAAACTTTTAGAAGTTTGAAAATGGTTTGAGGTTGTTTGAAGTAGTTTGAGATTGCTTGAAATGATTTGAGGTTATGTGTTTCAAACCATCTCAAACACGTAGCGTTAAACCACTTTAAAACTCTTGTTTATGAGTGTTTTAAAAATAAAACTGAAAGAAAATTTGCATATTACATAAATAGTTGTAATTTTGCACCCCAATTTCAGATACCTGTGTATCTGATTGAGTTATAAAGGAATGTTTAATTTTTAAAATGAGTAATGTGGACACATTAAGCTACAAAACAATTTCAGTGAACAAAGCCACGGCTAACAAAAAGTGGGTTTTGGTAGATGCTGAAGGACAGACGTTGGGTCGTCTTGCCTCAAAAGTGGCAAAATTGCTACGCGGTAAGTACAAACCCGAATTTACGCCACACGTTGATTGCGGTGATAACGTGGTTGTTATCAATGCCGAGAAAATCAATTTGACCGGTAATAAGTGGAACGACAAAGAATACCTTCGTTACACAGGTTATCCGGGAGGGCAACGAGTACAAATTGCCAGAGACGTTTTGGCAAAACACCCCGAGCGCTTGATTGAAAAAGCCGTTAAAGGTATGTTACCTAAAAACAAGTTGGGTGCAGCAATTTTACGTAATTTAAAAGTGTACGTAGGTACTGAGCACAAACACGAAGCTCAACAGCCTACTGCCATTAACTTAAACGATTTGAAATAATGGAAGTAATTCACAAAATTGGTAGGAGAAAAACCGCCGTTGCGCGTATTTATCTAAAACCCGGCAACGGAACTATCAGCGTAAACAAAAGAGAATTAAATGATTACTTTACCACTTCAACATTGCAGTACAAAGTAAAACAGCCTTTTGCTTTGTTAGGTGTTGAGGATACGTATGACGTAAAAGTAAACGTATACGGCGGAGGAATCACCGGTCAAGCCGAGGCTATCCGTTTGGCAATTTCAAGAGCTTTGTGCGAAGTTGATGTTGAAAACAGAGCGACCTTGAAACCCGAAGGATTATTAACACGTGACCCTCGTATGGTTGAGCGTAAAAAATTCGGTCAGAAAAAAGCTCGTAAGAGATTCCAATTCTCTAAACGTTAATGCTTTATCAAGAATAACAAAAGAAATTAAAACATTGTTGTCGTTGTTCCTTTTTCGTGAGGAATTTAGTTTAGCATCCAAATGTTTGGGGCGGGTAACTTCACCGAAACATTGCTAAATCAACGGAACGTAAACTAGTTAAAAAAAATGGCAAATAACATAGAAATTAAAGAATTACTGGACGCAGGTGTTCATTTTGGGCATTTGACTAGAAAATGGAATCCGAATATGGCGCCTTACATCTATATGGAGCGCAACGGAATTCACGTAATAAACTTATACAAAACGGCTGCCAAAATTGAGGAAGCCAATGAAGCACTTCGAAAAATTGCTGCTTCCGGCAAAAAAATCCTTTTCGTAGCCACTAAAAAACAAGCAAAAGATGTGGTTGCCGAGAAAGCCGCTGCGGTAAAAATGCCTTATATTACCGAAAGATGGCCGGGCGGTATGCTAACCAATTTTGTTACTATCCGTAAAGCGGTGAAAAAAATGTCGTCAATTGATAAAATGAAAAAAGATGGTACTTTTGAAACCCTTTCAAAAAGAGAAAAATTACAAATTGAGCGTTTAAGAGAAAAACTTGAAAAGAACTTAGGTTCAATTGCTGATATGTCACGCCTTCCGGGTGCGTTGTTCATCGTTGATACAATGCGTGAACACATTGCCGTGAAAGAAGCTCAAAAATTAAACATTCCTATTTTTGCTATGGTGGATACCAACTCTGATCCACGTCAGGTTGATTATGTAATCCCCGCAAATGACGATGCTTCAAAATCAATTGAGAAGGTGCTTTCATACGTAACCGAAGCCATTAACGAAGGGCTTGCCGGTAAAACGTCAGACAAAGACAACAAAGAGGCAGAAGCTGCTGAATAATTATTGAATTGCTTGAAATTGTTTGATGCTTAATATAAGTGTCAGATTTTCAAAACAATATCAAACAAAAAGATAAAGTAATTATGTGCTGAGGTAATGCCTTCAAAACATAATTACTTTTCGTTATTTTTATAAAATAAGTTGAATTAATTCATTAAAAAACGATTAAATATATGGCAAATATTACCGCCGCAGAAGTAAACAAATTAAGACAGGCAACAGGTGCCGGAATGATGGACTGTAAAGCCGCACTTATCGAAGCAGAAGGAGACTTTGATAAAGCCATTGAAATATTGCGTAAAAAAGGACAAAAAGTAGCTGCAAAACGTGCCGACCGTGATTCAAGCGAGGGCGCCGTTATTGCCAAAGTAAGCGCTGATAACACCAAAGGAGCTATCATTTCATTGAACTGCGAAACAGATTTCGTGGCTAAAAATGAGGCTTTTGTGGCTTTGGCAAAAGATTTGGCAGAGTTGGCTCTTTCTGTAAATTCAAAAGAAGAGTTACTAGCTTCTGACTACAAAGGAATTTCAGTTGCCGAGAAATTAACCGAGCAAACAGGTGTTATCGGTGAGAAAATCGAAGTGGGAGCTTTTGAAAAATTAGAAGCTGCTTACGTAGGTGGTTACATTCACCACGGAAATAAAATCGCTGCGTTGGTAGGGCTTTCAGCAAACATTGCCGACGCTACCGATGTATCGAAAAACTTAGCGATGCAAATCGCTGCTATGGGTGCAGAGGTGTTGTCAAACAAAGATTTTTCGGCAGAATACCTTGCCAAGGAAACTGAGGCACGTGTGGCAATCATCGCAAAAGAAAACGAAGAATTGGCACGTTTAGGTAAACCGCTTAAAAACGTTCCTAAATATGTTTCATATGCGCAACTTACTGACGCTGTGTTAAAACAAGCCGAAGAAGATGCCAAAGCAGAACTTAAAGCCGAAGGGAAACCAGAGCAAATTTGGGATAAAATCCTTCCCGGAAAAATTCAACGTTTTATCAGCGATAATACAACCTTAGACCAAGAGAAAGCCTTGTTAGACCAAGTGTATATCTCTGACGAGTCTAAAAAAGTGTCTGATTACGTGAAATCTAAAAACGTAGAAATAGTTGGATTTAAGCGCGTTGCGTTGTAAATTTAATTACATTAAAAAAAATAAGACAGTACAGTTTTTTGAAAATTGTACTGTTTTTTTTGTTTTTGACAAAAATGTATTTCACGCTCTTTTTGTTATTTACGCACAAAAAAGTATCTTTGCAAGCACGTTTCAAATTAAAAAAATAAATGCGATTACATCGAAATTTAACCGATGCGGTTATTGAAGGGTTGAGCTTTATCTGCAACGATAGTCAGTATGCCGATAAAGTTGTTGAAAAACAGTTAAAAAAGGATAAGCGTTGGGGAGCTCGTGACAGGGCTTTTATTGCTGAAACCATTTATGAAATGGTGCGTTGGAAACGCCTGTATGCCACCATAGCCGATGTGAAATTGCCTTTTTCAGTGCGTGATTTACGCAGAATGTTTGCCGTTTGGGCAGTGCTTAAAGGAATACCGTTGCCCAATTGGGGTAATTATTTTGAAAATACGCCTGAGAGAAGTATCAAAGGGAAATTTGATGAACTTTCAAAAATACGAAAATTTCGGGAGTCAGTACCTGATTGGCTTGATGATTTGGCACTGAAAGAGTTAGGCGAGGATTTTTGGACGAAAGAACTTCGCGCTCTTAATCAGTTGGCACCGGTTGTGTTGCGTGCCAATACGCTTAAAATAAGTCCGTTGCATCTCAAAGAAATGTTGCAAAACGAAGGTGTTCAAGCCGGTTTGCTTGAAAATTATCCGGAAGCTCTTGAACTGACCGAGCGTACTAACATATTCACAACCAATGCGTTTAAAAATGGATTGTTTGAAGTGCAAGATGCCTCATCACAAAAAGTGGCTCCGTTTTTGGAAGTTCAGGCCGGAATGCGCGTTATCGACACCTGTGCCGGAGCGGGCGGAAAAACCCTGCATCTGGCTTCGCTTATGAAAAATAAAGGGCAAATTATCGCGATGGATATTTACGAAAATAAACTTCAAGAACTCAAACGAAGGGCGCGCCGAAATGAAGTGTTTAATGTTGAAACTAAGCTAATTGACTCAAAGCAACTCAAACGAATGCAAGGCACTGCCGACCGTGTTTTGATTGATGCGCCTTGCAGTGGTTTGGGCGTTTTGAAACGAAATCCGGATGCCAAATGGAAACTGAAACTTGAATTTTTAGATGAAATTCGCCAAACGCAACAAGATATTTTACGTAATTATGCCAAGTTGGTGAAATCTGGCGGAAAATTGGTTTATGCCACTTGCTCCATTCTTCCGTCAGAAAATAAAATGCAAGTCGAACGTTTTTTAAATTCGGAAGCGGGTAGCGATTTTGAATTGGAACAAGACGAAGCTATTTTTGCACATATTTCGGGGTACGACGGGTTTTATATGGCAAAAATCAAACGGAAATAGAGCGATATTTTTGATTTATCAAAAAAAATCTGTTTTATTTGAAAAATAATCTGTAAATTGCACCTCTTTTTATGGCTATTTTTGAGTGAAAAACAATTTTTAGTGTTGTATTTTGTTGAAAAATAGTGTGTTGCGTTATTAATTGATGTGGGCTAAAAATGTATTTTACATATTGATTTTAGGAATGATGGCGGTTTCTTGTGAATATTTTTCAAAAGAAACACCACGTCACGCCATTGCTAGGGTGGGAGATACGTACCTGTATCGGGAAGACATAGCTTTGATTATGCCCCAGGAGTACACTCAAGAAGACAGCATCAGCATCACACAACGATTTATAAACAATTGGGCGATTAAAGCCTTGCTTTTGGCAAAAGCCGAACAAAACATAACCGGTGAGGAGAAGGAAAGTTTTGAGCGTTTGGTGAGTGATTACAAAGCTGATTTATACATTAATTCGTACAAAGAAAGGTTGATTAACAGCTCAATAGATACGATTGTCAAGCAAAGTGAAATGGAGTTTTTCTATCAGGAAAACAAAGAAACGTTTAAACTCAATGAGGCATTAATCAAACTCAGATACGTGCAAATTTCTTCCGATGAAAAACAGAAAAAAATTAACACCATTGAAGAAAAAATAAAACATTTTGAGGCTTCTGACAAAAGGGAATTGGATTCGATTTCATTGCAGTTTGTGTCGGTTTACTTGAACGATTCGGTTTGGGTAAAGGCTGAAAGCGTGCTTAAAAAACTTCCTTTTTTGGAGAAAAAAGTAGATGAAAATCGGCACGATTTTGTGCATCATAAAGATGAAAATGGCGTTTATTTGGTGCAAATTTGCGATGTTTTGCGGCGTAATGAACAAGCTCCCATTGAGTATGCCTTGCCAACATTGCATCAAATCATATTGAATAAGAGAAAGTTAGAGTTTGTAAAAAAACTTGAAACAGATATAATAAACACAGGTATTAAGAAAAAACAATTTGAAATTATTTATGAATAAGAAAATGCTATCCGTTATCGGGATGTTATTCATTGTGTGTAGCTTATGGTCTCAAAATGATACAGTTACAAATATTCAGCCTATCCAAAAACGCTTGAAAGTTGATGGTGTTGCGGCAGTTGTGGGTGATTATTTAATTTTGGAATCGGATATTGATAAGGCTTTTATTGAATTGCAACAGCAAGATGTTGATACCAAGTCCTTTACACGATGCCAAGTTTTAGGAAAACTAATGGAAGATAAGCTCTATGCTCATCAGGCGGTGCAAGATAGTATTTCGGTAAGTGATTCAGAAGTTAGGGAATCTGTAAATCAGCGTGTTGAAATGTTGGTGGCTCAATTGGGTGGCGATATGAAAAAATTGCTTGAATTTTATCGAAAAGACGATGAGCAATCGATGCGTGATGAACTTTTTGAACTGTTCAAACTCAATATGTTGGCACAACGAATGCGAGCTCAAATTGTTAAAAACGTGGAAGTTACCCCTGAAGAAGTACGTCAGTTTTTCAACTCAATTCCTGCCGATGAATTGCCGAAATTCGGTACGGAGTTGGAGGTAGCCCAAATTGTGGTAAATCCGGTGGCTCCAAAAGCTGAGGTACAGAAAATTATTGACCGATTGAATGAAATTAAAGCTGATGTGGAGCAAAATGGAACCAGTTTTTCAACCAAAGCGATTTTATATTCGCAAGACCGGGCTACCGGAGGGCAAGTTCTGACCTTCAACCGCGCTTCACATTTTGACAAGGCTTTCAAAGATGTGGCGTTTAGTTTGCAAAAAGGCGAAATTTCAAAGCCTTTTGAGTCAAGTTTTGGTTGGCATATCATTGAGGTTGATGATATTAGAGGGAAAGAAGTGAGCGTTCGGCATATTTTGTTAATGCCCGACATTCCCAGAGAAGCGCTTGCCGAAGCCAAGGAAAAAATTGAAAAAATCCGTCAGCGAATCGTAGATGGTGAACTTACTTTTGACGAGGCAGCCCGTAATTTTTCTGACGAAAAAGAAACCCGAAATGACGGTGGGCAACTTATCAATCCGGAAGACCTTTCAACGCGTTTCGAGCTTACACGTATGGAACCTGTCCTTTACGAGCGAATTTCAAAATTGCAAGATAATGAGATTTCCATAGCGCATTTAGACGAAGACAGAACGGGCAAAAAGAGCTATAAAATTTATCAAGTAACCAATCGTCACGAGGAGCATCAGGCTGATTTTGCGAGAGATTATGTGAAAATTCAAGATTTGGCGTTGAAAGAAAAACAATTAAAAGTCATTGCCAAATGGATGAAGGAAAATATTGAAAAAGCACATATTGCAGTAAATGGTGAGTACAGAAAGTGCACATTTTCAAATAATTGGCTTAAAAAATAATATTTTCAATCATTTGTTAGATGCAACTTTTTTATCACGCCGATATTGATGAGCATACAACTTCCTTTTTTTTTGAAAGAGAAGAAAGTCAGCATATTGTCAAGGTTTTACGAAAAAAAGAAGGCGATTTATTGTATGTGACCAACGGAAAAGGTTGGCTTTTTGAAACTCAAATAGCCCTTGCTTCACCCAAAAAATGTGAGGTTTCGATTTTGAAATACGAGTACAAAACGCCTCGTTCGTATTATTTGCATTTGGTGGTTGCCCCCACAAAAATGAATGAGCGTTACGAGTGGTTTTTGGAAAAAGCCGTTGAAATTGGCGTTGATGAGATAACACCTATCATTTGCCACCATTCAGAGCGTCAGGTGATTAAAAATGAGCGTTTTGAAAAAATTATACAATCGGCAATGAAACAATCTTTACAGTGTTTTTTGCCTAAACTCAATGTCGCAGTAGCGTCAGCCGATTTTTTTCAGCAGATGAAAAACGATGATTCTGCAAAGTTTATCGCTCATTGTCAGGAAGGTACAAAATATTTATTTTCAAACCGATTGAAGCCTTTCCCTGAAAAAATAACAGTTTTGATAGGTCCGGAAGGGGATTTTTCTACCGAAGAAATTAAAATGGCACTGCAAGGATATTTTTTGCCTATTTCACTGGGAGATAATCGATTGCGTACAGAAACTGCCGGAATTGTAGCCTGTGATGTTGTGTCAATATGCTCTAAATTAGAAATTTAGTATAAAATTATGAATTCAAAAACGATTGCAAACGGTATTTTACGGGCTGTTGGCACGATGATGCTGACAGTTTTGTTGCTTTATGCGCTTTATTTGGTAAGGTCAATTATCGTTTACATTATATTGGCATTGGTGATAACCTTGATAGGCAAGCCTTTGGTTTTTTTCTTTACTAAAAAGTTGAAAATCAGAAACAAAACAGTTTGTGTTTTACTAACGATGGCTTTGTTTATTTTACTGAGTTTAGGTACGTTTAGTTTATTTGTTCCGTTGTTGGTCTCACAAGGAAAAAATCTTTCTGGGCTAAACATTGACGCACTACGAACGAATTTAGACGGAATGTTATCACAACTATTTGATAAACTGGGGATTGACCAAGAAAGCTATCAAATGAGTGTTGCCGAGGCGCTCAATTTTATTGATATTCCCAATTTTTTAAATTCGTTTCTTTCCTTCATTGGTAGTTTTGGAGCAGGCGTATTTTCCGTTTTGTTTATCACGTTTTTCTTTATGAAAGACGGAAGCAAAATGATGAAATCGGGTTTGTCGTTGTTTTCACTGCGCCACGCACGCCGAATGCGAGTTTCAATATTCAAAATCAATAACTTACTGTCAAGATATTTTCTGGGTTTGGTGTTGCAACTAACCGTTTTGTTTGTGATTTACACCGTTGTACTACTTATTTTTGGAGTTGAAAATGCGCTTATTATTGCATTTTTATGTGCCTTGTTGAATATTATCCCTTATATAGGTCCGATTATCGGTTTTGTTTTGATGGCGCTTTTGACAATGAGCAGCAATATTAACAATGATTTTATGAGTGTAACCCTTCCTACAACGATTTACGTCTTGATAGGTTTTTTCATTGGTCAAATTATTGATAATGTTTTTGCACAGCCTTTGATATTTTCTAATTCGGTTAAATCCAGCCCGTTAGAAATATTTTTGGTAACCCTAATTAGCGGAACACTTTTGGGGGTTGTGGGTATGGTTATTGCGGTGCCAGCTTATACAGTGTTGAAAGTAATTTTGAAAGAATTTTTGCCAAACAATAAATTTATTGGATTACTGACGAAAAATTTATAGTTTTTTGCCAAAACATTAAAAATAAACGGGGTTGGGAAATGAAAACGTAAAATCGAGTTCATTTTCCAACTTTTTTGATGATACTATTTTTCCGGAAGGATTGGTTGTAAGGGCTATGTTTATGTTTTTCTGATAATTGATAATTTCCTGTTTTGTAGGGTGTTGTGGAGCAACAATGTTGTATGTTTTTGAAGTTGTGTTTTGGACTATCATTTTTTCAATAGCCAAGCAAACATCTTGATAATGAACGTGATTTACCATTTGATGCAAATCTGAAACGGCGTAATTACTAAATACGCGATTGCCGCCCATCAGTCCGCCCAATCGTAGAATGTTTATTTGTGGAAAAGCTATTTTCAGAAAATTTTCAACAAAAAGTAAATTGGGCTGTAATGCCGATGAAGGGAAATTTTCATCAATTTCAGTGTTTACAGAAGGATAAATACCCACAGAACCGGTAAAGAACAATTGTTTTTTGAAGGTTTTGATAAATTTTTGTAGGTTTTTGAGTCTTTGTTCTAAAAAATTAAACGCTAACTGTCGTCCAAATGGAATAGAGATGATAATAGAGTCCAAATTTTGAAGAGTTTCCCACTCTTTTACTGAAGAATCATTAAAATTAATTAAAAAAGAATGAAAATAGGACGGGAAATCCGTTAATTTCTTGACCGAAGTAGTGGTTACAAATAGTTCGTTATTGGCTGACAGTTGTTTTGCCAACCGAAAACCCAGCCACCCGCAACCGATAATTCCTATTTTCATTCCGTTTGGTTTATTTTTTGAAAGCCTGTGAAAGTTTTTCCACTATTTTGGTAATGTTTTCCGAATCAATGTTCTCATCTTTCAGCATTTCAGGGAGTTGTAACAATTGATTGATTGTCAGCCCGTTTGTTAAAACACGCAAAAGTGCAAGCCTTTCCTGTCCTTGCCGAACTAAAATAATCACTTCTTTAATGTTATCATCACTGCCAATGTAATCAATTTGGAACTTATTCCCTTTGCTGTTTGTTCGCACCAAATCTTGGTATTTTTCGTCATCTAGAATGGTTTTGATTTCGTGATATTCGTTGTTAGTTTTCTGAAAATCACTGTTTTTGAGTACCAAAACATTGATGTTTTCGATGCCCTCCAAGGGGTTTTCATTCTGTTTGATTGAACTTTTTAAAAGCTCTTTCGGTGAAATATTTATCGAAAAAAAGTCAGGATTTTCTGATTTTTCAACGATGTATTTCTGCAAACTTTTTGAGTTTTTACACGACTGAAAGCCCACCGTGAGCATACAGCAAAATGCTATTTTCAAGATGTTTTTCATACGGATTATTTCTTTTTAACGTCTTGAATTTCTTTTGGAAGGTTCATATTTTTGGTCAGCACCCCGATTTTGTTCAGGTCAATATCACCGTGCAAACTCAAAATAACGGTCTGTTTTGAATTGCCTCCGTCTTGCACAAACATCAACAATTCCGAAACGTGGTCGGCATTTTTTCCTTGTTTCACATAAAATTTCACGTTTGAACCCTTGTCTTTCACGCGCATCAGTTCGGTAAGTGATGACTTGCCGAGATACGCCTGTACTTCGTTTTTCATTGCTTGTCCAACCGATTGGTTTTCAGTAGTAAAAACTTTTAAACTGGTGAGTTTGTTGGCAATTTCCATAAATTCTTTGGCTTCGGCGTCTTTGCTATCAATTTTTGATAGCATCTGAAACATTTTTTGCGAAACCACAACGGTGGTTACCTCGTTGTTCTCTTCAAATTTATCAAAAACGGATTGTCCCATTGCCATAATTGAAGTTGCTAAAAAAATTGCCGTAAAAAATACTTTTGTTTTCATCTTATTTATATTATTATTGTATGTTAATTTATCTATTTTAATTTCTCTAAATTTATGATTTTGTGGGTTGTTTGGTCAAATTCTTTTAGGTGTGCTATTTTTTCTGTTCCTTTGTTGTAATTTTCCGAAACCATTTGCAAGGCATTTTTTACTTGTGCAAAAGCCATTCTTGCTTCTGATTGTTCTTTTTGATAATTTTTGTAATGAACAATGGCAAAAGTGATAGGCAAAAATATTGCCACAACAGCTATTTTTTGAAATAAATTTCGTTTTTTGGAAGTTGGAAATGGCAAAATTGCTGCCGGTTTTCGTTCGTTTGAAGCCTCTTGTAAGTAAGCGAACAAGGGTTTGTAGTCTTGTAATGAGACATCTACGTTTTTTGAATTGAAATAGGCTTGCAATTCTTTTTCTTCCTCTAATGAAGTTTGTCCTTCAAAATAATTGTTTATTAATATTTTAATTCGTTCAGTCATTTTTTTATTGCAAAGTTGTTAATTTTTCTCGAACTGTTTTTCGGGCTCTTGATAAAATTACCCGAATGGTAGCTTCTTTAATGCCTGTAATTTTTTCGATTTCATCAAATTCATATTGCTCAATATCACGAAGTTGCATTACCATTCGTTGTTGTTCGCTGAGCTGATTGATGATGTTTTTTACCTTTTCAAACATATCGTTGGTTTCTACTTGTTTTTGCAAAGATACGTAATTTTCAGTCTCGTATTTTATATGCGTAAGCGACAGATTATCACTGCTTTTTGATTTTAATTTATCGAGGCATAAATTTTTTGTCAGTGTCATTGCGTATGCTTCCAAATTCTGAATTTCATTGATTTTTTGCTGTTGCTGCCAGAGTTTTAGCAAAATTTCTTGTGAGGCATCTTCGGCTTCATCTTTTGAAATGAGCAACCGTTTGGCAAGGCGATATACCTTATCTTGAAAGGGGCGAATACAATCCAAAAACACCTGATGCGTCATAAAAAATCAAATTATTTTTTCAAATATAAGACGAATATATCAAAAAAATGTTACATTTGTGAAAAAAAAAGATAGTATGAAAAGAGGAGTTTTATTCATAATGCTGATTTTTAGTTTGTTATCTTGTGATAAAGATAATAACGACAATCTTGATAAAGAATTGCACGTGCGTGATTTTATCTGGAAAGGATTAAATCATTGGTATCTATGGCAAAAAGATGTCCCTGATTTGGCAGATAGTCGTTTTGCGGTAAGTGTGGCACAAACAAATGTAGACAATACGGCGTATGTAAACTTTTTAAAATCATATGATTCGCCTAAAAAATTGTTTGTTAATTTGTTAAATCAGTATCAAAAAATAGACCGATTTAGTTTCATAACAGAAGATTACACCGAATTGGAGCGAAGTTTTCAAGGGATTTCACTCAGTTCAGGAATGAATTTTGTGTTATCACGTTATGGTTCCGGAGAAGGCGTGCTGGGCGTAGTGCGTTATGTATTACCTAATTCAAGTGCTGAATTACAAGGAGTTAAGCGAGGTGATATTTTTGTTGCCATTGACGGGACGCCTTTAAACATAAATAATTATACAAAACTCTTATTCAATCCCAGTTCGACAATGCGTATGGATATGGCAAGAGCTGAAAGAATTAATGATAAAATAAATATAGTGGAAACCGGCGTTTCTGTAACGGTAACGAAATCCGAAATTACTGAAAATCCGATTTTTATTCATAAAGTCATTACCAAAGGAGAACACAAAATAGGGTATTTGATGTACAACAGTTTTGTAGCCAATTTTGATAAGGCACTCAATGAAGCTTTCGGGGAGTTTAAAAATCAAGGTGTTACTGATTTGGTGTTGGATTTGCGTTACAACGGAGGCGGCAGAATTTCATCGGCGGTTTACCTCGCTTCAATGATTACAGGGCAGTTTGGCGGACAATTATTTGCCAAAGAACGCTGGAACGATAAATTACAACCGATTATCGATAAATCGGGTGCATCACTCTATTTTGCCGATAAAATAGGTGCAACACCGATTAACAGCCTGAATTTAAGCAAAGTTCACATTATTACAACCAACAGAACGGCTTCGGCAAGTGAGTTGGTTATCAATGGATTAAAGGCTTATGTTGATGTGGTGCAAATTGGTGAAACCACCCTCGGCAAAAACGAGGGTTCTATTACTGTTTACGATAGCCGTTCAGGTATTGATAAACAAGGGATTAACCCGAAACACAAGTGGGCGATGCAACCGTTGGTATTGAAAATCGAAAATGCGCGAGGTGAGGGAGATTACACCAGTGGGTTGGTTCCGTCAATAACAATTGCAGAGGATGTTACCAATTTTGGGGTTTTAGGCGAAGAAAGCGAGCCGTTGCTTGCCAAAGCTATTCAAAACATAACCGGATTTTCAGGAAAATCGCTTCCAACCCAAGTCGTAATGCCGGTGCAATATCTTGCTGATTCAAAATCGTTTAATTTAGCTGAAAATCAAATGTATAAATAAGTTTTACTTGACTGAAAATGAACCGATTTTACAGTTTGAAAGTATCAAAAATAGAATCATTAACCGAGCAGTCCGTTAAAATTACGTTTAACCTGCCCGAACAGCTCAAAAATGAGTTTTCTTTTGATGCAGGGCAATACCTAACCTTACAGAAAACCATTCAGAATCAGAAGGTTCGAAGGTCGTATTCGATTTGTTCGGCAACTGACAAATTACGGTTAAGTATTGCCGTAAAAAGAGTGCCTAACGGTATTTTTTCAACCTATCTCACTACTGTTTTAAAAGAAGGTGAGGCACTTGAAGTGATGCCTCCGCAAGGGAAATTTACTTTTGTTCCGGAATTTTTCCAAGTTTTTGATACAAAGAGCATTATGCTTTTTGCCGCAGGAAGCGGTATAACCCCGATGATGAGTATAATCAAAACGGCTTTGGCAAAAACCGCTATTAAAATAGTGCTTGTTTTTGGAAATAAATCAAAAGAAGAAACGCTGTTTTTCAGTGAAATAGAATCATTAAAGGCGATGTATCCTACTCGTTTTCTGGTACATTATGTATTCAGCCAAAAGGCGACGGACGGTAATTTTTTTGGCAGAATAGATGAAAAATTGCTTGAAGATGTGTTGAGTAGATACCAACAACTTGACTTTGAGCGTTATTATCTTTGCGGGCAATCAAAAATGATAATAAATCTCCGTGAAAAGATGCTTATTTTGGGAATATCGACTGATAAAATTGCAACCGAATTTTTTGAGGTAACAGAAAGTAAAAATGATTTTTTACAATCATCGGGTAATGTGCTTGTTACACTTGATTATAACGGCAAGAATCTTGTTTTTGAAGCCGATAAAAAACAAAGTTTGTTGCAAGCTGTTTTAAATCAAGGCATTGAAGTTCCTTATTCGTGTGTGAATGGTGTTTGTAGCAGTTGTATGGCGAAAGTGGTGGAAGGAAAAGTACAAATGGTTAAGAATGAGACACTTGTTCAAAAAGAAATTGATGAAGGTTGGGTGCTTATGTGCCAAGCCTATGCCTTTTCCGATGCGGTTAAAGTTGTTTATTAATATGTACTAATTAAAAAATATAATAAGATGAAACGTATGTTAATTATTCTAACCATAAGTTTATCAGCTTGTGGTTCAAGTGGTTCGGTTAAAAATATGGCGATGAAAGATTATGAGCCAAAGCCGGAAAATATTTTGGTAGATATCAGAACGCCGGAAGAGTTTTCAAGTGGACACGTAAAAGGAGCCGTAAATGTTGATTTTTTTGATGAAAATTTTGTAGCAAATTTTCAAAAACAATTCAAAAAAACAGACGTGATTTACATTCATTGCAAAAGCGGTGGGCGCAGTTCAAAAGCGGTGCAAGCCCTTGAAGAAAAAGGATATAAAAACTTAATTCACTTAGACGGAGGCATCTTGCAATGGTTTGAAGCCGGAAAACCGATTGAGAAATAGTAACTTGTTTAGATTTAATATAAATTAGATTATTCTTTTTATAAAAGCGATTTTTTATTCTGTGAAATAGCCGGAAAAAGTATATCTTTGGGGCAAAATTTTCAATTATGTTTGAATTTGATCAATATTTGGGCTTTTTAGTCTTTTTAGGGATTGCAACCATTGGTTTTTGGTTGATGATTTTCTTGCTGACATTCGTAGTTCCTTACTGGGTTGGGGGCGCCATTTTAGAGCGAATCCAAGAGAAAAGAGCTGCTAAAAAGGCTAAAAAAGAATAAATTTACAAACCGAATAAATATTTTATAGAAATGTGATTATCAGATTTTTGCGGAAGGAATTCTTTCGCGAAAGTCTTTTTGTTGTTTTTTGTTATGTCAAAGCTAATAGAACAAAAGTTAGAAAAAATTCCCATTATCAAAAACATTGTAGCTTTTTTGAAACGTATTTCCTTGTCCCGAAATACCTTTTCGCTCTATGATTTGCTTGAACTTTACATAGTTGGGATTGCCAAAGGAGCGCTGACGTATCGGGCAAGTGCCATTTCGTACAGTTTTTTTATCGCACTATTTCCGTTTTTGTTATTCATTTTAAATTTGATTCCGTATGTGCCGATTGAAGGCTTCCAAACAGATGTTTGGCTCTTTATCAACGATTTACTGCCCCCCGGAACCAATGATTTTTTCTCAGGAATTTTTTTTGACATAGCCGACAAAAAACGAGGAGGCTTGCTTTCGTCCGTGTTTTTCTTATCTATCTTTTTGATGACCAACGGAATAGTAGCTATTTTTGGCGGTTTTGAATTTTCGTATCACGTGAAAATTACTCGAACTTTCATCAAGCAATATCTAATTTCTCTAATGGTAGCTATCATATTGGGATTGTTGATATTAGCCATCGTGTCGATGTTTATTTTCTATGAGGTGTACTTGCTCCCTTACTTTGAAAAGTTAGGAATTCTACACGCGAATGAAATGTTGCTAAAATGGTCAAAAATAGGATTTATTTCCATCATTGCCTTTTTCGGTACATCAATTCTCTTCTTTTTTGGTACGCACGAAGGCAAAAAAAGCAAGTTTTTTTCGGTTGGCTCTATTTTTACGTTGCTTCTTTTTGGGCTAACTACCTATTTATTTGGTATTTACATTGAAAATTTTTCACAATACAATCAACTTTATGGTTCTATTGGGGCATTGTTGATTTTTTTGTTGTATATTTGGCTGAATTCAAATATTCTTTTGTTAGGGTTTGAACTCAATGCAGCACTTTTACGACTAAAAAAATCAAGTTAAATGACTTATTTTGTTGATGTTATATTGCCTCTTCCCATTCGGAAGTTATTTACCTATCAGGTAAATGAAGATGAAGCCCGATTTTTACAACCGGGAATGCGTATTGCCGTACCTTTCGGTAAATCAAATGTTTACACGGCTATGGTGAGTCAAATTCATACCAATCAGCCAACTTACCAGACCAAAGAAATCGAATATATTTTAGACGAAACTCCTGTGATTAGTCCGTTGCAACTGCAACATTGGCAGTGGATTGCTGATTTTTATATGTGTTCACTGGGCGAGGTGTACAAAGCGGCTATGCCTTCCACTTTTTTGCTGGAAAGTGAAACAATGATTGAAATGGATGGTAAAGGATTGGAAATGAGTTTGTTTACTGACGATGAATGGTTGGTTTACGATGCTTTGAATTTCAAAAATGCTTTAACGGGTAGTGAGGTTGAAAAAATCGTAGGGAAGAAAAAAGCGCTGAAAGTGTTGCAAACTTTGGTTGGGAAAAAAGCCATTAAACTTTCGGAGCGAATGTTTGAAAAATATGTCCCGAAGTTGATAAAATATGTGCGTTTAGCTCCTCAGTATCAGTCTGATGATGGTATAAAGAATGCTTTTGATATGCTGGCGCGTGCCGAAAAGCAAAAGCAGCTGGTGGTAGCTTATTTCAACCATTTTAATAAGGAAAAAACACCTTTGTCGGCTGAAAAATTGCTGTCGCAAGCCAATACTTCGGCGAGTGTGCTGAAATCAGTGGTAGAAAAAGGTATTTTCGAGGAATATTTCATTCAAAAAGACCGTGTCAGTTTTGCCGGCGATGCACTAACTTTTAATGGATTGACCCAACCACAGCAAGAAGCCCTCCTGCAAATTCAACAGCAATTTCAGGAAAATCAAGTAGTTTTGTTTCAGGGGGTTACGGCATCAGGGAAGACCGAAATTTATATGCAACTTATTGAGCAAGTGCTTAAATCGGGCAAGCAGGTGCTTTATTTGCTTCCTGAAATCGGGCTTACCGTACATCTAATCAATCGGTTGAAGAAATATTTTGGTGATAACCTCGGGGTATACCATTCAAAATATAGTTTGGATGAACGCACGGAACTTTGGAATAATGTTCTGGCAAGCAGTACTAAGAATCAATTAGTTGTAGGGACCCGTTCATCGGTTTTTCTCCCTTTTTCTGATTTGGGATTGGTTATTGTTGATGAAGAACACGACCCTTCATACCGTCAGTATGACCCTGCGCCGCGTTTTCAGGCGCGTGATGCGGCTATCGTTCTGGCTAAATTGCATCAAGCCAATGTGTTACTGGGTTCGGCAACGCCTTCACTTGAAAGCCTCCATAATGCACACCGAAAAAAATATGGTTATGTGCATCTTTCAAAACGTTTCGGAGATTTCTGCCCTCCTGAAATAGCGCTTATTGATTTGAAAGACAAACGTTTTAGAAAACAGATGAGCGGGCATTTTTCCGATGTGCTTATTACTGAAATCGAAGCGACTTTAAGGCAAGGTAGTCAGGTTATTTTATTTCAAAATCAGCGTGGCTATGCTCCTGTGGTTTTGTGCGAATCTTGCGGTACGGTTCCGCAATGTCCGCAATGTGATGTGAGCCTCACCTACCATCAGGGGCGCAATCAATTGCGTTGTCATTACTGTGGTTATGCCATAGCGATGCCCCAAACTTGCTCAGCTTGCGGTAGTTCACACCTGACCACGAAAGGTTTTGGAACGGAGCAGCTAACCAATGAATTAACGATGCTTTTCCCCGATGCTGCTATTGACCGAATGGACCAGGACACCACCGCCGGAAAGTATGGCTATGAAAAAATTCTTTCAAAATTTGAACAACAACAAACGCAAATTTTGGTTGGGACACAAATGATTAGCAAAGGATTGGACTTTGAGAATGTCGGTCTGGTAGGCGTGATGAACGCCGATTCGCTGATTCATTTTCCGGATTTTCGCGCACACGAACGTAGTTTTCAGCTCCTGATGCAACTATCGGGCAGGGCTGGGCGCAGCGCTAAACAGGGTAAAGTACTCATTCAGACCTATAATCCCAAACATCCCGTGGTGCAACAAGTGCTTCACAATAATTTCAAACAAATGTTCCAGACGCAACTAACCGAACGACAGGTGTTTTTGTATCCGCCGTTTGTGCGTTTGCTGAAAATAACCCTGAAACATCCTGATTTTAACAAAGTAAACGAAGGGGCGGCGTGGTTTGCCGATGTGTTGCGACAGCATTTTGGCTCGCAGAATGGTTTGGAAGTGTTAGGACCTGAGTTCCCGTTGGTTTCACGTATCCGAAATGAGTATATCAAGGATATTTTGGTGAAAATATCACCCGAAGTTTCGGTTGAAAAGGTTAAAAAACACGTATTGCGCACCGAAATAACCTTTCAAGCGGTACCCAATTTTAGAGCTATTCGTCTTATTTTTATGGTGGAATAACAAAAATATCCGTACGAGCAAGTGCAACATTTTGTTGCGCTTTTTTTGTTTCCGTTCGTTTGGCTTTTTGACGTATAAAAGTATTAATGAGATGATTTGGAGTATATAGATAACTCTATATAATTTGTTTTTTTATTTCTGTTCTTTTGTCTTGAAACAAAAGAATCAAAAATTCAAGACTTTGGATACTACGCTAAAAATCAATTTTATTTCGCTGAAAATCTCCGAACTTGCTCCCTGCGGTCGCTTCGAACAGCGGATATTTTCTACGCTTCATTCATTGATTTTTTTAACGACACATACTCCGCAGTGCGGACTTTGTCTCCAAGGTCGAAAATCACTCTTGAAAATAGTAGCAATTTAAAATGAGTTAGTTATATCACCAACCATCATTAGCATCAAAAATACCAAACGACGGGTCTTCGGCATTAAAAAAACTTCAAGAGCGATGACCCTTGAAGTTTTTTTGGTTTTTGGTTTGAATGGAAAATCCTTTTAAAAGAATATCATAAAGATAAGCATCGTTACACCGCAGATAATCAGTGGTCCTACAACCCCCGCTATTAGTCCGATGTACCTAAAATCTTTCTGTTGCAGGTAATTGGTACTGTAAACAATGGCGTTGGGGGGCGTTGAGATGGGTAAAAACAAGGCGGTGGAAGCACTCAAACCGATAACCACCGGCAAAACAATCGGGTGTTGGTGCGCCAAAATCGCTGCAATGGGTATGAGAATCGTTGCCGTAGCCGTATTACTCATTACGTTGGACATCAGTACCGTTAAGAAGGCAAAAACGAAGACCAACACGTAAAAATTCAAGTTTACCTGCTGCAATTTATCAACATAATGCTGCGCCAAGCCCGTTTCTTTGATAGCCATCCCCAGCGCCAAACCACCGGCAACGAGCATCAGCGTGTCCCAAGGCAATTTACGCACATCGTGTCCGTTGATGATACCCAACATCGTGAAAAGCATAATTGGGAGGAATGAAACAATTGAAGCGGGAATGTTATGTACCTTTTCGGTAAGCCACAGCAACAGCGTGAGGCACAGAATGATAAGCACAACGTTCTTTTTCATCTTTAAAATGGAGGGACTCTCCTTTTTTTCCTCCTCGGTGAGTTCTTCATCCAATTGAATATGTATCGGCGTGTTTGATTTGATGTATTTTACCTTTAATAAGTACCACGCAATCAGGGTTAAAAGAATCGAAACGGGTATGCCCACGTACATCCATTCAAGAAATCCGATACCTTTGTTGGAAAGTGCATCAACGGCAATGGCGTTGGGGGGCGAACCGATAAGCGTTCCCATACCGCCAAAGGAAGCCGCCGCCGCAATACCGATAAGCAAGGCTTTGCTCAACGTTGAATCCTTCGGGAGGGTTTGCAAAAAGGCAGCAACCGATGCCACCATCATCGCGGTGGTTGCTGTGTTGGACATAATCATCGAAAAGGTTGCCGTGGTGAGCATCAGCCCTAAAAGGATTCGGTCGGGGGTTTTCCCGAAGCGCGAAATGGACATCTTGAACACCACCCTGTCCAAATGGGTTTTCTGCATCGCATAAGCGATGAAGAAACCGCCCAACATCAGCCAGATAACACTGTTCGACCAGGTGTTTACGTACTCCTGATAGTACGATTTGGCGTTTTCGGGGTCTAATTCGGAGTAATAACTGTTGGTGGCAAAGATAAGAAAACCGAAAATAAAAAGCCCCGTGGCAAAAGGCGGGATTGCTTCGGTTACCCATAGCCCAATAGCCAAGAAAAGAATGAAAAGCACATAGAGTTGCGCCCGATTAAGCTCTGGCTCATACAGCCAGTACGTCAGCCCGAATGCCAAAATGGCACTGAGCAAAAAGTAGATAATCCTGCGCTGGATGTCAACCACTTTTTGAATGCGCGACAAGATTTGCATCGAGTAATGTCTTGAATCTGCCATAGTATATATGATATAAGTTGGTTACGAATTTTGGTCAAAAATACGAATAAAAAAGATAAAAAACAATTTTTATACGAAAGAAATATTTTTTTTGAAAATTACCTCATTTAGGCAGTTTAAAAGTGAGGATAAGTATTTTATTTAGTTAGAAATAAACCCGATACAGGTGCTGAAAATCATCTTAAAAGCCATTCATAACATCAATCTTTGTCAAATTTCCAAAATTTTGATAATGATATAGACCGTAATCATTCTTCAAATTACCTCAAACCATTTTTAAACTATTTCAAACAACCTTCAAACCACCTCAAACATTCTTTAAACTATTTCAAACACTTTTCAGATGGCCTTGGAGATGATTTGTTATATTAATCTTTGTCAAAGTTCCAAAATTTTGACAAAGATACAGACCGTAATCGTTCTTCAAACCACCTCAAACATTCTTCAAACTATATCAAATAATTTTCAAACCATTTCAAACACTTTTCGGATGACCTCATAGGTGGTTCAGATGACTTCAGAGGAGGTTCGTTGTATTAATCTTTGTCAAAGTTCTAAAACTTTGACAAAGAGACAGACCGTAATGATTCTTTAAACCACCTCAAACATTCTTCAAACTATATCAAATAATCTTCAAACTATTTCAAACACTTTTCAGATAGCCTTGGAGATGATTTGTTATATTAATCTTTGTCAAAGTTCCAAAACTTTGACAAAGAGACAGACCGTAATGATTATTTAAACCATTTTAAATACTTTTCGGATGGCTTCGAAGGTAGTTCGTTTTATTAATCTTTGTCAAAGTTCCAAAACTTTGCCAAAGATACAAACTGTAATAATCCTTCAAATCATTTTAATCATTTTTTCAAACTATCTCAAACAACCTCCAAACTATCTTAAAAATCATCGGAATCATTAATCAGACCCCAAAAAATACGGATTGAACAAAATAGCGTTCAATCCGTATTTTTTGACATATGTGTGTGATGGTTAGTCTACTTAAAACCTCTTGCTTTTAGCATCGGTTCGATGGAAGGTTGTTTTCCTCTGAAATCCAGATACATTTTTTCATAATCAAGGGTGTTTCCGCGCGAGAGAATCATATCACGGAAACGTTGCCCGTTGGCGCGGGTGAGTCCTCCATTTTCTAAAAACCAAGTGTAAGCATCGTGATGAAGCATTTCCGTCCATTGGTAGGAATAATAACCGGCTCCGTAACCTCCGCCAAAGATGTGGGCAAAGTAGGAAGAACGGTAACGCGGCGGCACTTGGTCTAGATAAAGCCCCGTTTTTTTAAGGGCTTCGTTTTCAAAGGCTGTAACATCATCAATGGGGGTATCGGCGGTGATGGTGTGCCATTGCAAATCCAAATTTGCGGCTGCCAGCACCTCGGTAAAGGCATAGCCTTCGTTGAAAGTACTTGCGTTTTTGATTTTATCAATCAAGGCTTGCGGAATAACCTCTTTGGTTTGATAATGAAGGGCATAATTGGTTAAAATGTCGGGATACAGCGCCCAATTTTCATAAAATTGCGAAGGCAGTTCCACGAAATCACGGGCTACGGCTGTTCCGGAAAGCGAGCTATATTGTTGGTCGGCAAAGAAACCGTGCAGGGCGTGCCCGAACTCGTGGAAAAGGGTTGTCAGTTCGTCATACGACAGCAATGCAGGCGCTCCGTCGGCAGGTTTTGCATAGTTACAAACATTGTAAATAACCGGTTTTTTACCCGAAAGTTTGGATTGACTCACGAAATTGCCCATCCAAGCACCGCCTCTTTTACTTTCACGAGCGAAAAAGTCGCCGTAGAACAAGCCCAGCTGTGAGCCGTCTTCCTCAAAGAGTTCGTAAACCAATACATCGGGGTGATAGGTAGGGATATCGTTTCGTTGTTTAAACGTAATACCGAAAAGTTTCTCGGCAGCATAGAAAACACCCTTTTCCAGTGCGGTTTTAAGTTCAAAATAAGGTTTTATTTCATTTTCATCTAAGTTGTACTTGGCTTTACGCACTTGTTCGGCATAGAACGTCCAGTCGTAAGGTTCTAATGTGAATTTTTCACCCGTGGCATTGATTTGGGCTTGAATTTCTTTGGCTTCGCTTTGGGCTTTACCAACGGAAGCAGGCACTAAATCTTTGAAAAACTTGTAAATATTCTCAGGGGTTTTCGCCATTGTTTGTTGCAATGACCATTCAGCATAGTTTTTGAAACCGAGCAGGTTGGCTTTCTTGGCGCGAAGCATTGCAATCTTTTTGACGATGTCGTTGGTGTTGTGCTTACCACCGTCGGTACGCTTCCACGCTGTTTCAAAAATCTGCTTACGGGTTTGTCGGTTTTTCAAATCAACAAGCAAGGGTTGTTGGGTGGTGTTCAGCACGGGTACTTTCCATTTTCCGTCGTTGGCAAGGGATTTACGGGTTTCGGGTGAAAGTCCGTCAAGACTTTTTTCATCGGTAAAGGTCTGTGCCGCAGCCAAATTACCGTCTTGCAGGGTTTGGTTAAAGTCGGTTTGCAACGAAGCCAGCTCGGCATTGTATCCTTTTAAGATTTCTTTGTTTTCGGCGGAAAGATTAGCGCCGGCGATAACAAATTTTTCGTAATAATATTCCAGCAGTTTGTGTGATTCGGCGTCCAATTGCAGGGTTTCACGTTTGTCATAGAGTGCTTTAATACGTGAAAAAAGTTTGTCATTTAGATAAATAGCATCGGAATGTGCCGCAAACTTGGGCGATAGCTCTTTTTGGATATTTTTAATGGTGTCATTGGTGTGGGCGCTTGCCAGAGCCGAAAAAACACTGATGGCACGTTCAAATTCATCGTCGCTTTGTTCTAAGGCGATGATGGTATTATCAAAAGTAGGGTTTTGCGTGTTTTCGGCGATGTTTTTAACGCGTTCGGCTTGCAATTCCATACCTTTAAGAAGGGCAGGACGAAAATGTTCATCTTTGATTTTTGAAAAATCAGGCGCAGCGTACGCCAGTGTACTTTCGGTAAGTAACGGATTCTCTTCCATAGTGTTATTTTGTTTAGTTTTTGTAGGTTCGTTGCAGCTCACCAAGGCAAAAACCAAGGCGGCAGGCAGTAGTGCATAAGAATGTTTCATAAAATTGAAGTTTAACTATTTTTTAGAAAGAAACAAAAGTATGAAATAAAAATCAATTGGCAATGCAATGTGCTGTAAAAGTTGTCGATAATCTATTTTTTGGGTTTATTGTTTTGGGGTTTGCCGAAAATGCCTTACTTTTGTGTGATTTTAACCAATACATTAATATAAACCAGTTTTCAGATGAAAAAAATAACATTTTTTCTTGCCTTTGGGGCATTTTTTTGGGCTTCGGCACAAGATAATTTAATCAAAGCGGTGGAAGGGAACCAGAGCCAAAAGGCAGGTTTTACCTTTACGCCCGTTATTAACCTTGAACGAATGGAGGTGAAAGACCAAGGCAGTAGCGGCACTTGTTGGAGCTACGCCGGCGCTTCGTTTTTGGAGAGTGAAATGGTGCGAATGGGTAAAAAGCCGGTGGATTTAGCCGAAATTTTTACCGCGCGAAATACGTACATTGAAAAAGCGAAACAATACGTGCGTTTCCACGGTAATCTGGACTATGGCGACGGTGGTGAATTGCACGATATTATTAATATGTATGCTAAATACGGTGCTGTACCGCAGTATGTTTATTCGGGATTGCATTACGGAACGTCGCGTAATGATTTTTCAGAGATGCAAGCCGTATTGAAAGGTTTTCTGGAAGGTTTGGTAAAGCGCCCCAACGTTAAAAAATTAACGCCCAATTGGGAAAAAGCTTTTACGGCAGCCATCGATGCCTATTTGGGTGATGTGCCTGAAACGTTTTTGTTTGGCAATAAGAAATATACGGCGCAAACATTTGCCAAAGAAGTGGTAGGTATCAATCCGAAGGATTATGTTGAGATGCTTTCGTATGAAGACCAACCCAAATACCAAAACGTGCTGATGGCAGTGCCTGACAATTGGAGTTTTGACCAAGCCTATAACGTTCAAATGACTGATTTTGTTAAAGTTATTGATAATGCTTTGCAAAAAGGATTTACCGTAGCTTGGGCATCAGATGTAAGTGAGAAATATTTCAGTTGGAAAAACGGTGTGGCTTTCGTACCCGAAAAAGATTGGAACGAAATGACACTCCAAGAGCAAAAAACCTTGTTTGACAATCCGCCAACACAAGAAAGAACTATTACAACCCAGATGCGCCAAAAGGCTTTTGACAATTATGAAACCACTGACGACCACGCGATGCACATCGTGGGGCTTGCCAAAGACCAAAACGGACGTGAGTACTACATCGTGAAAAATTCGTGGGGCGTAAACAACGACCATCAAGGCTATTTGTACGTAACAAAAGCGTTTGTAACTTACAAAACCACCGCAATAATGCTCCATAAAGACGGTGTTCCGAAAGAAATCCTAAAAAATTGGAGTAAGTAATTGCCGCAAACTTTGATGAGCTAAATTCACTACAATTTTGATGTTTAAACGACAGTCGAAATAATTAAAAACAAAAAATAGCCATAACAAATATGGCTATTTTTTGTTTGAAAAAAGTAATTCTTAATTTTCGTCGTGTAAAAATTTCTTTTTAGCGGTAAGCTCATTTTCACTTTCTTGATGGTTTTCATCCGGAATGCAACAATCCACCGGACAAACAGCAGCGCACTGTGGTTCTTCGTGAAAACCAATGCATTCGGTGCATTTATCCGTTACGATGAAGTAATAATCATCACTCACGGGTTCTTGCACTTCGTCGGCATTAACCTGCTTTCCGTTGGGCAGTACCACTGTTCCTTTCAAGGCTGTCCCGTCACTGTATCGCCAATCATCAGCGCCTTCATAGATGGCATTGTTTGGACATTCAGGTTCACAAGCACCGCAATTTATACAATCATCTGTAATTACTATCGCCATAAAATTCGCTTCTTTAAAAAATCATATTTTGAATTAGGGTGCAAAGATACATTTTTTTACACAAAAGAGAACTTTGATGTGAGTGAAAATTAAATTTAGAATGATTATAACTCTCGATTTGTATCCCAATTTTCCAAATATTCGGCTACACGTTGCACAAACATTCCGCCCAAAGCACCATTTACGACGCGGTGGTCGTAACTGTGCGAGAGCATCATTTTGTAGCGAATACCGATAAGGTCGCCTTCGGGTGTTTCAATCACGGCAGGCACTTTGCGAATAGCTCCGATGGCTAAAATACCCACTTGCGGTTGATTTATAATCGGTGTGCCGAACACATTTCCAAACGAACCGATGTTGGTCACGGTGTAGGTACCGTCTTTAATTTCATCGGGTTTGAGGGCGTTGGTTCTGGCTCGTTTAGCCAAATCATTTACGGTTTTTGCCATTCCGCGCAGGCTGAGTCGGTCGGCGTTTTTAATCACCGGAACAATCAAATTGCCGTCGGGTAGGGCAGTGGCCATCCCTATGTTGATGTTTTTCTTTTTGATTATGGTTGTGCCTTCAAGTGAAATATTCATCATCGGGAAGTCAATCAAGGCTTTGGCAACGGCTTCCATAAAAATGGGTGTGAACGTAAATTTTTCGCCTTCACGGGTTTCAAAACTTTTTTTGACTTTGTTGCGCCAGTTCCAGATTCGGGTTACATCAACTTCGGTAAAGCTCTGAACGTGAGGTGAAGTGTGTTTACTTTGCACCATATGTTCAGCGATGAGCTTGCCCATTCGCGACATTTCAACGCGTTGGTCTCCGTTTTCGGAAACGGTGTTTTTCGTTTCAGAAAACGTTTCGTGTTGAAAAGCAGCAGATTGAATGTTTCTGGTTTTCAGATAATTGAGTATGTCTTGTTTGGTAACTCGGTTTTCGACACCGGTTCCTGTGATTTGTTCGAGTTCTTTTGCCGAAATACCTTCCTGCTTGGCGATATTTTTCACAAGCGGCGAGTAAAAGCGTTTTCCGTCAGAAAAATTATCAGGAACGGAACATTCCGCCAGAGTAGTATTTTTGATTTCAATTATTTCTTTTTCAATACGTTCGGCTGTATCACTTTCGGTAACTTCTTCAATGTCATTGGTTTCGATGATAGCCATAATTTCGCCTACTTTCACGACTTGCTCCGGCTGAACCCGAATTTCGGCAATCACGCCTGAAACTTCCGAAACGATTTCAGTGTCTACCTTATCCGTGGCTACTTCAACGATACCTTCCTCAGCCTGAATCGTTTCGCCAATTTGTTTTAACCAATTTGTAACGGTTGCCTCTGCAACACTTTCGCCCATTGCGGGCAGTTTTAATTCGTATTTAGCCATTTTTTTGTCTGATAATTTAAGATTTTGAGCGATGCCAAATCCAAGTTGATGTCAATAAGAAATACGCCAAAGGTAAGAAAAAAACAAGGAAAAATCCTTTTTTTTAGCCAAAAAAAGGATTTTAATTTTTTTTAAAGGAGTATCACTTTTATTTTCAGACCTTTAAAACTTGTTCAAAAGGTACTCGTTGAGAGATGCTTCTACCCAAGGTAACTTCATCGGCATATTCCAACTCACCTCCCACCGAAATGCCGCGTGCAATGGTGGAAACAGTAATTTTGAATGATTCTATTTGTTTGAAAATGTAGAAGTTAGTGGTGTCTCCTTCCATCGTGTTGCTCAGAGCAAAGATGAGTTCCTTTACATTTCCGGATTGTACTTTTTTTACTAATGAATTGATATTCAAGTTTGAAGGTCCTACTCCGTCAATAGGCGATATTTTTCCGCCCAAAACGTGGTACTTCCCGAAAAATTGCCCTGTATTTTCAATCGCCATAACATCACGAAAATCCTCAACCACGCATATAACTTCATCATCGCGCAACGGGTTTTCGCAAATCTCACAAACTTCAAGGTCTGAAATATTATGACAATGGCTACAATACTGAATATGAGTGCGTAAGTTTACCAAAGCACTTGCCAATCGAAGCGATTGTTCTTCGGGTTGTTTCAGTAAATGTAATGCCAAACGCAATGCGGTTCGCTTCCCGATTCCGGGCAGTTGCGAAATTTCATACACCGCATTTTCAAGTAATTTTGATGAAAAATCCATTCTGCAAAGGTAGAAAAAAGTTGAATTTTTTCAGGCAACCAAAAATATTTTTTTACCCAAAAATGAAATTTTAAAAATTAAATGTCCTTTTTGTGTTTTATAACCTAAAAACAAAAGGATGTAAAAATTTGTAAATCAGCGATAAAAATAATTTATTTTAAATAAATCTAAATAAAATTAGTTTGTTGTAAAAATCTTTTTTACTTTTGCCCCGTTGTTAGTTGTTAGAAAAACGAAACACGTAACATATTGTGTGTGATTGTGTTTTGTTTATGATTCATTCATATTTTATCTCTTCACTACTGAATTAGTTAGTTTTAAGCGAAAAAGTCTGCATAGGCAGACTTTTTTGTTTTTAAGTCTATTTTTTTTGTAAATTTGTCCTTAAAAAAATAATGATGAAAAAATTCATTCTGTTTATATTTCTGGGGGTGATTTGCCTCCAAAATCATAAGATTTACGCACAATCAAATTATTCAGAGTTGCCTAATCCTGTGAAGGTTGATACCGAAAAATGGAAACAAATCACTGATTATCAAATAGGCTGGGGTTCTACGGATGTTCGTTACAAAAAAGAAGTGCCTTCGTATAATCTGTTTCAAACCAAACGTTTAAGAGCGTGGAAGGGCGAGCGGGTTTCGGGACAAATTGTTATTTCCAATCCGTTTGAAATTTCGGAAATTTCCATTGAAATAGCTGATTTTAAGCATACTAAAAAAAATAGTTCCTTACCGAAAAATCAAATTTCGGTTGGTTTTTTGAAATATGTGATGACCGACGAGCTGAACAAAGACAAAAAAGGAGCTTGCGGAGCTCGTAAAGCCTCTGATTTTGATTCCACGTTGGTGGCTGACGTGATTGACCATTTTTCCAAAAAGCACGAATTTCAAAAACAAGAAACGCGTGGGGCTTGGCTTAAAATTCAAGTTCCGCAAAATGCTGAAAATGGGATATATAAAGGAAAGATTTTAGTTAAAAAAGGAAAGAAAATTCTGAAAAAATTACCGCTTGAACTTGAAGTGATAAACCGAGCTTTGCCCCCTGCCAACGCTTGGAAATTCCATTTGGATTTGTGGCAAAATCCTTATGCGGTGGCTCGTTATTTTAATGTAACGCCTTGGTCAGAAGCTCATTTTGAGCATCTTAAAACCGAAATGAAGCCCTACGCTGACGCAGGTGGAAAATCCATTACCACTTCCATAATGTTTGAGCCTTGGGGCGGACAAACGCAAGACCCGTTCAACTCAATGGTTACGTGGTTTAAAAAATTGGATGGTTCGTGGCATTTTGATTTTTCTGTTTTTGATAAATGGGTTGAATTTATGCAGCAAATGGGTGTAAATAAGCAAATTAACTGCTATTCAATGGTGCCTTGGAAACTGTCGTTTCAGTATTTTGACCAAGCTACCAACCAATTGCAACGCATTGAAACGAAGCCCGGAGAACCTGAATACGAAACGATGTGGATGGCAATGCTCACCGCTTTTGCCAAACATTTAAAGGCAAAAGGCTGGTTTGAAAAGACTTACATTTCAATGGACGAACGCCCGATGGAAGTGATGCAGCAAACACTTAAAATTATCAAAAAAGCCGACCCTAATTTCAAAGTTTCGTTGGCGGGGGCTTGGCACAAAGAATTGGAAGCCGATTTGGATGATTATTGTGTTGCCCTGCGTATGAAATATCCCGAAGAAATCAAAAATAAACGCAAACAACAAGGCAAAGTAACCACGTATTACACCAGTTGCGAAGAGCCTTACCCTAATACTTTTACGTTTAGTGAACCTGCTGAAAGCGAATGGTTTGCGTGGTATGCTGCCAAAGAAAATCTCGACGGATATTTGCGGTGGGCATTCAATAGTTGGACATATAATCCGTTGTTAGACAGTCGTTTCAGAACGTGGGCAGCAGGCGACACCTATTTGGTATATCCTATGGGAAGAAGTTCCGTTCGTTTTGAAAGAATGGTAGAGGGCATTCAATTTTATGAAAAAATACGCATTTTACGTCAGGAATTCAGCGAAAAGCAAAATTCCGAAGGACTTAAAAAAATAGAAAACGCCCTGCAACTTTTTGATGAGAAAACCCTGCCGAACAATCCCGCTTCGGAAGTTACTCAAAAAGCAAGAGAAATCATTAATTCATTATAGTGATACTGTTTGAAAATCAGTTATTTTTCTGTGCCAAATCGTGCTGCTGTGTTGAGTTTCCCGATAAGGTTTTTGGCAATGGCATTGCCGTATTCTTTTTTGCGATATTTCGTAATTGGTTGAATGCCAATGATGCTGTTGGTTATAAAAAGTTCATCGGCTTTTTGAAGTTCAAAAGGCGAAATTGATGTTTCAACTATTTTAAAATCAGGAGTTTTTACTATTATTTTTAGTAATATTTTTCGGGTAATTCCGTTGAGGCAACCGTCTGTTAATGGCGGGGTTTTAATTGTATTTTCATTTACCAGAAATAGATTTCCGTTTAAGGCACCGGCAATGTTTTTACTGTTATTGAGCAAAATACAATTTTGATAGTCATTTTCACGGGCAAAAATACTTCCGGTAATATTTACTAACTTATTGGTATGTTTTATGTTAGCAAGTAAATCGGGTTGCACGTAAAAATCTTTGAAAAGTTCCACTTCGTAAGGGGAATTACTCAATTCATAGAAAGGCGAGTCAAGTTTTTCAGTTTCAATGATATAACTAACATTGTTGGTTTGCGGGGTGTATAACCCTCCGTCATTTCTGAAAACAGTGATGCGAATGCGTGCCGAACTATTTGCTAAATTGTTGATTTTTAACGTTTCCAAAATTTCACTTTCCAGAAATTCCATCGTGAAAGAAAGTGGTATTTCCATTCGTAAAATTCGCATTGAAGCCATTAGTCGGAGATAATGTTCTTCCCAAAAAAGTAATTTTTCGTGAGTGTATTTCAGTGTGTCAAAAACGGCATCACCGTATTTAAAAGCTCTGTTTTGAATGGTTAAAACAGCATTTTCTGATTTTAAAAAAAAACTATTGTGGTTTATTTTCATCATTTTAATTTATTAAAGAACGTTTTATTACACCGACCCCAATGCGTGTTTGAGTTCAGCTACTTGGTTTTCCCACAGCATTTTAGACTCTTCCAAATCATCGGGAGTAGCAAAATCAATTATCACTAACGAAACATCATCGGTGATTTCATCAACCATAATTTTCATTTCAAAATATGAATCGTCTCCACTGTTTAGCCAACGAAATTTCACCGATTCGTCTAATTTTTTTCGCAATAATTTGGCTTCTTCTTCGGTGTCTTCCCAAATGAACGTGTATATTTCCCCCCGCGAATTTACATTGTCGGCATACCATTCTGATAGTCCGGAAGGTGTTGATATATATTGATATAGCATCTGTGGCGAGACGTGAATATCAAATTCCAACTCATATTTTATTTTATGTTGCATAATTTCAATATCTAAAAATTGAACTGGGGCAAGATATGACTTAAAAACTAAATACACAAATTTTTTTTAATATTTCGTGAAATTAAACTTTAATATGCTGAAAATGAATGTAAAATTTAAATGTTTAAACCAAAATAATTTAGCGCAAGTAGCGATGTTTCTGTGCGGTTTGAAATGAATAGAAAAACGAAAGAAAAAACAAAAATAAAAAAGAATTTTTAGTCTTATTTTGATTATTAAAATGCTTATTTTTAGTTTGTTATTTTTTAAGTAAGATTTAACACAGTAAATATTTTTTCAAAAAAGCGAAAAATACAAAACTAAATTATATCTTTGTCTTTTATATGTAAGAATAACATTTTTCGCTATGGATAAGTATTCATTTTTGAACGCAGCCGGCACGGCTTATTTTGGGGATTTGTATGAAAAATATTTAGAAAATCCTGATTCGGTTGAAGCAAGTTGGAGAGCTTTTTTCCAAGGTTTCGATTTTGCACAAGAAAATTACGGCACGTCGTATGATGACACAGTTCAGACGATGGCTCAGAAAGTAGACTCGGGCAGTAACATCGCCAGTGAGCAACTGCAAAAAGAATTCAAAGTGCTGAATTTAATTAACGCCTACCGCACTTACGGGCATCTTTTCACGAAAATCAACCCGATTCGCCAGCGTGAAGCCTTCCTTCCCGATTTAAAAATTGAAAATTTCGGACTTTCAAACGCCGATTTGGACACTGTTTTCGATTCTGCCAAAGAAATCGGATTGCAGCCCGCATCGTTGCGAACCATTATCAACACGCTCATCAGCATTTACTGCACGTCCATCGGGGTGGAATATGCGTACGTTCGCGAACCCGAAATACGCCAATGGATTGAAAATAAACTCTATAAGAATGCCAACAAACCGCAATTCTCAACCGAAGAAAAGTTACGCATTCTCGCAAAACTCAACGAGGCTACTTCATTTGAGAACTTCTTGCACACTAAATACGTAGGGCAAAAACGATTTTCGCTCGAAGGAAACGACGCTCTGGTGGCAGGTTTGGATTTCGTAGTGGAAAAAGCCGCCGAAAAGGGCGTGGAACACTTGGTTTTGGGAATGGCTCACCGAGGTCGGTTGAATGTTTTGGCAAATGTCTTCGATAAAAATCCACAAGAGATTTTCTCTGAATTTGACGGAAAAGACTATGAAATGGAAGACAATTTCGATGGCGACGTTAAGTACCACTTGGGCATTACCACCGACAAATTGACCCAATCAGGGAAAAAGATTAACATCAATCTGGCGCCTAATCCGTCACATTTGGAAACCGTTGGCGCTGTTATCGAAGGAATTACCCGTGCCAAGCAAGATAAATATTGTCCGGCGGACATCAAAAAGGTACTTCCGATTGCCATTCACGGCGATGCGGCAGTTTCCGGGCAAGGCGTAGTATACGAAATCACACAAATGTGTCAGCTTAAAGGATTTAAGACCGGAGGTACCATTCATATCGTAGTGAATAACCAAGTTGGGTTCACCACGAACTACACCGATTCGCGCTCGTCCGTATATTGCACTGACATTGCCAAAGTAAATTCATCGCCTGTGCTACACGTAAACTCCGATGATGCCGAAGCGGTAGTTCACGCCTTCCTCTTGGCACTTGATTTCCGTCAAGAGTTCGGACGCGACATTTTTATCGACCTGCTTGGCTATCGTAAGTACGGACATAACGAAGGTGACGAACCCCGTTTCACACAACCCGTACTTTATAAAACTATTGGAAAACACGATAACCCACGAACTATTTACGCTCAAAAACTCATCACCGAAGGCATCACTTCGCAGGAATTTGTTGTCCGAATTGAGAACGAATATAAGGCAAAACTGGACAATGATTTGGAAACTTCGCGCAAAGAAGCCCTAACCGTCATCAAACCTTTTATGCAAAACGAATGGAAAGGCTTCGAAATCGCATCGCGTGCCAAAATGCTCGAAAAAGTTGATACTTCATTCGATAAAGAAACCCTTAAAGAGATTGCTCAAATCATAACCGAGCTTCCTTCCGACAAGAAATTCATCAACAAAATCAAAAAAATCATCGCTGACCGCCGAGAAGGTTTCTTTGAGAAGAACACTATCGACTGGGGTACCGCCGAACACTTGGCGTTTGCCACATTGCTCTCCGAAGGTTTCAACGTTCGGCTAACGGGGCAGGATGTTCAGCGGGGAACCTTCTCACATCGGCACGCAGTGGTCAAAACCGAAGACACGGAAGAGGAAGTAACGCCGCTTGCCGCCCTAAAACAGCACCCCAAGCACGCAAAAGGAAACTTTTATGTCTATAATTCGCTACTTTCAGAGTATGGTGTGCTGGGTTATGAGTATGGTTACGCAATGGCTAGCCCCAATACGCTAACCATTTGGGAAGCTCAGTTTGGTGATTTCTCAAACGGGGCACAAATTATGCTCGACCAGTACGTTTGTTGCGGTGAAGATAAATGGAAAACCCAAGACGGCGTAGTGATGTTGCTCCCGCACGGATACGAAGGGCAAGGAGCCGAACACTCTTCGGCACGTATCGAACGGTATTTGCAACTTTGTGCGGATAAGAATATGTACGTAGCAAACTGTACCACACCGGCGAACATCTATCACCTGCTTCGCCGACAGATGAAAACCAATTTCCGCAAACCGCTCGTAGTGTTCACACCCAAGAGCCTACTGCGCCACCCGCAGGTCGTTTCAACGATTGACGATTTGGCACACGGGCAATTCCAAGAGGTAATTGACGACCCTGTTGCCGACGCGGCGAAAGTAAAAACCCTTGTGTTCTGCTCGGGTCGCTTTTATTACGACTTGGTTGCCGAGCGTGAGAAATTAGGTCGCACCGATGTGGCATTCGTTCGCATCGAACAGTTATTCCCGCTCCCAACCGAGCAACTCAAAGCCGTTTTAAGCAAATACAAAAACGCCGATGATTTTGTTTGGGCGCAAGAAGAGCCGAAGAATATGGGAGCTTACGGATATATGTTGATGTTCTTCGATTTTGTTAGCTGGCGTTTGGCATCGAACACCGTGTATGCGGCACCGGCTTCCGGAAGTCACGCGCGCGACCGCAAACGACACGCCGAAGCCATCGCAATGGTTTTTGACCGTAACGCCGATGCGAAAAAGAATATATAATATATGGTGTACTTTGCCAAAGTTTTTGTAACTTTGGCGAAGTTTCCGATGTTCATTAATTTAGTAACGGAATTTACTATGTACGCAATCCTTTTTGAAATCGAACCTTCCGTAGCAGCGCAGAATTGTGGCGTGCCATACAACCAAGTAAGCGACAAAATAACGGAATTACTGCAAGGCTATGACTTTATTCGGGAGCAAGAAGGCGTATATCTGTCAAAAACTGCTTCAAAACAGCAGGCAATTGCCGCCATTGAAGCACTCTCTAATCGAGATTGGTTTTTATTGTCCGTTGTTAAGATACAGCTGTTCAAAATCGAAGAATGGGAAGATTTTTCTCCGAAAATGGATAAAAAAATGCAGGAATTGCTGTTCCGAATATCGAAATAATTAAAAATAGGTTCTTTTTCTGGTTTTTTAGCCTTGAAGCAGCTTACTTCTTATAAGGAATTGGTTGCTACTGATAGAAAACAGCTTGCTACCGATAGGAAATAGCTTGCTTCATATCGGGAATTTAATTTCTTTTCAAGGGAAATAAATAGCTAAGTTCGGGTGTTTTATTCCGAAAGAGAAGCAAAAAGCGACCGATATTCGGCAAAAGATGACGGAGATAAGGCGAAAAATAACGTAAATACGGAATTGTTTAAGGAAGATAAGAATAGAAATTTCTGTTCTTGGAAATAGTAAAAAATAATAATAACATTAAATTAAATCAAAATGGCAAAGACGTCAAGACCAAAAGTTAGTTATGCCGACCTTGTAGCAAAAGCAAAGGTAATGGTAGCGGGATTGAAAAATAATTCCGAAGATGTACAGAAACGAGGGATTGCTCCTGAATTTACAACGCTACTTGAAAAGCGATGTGAGGAAGCAGTTGCCCTAAACAACGAACAAGAACGCCTAAAAGCGGAACTTAAAGCCAAAACAGACGAGTTTGTTGCGAAATTGAACGAAATTCACGAGCAAATGCGCGAATCAAACACCGTTGTTAAGCTGGCTATTCCGCAAGTTCGGTGGAAAGAGTTCGGAATCGAGGCTTCAAGATAGCAATTTGAAGCATATGAGTAGTAAAACGAAGAAATATCATACTTAAAAACGAATAGTACTATGTTAGAAATGAAAGTTCCCTCGCCGGGAGAATCCATAACGGAAGTAGAAATAGCACGTTGGCTCGTTAAAACGGGCGATTATGTCGAAAAAGACCAAGCCATTGCCGAAGTTGATTCGGACAAAGCCACACTTGAATTACCTGCTGAGGCTTCGGGCGTAATCACACTCCAAGCCGAAGAGGGCGATGCCGTAAAAGTGGGACAGGTAGTCTGCTTAATCGACACGGAAGCCCAAAAACCCTCGGAGAGTGCTTCTGCTGTCGCTCCAAAAACCGAAACAGTAGCAGAAGCTCCGAAAAAAGAAGCCATTAAGGAAACGCCTGCGGCGGTTGAAAAAACAACTTACGCAACGGGTACGTCCAGTCCGTCGGCTCGTAAAATATTGGAAGAGAAACAAATCCCGGCTTCGGCAGTAAAAGGCACCGGTCGGGACGGACGTATCACCAAAGAAGATGCCGTGAAGGCTTCCAAGCCATCAATGGGCACACCAACGGGCGGAAGTCGCTTTGAAACGCGAACAAAAATGTCAATGTTGCGCCGAAAAGTCGCCGAACGGTTAGTATCTGCCAAAAATGAGACAGCAATGCTCACTACGTTCAACGAAGTGGATATGAGTGCGATTTATCAGCTCCGAGTAGAGTATAAAGATGCCTTTAAAGAGAAACACAATGTGAATTTAGGGTTTATGTCGTTCTTCACGTTGGCGGTGGTTCGCGCATTGAAGTTATTCCCTGACGTAAATTCGATGATTGACGGGCAAGAAAAGGTAACGTATGACTTTTGTGATATATCGATTGCCGTATCCGGTCCGAAAGGTTTGATGGTTCCGGTGATTCGCAACGCTGAAAACTTATCATTCCGCGGTGTGGAAGCAGAAGTGAAGCGTTTGGCGTTACGTGCGCGCGATGGTCAGATAACCGTTGACGAAATGACGGGCGGAACGTTCACCATCACCAACGGAGGTGTCTTTGGTTCGATGCTTTCCACCCCGATTATCAATCCACCGCAGTCAGGTATTTTAGGAATGCACAACGTTGTGGAACGCCCTGTGGTTAAAAACGGACAGATAGTCGTAGCTCCGGTGATGTATGTCGCACTTTCGTATGACCATCGCATCATTGACGGACGTGAATCCGTAGGTTTCTTGGTAGCTGTGAAAGAAGCGCTTGAAAATCCCGTTGAAATTTTAATGAACGGCAACGCAAAGGCAGCTTTGGAATTGTAATTAATTTTCATACTGGTAGGAAAGGGGCAAAGAGTCTGAAAATCCGTAATGTTTTTCTTTGCCTCCTTTCTTTATTTACTACATACGGAACAGATTAAAACCATTAGAATTAAACATCGCATAAAATAGATGAAACGAAAAACCATTTGGAACTTAGCACTCATATTGTTGGTGCTTTCTTTTTTTGTTACGCCATTGGGTTACGAGAGTAAGATTATTTTGCAGCGTATTTTCGCAAGTTCGGTCGATATATTGCCAAAAGATGAGCAATATACGATTGATTTTGACTGGAAACTGAAAGACCGTGACAATAAGGAATTTAACTTTTCCCAATCACGGGGCAAGCATCCCGCTTTTGTGTACTTTTGGTCGTCTTGGCGGGTAACGAGTGTCGCTGATTTGGCAGGCATTCAGAAACTGTACGATGATTATCACCAAAAGGTAGATTTTTATGTCGTAACAAACGAATTGCCCGCCCCCGTTGAAGAACTGATGCAGAAAAGAGGCTACAATTTTAAGGTAACTTACTTAATCATAGGCGAAAAAATGCCTTTTGATGCGGAGAAAATCCCATCAGGTTACATTGTTGATAAACAAGGTGTCGTTAAAGCGAAAAGTGAACGCATTGCCAAGTGGAACAGTAGCGACGTTCGCGAATTGTTAGACCAATTACTATAAAGTAGAATAAACTTAAAAAATAAAAATACGATGATTCAGGTATCAGAGCAGGCAAAGAAGAAACTCATTTCTTTGATGGAGGAAGAAGGTTTCGATAATGCGACCGACTTTGTCCGTGTGGGCGTGAAAAGTGGCGGTTGCAGCGGACTTTCATACGAACTTAAATTTGATAAAACCACCGATGAAGACGATAAACTATTTGAAGACAACGGCATTCGCATTGTTGTGAATAAAAAAAGTTTTCTTTACTTGGTAGGAACCATTTTAGAATATTCCGGTGGTTTAAACGGAAAAGGATTTGTTTTTAATAATCCTAATGCAAACCGAACTTGCGGTTGCGGTGAAAGTTTTTCAATGTAAAAATAAGAATATATTTACCGATAAAAAAGCTGCTCAAAAGCAGCTTTTTTTGTTTTTTTTTGAAATCAATGTTGATTATCGTAATTTTTTTGACATTAATTTACCAAATGATTTGGCTGTTTTGGCAAAACCCTCACCGATGCGGGTTTCATCGTTGAAATTGCTTCCAAATTGGTTGCCGGGAGCTTCAATAGCTTCAATTTGGTAAAGAACATTTGATTTGTTGTTTGTTTCTACAATTTTAAGCGTTGTGGTAACTTTTGCAGGTTGTTTTACGATGCCGGCATCCCAACCGCGATAAATCCAGATGACATCAACTAATAAAGTGTATTTTGCATTATTCAAATTTAAGTTGAATGAAATACCTTTATTTTTAGTGATAGTTTGGTCTAAAAGTTTTAAAAAATTAGGTTGCCAGATATTTTCTTTAGCAGTTTTCCAGCCTGTGAGCCAAATATCACCTTCTTCTTGATTTTTTTTGTTTAAATACTCAATTCGGTCAGCGATATACTCTTCTTCGGTGAGGTTATCTTTCATTAAATGCAAATTTGTGTAATTAAACGCAACATTAACTTGCGTTTCGCCTTTTAAAACAGTAATATTACCTGTTTCGTTTTGAAATTTTTGCGCATAAGTTATGAAAAACGTAATAAATAATGCTGTTGTGAAAAAAAATCGTTTCATAAACTGAAAATTTTGGTTTAAAATATAATGTTATTATTAATTTCTTAATTTTTGGTTCGCTTATCAACAAAATGGATTGGTTTTCGGCTTGTTGAAGGAAAAATTTGTTTTTCTAATTCATCAATTGAATGAAATTCAATTTTTGGTACAACACGAAGCTTCGCTCTGAAATGATTACTAATTTCTTCCTTTAAATTATCAGAAGGGAAATGAGAACCAATTTTAATTAGAATTTCATCGGTTAAAAGTTCATTGGTGTTGATTTCAATTATATAATTTTCAACTTTGTCAAATGATGTAAGCAAATCGGTTAAGGCAGGCGGATATAAAGTTGTTCCTTTATATTTAATCATTTGTTGTTTTCGTCCTAAAACGGGACTAATTCGTTTTGTGTTACGCCCACAGCCGCAATTTTCAGAATGAAATGAAACTATATCTCCCGTTCGGAATCGAAGTAAAGGCATTGCTTCCACATTTAAAGTTGTGATGGTTAATTCGCCTGAAACTCCATCAGGTACGTTATTTCCGTTTTCATCAAGCACCTCAGTGATGATAAGTTCAGGATGATGATGCCCTCCTTGTTGAAATTCACATTCAGTAAATGTAGTACTCATTTCGGTAGAAGCATAGGTTGAAAAAAGTTGTAAATTTTTCCATTTACTCAGAATTTTTTCAGTAAGCAGATTATTTTTGAAATTTTCTTGACGTAAAGATTCCCCAATGCAAATAATTCCTTCTACCGATGAAGATTGATAATCAATATTGTTTTTTTCGGCATATTCAATCATCTTTAATAAAAAAGAAGGAACGGCAATTAAAAATTTAGGCTTGTAAGTCAAAATAGAATCCCATTGAAGTTCTGGAATGCCAGCCCCAACACGAATTATACTTGCCCCGAGCTTTCGGATACCTAAAAAATAAGCCAAACCTGCCATAAAACGCCTGTCGATAGTTGTCATTAATTGAACAATGTCTCCTTTTTTAATTCCGGCACAGTTAAGTGATATTGCTTCGTTGTAAGCAAGCCTTTCCAAGTCATTTTCGGTTAAACCAAAAGTGACGGGCGTTCCTAACGTGCCGGAAGTGGTTGTGTAATCAATGATTTTATCTAATGATACACACTGAAATAGATTATTATGCTGTTGCAGGTCATCTTTTGAAGTTGTTGGGATTTTAGCTAAATCTTCTAATTTTTGTATGTCATTTATATCAATGGAATGTTTTTTGAAAAGGTTTTGATAAAATGGAGAATGATTTTTTAAATAAATTAGTAATTTTTTTAGCTTTTCTTCCTGAAACTGTTTAATTTCTGCTTGGCTTTTTAATTCTATTTCGGGTATCATTGCGGTTTGTTTTTAGGTCAGTTTATTTGCTTTATTAAAGGTGATTGACTAAAAAAAATAAGAAATAAACTAACTTTTAGCAATTATTTTTTATCATTAAAACCGTATTCATTCCAAAGTGATTTTGAAATGTCTAGCTTTATTCTTTTTTTGAGCGTAATGTACAAAGTGCTTAATTCTTTTAAGTTTTTGTCTAACTCGGCAGTTTTTGACTTTAATAATGCTTTTAATTTTTCTTGTTCACTATTTAATTTTTCAGAATTTTCTTTTAATTCTTTCAATTTTGAAATAGTTTCTTCACTTACACCTGCGGGTAAATTTTCTTTGTTGTTGTTGAGTGCATCAATCATTATTTTTGCAGCAACTACTTTTTCTGAATAGTTTTTTGTAGCCATCTTCTTAAATTTTTAAAGTATTAAACAATATGTATTATAAATTTTCTACAAAGGTATAAAAAATATTTTCTATTAAACAAATTTTTATGAAAACTTTAACTTTTTGGTTTTTTATTAACTTTGTCAAAATTCAAAACTTTAACAAAGTTTTTTTAGACTAAAAATTTAGTTTTATTATGTTGAAAAACTAAATTTTGATGTTTTGATGAGTAACTTTGTCAAAGTTATAAAACTTTGACAAGGTTTTTTGAAAAAAAATGATTTTAAATTAAATTTATATGTCAAAAAAATAAATTATGATGTTGAAAAACTAATTTTTTATATTTAAAATTAAAATTATAATGTTTAAAAAATGTTTTTGTACGTATGAAAATAAAAAATATACATTAAAAATTAAATTTTTGATGTTGTTATTTTAATTTATAAGATAATATTTAATAATTTTTTGATTTCTTCATCAGTATTATAGCTGTGTAAGCAAATTCGTAAACGTTCTTTTCCTTTTTCAACGGTTGGAGAAAGAATCGGAATGATACCAAAGCCATTTTTTTGAAATTTTGCTGCTTTTTCTTTAACAAAATCATTTCCTGATAAAATTACAGCTTGTATGGCTGAATTTGATTCGATAAACTGATAGTTTTTTAATGCTGTTTCAGAATTGATTAAATTTATATCTGTATTTTTATGCTGATTTAAAATTTCTTTAAATAAACTGATTTTTTGATGTAAAATAGCAGTATTTTTTGTAATTTTAAGCTGATTGTAACTTGCCAGTAGCGTTGCAACGCTGTGAGGTGACATTGCGGTTGTATAAATAAAAGAACGGGCAAAATTTATCAAATATTTTTTAACAACTTCACTGCAAAGCACCGAAGCACCGTGACAGCCCAATGCTTTTCCGTATGTAACAATTCGGGCAAATACATTTTTTTCCAAACCTAATTGCTGAATGAGTCCCGAACCTTGAAAACCAAAAATGCCTAATGCGTGTGCTTCATCAACTACTAAAAAAGCATTATATTTAGTTGCTAAATCACTCATTTTAACTAAATCGGGCGAATCTCCATCCATTGAGAAAACCGATTCGGTTGCTATGAAAATTGAAGTTGCTTTTGTTGAAAATTTTTTGAGTAATTGCTCTAAATCTTCCAAATCATTGTGTTTAAACTTAAAAGATTGTGCCAAACTAAGTGAAATTCCGTCGCGAATAGATGCGTGAATAAAATTGTCATATAAAATAATGTCTCCGCGATTTGGAATAGAGGAAAAGAAACCTATGTTGGCATCATAACCTGAATTAAAAAGCAATGCACTCTCGGCATTATGAAAATTTTTGATTTCATTTTCAGCCAATTCAAACAAAGGAAAATTTCCGGAAATTAATCGCGAACCGGTTGAACCATTTTGTATTTTTTCAGACTTTAAAATGAATTCAGCTTCTTTTTTTATTTCATCAGAAGTTGCAAAACCCAAATAATCATTAGAATAGAAATCATACTCAAATTGTGTGTTTTTTAAACTTCTTAATGCATTTTGGGCTGTTCTTTCCTCTAATTTTTTGGTGATATGTGGCGGAATTTTCATTTTTAGGATTTTTATTTGAAAAAAAATGGTTTATAACTGAATTTGATTTGACAAAGTTATGAAATTAATCGTAAAAATTAAAAAATTTCTACTTTTAATATTTTTTTTGTTTTTTCAGTGATTTTAAATCGGTTATCCAAACGTTTTCCGGTTATCCAAGCAATACTTTCACCGGAACATAGTAACCACTGCTGTTCTTTATCAAACAAAGTGTATTTTTCATCAATAAAAAATTTTGATATTGTTTTTTTCTGTTTCATTCCTAATGGATAGAAAAAATCTCCCTGTTTTTTATGTCGCAAAATCAGTGGAAATGAAAGGGAATCATAATCCATATAAGCGATATCATTGCCGGATTCTTTATATATATCAGTATCAAAAAAATGCTGAATATCGCGCTCGATAATTGAAAAACGGATTTCAATGGAGCTTTTTAAATCAGAAATGGTGATTTTCCGATTTAAATTTTCCAAAATTGTTTCTTTATGGAAGTGAACGATAAGCGGGGGAATTTCAGCATCATAACTATTTTCAGAAAGTTTGAACAAATATAATTTTTCTCTATCGCCAATCAATTGATGCGTAGGTGAGAAGAGTTGTTTGCCACTTTCATTATTAATTAATCGTTTTATGTCGTTGATATTCTTAAAATTGTACGGATAAAAAAGTTTATGAAGCACAAAATCAAGATTTTCTACATCAATGAATGCTTTTTTATCGATATCAGTTTGAAATTCGTATTCTTTAAAATATTTTTTTTTGATATTTTCAATAGTATTATCAATAAATTGCTGTGATTGTTCTAAAAAATGCTGTGTTTTTTGAAAATTAGTTAAAAAAGTAGGGTGAATTTCTTTTAAAACAGGCAAAATATTATGTCGAATCTTGTTTCGGATATATTTTTCGGTTTGGTTGGAACTATCTTCCCGCCATTGTAAATTTTCTTGTCGGGCAAATTCTAAAATGGCATCGCGTGAAAAAATAAGCAACGGACGAATAATTTTTCCATTTTTTTGAGGAATTCCCGTCAGTCCGTCCAATCCGGAGCCTCTAGAAAGATTAATGATAAAAGTTTCGAGATTATCATCAGCGTGATGGGCAGTAGCAATGAAATCACACTGATTTTCAGATGCTATTTCTTCAAACCAATTATATCGGAGTTTGCGGGCAGCCAGTTGGGTATTCATTTTGCTTTTGGCTGAAAACTCAGACGTGTTGAAGCGTTTTGTAATGGTTTTGATGCCTAATTTTTTGCCAAAATCTTTTACAAATTGCTCATCTTCATTGCTTTCATCTGCCCGAAGCTGAAAATTACAATGCGCTAAAATAATGGGTTGTTTTATTGAAAAAAATAGGTAAGCAAGCACAATACTATCTACCCCGCCACTGATGGCGACCAAAATTTTACTGTTTTGGGCTTGAAATTGCTCAAAAAAATGGGTTTTAAATTTTTCAATCATCTTTAAAGTTTTTTAGATGGAAATTTTTTGATTGCTGAAATGTAATTTGTAAAACTTTGACAAAGATACGTTTAATTTCAAAAAAAACGAAAAAAAATCACTTTTCTGTCGTATCTTTGCCAAAAAATAATGCCAATCCAACTTTTTTGCAAAATGAAATATAGTTTTGTATTTTTTTTCCTGATTTTTGCCTCGTGCGGGGTTTCAAAGAAAAAAATGTTGCCTCCTGAAATTGACAATCAGGCATATAGTCTTCCAAAAGTAACGTTACTTGCCGATACCTTATTATATACCGAAAATGATTATTTATTGAAAAATAAATTTGGCATTTGGGAGGTATATCTCAGCGGAAAACCCTACGCAATGGGATTAAAATCAGGAGCTTTAACCCAAAAATTATATCAACGTCAGGATAGTTTGTTTTTTGAAAAAGTAAAAACATTTATCAGTTCGGAGAAAAAAATTCGGTTTTTACATAAATTTATCCGCTGGTTTAATCGCGATGTGAATAAATATGTGATAAAACCCTTTCGGGAAGAACTTTTGGGGCAGTCAATGTATTCTGACTCGGTTTATGATTTTGTTGCATCTAAATATGAGCGCAGTTTGTACTTGCATTCGGCTCACGACATTGGTCACGCTTTGCAGGACTTGATGCTGGTAGGTTGCTCATCATTAGCCGTTTGGGGGCAAGAATCGGAAGACGGGCAGCTATTGATTGGTAGAAATTTTGATTTTTACCTGTCTGATGATTTTGCTCGGGAAAAAATTATCAGGTTTGTACAGCCCGATTCAGGAATTCCGTTTATGTCATATGCTTGGGGCGGAATGGTTGGCGTTTTTTCAGGAATGAACCTTGACGGACTCACGGTGAGCATCAATGCCGGAAAATCAAACCTGCCGATGAAGGCAAAAACACCGATTTCATTGGTAAGTCGTGAAATTTTGCAATATGCATCAACCATTGGTGAAGCGATTGCAATTGCCAAGAAAAAAGAAGTTTTTGTTTCGGAATCAATTCTTGTCGGGAGTGCCAAAGACAATAAAGCAGTAATTATTGAGATGTCACCTAAAAAAATGGATGTTTATGAGCTAAAAAATACATCAAGATTGATTTGTACCAATCATTTTCAAGGAAAAGTGTATCAATCGGATAAAAATAATCAAAAACAAATCAAAAAAACACATACTTCTTATCGTTTTGATAAAATTCAAGAGCTTATGAACGTTGAAAAACGATTAAATCCTGAAAAAATGGCTAAAATCTTACGAAATACAGAAGGATTAGATGGAAAAAAGCTCGGATACGGAAATGAAAAGGCATTGAATCAGCTTTTGGCACATCATTCGGTTATTTTTCAACCGGAAAAGAAATTGGTGTGGATTTCTACAAATCCGTATCAATTGGGTGAATTTATTGCCTATGATTTGAATGAAATTTTTAAAAAATCAAGAAAAAAAGAATTTTCATCAATGCTTATTGATAGTTTAACTATTTCAAAGTCAAATTTTTTAAAAACGAAAGCCTATCAAGATTATGAAAGCTATCGGAAGCTGGAAAATAAATTTGAAAACGATTTAAAACAAAAAATCACCACACCGGAAGCCGAAATGACCTTACTTTGCCAATTAAATCCGGATTATTGGAAGGCGTATTATCTCTGTGGAAAAATATATTACGAACAGAAAAAATATCATCTTGCCAAAACTTTTTTTGAGAAATCATTGCAAAAAGAGATTCCGTATGAGAAAAATAAAGAAATGATGGTAAAATATATCCGAAAATGTGCCCGAAAACTGAAAAAATAAGGTTTTGGGTTCTATTTGAAGTGAAAAATAGGTTGGAATTAGTTATTTTCTTGTAAAGTTTGATACAAAAGGCTGTTTTTTCCTAAAATACTCAAACAAGTTCGTGCCGCACCGATGGTTACGCCTAAAAGTCCGTGCATATTTACAGTTTGTCCAGTTAAAAACAGATTTTTGACGTGTGTTTGCGGCAAAATAAAACTCTCCATCGGGTTATCGGCTTGTTTTTGGTATCCGTAACAACTTCCAGCTTCAATTCCTATATAATCGCGGTATGAAAGTGGCGTTGAAGTGTATGTTTTGAGAATATGCTTGCGAATGTCAGGAAATTTTTGTTCTACGGCATCTAAAAGCAATTCGGCGTGTTGTTTTTTGAAATTTTCATATGCTTCGCCCCTGCAATTTGGATTTGCTTTGGTATTGAAGGTATGTTCCCATTTTTTTACGGAATCGTAGTTCATATAGGTCAAAATGGTAATGCTTTCAGCAAATTTTTGGTTTTTTTCTGAGGAATAATTCATTGAGAGCATATAACTCAACGGAAAACGTTCCGACGGGTAATTTTCGGCTTGCCAAACACTTTTTTCGTTGGCAAACCAATATAAATTATGTGAAATATACGGAAAACTATCGGGTTTCATCACCAAATGCAACGAAAAAGCGCCGCTAATGGGTTTTAATTGCTGTATTCGGTTGTAAAAAGCCGGTTTGAAGTGTTCTTTGCCAATATGGTTGAGGGTGGCTTTTACATCAATGTTTGAAATAAAAATATCGGCAAAATATTCTTTTCCATTACGTGTACGTACTGAATAAAGCTGTTTTTCACGGAAATTAAACGTTGTTACTTCGCTGTGTTTGAAGATATTTCCGCCTAATTTGCGTAATTCTTTTACAAGCAGGTTCGTAAGCTGTGAGCCGCCTCTTTTAAATCGGTATGCACTTTCAATATATGAATTTATAGTTAGGGCGTGCACGTACAGAGGTGTTTGAGGGGAAATTCCGCCATATAAAAATCCGGAACCCAAAAGTACGGCTTGCAGGGTTTTGTTATCGGTTATTTCGTCTAAAAAATCTTGTATTTTATGTGAAAGCGTTTCGATGTTATAACTTCCGTCGGGTTTGAAACGATACAACGGAAATTTATCACAGATTTCTTGCAGTTTTTGGGTGTATCGTTCCAAAGTTGTTCTTTCTTCGGGGAAAAAATCGATTAATTGTTTGATAAAATTGTCGTAACCTTGTGCGTGCGGGTATTCAACTTGCGGATTATCACCAAAACAGATTCGGTCATATCCGTCGGTATTTAATTTTTGAATTTTAAGTTTATCGATGATTCCCAGATATTTAAAATATCTATATAAAATCTGATTTTCATCAAGACTCCCAACATAATGAACACCGGTATCAAAAATGATTTTATCACGGACAAATGTTTGTAAATTGCCGCCGTATTGGTTGTTTTTTTCAAGAACGCACACTTTTTTGCCTTCTTTGGCAAGCATTATGGCAGAAACCAAACCTCCAAGACCGCTTCCGATGATGATAACGTCGTATTTTGTGTGCATTTTGTTTGTTTTGATGTGTTTTTTTGTTGTTTTTTTAGGTTTTTTGTGAAATTACAACCGAATGCAATGTTTTTCGTTGATGTTTTTCTGTTTTTTGTCAGAAATAATGATTGTGTCAAATGTAATTTCATCAGGAATTTGCTTTATGTACGTCAATTTACGAATGCGTGTGATATAGGACTGCCGGGCGACGGCTCGTTTGTAATCATCGGCAATTACAGTGATAATTTCCCGTTTTGGGTGAGTCAGGAGCAACAAAAAATCAGTTTGCCCGTAATCATCGGCAAGATGCAAAAAACGCCCTTGTTGTGGTAAATTTTGATTTAGTTTGTGGTATTTTTCTTTGTTCTTGGCAAAATCATTCATAACACAACGCACTATGTAAGGTTCTTTGTATAAGAAATTTAGCCATAATTTATTTTTCAAATAATCGGCGTTTTCAAGTCCTTTTCGCAATTGATAAAAACGTTCGCGGTAAAACGCAAGGATTTTTTTGGTTCGTTGGCTGTACGAGTTTCCAAAACGCTCATCGTCAATGGAAATGGGCGTATCGGCAATTACGGTAATAGCGCCATCGTAGATAAAAAAATCATTTTTGGGTTGCACTTCCGAGTTACCGTGAATATATACGGGAACGATGGGCAATCCGAAGGTTTCGGCTATGTAAAAAGCACCTTTGTGGAAGCGATAGATGTGGTTACTGTCCGAGCGTGTTCCTTCCGGAAAAATCATTATTGAAATGTTGTTATCGATGTTTTTGCGAAAAATATCCATTCCGTTTTCAATGCCTTTGGAAGCCGGAAAAAAGCCAAGTGAACGAACATATTTGCCGAAAACAGGCGAATTATACACCCAATCATTAACCATATAACTAATTCGGTGTGTGAGCATTCCGATAGCCAAAGTGTCGAGCCACGAGGTGTGATTGGCAATAATTACGGACGATTTTTCAAAACGTAAATTATGCGGATTGATGACTTTTTTCTTCACAAACGGATTGGAATAAAGCACCGAAGTAGTAGCTTTGCTCACTACCCGACGCAGTGTTTCGGTTCGTTTCGGAAAGAAAAAAAGCAAAATTTTACTTATGTAAGATAATATAATTGAGAAAGTTACGTAATACAATGTGGAAAAAACAGTGAGTAACACAATGCGTAACGTTACGGGCGAGCGGCCTTTTTGCGGGCGTGAAAAAATAAACCACCTAAAAACGGTCGGGTAAAATACAAACGTGATAACCAAAGCCGTAAAAATGCCGATAATCGAAACCAGCGCAATGGATTTGAGTGCCGGATGCTTGGCAAAAATTAACGCTCCGATTGCCAAAAGCGTAGTTATGGAAGCCAGTAAAACAGACACTTTGTACACCGGAAGTTCGTTTTTACCAGTGGTGTAATCCTTTTGTAGGGCGCACGTCATAAAAATGCTAAAATCAACCGAATGCCCAAGCACTAACGTACAGACAATCATACTGAAAACATTAAATTCAACCCCAAACAAATTCATAATTCCGGAAGTTACGACGCCCGTGACGGTAATTGGAATCAGCGTAAGTAACACAAGCTCAATGCGACGGAAAAACAGCAACAACACAATGAAAATGGCGACGGAAGCATACGTTACAAGGCTTAGGAAATCATCTTTTAGTTTTCCTAAAAAAGTTTCGTTGAGTTTTTTTCGGTCGATAATAATAGCAGAGGTCTGGTTTTCAGTGTTCTGTATGAAATTTTGTTGTTTATCGGCACTAACTTTCACCAAATTAGAGATGGTGTAAAATCCGTTTTGTTCGGTGATAAAATCTTGTAACGGAATGGAAGAGAGACTTTTATAATCATCGATGTTTTCAAGTGTTTGATAATCAGTTTCAAGTGATTGAAAGAAAGACAGATACGTATTTTCTTTAAAACCAACATCTTTTCCGATGGAAATCAGTGCGTTTTTCAGCTGAGCTTTCCGATTTTCGTTCCAAAATAAGTGCCATTGGTCAATGCGTTTTTGTTGTTCTGATTTTGGAAGAATAATATTTCCTAATGAACTGAATTGTTGTATTTTACCTTCTTCTTTTGATGAAGAAAGTATTTGATAAACTTGCTGATTTTGAGTTAGGGCTTCATCCAACGAATTACCGTGAGCCGTTACATAAACGGATTTTAACTTGCTGTTTGTGAGCTGTTCCAGTTTATTTTGCGCTTCTTGATACAACGGATTAACGTAATTAACCTTTGAAATATCGTTATTAAACTGCACTTTGCTGAATGTGCATAAACTGATGCAGATTAAAACGATACAACTGATAACCAGATATTTATTTTTATGAAAAGGATATTTTCCGAAATGGTCAATAAGCGTTTGGCGGGTTTGGATTGTCGCGTTTTTACGATACAACTGCGGAATGAAAATCAATGCCAAAACAGAAGCAACAAGAATCCCGACGGCGGCGAAAATTCCCAAATCATTCATCACTTCCGAATGGACAAACAACAGACATAAAAATGAGATAGCCGTAGTGATGCTGCTGAGCATAATAGGTTTAGTAACAGATTGATACAGCTCCGTGTGGTTTTTAGCTGTTTTGAGATGTGTTAAAATATGGAGCGAATAATCAACGGTTACACCCAGTAAAACGGCGCCCAAACTGATTGAAATAGCTGAAATTTTTCCTTTGAATACATACAAAATTGCCAATGCCGAGACAACCCCCAGCACAGAAGGTATGAAAGCGATAAACGGCACCCAAAAACTTTTGTAAAAATAAGTTAAAACCAAGTACAGAATAGCCAGTGAAATAATCACAGTTGTGAAAATGTCGGTTTTGATTTGTTGCGAATTGCTTATTGCGATAAACGGAGCTCCGAAAATTGTGCAAGTAGCAGATTTGCTGTATTTTAAATTGAAATTGCTTTGTAGTTTTTCTAATTTTTGAACAAATATGGCATTGTGTTCAGTGTCGTTTCCGTGGTATTTCGGGTTGATGAAAAATAAAAGATTTTGCTGGTCAAGTGTGGTTAAGAATCCGTCTGTTAGTTTAAAATTTGAATCAATATTAAGTTCTTGTAGTTTTTTTAATCCGTTGAATGTTAGTCCAAAAGGGTCTTTTCGAATAAAATTTTGTGCAACTATTCCGGTAGGGGAGAGCATCGTTTTGTAATTTGAAGTAACAACACTTCTTAAACTGTCGGTATTTAACTTATTTTCAATGTTTTTATAATCTTTTTCATTTAAAAACAACGGAAGGTTTGAGTTTATAAAGTTCCAAGTTTGCTCAATGTTGTCATCAGATACAATTCCTTGTATATCAGTGATGTATTCGTTCAACTGTGAGGAAATACTGTCGCGTAGTTCACCGGCTATTTGTTGTATTTCACTTAATGTTTCGCCTTCCTTTTTGGTTATGATAACCGAAATTTTGTCGGCAAAATTTAATTGTTTAAGCACTTTTGCCGTTAGCGTAGTTTTCTCATTTTGAGGAAGAATTTGCGTAATGTCTTCTTCAAAACGCAGGCGCATTGTCAACATCACGGCAATAACGCCCCAAATCGCCAATAGTATGAATGCGAGATACTTATGTTTTGATATAAAAACGAAAATTTTGTTTAACATACCCAATGCGTTAGGTGTGCAAAAATAACAAATAATTGTTAATTAGGTGGTTTATGTTTAGAGTTTTTACGACTTATTTTTAAAAATAAATATGTTAAACTTCCTAAAAATGAAGCAGAAACAAAAGCCAGAATTAAACTTCCGATGAAGTATTGCAAGAGGTGATTTTTGACAAATTCGGTCGTAATTTCCGACTTTTCAGGAAGAATTGTGCCCCCGACAAAAAAGGCTCCGATTTTTAAAGAACCGATAATGATAATGGGAATCATTGGCGGGATACTTACATTTGAAAAAAGAAAAGCCAAGGATTTATTTAAGCGAAACAATACGGCTAACGTAATGGTAATCAGTGTTTGAAATCCCCAAAAGGGAGCAATCCCACAAAAAGTTCCCAGAGCCACCGATAAGGCTTTTACCTCATCAGAAGCGTTGCTTTCCAGTAAATCTTCTTTAATGAAGCGTTTTAGACTTTTTTTTTTAGGTTTCGCAGAAAATTTCGCGGTTTGATGTAAAAAACGGCAATCAAAACCAAAAATGTATTTAAGATGCTGATGCGGGTAAAATCCTTTAAAGGACGAAAATGAGAAATGCGTTGTGAAGGGTCGTATAACACCTTGATAGGCACATTTTTAAGGGATATTCCGTTCCAGCTTGTGCGTACCAGTACTTCAATTTCAAGTTCAAATTTTCCTGAAAAATATTTTTTCGGCAATGATTTTAAAGGATATAGCCGATAGCCTGATTGGGTATCAGTCAGTTTTACACCAGTTTCAAAATGAAACCAAAAATTAGAAAATTTATGTCCGAAACTGCTTTTTTTTGGAATATTTTCCTGATTCATATTTCGGCTTCCTATCAGTAAAACGGGCGAGTTGTTTTTTTCCAATTCATCAATAAAAACAGGAATGTCTTCCGGATAGTGTTGCCCGTCCGAATCAATGGTAAGAGCGTACTCATAGCCCATTTTTTCGGCGTATCGAAATCCGGTTTTTAAGGCATTTCCTTTTCCTTTGTTTTTTTGTAACGATATGATTTTTATGTGATTATATGTTGAAAGAATTGAAGCGGTTTCATCAGTAGAGCCATCGTTAATTACAATAATGTGGTTTGTAAATTGCAAAACTCCGTCAAGCACCCCGCGCAAAGTTTTTGCGTTGTTGTAGGTGGGAATGAGAATGCAAATTCCGTGTTTTTCTATTTTTGTGGTAATAATTTGGCTCATTTTATGGTAGTTCGTTTTTCTTCTTCTGAAAAAACTTTTGAGATTTTTATGTATTCACAAATATATTTTTTTAGCTTACTGTTTTGATTGTCAATGTTTTCAATGATATGTTTTTTATCTTCGTCAATGTTTTTGTGATATGAAACGATTTTTGGTAAATTTTCCTGTATGCTCAGTCGAATGAATCGGAGTTCAATATCATTCGGGTTTGATTTTATGGCATTTTCAATGATGTTTTTACCATCTTTTAACAATTCAATTTTGTTTTTACTATATTTGGCATAAATCATTTTAGCCGCCCCAAAATAGGCTAAATTTATTGGACTTTTGCTTTGATTTTCTTCCGTTAGTTGATAAAAATTGGAAGCATTTTCTTTTGATTTATAGGATTTTATATAAAGTTCCTGAACAGATTCCGTTTTTTGAGCGCTTGCGGAAAAACAAAACCATAAAAGTAAAAATCTTAGCATATTTGGTATGTATTAGTGAGTTTTAAAGCCACCGTGTCATTAAACGATGAAGTGTTTTTAACAATCACAGTATCAGTGTTTTCTGTGATGTCAAAAGCCAAGGTTACTTCGGGAGTTATTTCGGGATTAATCAATGCCATAAACTTCACGTTCGCGGTTTTTGAAAGGAATAATTTTTTTTGCGTGATTTCTTCTGTTATATTTTTGATTATCTGTAACATACATACTCCGGGGGTTACCGGATTATCAGGAAAATGTCCTTTAAAAATTTCGTGTTTTTCATTCAAACGAATTTTGTATTCATATTTGCCTTCGGCAAGGTGTGTTTTGTCGATAATTACGTAAAAATCGTTTAGCATAAATTATATTTTAGTTAAGATAATTTTAACATTTAATGTATGATGTTGAATTTCGATATTTTCGGTGTGCAAATCGAAAGCAAAAGTAGTATATTTTTTTGATTTTCTGGTATTTATTTGTTTGAAAATCTGTTGTTGCTCATTTTCAAATAAATAACTGTAATTGTTGTTGTTCTTACATTTCCAAACAATTGATTTTGAGTTGGTAAATTTTTCATCACAGACAAATTCAGTTGTCAGTAAATTTTGAAAATCATTAGCCAATGTATTCACAATGATTTTTTTGTTTAGATTTTCTTGTATGTAATTGATTTTTAGTTTTTTATTGATAAACGAAAAATCGAAAAGCGTGTTTCCGAAATCGGTGGTTAAGGCTACACGATGGGTGTTTGCATCAAGAAGTTTCGCGGCAAGAATTCCGCTGAATGAGTTTCCGTAAGCCGAAATATTGGCTCGGTAAAAATATTCTGACCCTATTTTAAAATGGTTATTTTCAATTGTTTGATAAGTTTTTTCAGTTTCGTAATTTCCTTCTAACTTAAAACTTCTGCAACCAATCAGCAAAAAAAACAAACTAAATGCGAAAAGCCTTATCATCAATTTTAGTGTTAATTTTTATGTTTATAAAAACAATTTCAGTATAATCCATTGACGGCTCAATGAGTTTAACTTTTTCAACAAGAGCATCATCCGTGAAAAATAAGTGAATTTCGTTTATGTATTTCTGCAAGGTTTTATCTTTGGGTTTTAATTTGGCGGTTGTTTTTTTATTTGATTTCCATAATGTTATGTTAAACTCTTTTTCGTTAAACATACTTCCGCTGATTGTCCCAACGATTAAATGATTGATTTTTTTGAAAATCTTATTATCGGCTTTTATGTGTGATACATTTCCTTGGGCGTCAATGGTTATGTTATCTTTTTGAAAAACAATTCGATAGCTATAAGGTGTGGTGTATTGCCAGTTTAATTTGTCGGGTTTCAAAAAAGCCATTTTTCCGGAAGTTTTGATGTCTTTTGACATAAAATCAAGATGCTTTTTTTGCTGAAAATCAGCCTCGATAGTGCTGACTGTTTGGTTTTTTGCCAGCAATTTGGCTTTAAACTGTTCAACTTCCGATTGGCTTAATTGTTGCGCCAAAAGAACAAAATTTGTTAAAAGTAGAAATATTGAGAATATTTTTTTCATTAATTCAGATTTAAATCAGTGGTTATTTGATAATTATTTTCTGTTAAGTACCGCAATAATCGTTCCAAAATATTTAGAGTGTGTTGATTTGTGTCGTGCATCAGTATGATATTTCCGTGTGAGAGTTTGGAAATAATGCGTTTAAAAAGGGCGTCTTCATTTTGGATAACCGTGTCGAGTGAACGAATATCCCAACCGACTACCTTCTTGTTAGTCAGCTTGATAGCCTTTCCTATATGGGGATTGGTAATGCCGTATGGCGGACGGAATAGCTCGGTGTATATGCCTAATTTTGCCAGAGCCGCATCTGTTTTTTCAATTTCTTTAATAAATGTTTTTGTCGAGGCAAACGTATTTCTTGGAATATGGTTAAAAGTATGATTTCCAATTATATGTCCCTCATTTTGAATGCGTTTCACTATTTCGGGATATTTTTCAACTTGCCTGCCTATGCAGAAAAAAATTGCTTTTGCGTTAAACTTTTTAAGTGTATCCAAAAATCTGGGAGTCAGTGTTGTAGCTCCGTCGTCAAATGTTAATATAACGGTTTTTTGAGGTTTGTTTTTGATGTAACAAGTGGTTTTTACAAAATATGACAGACGAATATCGAAAGCGCCCCAAGCGGTCATTACCAAAAAAAACAAAAAAACAGCAATGTAGGCATATACAGGAAAGCTGTATATGTAACAGATTATCAGTGAAGTAATGGAAAAAAAGCTAATTAAAAAATGCTTTGACATCACCTTATTTTTTTATGCTTTTTTGAGTAGCGTTAAGCTATGGTCTTTGCCTAAATATTGATTGTATAGTAAAATGTTTTTTACGGGTTTACTGCAATTATGTTGATTGACAAATTTTAATGATACAGGTATTTTGTTTGTTTTCAGTATGTTACAGGCTGTCCACATACCAAAGGCTGATGCGGTATAAAATTCGCCGCTTAAATGTTTATAAGCCAAAACTGGGGTGTTTGTAACCGTTTTTTCAAAAGCATCGAAATGGATTGTATCATTTTTGTTTCCGTTTCTTCCGGAAATGACCAAATCAATGTCGTTTGTTGTTAAGTTGTTGTTGTTTAGAAAGTTATGCGTAAAATCACTCACTTCCGAAGCATTAAGATTATTACAAAAAGTGGTGTCGATTAATTCGGCGTATGAGTTTTCATTTTTTTTGTTTGAAAGGGCAAAAAAAGTAGCGCCTTCTGACAGAACTACACCGCCGGTTTGTGGGTTTAAAACAGAATCGGGGCAATCTTCTTTTCGTTTGATAATCTGAGCCAATTCATACAAAAACAACGTGTGAGGGCTATGTTCGTCCACTCCGCCAACAAGTATGTTTTCCATCAAACCTTGTTCCAACTGCATTTTGGCATCAAGTAAGGCACTTTCAAATGAGATAGCTCCATTTACATACGTGAAATTCAGTCCTTTACATTGTAGGTTTAGTGCAATTTGCCCTGCCACTGTATTGTGAGTGGATTGGATAAAGGCAGTAGGGGTGAGGTGTTGCTCGTCGTTGTCAAGAAGAGCTCTGAGAAATTTTTCCGAATCTTGTAAACAACCCATTCCCGTGCCGACAATGATGGCTTCAGGGGTTTGAATTTCAGCTTCTTTCAGGGCATTTAGTCCTGCTACAATGCTCATTTTCACACCTTTTGCCATACGACGGATAGCAGCGGGCGGTATGTATTCTTTGTAGGCAGGTTCGTTTGCACACAGCACGTTATGCTGCTCGTGATCAGTTATTTGGGTTAGAAAATCCCCTGAAAATGTCGGTTGTGTTGAGATGGCTGAAAGTCCGTTGATGTAAGTCTTATTCATTGTAGGGCTTTGTTGTTTTTCAGATTATGGTTTGGAAAAAATCAGTGTGGAACAATTCCCTCCAAAACCAAAAGAATTTGAAAGTACGTGCTTGATTTTCTTGTGTTTAACACGTGTTTGCGGACGTATGCTAACTTCTTCCATAGACGAATCATAGTTTAGGTTCGGAAAAATGACCTCGTGTTGTAGGGCAAGCACGCTAAAAACCGCTTCTACCGAAGAAGCCGCTGCCAAGGTGTGCCCGGTAAATGCTTTGGTTGAACTAAAATCGGGAGTTTGGCTTTCTCCAAAAATTCGGATAAGTGCCTTACTTTCAGATAAATCATTGTTTAATGTTGCCGTTCCGTGCGCATTTACATAATCAATGTCAGTGGGGTGTAATTCAGCTACTTGTAAGGCTTTTTGCATCGCCAAAAAAGCACCTTCTCCGTTTTCGGACGATGCCGTTTGGTGGTAAGCATCATTGGCATTGCCCCAACCCGAAATTTCAGCAAGAATCGTTCGGTTGTGCTTGCGTGCATTTTCTTCCGTTTCCAACATTAAAAAAGCTCCTGCTTCACCTAAATTTAATCCTTTTCGTTGACTATCAAAAGGTTTGCAAGCGCTGTCGGACAAAATCATCAGCGAATTAAACCCGTTGATGGTAAATTTTGAAAGGGAATCAACTCCGCCGGCGATAAGGCATTTGGCTCGCCCTGTTCGGATTAAGTTCAGAGCGATAATGATGGCGTTTGCCGATGAAGAACAAGCCGTACTCACGCCCGTAACGATGCTTTTTAGGCTGAAATAATCGGCAATTTGGTGTGTTACTTCCCCGATATTGTGTGTGGTAATGTATCGGCGGATGCTTGGGTCGTTCTCGTATTGGTAAAAATACCGTTCGGTCATATCCATTCCCCCAACGCTCGAAGCATTGATGAACCCCAAGTTAGGTATTTCTTTTTCAGGAATTTGAGCTTGTTTCAGGGCTTCTTTTATGGCAAGAATTCCCAATAAGGAAGTGCGTGAGTAAGCATTATTTTCAGCTACGCCAAGTTTTTGGGCGAGTTGCCGATTTGTAAGTTTTATTTCGCCCACTTTGATATTGTTTTTATGTAGCGTGTCAATATTTTCAATGGTTGAAATCCCTGATTTGTAATTTGTTAGTGAATGAAAATTTTCTTCAACCGACATTCCGATTGAAGAAACGATTCCCATTCCTGTTATGACCACTTTGGGTGGCATACTTATTTGGTTCTGTGTTTTGAAATGTACTCGGCCATTGTTTTCACGGAGTGAAAAATTTCCCGTCCTTCTTTGGGGTCAGAAAGTCGGATACCGTAGTTTTTGTCCAGTAAAACAATGAGTTCAAGCGCGTCGATGGAATCCAACCCCAAGCCGGCACCCCCGAAAAGCGGGTCGTTGTCATTGATGTCATCAACCGAAACGTCCTCCAAGTTAAGTACTTCTATAATTTTGTTCTTTAGTTCTAAAATTAATGCTTCCATAATTTAAATCCAATAAAAAATCTGATTTTGCAAAAGTATAAAATTAATTGTCAATTGCCAACTAAATTTAGCTCGGCTTTGTAATCGGGGGTTAAAAAATCAACCCAACCACAGAGTACTTTTTTTGCTAATTTATTGTTTATTAATATTTTAGTGTAGTTTTCAAAAAAAACTTTCGGGTGCTTTTCAAAAATAAAGAAAGCGTTTTCGGTCTGTAATTGATGTCGGATACTAATTTCACCCAAACAAATATTGGGCAGGGTGTACACAAACACGGCCGGACTTGGATAGTAATTTTCGCTGTCATCAATTGATTCTTGGTGTTTGATGTCGGTGTCTAAACTAGCTGATTTATTGGCAAATACAAGAGCGATGTCTTTTTTTTCTTCTTGCGGAAGGTTACCCAGAATCACTTCTGATGCTAAGAATGCCAATTTGCTTAAATTATCCATTTTAAAAAACTTCGGATAGTTGATTTGCAGTGCTTTATAGGCTTTTTTTGAAAAATCAGCAAAAGATAAATCTTGTTCGGAAAAGATAATGGTTCCGTTGTGTGATATTGTTCCGTTTTCGATAATGCAATGTGCCATAAGTATTTGATTTTTAGTGTAGTATTTCTCCGACTAAGGCAGTGTTACAACCACCGAAGCCCGAAGCTGTTTTTAAAAAATACCGAATGTTTTTATCAGTGGTATGTTGGGCGACCTGTATCGGTTCGGGCACCCCTAATTGGCTGAATCCCGCGCTTTTGAGTATTTTTCCTTGTCGCGAAAGTTCAAGGGTTAAGAGCGTTTCAAGCAAGCCCGAACATCCTAACGTATGTCCAAAATATCCTTTGTAACTATTTACAGGAGTGTGTAGCAATTTGCTGCGTGAAAAAGCGATGGCTTCCATTTGGTCGTTGTAAAGCGTTGCCGTGCCGTGTGCGTTGATGACATCAATTTGGTTGGGCGATAATCCGCTTTGTTTGATGGCATTGTTGATGCTTTGAAAAAGCCCTTCGCCCGTGCGTGAAGGTCCTGAGATGTGATTGGCATCATTGATGGAACTATCACCCAAAATAAGAGCTTTACTATTTTGATTTTCAGTTGTTAATATCATTGCGGAAGCAGCTTCGCCCAATGTGATGCCGTCGCGATTTTTGTCGTATGGTTTACAAGGTTTGCTGCTCATCGCCTGAAACGATTGAAACCCCGATACTACAAATTCCGAGATTTCATCTCCGGCTATAACAATCACAGCATCATATAGTTGGCTTGCCAGCAATCGTTTTCCAACTGAAATAGCCATTGCCCCTGAAACACAGGCATTTGAAATAACAATCGGCTCGGTAACAACTCCGATGGCGGTGGCAATTTTTTGTGCCAAAACAGATAAGTAAGGCAAGGATTTTTGGTCGCTAACATTCAGATTGTCAATATTTCCTTTGGTGGTGGAAAGGATAAAGGCAGTCCGTTTTGTTATGGTAAAACTATCCAATAAAGGGCAGATTGCCAAAAGAAGCATTTTCTCCAAACGTGAGAAATTACCTTGTAGGTTTACTGCCGAAAATGCCTCGCAAATGGTGTCATCGTCTATTTTTGACAGATAGAGATTTTCAAGCGTTCCGAATTTTGCAAATTGTTGAATGCCGGATTTTTCGCATAACAATGCTTCTATATTATTTTGTAAATCAAACCCCAAAGGCGTAACGCAGTTATAGTTATAAACAAAACACATTGTTGTAAGTTGCTTTTTATGTTTTAAAATAAATCGTATTATGAATGGCTTAAAAAACGCTCTTTCCAACGTTGGTAAAAATCAGGGTTGTAGAGCGATAAACTATTGTTGGCAAGTGCGGTAAATACCTGAACGGTTTCACCTGTGCATACCAACTCATCATTTTCATTGTATATGAAATATTGGAATTGCATTTTGGCGGCTGCACACGGAACGTATTGAGTTTCAATACGAATAACTTCACCATACTTTACCATTTTTTTATGTTCACATACGGATTTCACGATGGGAGTTGCGTATCCTTCGCGTTCAATATCCAAATACGCAATGCCGTACTTTCTGCCGAAGGCTTCCCGTCCTTCTTCAAAATATTTGATGTAATTGCCGTGCCATACGATGCCCAGCGGGTCGGTTTCGTTAAAGCGGACACGCACTTGCAGCGAAGCGGTAAGTGTGGGCGATTTATCGGTTTCTTTTTCTTTTTTCATAGCTAATAGCGATAAGGATGCAAATTATTGTAAATGCGAATAATAATCCGATTTTTGGAGCGATAGCCAACAAACTGCCCTCACGAAGCAGAATGTCGTAAAAAGCCTGTAAACCCCAATTCATCGGTGATATGTTTGAAATGGTTTGCATAAATGCGGGCATTGCAAAAGTGGGTATCCACACGCCACCAATGGCAGCCAAAATAACTGTGAGTGTTGCGCCAACGGGAGCCGATTGTTCCTGTGTTTGTGAAAAGGTTCCCAAGAGAATACCGATGCCGATGGCTGCCAAACCTGATGCCGTTGCTACAAGCGTGAGTAACAGGGTTTTTCCTTCAATATCAAGCTGAGCCAATCCAAGTAACGGAAAAATATAAATACCGACAGCTACCATTAAACCGAATTGTAAAATACTTATAATCAAAAAGGTAATGGCTTTTGCTGTGATGAGCATTCCGTAAGATAATGGCGAGGTAAAAAGCCGAAGCGCCGTACCTTGCGTTTTTTCTTTTACAATATTGGTTGATAAAGGTATGACAATGAAGAAGATAGCGAATAATGTCCACGCCGGAACGTTATGTTGTACCGAGTTGGGGAGTTGGCTGTCATTTACGGCTTTCGGGTTAATTTCGGTAAATGTGATGAGTTGGGATTGTTCGCTCAACGGATTTTCAGTGCCAAGTTCTTCTTCAAAGGCTTGATAAATAAGCTTATTTTCAATGCGATACATCATTTTGTCGATGGCATTTTTTATGTTTTCCTTGAACGAAAGCTGCACGGTTGGGTCAAAATACAATTTAATTTCTTTGGTAACCGATTCGGTAACACCGATTGGGGTTTCTTCACCCGAAAAAATGCTTACAATTTGCTGAACCTTCTGGTTTACTTGGTTTTGTAAATCAGCGGATAAATTCGGCGGAATCACAATCGCCATCAAATAGTTGCCCGAAAGTACCTGTTCACGAGCGGTTTGTTCGTTTAGGGCAATTCCGTTGTGTTGGGTGTATATGTCAAAAAAACCGCTTTGTTGTAAACTTTCCTGAATGTTTTGCGTGAGAAACCCTTGGTCGTTATCGGCAATGGCGATGGCAATGCGTTGTTGGGTAAGGTTTCGGTAAGCGCCGTCTTGTATTAACGTGATGGTGATGATTAAAATCAGCGGCATTACAAACAGAATGATAAGCCCGCCAAGGTCGCGACTCAGCAGTAAGGCTTCTTTACGAACGGATTGTAACAACTTATACATCAGCATTGTTATTAGCGGTGAAATGAATGAAAACTTCTTCCAAATTATTGGTTTGTGTATGGCGAATTAATGCTTCGGGCGTATTTTCGGTAAGCAAACGACCTTGTTGTAAAATGCCCACCCGATGGCAAAAATTTTGGGCTTCTTGCAAATGATGTGAGGTGTAAAGCACCGACATTCCTTGCGAGTTCAGTTCGGATAAATAATCAATAATGATGCGTTTTGACATCACATCAACCCCCACGGTTGGCTCATCTAAAAACAAAACTTCGGGTTGGTGTAAAATGCCGGCAAGCAGGTTGATGCGGCGTTTCATTCCGCCTGAGAAATGTTGTATCTTTTGGTCAGCCACTTCTGAGAGTTCCACTCGGGCAAGGGCTTTGTTGATTTTATGATTAAGTTCTTTGCCTTTTTGTCCGTACAAACTTCCAAAATATTGCAGATTTTCACGTGCAGTGAGGGTGGGATAGAGGGCATATTCCTGCGGTACAACGCCCAATTTATAACGGATTTCATTGGCATTGTGCCGGTATGTTAAGTTGCAAATACTGAAATTGCCCGAAGTAGGACGGATACTGCCAAACAAAATTGAAAGCAAAGTGGTTTTTCCGGCTCCGTTAGGACCTAAAATGCCGTATATTTCGCCCTTGTGTACCGAAAAAGACACGTCTTTCAAAGCAAAATCGGTTGCCGAGACATATTTTTTGCAAAGATTGTGTATGATAATGCTGTGTTCTTGCGCCATCATATCAATTAATTTTTGGACGATACCTGTGTTTTTAATTTCTTAAAGAAAGCCTTTTCCCGACGCGCAATGCTTGCCAATTGTTTGGATAAATCATTGTAAACATCGGGTTGGTTACTTCGATTTTTATACACCCGTGCAATGCTTACGGCAAAATCACGCCACGCATCGCCTATGTCGGTAATTTCAGCCGATAAGTCGCGCAGTGTTTCGTTGTGTAAAACGGTGGCAGCTTCTTGCAAAAAAGCTCCGTAAATAAACCGAAAACCACCGCCTCCGGTACCGATTTCTTCCTGCATACGAATCAGTTGTGCCAAATAATGGTTGGTAACTTTTGCACCGTGTTTTTGATACCAACGCGGAATGTGGCGACTTACCCGCTCAATGGCTTTAACCCCCACGATAGGCACGGGTGAAAGCATTGTACGGCAAGTATCTTGAATGCCTTTGCGAATAGCGCGTTCCAACGGAAAATTTTTAGGCAGTTCAACGGGGTAATACATATGTCCTTTCGGAGCTAAAACGCCTTGTGCGAAACGCACTTTTTCAAGTTGATGCGCTGTTAGGCGGGTAAAATTGGGCATTACCGGGTCGCTGATGAGGTATTCGTCGCCTTCTTTTCCGTAAACCACGAGATTATGACCGTTAAAATGAAAGCGGTATTCGTCAGGGAAGTATTCCAAATGATATACTCCTACTTGCAAGCCCACCGGTTTTCCTTTGCTTAAATGTGCGTCCAGTGCTTTTTGCGCTTTATCTGTAGATGAGAATCGCAATCTTTTTATTTTGAAATTCAGACGTTTGGCTACTTTTGAAAAGATATGACCGGGCATCGTTCGGTAACTAATGGCAGGAGCTTGATTTACACGCAAAAGCGGAAAATAAAAAAACAACAAACCTGAACCAATGCCAAACACCATCGGTTCACTCAAAGGCAAACCGCAGTGCAACAGCAAGTTTGAAGCCACACCGTTTTCACAATGCGCCGATTGTTTATGTTGAAAATCAATGGTCATACTAATTATTTATGTTTATTCAAAAACAAGGGGTTTTTCAGTTCGTCAACGGTTATGTCAAAAATTTTAGCATATTTGCGCAATGTTTTTTCTGAGAGTTGAGTAAATACACCGGGTTTTGCGTGTCGTTTCACAATCCACTGCCAGCGGTTCATATAACCGGCAAGGGTTTTCCAGTCCATTCGGCATAGTGTCATATAGTACACCACGGGGCTTTTTTTGCCTTGTGCCACTAATTTTTCGGCTTCTTCAATTTGTTCTTCAATGTAGCGTAATGATTCTTCAAGTGCTGCACTTTTCACGCCCCAACCCGAACTCAGTTCGGTTGTGTAATTGCCATTGTCATCGGTGGCATAGCACAGTTCCTGAATGCTTCCGAGCGCTCCTTTTTCCTGAGGTACATCACTTTTTTTCATATACTTAATTCTTTGATAAACAGATTCATTTCGGCTGAAGCCAGTAGCGTGTCGTTATGGTAGGCGTTGCATTGCATTCCGCAGAGGCTGTATCCTTCGGCATCGTAGCGTGATATTTGTTCGGCATCGGTGCGGATAGTCTGCAATACTTCTGGTAATTGATTGATATGCAATGATTTGATAGCGCTGATGTAGCCTATGATGCGTTTGTTGGGGTCGCTATCCGTAAAATAAAATTGCCCCACAACGGCAGAGCAGGTTTGTGCCATATTTTCAATTAATCCGGATTCACAAAGGTGGTTGTTTTCAACAAAAATACAATCTTCTGCGACAAAAAAAAGTGTTTTGATGTCAGTTTCGCTAATCTGTGTAATCGTATCAACCATTTGCATTGGCTGGCGATGCGGAAGGTATTTTTGTATGGCTATGTTCATCTTTGGTTTTGAGTTATTTATCTGTTGTGCAAAAAGTTATTTGGCTAATACGGTTTTCATTTCACCGGTGGCGATGCATTCATCGTTTATGAACGAGGTGATTTTCACTAAGGTAACATCCATAAATTCTTGTATGATTTCCGTTTCGGTGCGTACTGATTCCCCTATGCGCGGGCATCGGTGAATGTGTATGTTTTTGATGGAACCGATGTATCCGGTGGGTGCCGGCATATTATTAACGTAATAGCCGTAGCCTTTGTGTAGAGCGATGCTTTGTGCCATATGCTCAATAAGTCCGGATTCGGAAAGTGATTGATTATCAGTAAACAGATTTTCTTCGCTTATGGTTAGTCCGGCAATGATGCTGGCGGGCGAATAATCCCAAACGGAATCAACCATTACCATCGGGAAACGTTGTGGTATTAAGGTTTCGATGATTTTACAATCTGTTATCGGAGGTGTTTGCTTCATACGGATTTATTTTTTTAGCCTAAACATTTGTGAATAATCAATTAAAACTCAAAAGCACTACACAACACGAAGGAATGCGTAAGTGTATGAAAATCTGCCGCTTTCAGGTACGGAAAGCAACAAGGTATCGCCTTTTGAAAGTTTGCCCGAGTTCATCAATTCTTCCACCATTAAATATGCCGACGCTGCCCCAACGTTCCCCACTTGGGTAAGGTTTAAAAACCATTGTTCCATCGGAATATCAATGCCTTGCTTTTTGAGTTGCTCGTAAAGTCGCGTTTGGAAGTAACACGATGAAATATGAGGCAGGAAAAAGGTGATATCATCAGCGGTAATGTGATGTTTATCCATCGTAGTACGCATACTTTCAGCACCTTTTTCTAATATATTGTCATTTAATAGTTTAACATCTTGTTTGATTGAAAAAACCGATTCGGTGAGCCACGCTTGTGCGGGGTAATCACACCAAGGTTTGATGCTGCCGTCGGCAAGTTTATCACCTCCGGCATACATACAGGTTTCCAGTTCGTGTGCGTACGAGTAGGCGTCCATCCATTCTATTTTTAAAGCGCCTTTACGCGGTTTGTTTTCAAGTAAAAAAGCACCGGCGCCATCAGAGAGCATAAAACGTAAAAAATCTTTTTTGAAAGCAATGATGGGCTGTTCTTCTAACTTTTGAAGTGCTTGAATTTCAATGTTATACTTATCAGCTTTGAGCCAAGCCGATACGCGTTCCGAGCCGGTGCAAACGGCATTGGAACTGTTACCCGATTTAACGGATAAATACCCGAATTTCAGGGCATTCATTCCGGAATTACACACTCCCGACGATGAATTTAATTCAACTGATTTTCTTCCTATAAGCCCGTGAACCATTGCGGCGTGTGAGGGCAATAGGCAATCGGGCGTGGAGGTTCCGCAAGAGAGAACTTCAAGGTCGTTCGGCGTAAAATCGGCATCAAAGAGCGAATTTACGGCAAGTCGGGTAAGTTCGGCGTTGGTGTGCGTGGGATTTCCGTTGCTGTCAATGGCGTAATAACGGGTTTGTATGCCATTATTACGCAACACAATACGCTTGGCTTTGGAAGTTTCGTTGTTGATTTTGCCCAAAAAAGTTTCCATTTGCTCATTGTCAACAGCGGCATTGGGTAAAAACTTTGCTGATTTAGTAATATAAACTTCGTTCATAGTGATTATTGGCATAAAACCATTACAAAAACTGTTTAAAATGGTTTAGTTTTCTGAAATTTAGGTTTTTATGTTGTTTTTAGCGATCCAAAAATAAAAAACTCGGGCAAAGATAATCAATAATTCCGAAGAAAACACACCTATGAATTGTTTTACGGAGAATTAATTTTATATTTGTAACGTATTTTTCAGGTAGCTAACAACCAAAAAACGATAAAAATGATTAATAAACGTTTGTTAATAAAGAACTTACTAGGTCATAGTGATGAAAATAGTTTCTATGACCGCAAACGTTTTATTGATTGGAGTAGTAAGGAAGGAAAAGCCAAATTTTTGAAAATCGTTTGTGCTTTGGCAAATTCCAATCCGCAGAATAAAGCCTTTATAATCATCGGGGTAGAAGATGAATCACGTGAAATTTTGGGCGTAGATTTTTTTGATGACAGCCGTATTCAAAATTTGATTAACGCCTATTTGGAAAATCCGCCGGTGGTGACCTATGAAAATATTATTTTTCCTGATTTGCCTGAACATAAGGTAGTTGGCTTGGTAATTGTCGAATCGTCACAAAAAATTTGTTCGCTTTCAAAAGGCATTTGGAAATATCCAAAAGGAACGATTTTTAAACGCGAAGGAAGCAACAGCAAAATACAAGACGCTGACATTCAGTTGAAAAATTTAAATGCCGAGGTGGTCGGGCAAATTGAAAAAGCATCGAGCAACAACATCAAACACACTTTGGACGGAGTGATTGATTTTATCAACCATCGACATAAAGATTTAGATGCACATTATCAGGTTTTTAGAGAGCAATTTGTGCTTTGTTGGGCAGGAAAACCAATTGCGGTTGATACCAAAACGCTTTACTCACGCGTTGATATTGAGCTGATTAACGAACAAGTGCGTTTGTTTTTTTCGGCTTTGGATCGGGTTGAAATCCGCATTGAGGAAAACGCTTTCCGTATTGTTGAATATATTCACTTAACGATTGAAAATGAGCAGAATTATTATCCGTTGGAGTCTGTTTTGATTGAATTTTTTAACAATGGTACTTATAAAATAGAACAAAATCTTATTTTTGCACCGCCGTTTTATGACGATTGCACCGTGTGCAGGTTTTGGGAGGAAAATAGTGCTATTTTGCGGAAAATTATCGATAACAAATCGGTGACAACCGCTGAAATTGAAAAAATCCCATTATTGCTTTCTTCCCTTTTGATTTGTTATTTAAACGGTTATCCGGAAGTTAAAAAAATGTTGGAAGAAGCACGCTTTAAATTAAAAGAAATCGACCGAACATCATACGATGCACTCAAAGCCACGCTTCGCATTTTACGAAAATTAAAATACAATTATAATGACTGAACTCACAATCAGCAAGCGCCGAACTTTGGTGATTGGCGACATACACGGGGCTTACAAAGCCTTAATTCAGGTACTTGAAAGAGCAAACATACAAAAGAACGATTATATTATATTTCTGGGCGATTATGTGGACGGATGGAGCCAAACGCCACAAGTGCTTGATTTTCTGATTCAGTTTAAAATGCACTATAATTGTTTGTTCCTCAGAGGAAATCACGATGCCCTTTGCCTCGATTTTTTAAAAGGCAAACCAATGCAACAAATGTGGTACTTTCACGGCGGAGACGCCACTGAAAAGGCGTATCAAAACATTTCGGGCGAGATAAAACAACGGCACGTTAAATTTCTGGAAAGTCTGACCAATTATTATTTAGACGGAAAAAACCGGCTTTTTGTACACGCCGGTTTTACCAATTTGCGTGGGGTTGATTTTGAGTACTTCCCTGAAATGTTTTATTGGGACAGAACTCTTTGGGAACTAGCGACTTCCGTTGAGGTTAAACCCAACCATCGCAACTTTCCGGGGCGTTTGTTGCTCTACTCCGAAACGTTTATCGGGCATACGCCAACCACCCGTTTAGGTTCTGATAAACCACTGAATGCCAATAATGTATGGAATATTGATACCGGTGCTGCCTTCAAAGGGCGCATTACTGTTATGGACGTTGACACCAAAGAATATTGGCAAAGTGACCCCGTCTTTCAGCTATATCCCGATGAAATAGGGCGAAATAAATAAAACGCTGTAAATACGCAATTTATTGCGTATTTTTTTTTACGTATTTTTTTGGTGGATACGCAATAAATTGCGCATTTTCGGAATTGTTTATTTCGTTTATTGGGTTTGGTCTGTATGATTCCAATAGATGATTGTGGCAATATATCCCGTGATGCTTGTCAGCAGTAAAATGGCGTAGCTCAAATTATTGAGTGATAATTTGTATTGGATTGCCACACCGCTGTAAAGTCCGGGTACTGCCCACGGAAAATAAGCCCCATAACCCGTTGCGGCAATTATTTGTGAAAAGACTAATGTTATTACAACAAAACCCAGCGGCGCCAGATAGCCCTTCCCCCAAAGTGCAAAAAAAGCAATCGGAACACTCACTAAAACAGCTAAAAAAGTGGTGATAAAGTAATCGATTAGCAGTTGTGCCAATGTGTTTGTACTTGCTGGAGGAAGTTGCAAAAGCATACCGAAGACAAAAGCAAGTAACAAATTGGACAGGACGAGCAATAAACACCAAAAAAAACAGACCATAAATTTTGCGTTTAAAATGGTTGTTCGCGAGGTAGGGAGTGCCAATAAATCTTTTGCCGTTTTATCCGAATATTCACGACCAAAAATCCAACCGATTACAAAACCGAATACCAAAACCCCGCCAATGCCTACGGCTTGCGTAAGAATACCGATATACGATTCCCAATTTGCTTGAAGATTCATAGCTTCGGCTTTGACAATCAAGGCACTTGCTTTTGCCGACATATCGCCGTTTTGCATAACAAAAATAAAAACAGCTCCCATAACGGGTGCTATTCCAAATGCAATGAACGTAGCCCAAAGGATTTTTGCGCGTTTTATTTTTATCAATTCTGCCTCAATGGCTTGTATAAGTTGCTTCATTATTTGTAATCGTTAATGGTTCGCAGGAAAAACATTTCCAAATCTTCCGTAAATAAAAAGATTTGTTTTGGAGGAAGTCCGCATTCGGTCAGTAGTTTTGAAATGTGTTCGGGATGCGCAACGGCTTGCGGACTTGAAATTTCTATTTCGTCAGTATTGGTTTGTACAGCCGAATAATTTGAGTTTTGCAGGCAATGAAGTGCTTTTTGATTATCGGTTGTTTGTACTAAAATTTTTTTGATGATTTGGTTTGATAATTCGGTTGTTGTCAGTTCTTTAATAAGTTTTCCTTCGTGAATAATGCCGATGCGATGAGCAAGTTTAGAGATTTCGCCCAGTATGTGACTGGAAAGAAAAATGGTAGAACCTTTTTGGGCAAGCTCAATTAAGAGGTTGCGCACTTGCACAATGCCTTCGGGGTCTAATCCGTTAATGGGTTCGTCTAAAATTAATAGTTTTGGTTCGTGTACCAGTGCTTTGGCAAGTCCTAACCGCTGTTGATTTCCGAGTGATAATGCTT
>NZ_JAUNKD010000046.1 GCF_030532915.1 Capnocytophaga sp.
CCTTTGTCAAAGTTTTCAACTTTGACAAAGGTGATGTACTCACTATTTTTTAGTAAATTCGTGACAGCGAATTACTACTTTTTTATTCTTTTTGATAAATTCGTGTTGATGAATGATGTAAAAAAACCTTTGTCAAAGTTTTCAACTTTGACAAAGGTGATGTACTCACTATTTTTTAGTAGATTCGTGAAGGCGAATTACTACTTTTTTATTCTTTTTAATAAATTCGTGTTGATGAATGATACAAAAAAAACTTTGGCAAAGTTTTCAACTTTGCCAAAGGTGATGTACTCACTATTTTTTAGTAAATTCGTGGTAATGAATGTATTATTTTTACGGAAAAGCATTGATTACGCTTTGAAGAGCGCTATTTTTTCATCTTCTTTGGCACGCATCAATTGGCTGTCGGCTTCGGTTTTGTCTTTGTAGCCACACAAATGAAGGATGCCGTGTGCCATTACGCGCAGAAGTTCGGTTGTAAAGGGGACGTTGAAGTCGCTTGCATTGTCAGCCACGCGCTCCACCGAGATGAAAATATCGCTTGAAAGCGTATTACCCTCGGTATAGTCAAAGGTGATGATGTCCGTGAGGGTGTCGTGGTCAAGATAGGTCTTGTTGATTTCAAACAGGTAGTCATCATTGCAAAAAATGTAGTTGATTTCGCCTAAAATTTTATTTTCAGAATCGATAATGGCGTCAATCCACCTTTGAAAATCAGTTTCGGGCTGGGGCAAGGCAAAATCGGTTTCGTAATTAAATGTAATCATAAAATTCGTGCTGTTAGATGCCTTGCAAAAGTAGCAAAAAAACGCATTATTGCAAATAAATTTTCAGATTATAAAATAAAATAATACATTTGCCCAAAAAAGAAATATGAAAATAATAGCATTCGGCGCAAGCACTTGCACGACATCCATAAACCAAAAGCTGGCTCAATTTGCAGCCAAGCAATTTGACGGGGATATTGAAATTTTAGACCTGCGCGACTATCAGTTTCCGCTGTATTCGGTAGATGTTGAAAACGAAATCGGGTTACCTGAAAAGGCAACGGAATTGCTTCATAAATTCCAAACGGCTGATTTGATAATCATCTCACTTGCCGAGCATAACGGGGCGTACACGGCGGCGTTTAAAAATACGTTTGATTGGGTAACGCGCGTGAATATGAAGTGTTTTGCCGGAAAGAAACTCTTCTTGCTGGCGACATCACCCGGAGCCCGAGGAGGGCAATCGGTCTTGGACATTGCCGCTGCGCGCTTTCCTTTTCACGGCGGGGAAGTCATCACAACCTTTTCATTACCTGCTTTCAATGACAACTTCTCTGAAACGGAAGGGATTACCAATGCCAAGTTAGCCAAAGAATTTGCCGTTGAAGTTGAAAAAGTAAAGGCAGTTTTATAAAAAAGTAAGACAATTAATCGCTTAGGAAACATATAAGTCCTGTTCGCTTTCCTGATTATGATGATTCTCATTTTAATCAAGAAAACGAACGGGATTTTTAATTGCATCAAGATTTACAGGATGTTAAAAAGTTAAACGGACGCATTATTTTTAGCTATTTTTAACCAAAAAAGAAAGCTGTTTTTCTTGGCTCACAGCCTAAAAATACTATTCGTGGCAATTTTTTATATCTTCAAACAGATAGATTTAGCAATATTTATAAATAATATCGCCTTTTTATTACTAAAAGATAAAAAAATGAAGTAACTTTGCCAAAAAAATTAACAAAAACACAAAACAATACCATTTTATTTATTCCGTAATTTTTAATCTTATATTATAATGAAAATGAGAAATTTATTTTTAGTTGTATGCACTGCTTTCGCCTTAACGATTCAGGCGCAAGATGTTTCAAAAGCCTTGCAAGTGGGCGATAAAGCACCGGATTTCACCTTAAAGAATGCGCAAGGCAAAAGGGTTCGGTTGTATTCACTTTTAGAGAAAGGAAACGTTGTAATGACTTGGTATCGCGGTGGTTGGTGTCCGTACTGCAATGTGGCTTTGGGTCAGCTGCAAGAAAAGTTACCTGAATTCAAAGCGTTGAACGCTACGTTAGTGGCACTCACGCCCGAATTACCCGACCATAGTTTGTCCACCCAAGAGAAAAACAAGCTTGAATTTGAGGTGCTTACCGATCTAAACAACGATGTGGCAAGGCAATACGGCATTGTTTTTAAATTGGACGACCAAACCGCACAGCGCTACGAGCAGGCATTGCATTTAAGCAGCCGCAACGGCACAGACTCATCGGAATTACCCGTTCCGGCAACGTATGTGCTTGATAAAAATGGGGTTATTCGATATGCTTTTGTTCATCCTGATTATAAAAAGCGCGCCAACCCCGATGAAGTGCTTCAAGCTTTGAAAGAAATTCGGCAATAAGGCGTTTGTTTATTGTAACAATGCCATATTAATGTTAAATTTCTGTAAAAACATTGTAATCGTAAAATGTTTCATTCAAAATACAACCAAATTTTAAAGTGGTTGTTATGCGTTCAAAACAAGTTACAAAAGGTTATTTATTTAGAATTTATATAAATTACACCAAAACGAAACAAGTTTTTTGCAATTGATGCAATATGTCATACTTTTGTGCTTGAAAAAGTGAGTTTTTCAGAGTAAATTCAACAAGAAAATATTAAATAATATATTTTAATATGAAAAAGGTTAAAAACCATAATTCATTAATTGTCAGTTTTTTTGGTTATTTGTTGTTGGCGCTGTTTTCATCTCCAACATTTGCGCAAGGTGATCCGGTTAAGGGTGAAACGTTGTTCAAAACCAACTGTATGGCTTGTCACCAGTTGGATAAGCGTGCCGTTGGACCTGCTTTGGGCGGCGTTACTGAGCGCAGAGAAAACGAGTGGCTTCATAAATGGATCAATAACAGTGCAGCATTAATCGCTTCGGGTGATGCCGATGCAAAAGCTATTTTTGAGGAATTTAATCAAGTTCCGATGGCACCCTATGAGGGGATTCTTTCACATCAGGATATAGAAGACATCTTGGCGTACACGGCTAATCCGCCGGCGGTGCAAGAGGAACCCGCCGAGGAGGAAGTACCTGTAATTTTAGAGAATCCGGAAGTTGCCAAGGAGCGGTCGGTAACCTATGTTACTACTATAATAGGTGTGGTTGTGTTGCTGATTGCTTTGTTTGTGGTGATGTTCTTGCTGGGCAATGCTTCGCGCATTGTTGCCAGTGGCGGTATCACGGCAGAAGAATTTGCCAAACGCAAAGAAGGGCTTTTAACCAAGGCTTTTGTTGAAAATCCTTTCTTGGTGCTGACAGCCGTTTCAGTGTTGCTTTTCGGTTCAACGTATGCCATTTTTGGTTACCTGATGCAAATTGACGTGAACCAAGGCTATGAGCCGATTCAGCCGATTCACTTCTCACATAAAATTCACGCAGGTGACAATCAAATTGACTGTAAACTCTGTCACTCGGCGGCTCGCGTTTCAAAAACCGCCGGAATTCCGTCGTTGAACGTTTGTATGAACTGCCACGAAACCATTTCAGAGTACAAAGGAGTTCAAGATGTGGCGAACGGCTACACGCGTGAGTTCTACACCAATGAAATTAAGAAATTATACGAGGCTGTGGGTTGGGACGAAAAGACTTTCAAATACACAGGGGAAACGAAACCGGTTCGTTGGGTTCGTATTCACAACTTACCCGATTTTGCTTACTTCAATCACTCACAACACGTAACAGTGGCTGGGCTTGAATGTCAGCAATGTCACGGAAAAGTAGAAGAAATGGAAATCGTGCATCAGCACGCACCACTCACGATGGGCTGGTGTGTGGATTGCCACCGCCAAACAGAAGTGAACGTGGATAACGGGTACTACCAAAACTACAAAGAAGTTCACGCCGAATTGGCTAAAAAGCTAAACGTAGAGAAACTTACCATTGCACAACTTGGTGGTTTGGAATGTGGTAAATGTCACTACTAATTTTCAATTATTATTAAAAGAGTTAAATTTCAGATATAACTAAACTATGGCATCAAACAAAAAATACTGGAAAAGTGTTGAAGAACTTAATGAAAATTCAGTCTTAGATACACTGAAACAGAATGAGTTTGTGGAAGAAATTCCCGTTGATGAGTTCTTAGGGGATAAGGCTACGCTTGAAGCCTCGTCAACCTCACGACGTGATTTCTTAAAATATATAGGTTTTACTACGGCGGCAGCTACTTTGGCAGCCTGTGAAGGACCTGTACATAAGGCGGTTCCGTATGTGGTGCTTCCTGAACAGATTCGTCCCGGAGTGGCTGATTATTACGCAACTACCATCGCTGACGGATTTGATTTTGCCAGCGTATTGGTAAAAACGCGTGAGGGTCGTCCGATTTTTATAGAACATAATCGCGAAGCCAAAGCTAATTGTGAAGCAAACGCAAGGGTTATGGCTTCTGTACTGAGTTTATATGACAGCTTGCGTGTTAAAAATCCGATGGCTAAGGGCGGTACTTCCGTTTCGTGGGCTGATTTGGACGCACAAGTAATCAAAAATTTAGAAAAAGCAACCCAAACAGGGAAGCAAATCGTGGTATTGAGCCACACTTTGGCAAGCCCTTCAACCTATAAATTAATTGAAGGATTAAAGGAAAAATATCCTACTTTGAAATTGGTGGAATATGATGCCATTTCAGAGGAAGCAACCCTGAATGCCTTTGAAAAAAAATATGGCGTGCGTGCAATGGCTGATTATGACTTTGCCCAAGCCGACGTAATCGTTTCATTCGGAGCTGATTTTATTGCCGATTGGCAAGGTGGCGGTTTTGAGGGAGCGTATGCACAAAAACGTATTCCGAAAAACGGAAAAATGTCAAAACATATTCAATTTGAAGCGAATATGACTTTGACTGGAGCCAATGCCGATACGCGTGTGCCGCTTACGCCATCACAACAAAAAGTAGCTTTGGCAAAATTCTATGGATACCTAACCGGAACTTCGGTTGGTGGTGAATTACCTGAAAAAGCGGACGCTGCACTTAAAAAAGCGGTTCAAACCGTGAAAAAAGCAGGAACAAAAGCGGTAGTAGTTACGGGAATTCAAGACGAAAACGCACAACTTTTGGCATTGGAAATCAACCAAAAACTACAAAGTGAGGCGTTTAAGCCATTTACTCCGATTAAGGTGCGAAAAGGAAATACGTCCGAGCTTAAAAAACTCATCGCCGATATGAATAGTGGCAACGTAGGCGTGTTGATTATCAACAACCTAAATCCGCTATATACATTGCCAAATGCTTCTGAATTTGCAACTGCTTTGGAAAAAGTGGAATTATCGGTTTCTTTCTCAATGAAAGCCGATGAAACGGCAATCAAAACGCATTATATCGCCGCTGCGCCACATTATTTGGAGTCGTGGGGTGATGTGGAATTCAAACAAGATTATTATGCACTGACCCAGCCGACTATTCGTCCGCTATTTGATACGCGCCAACTTCAAGATGCGCTGTTAAAATGGTCAGGTTCAGATAAAACCTATTACGATTTTATCAAAGAGAACTGGAATGCAACCATTCTCGGTGGAGCCAAATGGGATAAGGCACTTCATGATGGTGTTTTCATTGCTTCGGTGGAACGGGAAGCGCCTATGGTGAATGAAATTTCAGTAGCCGAGCCGTTGGCAAATCTTTCAAAATTGTCTTCAAATGGTTTTGAATTAACACTTTACACTAAAACGGGAATCGGAGACGGACAGCAAGCCAACAACCCTTGGTTGCAGGAACTTCCTGACCCTATCACCCGAACTACTTGGGATAATTACGTTACAATGTCAGCTGCTGATGCCAAAGAATTGGGAATCAAAAACTGGCACGTAGCAACGGGCGCTTTGGATGGGAATTATGCCGAAATTACAGCCAATGGTGTAACTATTAAGGCTCCTGTGCTTATCCAGCCGGGGCAAGCCAAAGGTTCGTTAGGTTTGGCTTTCGGTTACGGAAAAGTAGAAGGAATGAAAAAAGAGATGCAAGTTGGGGTGAATGCCTACAAGTTGTATCACGATTTCAAAAACGTTCAAAACGTAAAAATCCAAAATGCTGGCGGAACGCACGAATTTGCTTGTGTTCAGTTACATAACACTTTAATGGGTCGTGGTGATATTCTGAAAGAAACTACTTTGGCTGATTTTAATGCAAAATCGGCTGAGGAATGGAATAAAAAACCGGTAGTTTCGTTAGACCACAAAGAAGTGAAAGCCAGCAGTATTTCACTTTGGGAATCGTTTGATCGTACAATGGGGCATCATTTTAATTTGTCAATTGATTTGAATGCTTGTACGGGTTGCGGAGCTTGCGTAATCGCTTGTCACGCAGAGAATAACGTTCCGGTTGTGGGCAAGGAGGAAGTGCGTCGTTCGCGCGATATGCACTGGTTGCGTATTGACCGTTACTACTCATCTGACGATACTTTTGCGGGTGATTTACAAACCAAAGAGGGTATTAAAGGATTGAGTGCAGCACTTTCAACTTATGGCGAAATGGAAATCGCTTCAGAAAATCCGCAAGTGGCTTTCCAACCTGTTATGTGTCAGCATTGTAACAACGCTCCTTGTGAAACGGTTTGTCCGGTTGCGGCAACCTCACACGGACGTCAGGGGCAGAACCATATGGCATACAACCGTTGCGTTGGTACGCGTTACTGTGCCAATAACTGTCCATACAAAGTGCGTCGTTTCAACTGGTTCTTATACAACGGAAATGACGAGTTTGACTTCCATATGAATGACGATTTGGGACGAATGGTACTAAATCCTGACGTAGTGGTTCGTTCACGTGGGGTAATGGAAAAATGTTCGTTCTGTATTCAGCAGACTCAGGCGGTAATCTTAAAGGCTAAAAATGAAGGTCGTGCGGTTCGTGAAGGTGAGTTCAACAATGCTTGTGCTTGTTCGGCTGCTTGTGGAACAGGAGCGATGGTGTTCGGTGATATCAATGAGAAAAACAGTGAAATCGCTAAGTTGGTAGCCGATGACCGCGCTTATCACTTGCTTGAACATATTGGAACCCGCCCTAATGTGGTGTATCAAGTGAAAGTAAGAAACACCGAAGATGTTTAAAATCCGTTAAGATGAAAAGAGTTTCATTTGTATTACTTTTCGTATTGTTTTTGGCTTCTTGTTCAGGGACAAAATCGCCCGAATTACAGCGTTTAGAAGCCCGAGAGCAAATTTTGAAGTTGAACACCGAGCTTACCAATCTGAAAATAGAACTTGAAAAAGAGCGAATTGCCAATGAAAGTTTAAAATCAGACGTGGAGCAAGCCAATAGCAAAGCAGATAAAAAAACAGCCAGTTTTTCTTCTGCCGATGCAGGGATATCTTCTGCCAAAGATGCCAAACAAGCGCAAAAGGCTTTAAAAAAAGCCGAAAAAGCGAACCGAAGTTTGGCAAAAAGCAACAAGAAAATGCAGAAGATTGAGCGAAAAATTGAAAAAGTTCAACATAAAATTGACGGACTCAATAAAAAAGTAGAGTTCGTTGATAATCAAGGAAAGTAGTACTTTTATAGAAAAACTTGATAATTGAGAAATAAAAGTTTAATTTTTAAATAGTTAATAACAAATATGGCATCGCATTACGAAGCACCTATACGAAAACCCTTAGTAACGGGCGATAAAAGCTATCACGATGTTACCGTTGATATTGCACGCCCTGTGGAAGGTAAAGCAAACAAAATGTGGTGGATCGTGTTTTCCATTTCATTGGTGGCTTTCCTTTGGGGATTAGGAAGTATGATTTACACCGTGTCAGTAGGTATTGGTACGTGGGGATTAAATAAAACAGTTGGTTGGGCTTGGGATATCACCAACTTCGTTTGGTGGGTTGGTATCGGTCACGCCGGAACGCTTATTTCGGCAGTACTTTTATTGTTCCGCCAAAAATGGAGAATGGCAATTAACCGTTCGGCAGAGGCTATGACGATTTTCTCGGTAGTGCAAGCTGGTTTGTTCCCGCTTATCCATATGGGACGACCTTGGTTGGGTTACTGGGTAATGCCTATTCCGAACCAATTCGGCTCGCTTTGGGTGAACTTTAACTCGCCACTTCTTTGGGACGTGTTCGCTATTTCAACCTATCTTTCGGTGTCGTTAGTATTCTGGTGGACAGGACTTTTGCCCGACTTTGCAATGCTTCGTGACCGTGCCGTGAAGCCTTTCCAAAAGAAAATATACAGCTTGGTGAGTTTCGGCTGGAGCGGAAGAGCCAAAGACTGGCAACGCTTTGAGGAAGTATCGCTTGTTTTGGCAGGTTTGGCAACGCCTTTGGTACTTTCGGTACACACCATCGTATCGTTTGACTTTGCTACCTCCGTAATTCCGGGTTGGCATACTACCATCTTCCCGCCGTACTTCGTGGCAGGTGCGATTTTCTCGGGCTTTGCGATGGTAAACACGCTTTTGATTATAATGCGAAAAGTGTGTAATTTTGAGGATTATATCACCATTCAACATATTGAATTGATGAACATCGTGATTATGATTACGGGGTCAATCGTGGGGTGTGCCTACATTACGGAACTTTTCGTGGCTTGGTATTCAGGCGTTGAGTATGAGCAATATGCGTTTTTAAATCGTGCTACTGGACCTTACGCTTGGGCATACTGGATGATGATGACCTGCAACGTGTTCTCGCCGCAATTTATGTGGTTCAAAAAACTCAGACGAAGCATTATGTTCTCATTCATCATTTCATTGGTGGTAAACGTGGGAATGTGGTTTGAGCGTTTTGTGATTATCGTAACTTCATTACACAGAGACTATTTGCCTTCTTCTTGGACGATGTTCTCGCCTACGTTTGTCGATATCGGAATTTATATCGGAACTATTGGTTTCTTCTTCGTGTTGTTCTTGTTGTACGCACGTACCTTCCCGGTAATTGCACAAGCCGAAGTGAAGTCAATCTTGAAATCTTCCGGAGAGAAATACAAAAAATTAAGAGATAATAACCCTAATCATCACCATTAATTATGAATCAGAAAGTAATACACGCATTATATAACGATGATGATGTTTTAATGGCTGCCGTTAAAAAGGTGCGGGCAAAAAATCATCAGATTTCGGAGATTTATACGCCATTCCCCGTTCACGGATTGGATAAAGCAATGGGGCTGAAACCGACACGTATTGCCATCGCAGCTTTCATTTACGGCTGTATCGGGCTTACCATTGCCACGCTGATGGTCAATTATATAATGATTGAAGATTGGCCACAAGATATCGGTGGGAAACCCAGTATGACCTTCCTGCAAAATATGCCGTCATTTGTGCCGGTAATGTTTGAGATGACCGTCTTTTTTGCGGCTCACTTAATGGTAATTACGTTTTATATGCGAAGCAAACTGTGGCCTTTCAAACAAGCCGAAAACCCTGATGTAAGAACAACCGATGACCACTTTTTGATGGAATTGGCTGTAACCGAAAGCAATGTAGGAGAAGTAACAACTCTTTTGAAAGAAACAGGAGCTGTTGAAGTTAAAATAGCAGAAAAATAAGAGGTATGAAAAATATAGTTAAAATAGCTTTACTTAGCAGTGTGTCATTGCTTGCCACATCGTGCTTTAACAAAGAAAAACCGAACTATCAGTTTATGCCGAATATGTACGAAAGTGCAGGATATGAAACCTATCAAGAGGTTGATAACGGGGTTTTTAAAGGGAATATGGAAGCACAATTGCCTGTGGAAGGAACTATCAAAAGAGGCTGGCAACCCTATAACTACCCTGATACGCCGGCAGGATTGCTTCTCGCCAAAGAAGAATCAAAAAATCCGTTGTTGGCTGATTCTCTTAACATCACATCGCATTTGGATAACGGAAAGGCATTATACGACATCTACTGTGCAGTTTGCCACGGCGCAAAAGGCGACGGTAAGGGGATTTTGGTGGAAAGAGGCAAATTTGCGGGCGTTCCCAGTTATGCCGACAAAAACCGTGTGATTACCCAAGGCGGTACGTATCACGTGATTTATTACGGGCTCAATGCAATGGGCTCGTACGCCTCTCAAATTAACGAAAAAGAACGTTGGCAAGTGGCTTTGTATGTTGAAAAGCTACGTGATGACTTGGTAAAATAATTTCCCAAAAGAAAGATTTTAGATTATGTACACATTTTCAAATAAATTAAAACTCAGTGCCATAATTCTTATGATTGTAGGAATTATCGGAATTATAGTAGGCTTTTCAACGGTTCCACATACAGCTGAAAATGAACACATTTTGCATATGTTGCACAACAAACCTTGGGCAGCGGTGTACGTGGCAGCGCTTTTCTTTATGCTCATTTCGTTGGGCGTATTGGCGTTTTATGCCATCAACCGTGCGGCACAAGCGGGTTGGTCGCCCGTTTTGTTCCGAGTGATGGAAGGCATTACGGCTTATTTGCTTCCCGGCGTGTTGATTGTTTTCGTGTTACTCGTGCTTTCAGGTATGCACATCAATCACCTTTTTGTGTGGATGGACGAAAAAGTAGTAGCCAATGATGCGTTACTACAAGGCAAACAAGGTTATTTGAACGTTCCGTTTTTCTTGGCACGTGCAGCCTTTTTTATGCTCGGTTGGGTAATTTACCGCTATGTTTCCAGACGCTTATCCATTGCTGAGGATACCGCCACCGACCATCGTCCGTTTGTGAAGAACTTCAAATGGGCAGCGGGCTTTTTGGTATTTTTCTTAGTATCAGAGTCAATGATGGCTTGGGACTGGATTATGAGCCTTGATCCGCACTGGTTCAGTACGCTATTCGGTTGGTATGTTTTTGCGAGTTTCTTCGTTTCGGGGATAACCGTTATCGCGCTAACAACTATCTATTTGAAAAGCAGAGGCTATTTGGAATACGTCAATGACAGTCACTTACACGATTTGGCGAAGTTTATGTTCGGTATTTCAATCTTCTGGACGTATTTGTGGTTTTCGCAATTCTTATTGATTTGGTACTCAAATATTTCAGAAGAAACTGTTTACTACGTAGCCCGTATTAGAGATTATAAAGAATTGTTCTTCGGAATGTTGCTTTTAAACTTTATTTTCCCGTTGCTTGTGCTTATCAACACTGACTACAAACGTATCAGCTGGTTGGTTTTTGCAGCAGGTATCGTGATTTTAATCGGGCATTATATTGACTTTTACGTGATGATTATGCCGGCTACGGTTGGCGACCAATGGAGCTTTGGCATTACCGAAATTTCGGCGGTACTTTTCTTCTTGGGGCTTTTCATCTTTGTGGTATTTACCGCCCTTACCAAAGCACCGCTACTGGCAAAAGGGAATCCGCTTATTGAAGAAAGTAAGCACTTCCATTATTAATTTGCTTCTAAATTATATATAAAAATTGTTGATACTAAAATACGGCTTTCGAGCCGTATTTTTTTGTTTGCTCCTCGTCTATTATTTTTTTGGGACACGTGCGTTTTTACACAGCTCAACATCCCTATTTTTTGAAAAATACGCTTCCAGAAAAATTTTCTGACGTGCGGCATAACAAAAACGTACGTCTCCGTGAAATTTTCCTGACGTAAGGAAATTTATTTCTTGACGTCAAGAAATTTTTTTTCGCACGTCAAGAAATTTACAAACGTACGTACTGCAATTTTTATCCGCACGTGCGAAAATTTTCGGCTAAAAGATAGTTTTATAATCTACATAAGTTTAAAAAATCAGAAAATATTTCTTTTAAGAAAACTGCCTTCCGTGTGGATAAATATACTCGGAAGCCGTATTTATAACTTCCTTTTTACTATCTTTGCAAGCAGAGAAGCAAGCAGGTAATTTTGAATGCGTTTGGGTAAGAAACGACTCAGATTCGCATCGTTTTTTAGCTTCTTGTCTTATTTTATAATTTCCATCGCTAAAAAAATGAAAACCACAGAAATACTCATCAAAGGAGCAAAGCTCCACAATTTAAAAGACATTACCGTTGGCATTCCGCGTAATAAGTTGGTGGTTATTACGGGTTTATCGGGTTCGGGCAAGTCCAGTTTGGCATTCGATACGCTCTATGCCGAAGGGCAACGCCGTTACGTGGAAAGCCTCTCCTCGTACGCACGCCAGTTTTTGGGCAGGCTTGACAAACCGAAAGTGGACAACATTGTGGGCATCGCTCCCGCCATCGCCATTGAGCAAAAGGTTAATACGTCTAACCCGCGTTCTACGGTCGGGACGTCCACCGAAATATATGATTACCTGAAATTGCTCTTTGCCCGCATCGGCAAAACGTACTCGCCCGTTTCCGGAAAGGAAGTAAAAAAACATTCGGTTACCGATGTGGTTGATGCCGTTTTGAGCTATCCGGAGCGTACCAAGTTGCTGCTCTTGTCGCCCGTTCACATTGCCGAAGGCAGAAAAACGCCCCAAGTGCTTCAACTGCTGTTGCAACAGGGCTATGTACGCATTCAGCATAAGGGAGCAATTATCCGTATTGATGAAGCCGATTTAAGCAGTATCGATTCTGATTTTCTGTTAGTTATCGACCGAATTATCGTACAACACAACGACGATTTTAGCCATCGGTTGGCTGATGCGGTGGATACGGCTTTTTTTGAAGGCAAAGGCGAGTGCATTATTGAGGAAGTAGAAACCCGTAAACAACTCACGTTCAGCAATAAATTTGAGTTGGACGGCATTGAATTTTCAGAGCCGAACGTGCATCTGTTCAGCTTTAACAATCCGTATGGAGCTTGCCCGAAATGCGACGGTTACGGCGATACCATCGGGCTGGATGAGGAGCTAATCGTCCCGAACACAGCCCTTTCCGTTTACGATAATTGTATCTATCCGTGGCGGGGCGAAACGATGGGTTGGTATCGCGACCAGTTGGTTTTGAACGCTTACAAGTTCGACTTCCCCATTCATAAACCGTGGTTTGAACTCACCAAGGCGCAAAAAAAATTAGTTTGGGACGGCAACAAATTTTTCACCGGACTGACGGATTTTTTCAAGGAACTGGAAGAAAAAAATTACAAAATACAGAATCGCGTTCTGTTGGCACGTTACCGCGGGAAGACCCGATGCAACGAATGCGACGGCAAACGCCTACGAAAAGAAGCTGACTATGTGAAGATTAACGGAAGGAGCATTTCTGATTTGGTGGATATTTCCATAGAAGAATTACAAAGTTTCTTTAAGGAATTAACGCTTTCGGACTATGAGCGAAACATCGCCCGCCGTTTGTTGTTGGAAATCGAAAATCGCTTGCAGTTCCTGTCAGATGTCGGGTTGAACTACCTGACACTCAACCGAAAATCAAACACGCTTTCGGGCGGAGAAAGCCAGCGTATCAACTTGGCAACTTCACTGGGCAGCAGTTTGGTAGGCTCAATGTACATTTTGGACGAACCCAGCATCGGTCTGCACCCGAAAGATACCGAAAAACTCATCGGCGTACTCAAATCATTACGTGATTTGGGCAATACCGTGATTGTGGTGGAGCACGATGAAGACATTATGAAAGCCGCTGATTACATAATCGATATTGGTCCCGAAGCCGGAACGCACGGCGGGGAAGTGGTGGCACAAGGCACGTATGCCGAAATTCTGAAAGCGGATTCGCTCACGGGCAAGTACCTCAGCGGACGAATGCACATCGACCTTCCAAAGGAACGACGTACTTCGCCGCATTATATCACGCTTTTGGGCTGTCGGGAAAACAATCTGAAAAACATCGACGTTACACTTCCGCTGGATATGCTCACGGTGGTAACGGGCGTTTCGGGCAGTGGCAAATCAACGCTCATCAAACAGATTTTATATCCGGCGATGCTTAAAGAGCTGGATATGAACACCGAAAAAGCAGGGCAGTTCTCGAAGCTCGAAGGCAAGTACAAGCACATTCAGTCGGTGGAGTTTGTAGATCAGAACCCGATTGGCAAGTCCTCGCGTTCCAATCCGATAACGTATATTAAGGCGTATGACGACATTCGCAACCTTTATGCCGCACAAAAATTGGCGAAGTTGCGTAACTTTCAGCCAAAACACTTTTCGTTTAACGTGGACGGCGGGCGTTGCGAGGTGTGCAAAGGCGAAGGCGAGGTTACCATTGAAATGCAGTTTATGGCGGACGTGCACTTGCTTTGTGAGGCTTGCCACGGACAGCGTTTCAAGAAGGAAGTGCTGGAAGTAACCTTTGAAGGGAAGTCCATTTCCGATTTGTTAAACACCACTATTGACGATGCCATTGCGTTTTTTGACAAGCATAAGCAACAGAAAATCAGCACAAAACTAAAACCGCTGCAAGATGTGGGACTGGGCTACGTAACGCTGGGGCAATCTTCATCAACGCTTTCGGGTGGGGAGGCGCAGCGCATCAAGCTGGCTTCGTTTTTGGCGAAGTCGGAAAGCAAAGAGAAGGTCTTGTTCATTTTTGACGAGCCTACTACGGGCTTGCATTTTCACGATATTGGCAAGTTACTCGCTTCGTTTCAGGCACTTATAGCGAAAGGGCATTCGATTATCGTCATCGAGCACAATTTGGAGATGATAAAGTCCGCCGATTATGTGCTTGACTTGGGGCAAGACGGCGGCGACAAAGGCGGGCAACTCATCGCACAAGGCACCCCCGAAGAAGTAGCCCGAAATTCAGCAAGTTACACGGGTGCGTATTTGAAAAAAGTGTTGTTTCCGTGAGAAAAAACGCACGTGCGGAAAAGAAAAAATGCACGTCTATAATTTATAGGCACTTATTCAGCAGCAGACATTTCGGTTTACAAATGATTAAAAACATAAATTTTTAGAAACGAAAAAACAGTACAGATTTTGAAAATCTGTACTGTTGGTTTATTAAATAACGTCAGTTCGATTTAAGCTGCGATTCTTTTTTGGTCAACGATGTCTTGATGCAAGTTTATCGAAGGTTTTTTATCGAAGAAAGAAAAGG
>NZ_JAUNKD010000047.1 GCF_030532915.1 Capnocytophaga sp.
ATTTTACTTATTAGGAAGTCTATTTTACTTGTTATAAAGTCTATTTTACTTTATTGTTTATGTATTTAATCTCTTTGTTGGGGCATATTACCCTAACAAAGGCTTGTTTTGTCATATAATTTAGCTATTTGCTAAAAATTTTTCTCTTGTATGATGTAATTGGGGCGTTCTTTGGTCTGTTTGAAGATTTTTCCGATGTAAATACCGATAATTCCCAAGATAATAAGTTGCACACCACCAAAAAAAACAATTGTCATAATCAGTGAAGCCCATCCTGATATTTCTGTTCCGCTTATAAATGACCATAGCACGTAAGGTACGTACAATAAACCGAGCATTGAAAAAGTAAATCCTAAATAAACAGCAAAGTAAAGTGGTTTTACGCTAAATGCGGTAACGCCTGTAAGTGCCAGTTTGAGCATTTTTTTAACCGTGTATTTCGTTTCGCCCGAAAAACGCTTTTGTGCCACATACGGAATATAAGTTTGACTAAATCCCACCCAAGGAACCATTCCACGGAGGAAAGGTTCATTTTCACGCATCGTTTTTACCACCTCCACGACGGCTTTGTCAAGCAATCGAAAATCAGCCGAGCCTTCTTGGATTTCCACGTCGGATATTAGGTTCAGCACTTTGTAAAAATACTTTGAAGTTCGCTTCTTTTTGGAGTCTATTTCCTCTCCGTAGGTGCGTAATGTGCCTACCACTTGGTAGCCTTCTTCCCATTTTTTGATAAGTTCAGGGATAAGATGCGGCGGATGTTGCATATCGGCATCCATTGAAATAACGGCATCGCCCGTTGCGTGGTCAAGACCGGCTTTTACGGCTAATTGATGTCCGAAATTGCGTGAAAACGAGATATATTTTACATTCTTGTGCTGATTGCTCAATTTTTGTAGCTCCTCCAACGAATTATCGGAACTTCCGTCATTGACAAAAATGAGTCTATAAGTGTAATTTTCAAGGTTTTTTCCTGAAAAAACCTTGTGTATTGTATCATACAATACACAAAAATTTCCTGATTCGTTATAACACGGAATGACAATATCGATTTGTTTGTTTTGCATTGTTTTTAGTTTTTAAGTTCGGGCGTTTCGGCGATTTTATAATCTAAAAAACACATTTCGTAAATCAGTGTAAGCCAGATGATTGCCGGTGGAACAGCCCGAAGCGAATATTTAATGATGTAGCCCTCTTTTAAAGGCTTAAAAAGGTCGGTTGGTGATAATGAAGCCAGTATTGCCAGAGCTAAAAGCATTATTTTCAGTTTTTTATTCTGATTCGGACTCGCCACGAACCATATTCCGATGCCCACATAAGCAATCACATAGGTACTGTTTTCTGTTCCTGTGCTAAAAAGACACAAAAACAAGCTCACCGAAGCCAAAAACATCAGCTGAAAATTCGTGTTTTTGTATTGTGAAAGTCGTAAATAAGGCAGGGCAAAGAGTACAAGTCCCACGAGGATTACTACCAGATTGTTGTTGTAAATCCCCGTGCGTTGCAAGAATCCTAAAAGCGACAGATTTTGCAAATTATAGGTTATGGCGTTTGTGTTGGAATTATTTTTTTCTGCCAAACGAACAAACCACTCTTGATATTGCGACAGCACATAATCTGCTGACGAATAGAGCATTGGTAAACAAAACAGGAGGAGCATCCACATAATTCCCGACCACACAAACCGAATTTTATCTTTTGAAAAGAAGAAAAAAGCCAGTCCTACAATGCCGTAAATCTTTGTTACGATTCCGATAACGATGAGTAATGTTGCCCAATGGCTTTGTTTGCGATGAATGAAGACATAAGCACCCACCAGAAGGGCTATTATGCTGATATTGAACTGCTGCATAGCCGCTGCGGTGTACAAATCGTGAGCCGCGATGAGCATTATACCGATGATGGCGGTTCTTGACAGAGGCAGTTGCCGAATTGCCCAAAACAGGAAGGCGGTATTGGCTAAAATCCAGAGTGTTACGCCTAATTTGTCGGGCATTACAGCAAACGGAGCGATGATGGCACTGAATGTTACGCCGTAATGATTCACATCGAAGTATTCCGCCGGATATTCGGCGTATAGCGATAGTTTTTTTATGGTGTGCCAAAATACACCTTTGAAAATCAGGTAGTTGTTAAATTCTCCTCGTATAAAGGCATTTTGAATGATGGTTGCCAGTGCCAATCCGAACCACAAAACCGTGATGAAACGATAGTTTTTGAATAATTTTTGTAGCATTTGTCTGTCAAAATGATTTTGGCAAAAGTAATCATTTTGGAATTATAAGCAAAGCACAAAAAATTTTAACTTTCAAGTAATTTTGTTACCTTTGCCCGATTGGTAGGTAAAATATTTCGATTAAGTTATATATAAGTATTGAAAATGAGTCGTTTATCTTGTTTTTTGTTGATGGTGTCGTGTTTTTTTGGTGCGGTGAATTACGCACAGAAAGCCCCTGTGTTCAAAGTAGTTTTAGATGCGGGGCACGGCGGGAAAGACCCCGGGAAAGTAGCGCCCGGGAAAATCTATGAAAAAGACATCGTACTGAAAATTGTTTTAGCGGTGGGCAAAAAATTAGCCGCACACCCCGATGTGAAGGTTATTTACACCCGCAAAGACGATACGTTTGTAGATCTTTATGAGCGTGGTGCTATTGCCAATAAAGCAAAGGCAAATCTTTTTGTTTCAGTGCATTGTAATGCGCACGACACGCAGGTTTCAGGAGCTGAAACTTTCGTGCTGGGGCTTCACGCCAATGAGCAAAACTTTCAGGTAGCAAAGGCTGAAAACTCGGTGATTTATTTGGAGGATAACTATCAGAAAAAATATGCGAATTACAACATTAATTCGCCTGAGTCGTTCATTGGTTTGTCTATAATGCAAGAAGAATTTTTGGAGCAAAGCATTCATTTAGCGAAACTTTTGCAAGCTAATTTTACTGACGAAATGAAGCGGGTGAATCGGGGTGTGAAGCAAGCCGGTTTTATCGTGTTGCACCAAACTTATATGCCCAGTGTGCTGATTGAGACGGCTTTTATGTCAAACACCGATGAATTGAAGTACTTAAATTCGGCAAAAGGGCAGGAAGATTTTGCTGAAAATATTGCACAAGCCATCTTGTCATATAAAAAATGGATTGAGGGCAAAAGCACTTCTTCCGACTTTGATGAAGTGGTTATTAAATCGGGGGCTTCGGCAAAAAAAACGACTGCTAAAAGTGCTTCGGCAAGCAAATCAAAAGCCAAGCCAAGCGGTAAAACCAAATCAAAATCGGTTTCCAAATCAAACATCATTTATAAGGTGCAAATTTCGTCAAGCCCTAAAAAAATGGAAACCAAAGCATTTAATTTTAAGGGATTATCACCTATTTCTGTTGAAAAAGTAGGCAAGGTGTATTGTTATTTTTACGGTAACGCCAAAAAGCATAAAGAAGTGGTTTCGTTGCTCAACACTGCTAAAAAAAAAGGATTTAAAGATGCTTACATCGTGGCGTATTCCAACGGAAAAAGAATAAAAGTGGAAGAAGCCAAAAAGCAGGAATAATAAATTTTAAATGTGTTTTATGCAAAAATTAGGTTTTTATGCGTACTTTTGCCTCGCTAAAATTTTGAATATAAACTTGAAAAATACAATATGAAATTAACACGAGAAGTTAAAACGGCTTTTATTGTCATTGCCGGAATAGCCAGTTTTTTTGTAGGGTTTAACTTTTTGAAATCCAAATCAATATTTAAACGAACTAATACGTATTACGCTGTTTTTGACCATTCGGGCGGATTAAAAACGGGAACGCAAGTTACCGTAAACGGCGTTCAGGTTGGCGTTGTGGAATCGGTGGAATTGGAAGAAAAAACGGCTAAAATTAAAATTTCGGTTTCTTGCTCAAAAGATTTTTCTTTTTCAAAAAACAGCAAAATGGAGCTCTATAACAGCCTTTTAGGAGGAGCGGGTTTACAAATCATTCCCGTTTTTGACCAAGCGCCCATAGCCCAGTCGGGTGATGAGTTGCCCTCATCAATTCAGATGGATATGTTACAGTCGTTGAGCACAAAAATTGAGCCTACACAATTGAAATTGAATAATTTACTGTCAAATGCCGACACTACGCTTGTTTCGGTAAATCAGTTGTTAGATGCCAAAACCATTGCCGATTTAAAAAAATCAATTGCCGATTTGAGCATTACGATGAACGGAATGAGTCAGGCATCGGCAAATTTAAATAAAATGCTGATAGCCAATCAGATGAATTTGCAAGGGACTTTGGAAAATGCCAATAAAATAACTTCGGATTTGGCAAAAGTGTCAGACGAATTAGCCCGTGCCGAATTGAGCAAAGTCATTGCTGATGCACAAAAAATGCTGACGAATTTAAACGGAATTTTGGCAGATGTTGATGCCGGAAAAGGAAGCGTAGGCAAGTTGATGAAAGACGAAAATCTCTACAAAAATCTGGAACAAGCCACCAAACAGTTGGAGTTATTGTTGCAAGATTTGCGTTTAAATCCGAAGCGATATATGCACTTTTCCGTTTTCGGGAAAAAACAGCAACCTTATCAGGAAAATGCCGAATAAAATCCGGAGTTTTTGTTTTAATAAATTTGCATCGTTTGTTATCCTTTTTTTGAAGGATAAATAAAAAGTTGATTATGAGTTTTTTACCTAACATATTGTTTTGTTTGTTGTTGGCTTTTGGTATCGGTTTTTTTACGCTAAATGTTCGCAAACTTATTCGGAATATTCGTTTGGGAAAAAGTGAAAATACTTCGGATAACCGCTCGCAACGATGGAAAAATATGTTACGCCTTGCGTTGGGGCAAGGAAAAATGACGGTACGCCCCGTAGCGGGATTATTACATCTTGTTGTTTATTTGGGTTTTATCATTATCAATCTTGAAATGCTTGAAATTGTGTTAGATGGCATTTTAGGAACACATCGTTTGTTTGCTTCTTTCGGAAAAATTTACGACATTTTGATAGTCTCTTTTGAGGTATTGGCACTGCTGGTTATTATTTCGGTTTCTATTTTTTGGATTCGACGTAATGTGTTGAAAATAAATCGATTTAAAAAAGAAGAATTACAAAATTGGGCAAAGAAAGACGGTAACTTTATTTTGTATATCGAGGCGTTTTTAATGGTGTTATTTTTAACGATGAATGCCGCTGATTTTTGCTTGCAATCGTTGAGAGTATCACCCTATGTGCAGGCAGGGAGCTTTCCTGTAAGTCACTGGATTGTGCCACTTTTTTCTGATTTTTCAACAACTACGTTAATCGCTATTGAACGTACTTGCTGGTGGTTGCACATTGCGGGTGTTTTGTTCTTTTTGAATTATTTGTACTATTCGAAGCATTTGCATATTATTTTGGCGTTTCCCAACACATATTTTGCGTCTGTGCGTCCGCAGGGAGCCTTGAAAATCAACGAAAATGTATTGAAGGAAGTCAAATTGATGCTTGACCCCAACACTGACCCCTTTGCAACATCTTCCGAAATGCAAAATCCACCCGAAAAATTTGGTGCTTCTGATGTTTTTGACCTTACGTGGGTACAGCTTCTCAATGCTTATACCTGTACCGAGTGCGGGCGGTGCTCTGATGAATGTCCTGCAAATGCAACGGGCAGAAAACTTTCGCCACGCCACATTATGATGAAAACCCGCGATCGTTTGGAGGAAGTAAGCAAAAACATAGATGCCAATGGAGGAAGTTTCAAAGATGATAGCAAGCAACTTTTACACGATTACGTAACTCCCGAAGAACTTTGGGCTTGCACTTCTTGCAATGCCTGTGTTGAAGCCTGTCCGGTGAGTATCAATCCGTTATCAATAATTATGGATATGCGTCAATATTTAGTGATGGAACAATCGGCAGCGCCCAAAGAACTTAACACAATGATGACCAACATTGAAAATAATGGCGCACCTTGGGCATATAGCCAAGCCGACCGAATGAACTGGGCAACTGAAAATTAAATTATTTTACTTTATTAAAACAGCATTTATTACGATGACAAATACGTTTTACGTTCCAACAATGGCAAGCCTTGCAGCAGAAGGGAGAACGCCTGAATATTTATTTTGGGTGGGCAGTGCCGGAAGTTACGATGACCGTGCCAAGCGTATCGTTAGGACGTTTGCGCATTTGCTCAATAAGGCATCGGTTGATTTTGCCGTACTTGGAACGGAAGAAAGTGATACGGGCGACCCCGCCAAACGTGCCGGAAACGAGTTTTTGTTTCAAATGCAAGCACTGACAAACATACAAATTCTTGATAGTTACAACGTTAAGAAAATAGTTACCACTTGTCCGCATGTTTTCAATACGTTAAAGAATGAATATCCTGCTTTGGGCGGTAATTATCAGGTGTGGCATCACACCGAATTTCTAAAAAAATTAATTGACGAAAAAAAACTACCTATTGATATTCAAAAATTAAACGGAAAACGCATCACGTTTCACGACCCTTGTTATTTGGGGCGCGGTAACGGAATTTACAATGCTCCGCGTGAAATATTACAAGCCTTAGGTGTGGAACTACTTGAAATGCAGAGAACTAAAAGTAGGTCGGTGTGTTGTGGAGCGGGAGGAGCACAGATGTTTAAAGAACCCGAAAAAGGAAATAAAGACATCAACGTTTTGCGAACCGAACAAGCCCTTGCCGTGCGTCCGCAGGTGATAGCCACCGCTTGTCCGTTTTGTAACACAATGCTTACCGACGGGATTAAATTTAAAGAAAAAGAACAGACAATCAGTGTGTTAGATATAGCAGAATTGCTTTACGAAGGTCTAAAAGAAACTGAATAATAAAATTTAAAAATATCAAAATGTACATAAATTTCACTGAACTACCCGACAGCGCACGCATTTGGATATACCAAAGCAACCGCAGTTTTTCCGCATCGGAATTGCCCGAATTGGAACTGAAAATCAAACAATATTTAGAAGGTTGGACAGCCCACGGATTGGGATTACAGGCGGCTTTCGAGTTGCGGTACAATCGGTTTATTGTCATAGGCGTAAATCAAGAAGTGCATTCGGTATCAGGCTGTTCGCTTGATGATTTAGCGCGTTTTATTCAGCAGTTGGAAAAGGACTATCAGGTGGATTTACTTGATCGAATGAACGTAAGTTATCGGCAAGGCGAATTTATTGCGTATAAAAACTTAGCCGATTTTAAAAAAATGGTTAAAAATAAATCTGTTTCAGGAAAAACCATTGTGTTTAATAATTTGGTAAACACCAAGTTGGAATATGAAGCACATTGGGAAATTCCGTTGGAAGAAAGCTGGCACAGCCGATTTTTATAGTACCTTGCACTGTTTTTCAAAAATTTTTTCACATTACAAAAACAGATTTTTGTATTATACGAAAAAAAATGCTAATATTGCACCTCATTATGATTGTTTTATGGACGCACAAAAAGTAGATATGTTTCTTGTCGCAAATGCGAAATTTTTCAAGGCAGAATTAATTCCGCAAATTCGTCAGCGGTTGCTTGATATTAGTGACGAACGTTGGGTATATTTGCAAACACTTCAATTTAAAGACCCAACCACAGCATTGTTGCTTTCTCTTTTCACTCCCGCTGTGTTGTTCAGTGGCGTTGACCGATTTTACATAGGCGATGTTGGTCTGGGCATCGGTAAACTACTCACTTGTGGCGGTTTGGGAATTTGGACAATAGTGGATTGGTTTTTAATAACAGATGCCACACGTGATAAAAACGCCGAAATTTTACAAGCAGCACTTTTGTAATTGACACCAAAAAACGTATATACGCTCTTGACGGTGCTTTGCATTTTGGGCTGGGGGTGGTTACTTTTAAGTATCTTTTTGCAAAAGCACGAAGTGGGGGTAACGGTTTGTATGTCAAAGCATATTACCGATATTCCGTGTCCGTCGTGTGGCACAACGCGTTCGGTGGTTTCTTTCTTTCGGGGCGATTTTTTTCAAGCGCTTTATTTAAATCCGTTGGGGGTAATTACCGCATTGGGCTTGCTGGTACTTCCGTTTATGCTTTTGTTTGATTGGTTTTCGGGCAAAAAAACGGTGTATCGTTGTTACGAAAAAACGGAAAACATTCTGAAAAAACCACAAGTTTATCTTCCGCTATTGGTTTTGGTTATTTTAAATTGGATTTGGAACATTCATAAAGGCTTATGATAACGATTAAAAAGCTGAATTATCGGGTAAGTGAAGGCGATAAGGAGCGGGCTTCAAATAGCTATTTGATGTCGGTTGTGGCACTTATGATAGGAATGCCCTTGCCGATTCTTAACTTGGTGGCAACCTTTGTGTTTTTTCTGGCTCATCGCAAAAGTTCGTATTTTGTGCGTTGGCATTGCACGCAGGCGTTGTTTTCACAATTATCGGTTTTGCCCATCAATGTAGTGGTTTTTTGGTGGACGATTTCGATTCTGTTTGCACAAAATGAACTTACCAACACTTATATTGCTTACGTAATAACGGCTTTTCTCTTTAATTTTACCGAATTTATAACAACGATTTACACGGCAGCAAAGGTGCGAAAAGGTGTGCATCTGTCGTGGTGGTTTTACGGGGATATTACTGATTTAGCAGTAAAACAATGACGTCAAATGATTAACAAACTATTTATCAGAGGATTCATTATCTTGGCTTCGTTCTTCGGGCTGTGGCTGTTGTTGCAACAAATTAACTGGATAGGTATTTTTCACATCGAAAAGCTCCAAAATAACAAATTTACCGAGCGGGTGGAAACCGAACTGGGCGAGTTAATGCTTCGGGAATTTAAAAAAGAAAATGATGAGCTTGAAAACCATTACGTTACGCAAACCCTTGATAGTTTGGTAACTAAAATCTGTCAGGCAAATGATATTTCAACAGAAACTTTACGGGTTTACATCTTTGAAAGCGATGACGTAAACGCATTTGCGTTGCCCGACCGTCAGTTGGTTGTTTATACGGGATTGATAAGCCAAACCGAGAGCCCCGAAGCGTTAAGTGGCGTGATAGCACACGAGCTGGCGCATATTGAACAGCGCCACGTGATTAAATCACTTGTGCGAGAGATGGGGCTGAGCGTTCTTTTTGCTTTGGTTTCGGGTCAGTCCGATTTTTCAGTAATGGGTGATATCATTCAAATGGTTTCATCATCGGCGTTTAGTAGGGAAATGGAAAAAGAAGCCGATTTGCTGGGTGTTAATTATTTATTGAATGCAAAAATAGACCCCAAGCCCTTTGCCGATTTTATGCGAGGACTCAGCAAAGGAGAATTTTCGGCTTTGAAGTGGATTAGTTCCCACCCAATGTCAAAAGAAAGGGAAAAATACATTATAAAAAGCATTGAAAACAAGAAAGTTACCTTTGAAAGTGTTATTGCCCCCGAAACGTGGCAGTCATTCAAAGATGAAGTCTCGTCATCTGATGAAACTATTGAGTTTACCGACTCGGAAAGCGAAAATAACAACTAAAAACAATGCAATGAAACGAATTCTTGTCTTATTCTTCTCACTGATAACCTTTTCGGTGTCAGGGCAAAGTAAATTGAAAGGCGCTAAGGAAAATCTTACCGAAAAACAGCAATCTTCTGAAATAATTAGCCGTGAAAGTGAAAGCCGAACCACTTACGAGCCGTCATATTCCTTTTCAGATTCATTTTTAGGATTATTTACCGGACTCATTTTTGAGATAACCGTCGGGCTTGCCTATTATATCGCGGTTGAATCGCCTCCCGAGCGCAATAGCCCGATGTATCAATCCACACTTAACCCGTATCCGTTTGCCTCAGGGGCAAAAGGCGATTACCAATACGCCAATTGGAACAACTTCACCCTTTGGCGTTTGGACGTATCCAATTATTACTTCTCGGAAAGAGCTACTTTGTTTATGAATGACCTGAACGTGAAATTGCGTTTGGGGAGTCGTTTTGCAATAAACGCCCAGTATGCCCATTTTTGGGAAAAATTACTGGCGGCTAAGAACGAAAACTTAGACCTTATCTCCCTAACAGGGCAATATTACCGAATCAGAACGCCTTACGTGTCAATGTATTGGGGATTAGGGGCGAGCTACATAGCCAATGACGTTAATCAGTTTGGATTAGCAACCGAAGTAGGCAATGAAATCTTTCTGAAACCTTTTTCAATCCAAACCGACTTTAAATACAGCTTCTTTGATAAGAGCGATATCCTTGTATTCGGTATCGGCGGGAAGTATCATTTCCGTAACTTCAACGTCGGGGCTAAATATCAGTATATTAATCTGGCAGGATACCGAGCTTCGGGCATTAGCGTCGGGGCGGGTGTTTCGTTTTGAGGTTAATCCGTTTCGCAGGCTTTCCATACGGAATCATCAGGCAAGGAAGCAACGAATTCCACCCTTTCTTTTTTTACAGGATGGATAAACGACAGCTTGCGGGCGTGTAAATGAATGCTGCCATCGGGGTTTGAGCGCTTTGCTCCGTATTTTAAATCACCTTTAATGATGCAATTCACCCCCGCAAGTTGCGCCCTGATTTGATGATGCCTGCCCGTAACCAATTCCACTTCAATTAAGTAATAATTTTGCAGTTGTTTAAGCACTTTGTAGTGAAGTACGGCTTTTTTACTGCCTGAAACCTCTTTGGCGTGCGCTGTTGATTTATTTTTTTCGCTGTTGCGTGTAAGCCAATGCGTTAGTGTACCCGAATTAGCGGGCGGAAGTGCGTCGGTAACCGCCCAGTACGTTTTTTCAACGGCAGTTTTTTCGGCAAAAAGGGCATTGAGGCGCGTTAAAGCCTTTGAAGTGCGGGCAAAAACCACTATTCCGGTTGTGGGGCGGTCTAACCGATGCACCACGCCGAGGAAAACCTCGCCCGGTTTGTTGTATTTCTTCTTTAAATAGGCTTTGACAATCTCACTTAGCGGAGCGTCGCCCGTTTTGTCGCCTTGAACAATGTCGCCGGCTCTTTTGTTGATGATAATCAGGTGATTGTCTTCGTAAATAACGCATAAATTTTCCGCAGTGGATACTGTTTTCATCGTGTTTGCTTGTCTTTTTTAGTATTTGTGGTTTTGCGGGTAAAACGCAGGGGCAAAAGTACGATTTTTTTGTCTTCCTGTGCAAAAAAATAAAGAGGCGTTCGGGTTTTTTGCTTTCGTTTTTAATTTAAAAGGACTTATTTTTTACATTTTCGCATTAAATTCATAACTTTGTGCGCTAATTTTTATCCGAAAATGGAAAACAAAATTGAAGTGCAAGGCGCACGGGTTCACAACCTTAAAAATATAGACATTGACATTCCCCGAGAGCAACTCGTGGTTATTACGGGGCTTTCCGGAAGCGGAAAATCATCATTGGCGTTCGATACGGTTTATGCCGAAGGGCAACGCCGTTACATCGAGACGTTTTCAGCCTATGCAAGGCAGTTTTTAGGCGGATTGGAGCGTCCGGACGTGGATAAAATCGACGGATTATCGCCCGTCATTGCTATTGAACAAAAAACAACCTCAAAATCACCGCGTTCCACCGTTGGTACAATTACGGAAATATACGATTTCTTGCGTTTGCTCTTTGCGCGTGCCTCTGATGCGTATAGTTTCCAAACGGGTGAGAAAATGGTAAGTTATAGCGATGCCCAAGTGCAAGAACTCATATCCGAGAAATATAATAACCAAAAAATTAACATTTTAGCCCCTGTTGTGCAATCAAGAAAGGGACATTACCGCGAACTCTTCGAGCAGATTGCCAAACAAGGCTTCGTGAAGGTACGGACAGACGGCGAAATCCGTGACATCGAGAAAGGAATGAAACTCGACCGTTATAAAACGCACGACATCGAAATCGTCATCGACCGAATGCTTATCGACAATCAAAAAGAGACCCAAAAACGCCTCGGCGAGTCTATTAAAACGGCAATGCACTATGGCGACGGCGTTTTAATGGTACTGCATCAAGAAACAAGCGAGGTAAAGTATTTTAGTCGCAATCTGATGTGCCCGACAAGCGGTGTTTCCTATCCGCTTCCCGAACCTAATACCTTCTCGTTCAATTCTCCCAAAGGAATGTGCCCGCATTGCAACGGATTAGGCGAAGTGCAGGAGGTAAATCTGGATAAAATCATTCCCAATAAACAACTTTCCATCAAAAACGGCGCTATTTCAGCCATAGGAGAGCAAAAAAATACGTGGATTTTCAAGCAATTGGAAACCATATTGCATAAATTTAACGCCAAACTCACTGATGCGTTCGAGGAACTTCCGCAAGAAGCCATTGAGCTGATATTATACGGCGGGAAGGAAAAATTTTCCGTAAAATCGGACGTTTTGGGCATCACCCGAGAGTACGAAATCGATTTTGAGGGTATTGTCAATTTTATTAAGAATCAACACGATAACAGCGACTCTTCCTCTATAAAAAGATGGGCTGCCGAGTTTATGGACACCCTTCCGTGTGGGGAATGTAACGGAAGCCGCCTGCGGAAAGAGGCTCTTTACTTCAAAATAAACGAAAAAAACATCTCCGAACTGGCTAAAATGGATATTTTGGAGCTATCGGATTGGTTTGCAAGGCTTCCGGAGCATATTTCGGACAAGCAGTTGAAAATAGCATCGGAAGTTATTAAGGAAATAGGAACGCGTTTGCAATTTTTGGTTGATGTGGGACTGACGTATCTGTCGCTGAGCCGTAGTTCAAAGTCCTTATCGGGCGGGGAAGCCCAGCGGATACGTTTGGCAACGCAAATCGGTTCGCAACTCACGGGCGTTTTGTATATTTTGGACGAACCCAGCATCGGGCTGCATCAACGCGATAACAAACGGCTTATCAACTCGTTAAAAGCCCTTCGCGACATCGGAAATTCCGTTTTAGTGGTTGAACACGACGAAGAAATGATATTGGAAGCCGATTATGTGATTGATATAGGACCCAAAGCGGGCAAAAACGGCGGGGAAATTATTTTTAAAGGCACGCCGAGCCAAATGATGGAAGCAAAAACTATCACGGCGGACTATATTAGCGGCAGAAGGCTTGTTTCTCAGCCGAAAAAGCCCCGAAAAGGCAACGGCAAGGAACTTATTTTACGCGGTTGTACCGGAAATAACCTCAAAAACGTTTCCGTAACCTTTCCGTTGGGGAAAATGATTGGCGTTACGGGGGTTTCGGGCAGTGGTAAATCAACTTTGATAAATGAAACGCTTTATCCGATTTTAAATGCCCATTTTTTCAATGCGGTGAAGGTTCCGATGCCTTATGGAAGCATCGAAGGGCTGGAAAACATCGATAAAGTGATTGCAATAGACCAGTCGCCCATCGGTCGCACGCCTCGTTCCAATCCGGCAACCTATACGGGAGTTTTTAGTGAAATCCGTACGCTGTTTACGCAAACGCCGGAAGCAATGATACGCGGATACAAGCCGGGGAGGTTTAGCTTTAACGTCAAAGGCGGTAGATGTGAAACCTGTGAGGGTTCGGGCTTGAAAGTCATCGAAATGAACTTTTTACCGGACGTGTACGTCGAGTGCGAAACCTGTAAAGGAAAACGATTTAACCGAGAAACGTTGGAAGTTCGTTATAAAGGAAAATCAATAGCTGATGTTTTGGATATGACCATCGCTGATGCGGTTCAATTTTTCGAGAACATACCGAAAATTCATCGTAAATTAAAAACAATAGAGGAAGTAGGCTTGGGTTACATCACTTTGGGGCAGCAATCAACGACACTTTCGGGCGGTGAAGCCCAGCGGGTGAAATTAGCAACGGAACTTTCTAAAAAAGATACGGGTAATACATTTTATATATTGGACGAACCCACTACGGGTCTTCATTTTGAAGATGTAAGTGTGCTGTTAGACGTGTTGAATAAGTTAGTTGATAAAGGAAATACGGTGCTTGTCATTGAACATAACCTTGATGTGATTAAAGCAGTGGATTATATCATCGATATTGGCTATGAAGGCGGAAAAGGAGGTGGCGAAGTGGTTGCTTTTGGCTCTCCTTCGGAAGTAGCAAAGCAAGAAAAGAGCTATACCGCTCAATTTTTGATAGAAACAGCACCAAAAAAGGACTAATCTTATTCTATTTCAACCAAAATAATAAAGGACGAGTACTCATTCGTCCTTATTTTGTTTTAATCAGTACAGGAAAAGTAGTTTTATGGTATATTTTTACACAATGTAGGGGCGTATTGTAATACGCCCGATTGTATTTTTTACAATGTAGAGTCAAATTATAATTCGACCGATTATATTTTATTTGAAATAAGACAAGATGAGGTGTTTTCTTGTATGTTTTTTTGATAATGTAGGGGCGTATTGCATACGCCCTTATATATTTTTTAGTATGTATGTTGTATTATAATACGCCATTTTATATTTTTCACAACGTAGGGGCGAATTGCAATTCGCCCTTGCATATTTTTCAGTATATATTGTCGTGTTATAATACGCCATTTTGTATTTTTTACAACGTAGGGGCGAATTATAATTCACCCTTACATATTTTTCAGTATATATTGTCGTGTTATAATACGCCATTT
>NZ_JAUNKD010000013.1 GCF_030532915.1 Capnocytophaga sp.
AAAAGTTGTATAAAAATCGCTTTAAAATAGAGCGGAGTTTTGCTTGGCTCGACGGTTTTAAAGGGTTGATAATGAGATATGAAACCCTAAATACAACTTGGAATACAATGCTGTATTTAGGGATTATAATGAAGTTTATTACAAAAGTTTAAACAAATTCAACAAGTAAAATAGACTTCCTAATAAGTAAAATAAGTAATCTAAATAATAAAATACTCAAAAAAAGTGCTATAATAGACCTTTGTCAAAGTTTCGAACTTTGCCAAAGGTAAAAAACACTCAAAAAACACACTGTAATAAAACTTCATCAAAGTTTTGAACTTTGCCAAAGGTAAAAAACACTCAAAAAACATACTGTCATAAATCTTTGTCAAAGTTTTGAACTTTGACAAAGATAGCAAACACAAAAAAATCAAAAAAAAATATACAAAAAATTTTGCAAATCAAAATTATTATTGTACCTTTCGCACAAATTTCGTAATAAAAGAAAAACAATAGTCGTTTAATCATTTAAATTTATAGTGTTATGCCGTTACATCCATCCGTAAAAAAAGAAAATTACATTACACTTGCCAATTTTATCATAGCAAGTTTTGAACGTGACATTGCTGATTTCACAAAACATTTTAAAACAATGGACAGTGAGTATTTAGCAAAGTTTAAAGAAGCCATTGAGGCAGCCAAAAATATTGAATCAACCGTAAAGTTAAAGTTAGAACAAAAAGAAACAACCAAATTGCTTTACGACAAAGCCGATGAATTGCGTCTTATTTTCGTATTCCTGAAAAAATATGCCCGAAACTCAGACTTTGAAACCGAAATGCTTTCAAAAATCATTCATTTATTACGCTCCCGAAACATTGAAGGCTCCGTAACTTCCATCAGAAAATCCCTTTCCTATTATCAAGAACACAAAGAAAGAATGATGGATATGCCCGATAGTTTTTTAGATGAAATTCAGCCAAAAACTGATGAACTTGAAAAGCTGAATATCCAGCAAAATGTTGTGATGAACCAAATTAAAGAGGTTATCAATAATGAAAATACTAAATATGAAACCCTTTATGGATATATCAGCCATATTGCCAATTTAGGGAAACTTATTTATCAGGGTAGTTACAAAAAAGATGAATATAACATCTCTAAAATCATTAAGAGGATGAAAGCAAGCGATAAGAAAAAGGAAAATACCAATGAAGCATAATCCTTATTCCATTTTATATACAAACTAAAAATAAAAATAGATTTTATGGAGAAATACACAACCGCTCAAGAGGCTTTAAAGGTCATCAAGAGCAATGATTTTATATATCTGCAAGGCGGTTCGGCTGTTCCTACTCATTTAATTGAAGTTCTTACCCAACGAGCTGATGAACTCAGAAATGTAACCATCGGTCATATTCACTTAGAGGGCAATGCGCCTTATGCCGATATAAAATATAAGGACAGTTTCTTTACCAATTCGTTCTTTTTATCCGGAAATGTGCGCCACGTGATTGCATCCGGCATCGGGAGTTACACGCCTGTTTTTTTGAGCGACCTCCCTCTGTTATTCGACAGACAACATATAAAAGTAGATGTAGCTCTCATTCAGGTTTCACCGCCCGATAAAAACGGAAATTGCTCACTGGGAGTTTCAGTTGAAGCCTGCAAGGCTGCACTGCGCAATGCAACGTATGTAATTGCCCAAGTGAACAAACATATGCCCCGCATTTTTGGCGATGCAATGATTCACGTGAGCGATATTGATTTTCTTGTTCCGTATGATAAACCCCTGTTTACCTTAAACGCCGTACAAACCAATGAAACAGAAAACCAAATCGGTAAACACATTGCTTCTTTGATTGAAGACGGCAGTTGCATTCAGTTAGGAATCGGAAGTATCCCCGATGCCACACTTTCACAAATGTATCATCTGAAAAATTTAGGTGTACATACCGAACTTTTAACTGATGGCGTGCTTGAACTTATTAAAAGAGGCATCATTGACGGTTCACAAAAGAAAATTGATAAAGGAAAAATCGTAGCATCATTTATGATGGGCTCTCAATCATTTTATGATTTTGTTGATGACAATCCAATGGTAGAATTGCGTGAAGCAACTTACACCAATGAAGTGGCTGTGATTCGGCAAAACCCTAAAATGGTGTCTATCAACTCTGCCATAGAGGTTGATATTACCGGACAGGTCTGCGCCGACTCTATCGGAACGAGAATTTACTCGGGAGTAGGCGGGCAAATTGATTTTGTGCGCGGTGCATCACTCAGTGAAGGCGGCAAGTCGATTATAGCGCTGCCTTCGGTTACTAAAAGAGGCGAGAGCAAAATCGTACCCTTCTTAAAAACAGGTGCAGGTGTGGTTACAACCCGCTCACACGTGCAGTATGTCGTTACGGAATACGGAATTGCTGAATTATACGGAAAAAATATTCATCAACGCATCAAATCAATGATTAATATCGCTCACCCTGACCATCGGGAGGCTTTGGAAAGGCAGTATTTTGAAGTTTTTAATAAGAAATAAAGTGCAAATTTTAAAAAGATAACAGAAAAACCAATAAAATGGACATACAAAAGATAATTGCTTACGTGCTGGTAGTGATAGCAGTGCTTTTCTTGGTGCGTAACTTTATTCCTTCCAAAAAGAAGAAGCATTCCTGCGGAAGTAATGACAAAAATTGTAAGTGCAATTAAAAAAATTGAGCGTGATAGGCAACTGCCTACACGCTCAACTTAGTATAAAAGTAATGGAATTTACTTAACTACGGTTCCATTGCCGATTCCATCTTCATCAGGATTCACAAAAGCCAGTTTACCATCGAGCTTTTCAACCATCAGAATCATTCCTTGGCTTTCAACGCCCCGTAATTTTCGCGGAGCAAGGTTGGCAAGTACGGTAACTTTTTTCCCGATGATGGCTTCGGGCGAAAAACTCTCGGCAATGCCCGACACTACGGTACGAACGTCAATGCCCGTATCGATTTTTAACACCAAAAGTTTGTCGGCTTTCGGCATTTTTTCAGCTTCTAAAATTGTACCGACACGAATGTCCATCTTGGCGAAATCATCATACGATATTAATTCTTTTTGAGGCTCCACCGAAGTGTTTTGAGCCGATTTTTCTTGTGCGATATTATCCATTTTTGTTTTTTCTAATCGAAGGAGTTGTTTTTCAATGGCTTCATCTTCTATTTTTTCAAACAGAAGTTGTGCTTCACCCACCGTATGCCCCTGCGGAATGAGTATAGGCTGTGTTTCGATGCTGTCCCACGTTGGAACGGCTGCTAATTGGTCAAAATTTAAAATCCGTTTTAGTTTTTCAGCCGTAAAAGGCAAAAAAGGTTCCGATAAAACCGTTAAAGCGGCGGCTATTTGCAGTGCAACGTACATTTGGGTTTGTACACGCTCAGGATTTTCTTTGATAACTTTCCAAGGTTCTTCATCAGCAAGGTATTTATTGCCCAAACGAGCCAAGTTCATCACCTCTTGAAGCGCCTCACGGAAGCGATACTTCTCTATGGAAGCCGCAACACTGCCCGGAAAAGCCTTAACCGACTCTAAAACCTCAAAATCACCCGGCGTAAAAGCCCCAACAACCGGAACTTTTCCGTTATAATACTTGTGTATCAGCACCATAACCCGATTCACAAAATTACCGAAAATCGCAACGAGTTCATTGTTGTTTCGGGCTTGAAAATCTTTCCACGTAAAGTCATTATCTTTGGTTTCGGGGGCATTAGCCGTCAGCACATAACGTAAAACATCTTGCTTGTTCGGAAAATCTTGCAAATATTCGTGTAACCAAACCGCCCAATTCTTGGAAGTGGAAAGTTTATTACCTTCCAAGTTCAAAAACTCATTGGCAGGAACATTATCAGGCAAGATATAACTGCCCTCGGCTTTTAACATCGCCGGAAATATAATGCAATGAAACACAATATTGTCTTTACCTATAAAGTGTACCAATTTAGTGTCTTCATCTTTCCAGTAAGGCTGCCAATCTTTGCCTTCACGAACTGCCCATTCAATGGTTGATGAAATATATCCGATGGGAGCATCAAACCAAACGTAAAGAACCTTCCCCTCGGCACCTTCCACCGGCACGGGAATTCCCCAATCCAAATCACGCGTTACGGCACGGGGCTTCAATTGGTCGTCAAGCCACGATTTTACTTGTCCGTACACGTTTGGTTTCCAATCATTTTTGTGTCCTTCCAAAATCCATTTTTCAATAAAATCTTGATAGCGGTTCAAAGGTAAAAACCAGTGCTTAGTTTGTTTTAAAACAGGCTTCGTACCTGTAATTGCCGACTTAGGGTTTATCAAATCGGTGGCGTTTAATGAACTTCCGCACTTTTCACATTGGTCACCGTAAGCCTCCGGATTTTCACATTTGGGGCAAGTGCCTATAACAAAACGGTCAGCCAAAAATTGCTCGGCTTCCGGGTCATAAAGCTGCTCGGAAACCTCTTCAACAAAATCACCTTGCGCATAGAGTTTTTTAAAAAAATCCGAAGCCGTTTTATGATGAACCGGAAGTGAGGTTCGTGAATAATTGTCAAACGAAATACCAAAATCTTCAAACGATTTTTTTATAATTGCGTGGTATTTATCGATAATTTCTTGCGGACTAACGCCTTCTTTACGTGCTTTGATTGAAATGGCAACGCCGTGCTCGTCACTTCCGCAGATGAAAGCTACATCATTGTTTTTCAAGCGTTGATAACGCGCATAAATATCAGAAGGAACATAAACTCCTGCCAAATGCCCGATATGAACAGGACCGTTGGTGTACGGCAAAGCAGCCGTGATGGTGAATCTTTTTGACATTTTTTTTCGGTTAGAATAAAATCAAGCGCAAAAATACAGATTTTATCTAAAAACGAAGAACAGAGCAACAAGTTTTTTCGCCGTATCAATTATTTTTACTACCTTTGCGCCCTAACTAAATTAAAATACTATGTATCCACCGGAATTGGTAAAACCAATGATAGACGAACTAACAGCTGTTGGTTTTCAGGAATTAAAGAATGTTCAAGCCGTTCAAGAGGCACTAAAAAAAGAAGGCACTACGCTGGTTGTGGTAAATTCGGTTTGCGGTTGCGCCGCCCGTAATGCCCGACCCGCTGCCATTATGAGTCTGCAAAACGCCAAGAAACCCAATCATTTAACCACTGTTTTTGCAGGCGTTGATCGTGAGGCTACCGAAGAGGCGCGTCAGTTTATGTTGCCCTTCCCGCCGTCATCACCAAGCATTGCGCTGTTTAAAGACGGAGAGCTTGTGCATATGCTTGAACGTCACCATATTGAAGGAAGAAACGCAGACATCATCGCTGAAAATCTGCAACAGGCTTACGACGAATTTTGCTAATTTCCTTCACAAAAATCAATATCGGTAAGAGGATTTTCTTTAAAAATAAACGAATTACAGGGCTGTTTTAAACCCAAAACAGCCTCAAACATTCAAAAGAAAACACCAAACACTGCCGATTACGGCTTTTGACCCCGTGCGATTATGACCAAAATACTTGCTTACCCGCTCAGCATAGTTCATTACGTGGTTTTCAGCTCATTGCTATTGATTTTCCATCCGTTGCAGTGGATTTGTATTCATTATTTGGGCAAAAAAGCCCATAAAAATCTGGTCGATTTCCTGAATTTACTGCTCATCAAATCATTGTTAATCACAGCAAACCGAGTGAAGTTCACTTTTGAAGCTCCGCTACCGGACAATGCACCGCTTATTTTCGCTTCCAATCATCAGAGCATTTACGATGTGCCTCCGCTGATTTGGTTTCTGCGCAAGCACAGCATTCGATTCGTGGGAAAGAAGGAGTTGGGCAACGGCACGCCGAGCATCACCATAAACTTGCGCCACAACGGCTCAGTTTTGATTGACCGAAGCAAACCACAGAGCGCAATCCCTCAGTTGGAAGCATTTGGCAAATCGCTACAAGCAAACAAACAAGCGGGACTTATTTTCCCCGAAGGAACGCGAAGCCGAGGCGACAAACCGCGTCCGTTTAAAACCAAGGGGCTTGAAGTTATTATGAAGCAACTACCTGACGGCTATGTAGTGCCCATTACCATCAATAATTCGTGGAAAATACTCAAATATGGGGCATTTCCCATCGGGTTGGGCAACAAAATCACCTTCAAGGTGCATAAAGCCGTTAAAATTGACATCAATAACGTTCAAAATCAAATCGTAGCGGTTAAAAATACTATCGTAGCCGACATTCATAACGCAAAAGCGGAACAATAATCCGCAGTAAATAACGACACGCAACCCGTATGTATCGGATAGTTTTCGACATTATATATAAAGTAAGGTAATTACAAGCTGAATTGCCTTACTTTTTTTGTATAGCAACCCGAAGCAACACAGCATCAGACCCATTTCACTAAAAAAACACACAAAAACAATGAAAAAATCAGAAAAAGCAACCTTTGTCATCGACACATTAGAGGAAATCTACCCGAAGGTGGACGTTCCCCTTGACCATAAAGACCCGTACACTCTATTAATAGCCGTCCTCCTCTCGGCGCAAAGCACCGACGCGCGCGTGAATCAAATAACACCCTTACTTTTCGCAAAAGCAGACAATCCGTACGATATGATAAAGCTATCCGTTGAAGAGATACGTGAAATCATCAAACCGGTGGGGCTTTCGCCTGCCAAGTCAAAAGGAATTTATGAATTATCACACATTTTAATCGACAAGCATAACGGAGAAGTACCTCAAAGTTTCGAAGCCTTGGAAGAACTCCCCGCCGTAGGACATAAAACAGCCAGCGTGGTAATGTCGCAAGCCTTCGGAGTGCCTGCGTTTCCGGTAGACACACATATTCATCGGCTAATGTACCGCTGGGGGCTTTCAAACGGCAAAAGTGTTACGCAAACCGAGAAAGATGCCAAGCGTTTATTCCCCGAGGATAAGTGGAACAAGCTCCACATTCAAATAATTCTCTACGGAAGGGAATATAGCCCCGCCAGAGGGTGGAATATTGACAAAGACATCATCACAAAAACTATCGGACGAAAATCAATACTCAATTCCTTTGAGAAGTAAAAAAATTCCTTTATGAATACTTATAAAAGCATTGACAAAAAATCAATAAAATGATTAAAGCAATAGAAGGTCAGTCAGTAGAAACACAAATTCTTAACAATAATGCAATAATCTGTCAGAAGTACTAAAAAATCCGTTAGTAGTAACACAAAAGTAATAAGTAGGAATTGAAAAGATGTACGTAGCAATAGAAAAACAATTAGTAGCAGTATAATAATTGTACGTAGCAAACTAAAAAATGTATGTAGCAAACCAAAAAACAGCAGTAGCAACCTTACTCCCTTTTAAATAATAAGAAAATAATTTAGCATTGTAAAACCAGCCTTTATTATTTCAATAAAAACCTTAAAAAGAATAAGCCCAAAAGTATATAAAAGTTCAATATCCTGTTAAATAATAAGACGATAAATACCAAAATAAGATGAATCTGCAAGAAAGAGACCAAAAACACCTGTGGCACCCTTACACGCAACACCAAACAGCTGCCAAACCTATCGGAATCGTTAAAGCGAAAGATGCTTTACTATGGGGGGAGGACGGAAAAGAGTACATTGACGGCATTTCAAGCTGGTGGGTGAACTCTTTTGGACATAGTAACCCACATTTGGCACAAGCGGCGTACAAACAATTAAGCCGGCTTGAACATATTTTGTTCGGAGGCTTCACGCACGAGCCTGCGGTGCAGTTAGCAGAAGAATTACTTGCCATTTTGCCCGACAAACAGAAGATTTTCTACTCCGACAATGGCTCAACAGCCGTAGAAGTCGCCCTAAAAATGGCAATCCAGTACTTTTTTAATAAAGGGCAACGGAAGCACACCATCATCGCCTTTGAAAATGCCTTCCACGGCGATACTTTTGGAGCTATGGCTGCGTCGGGAATCTCTTTCTTTACCGAATCATTCAAAGAACAGCTCTTGGAGGTCGTTCGCATTCCCATTCCCGAGAAGGGCAAGGAACATTTATCGGAAGAGAAGCTTCTTGAAGCCATCAGCAAGCATCAGGTAGCCGCTTTCATCTTTGAGCCGTTGGTACAAGGTGCGGCGGGAATGAAAATCTATGATGAAAAAGCCCTCGACCGATTTATTTCCATCGCAAAAAGCCATCAAATTATTACCATTGCCGATGAGGTGATGACTGGATTTGGCAGAACGGGTAAAAACTTTGCCTGTGAGTATCTCAGCAATCAACCTGACATCATTTGTCTATCGAAGGCGCTCACCGGAGGCACAATTCCGCTGGCTGTAACTGCCACAACACAGGATATATTCGATGCTTTTTATGACAGTGATGTAAATAAAGCACTCTTTCACGGGCATACGTATATGGCAAACCCCACGGCGTGCGCCATCGCCCTTGAAGCAATCCGATTGCTGCAATCTGATGAAACTCGTCAGAACATAAAACGCATCGAGCAACATCATAAAGCCTTTGCACAACAACTAAACAAGCACCCGAAAGCCAAAAACATACGCACGCTGGGCATTATTTTAGCTTTTGAGGTGGAAGTAGCCGGAAATACGTCTTATTATGGCAATATTCGCAACGAATTATATAACTTTTTTATCGAAAACGGCATAATTCTGCGTCCGATTGGCAACACGATTTATGTTTTACCGCCTTATATCATCACAAACGCACAATTACAACGTATTTACGAGGTAATTCTTAAAGCAATTGACCATATAACTGATAAAAAATAGCACAAAACAAGGTAAGCAGACCAACATTCGACTTATTTTAAGCTAAAAAAGCAATATTTTATACCATAAAAGGTAGTAGTCATCAAATTGCAATACAAAAAATAACAACAAAATGGCAAAAGTATTCGATTTACGGGTTCCGCCTATTGAAAACCTCTGTATTGGGTTCATCGGCGTAGGTATTCGGGGCATTGAAGCTTTGAAGCGGTATATGCACTTGGATGTTCACATAGCGGCAGTGGCAGATTTGCACGAGCCGTACGTAGCAAAAGCCCGCGACATCACGGCAACACAAAAAATACCTCCAATTTTCTTTTCGCAAGCAGAAGATTGGAAAAAAATATGCCAAATGGACGAAATTCATTTGGTGTACATCTCCACTCCTTGGGAGTTGCACACCGAAATGGCAATTTACGCAATGCAACACGGTAAGCACGTGGCAATCGAAGTGCCTTTGGCGATGAGCGTTGCCGATTGCCGGAAAATCATTAAGACGGCAGAGCAAACCCAACGGCATTGTATGATGCTCGAAAACGCTTGCTACGACAGTTTTGAACTAATGACCATCGAAATGGCGAAGCGGGGCGATTTCGGTGAGATTGTGCACGGCGAAGGGGCATATATACACGATTTACGCCGACTAAATTTCAAGCAAAACGAGCGGGACACCCTCAGGGGCGAGTGGCGAATGAAATACAGCCAGACGCACAACGGCAACCCCTACCCTACACACGGCATCGCCCCTATTTGTCAGGCGATGAACATCTTGCGGGGCGACAACTTGGTGAAGTTGGTCTCGATGTCATCACTTTCTATCGGAATGCGGCGGTATGCAGCGGCTACCTTTGGAAAGGAATCACCACAAGCCAAGGCACAATACACAGGCGACATTAATCTGACCCTTATCCAAACAGAGTTGGGTAAAACCATTCTGTTACAGCACGATGACACCAGTCCGCGCCCCTATTCCCGCATCTTTTTGCTCAGCGGAACCGATGGTTTTATTCAGAAATATCCTACGCCGCAACTTTACTTCGATAAGCGGAACACGCCACAGTTATCGCCCGACGAAGTAACCCGATTTTTGGAGAAAAACCAGCATCCGTACATAAAAGAAACTGCTTTTTTGAGGGAAAAATTGCCGGAGCAAAAGCCGATGGACATCATTATGGACTATCGCTTGGTGTATTGCCTGAAAAACGGACTGACATTAGACCAAAACGTGTACGACGGAGCGTTGTGGTCGTCCATTGCCGAACTTTCACAGCTTTCCGTTGAAAAGGGAAGCATTCCGATAGCCATTCCGGACTTTTTAAACGGAGCGTAAGCCGTAGAAAAACAAGATTTCATTTTTTTGATATCATATTAATGGTTATATTTGCCTCGAATTACAGAATCAGATGAAAAACATACAATTAAATACCATAGAAGAAGCCATTGAAGACATCAGAAACGGGAAGGTCATCATCGTTGTTGATGATGAAGACCGCGAAAACGAAGGGGACTTCATCGCCGCGGCTGAAAAGGTAACACCCGAGATGATTAACTTTATGGTTACGCACGGTCGCGGACTGGTTTGCGCCCCGCTCACCGAAACACGTTGCGCAGAGCTTGATTTGCCTATGATGGTACAAAATAACACCGTTTTGCACGAAACGCAGTTCACCGTTTCAGTTGATTTGAAGGGAGAAGGCTGCACGACGGGCATTTCAACCCACGATCGGGCAAAAACCATCAGTGCGCTGGTAAATCCGGATACCAAACCTTTTGATTTGGGGCGTCCGGGACATATTTTTCCGCTTCGGGCGAAGGAAGGAGGCGTACTTCGGCGTACGGGACATACCGAGGCTGCCGTAGATTTAGCCCGCCTTGCCGGATTGCAGCCCGCCGGCATTCTGGTGGAAATCCTCAACGAAGATGGCACGATGGCACGGCTTCCGCAGCTGGCAGAAGTGGCAAAACGCTTTGAGTTGAAGCTCATTTCCATAGAAGATTTAGTAGCTTACCGAATGCGCAAGGATACGTTAATCACGAAGAAGGAAGATTTTAATCTACAAACACCTTATGGGGAATTTCGCCTAAGAGCATACGAGCAAACGACCAACAAACAGATACATCTAGCATTTACCAAAGGAAGTTGGCACCCCGATGAACCCGTACTGACGCGCGTACACGCATCGTTTATCAGTAATGACATTTTGGAGGTGGTAGCCAATGACAAGGACAATCCGTTGGAACGTATCTTTAAGAAAATCAATCAAGAAGGCAAGGGAGCCGTTGTGGTTATTAACAAAGAAGGCTATTCACAAAACCTTTTGAAGCGCATTACGGAAATAAAAGAGAAACAGAGCGGTCATTACGTGCCTCAGCCGTCGGCAGATACCAAAGATATTGGAATGGGAGCTCAAATTCTGCACGATTTAAACCTTAGGAAGCTGCGTTTACTGACTAATTCGCGTCAATCGCACTATGTGGGTATGTCAGGTTACGGACTTGAAATCGTAGAAGAGATTGGGTATTAAGAAGTTTTACAAAAGAAACAGGAAGCTAAGTAAAGTAAGATGATGTAATTGTGAAAAACATCAGTAGAAAGCCTTAATTATTAAACACATACAAAAAAACATTTGGTATTTCAGTTTCTTTTTTTATCTTTGTACCGCAAAAAACATAAAGCATCAAATCATATTTTTAAAAGTTCTTAAACTATGCTGACACGAAGACACATCAGGGTGAAGGTAATGCAGTCCATCTATGCAATGGAGCAAAATCAACATCAAAATTTGGACAGAGAATTAAAATTTTTACAGAAAAGTGCCAACGACACTTACAACCTCTATCTGCTAACCTTTTCACTGCTGAAAGAGCTTCATAATATGGCAATTACACAAATTGAAATTGCACAAAAAAAATATTTGGCAACAGCAAAAGACAAAGACCCATCACGAAAATTTGTTGAAAATCAGGTTTTAGTATCCATTTCAAATAATGAACTATTGCAAGATGCCATCAACAACGCCAAGATGAATCTTTGGGATTTGGACAGTGAATACGTTAAAATCATCTACAAGAAGATTATTGACAGTCCGTTGTATCAAAAATATATGAGCAATAAAACTACTGATTTTCATAAAGATAGAGATTTTATTGTAGCCATTTTTAAAGATTTCATTGCTCCTGACGATAAAATATACGAATACATTGAGGATTTTAACCTCACGTGGGTTGATGATTTTTCAATTGTAAATACGTTTATATTGAAATTGCTAAAAGGCGTTACGCCACAAAGTAACGACAAATATTTTGTGCCTAAACTCTTTAAAAATGAAGATGATAAGGATTTTGCTTTCAATTTGCTAAAAAAAGTAGTTCTTAATGATGAAAAATTACAAGCAAGCATTGACGGAAAAACCCCAAATTGGGATAAGGAACGCATCGCACTCTTGGATAACATCATCATCAAAATGGCAATTTGTGAATTTTTGAATTTCCCTACCATTCCGGTGAAAGTCACTTTAAATGAGTATCTTGAAATTGCAAAAGAATATTCAACTGACAAGAGTAGTATTTTTATCAACGGAATTTTAGACAAACTCTCGAAGGAATTTCAAGAAAAAAATGAACTAAAAAAAATAGGACGCGGACTGCTTTAACAATTTTAGATTACTAATTACCAAATAGATTATAAATGAACACAATCAATCAATTAGCACCATTTATATTAATGTTTGCGGTGCTTTATTTTTTAATGATTCGCCCGCAAATGCGACGTCAAAAACAAGAAAAAAACTTTATCCAAGAGATGAAAAAAGGAGATAACGTGGTAACAAAGAGTGGTATGCACGGTCGTATCGTGGAACTTACCGATGACAGTTGCGTAATTGAAACCCTTGCCGGAAAAATCAAGTTTGAGCGTTCGGCAATTTCAATGGAAATGTCAAAAAAAGTAAATGCTCCGAAAGAAATAAAAAAATAACTAATTATTCGTTATTTAAAAACACAAATCCGTCAAGTTCAACTATTTAACTTGCGGATTTTTTTATTTTAAAACACAAAATGAAAGCTTTTTACAAAAAATACACACTGAATTTTAAACGTCCGTCGGGAACCTCGCGAGGCATTCTCACACAAAAAGAAACCTATTTTTTATTCATTACAAACGGAAAAAAAACAGGCATTGGCGAATGTGGTTTGTTGCGGACGCTGAGTTGTGATGACCGTCCTGATTATGAGCAAAAACTGCAATGGGTGTGCGATAACATTCATTTGGGAGACGTTTTTCTGCGGGAAAACCTTGCTGACTTTCCGTCTATTGAGTTCGGTTTGGAACAGGCTTTTTTATCATTACAAACTGAAAATCAACACATTTTACTTCCTTCTGATTTTACCTCGGGCAAGGCTTCCATTCCCATCAACGGACTCATTTGGATGGGAACACCTGATTTTATGAAATCACAAATTCAGAAAAAACTTGCCCAAGGTTTTCATTGCATTAAAATGAAAATCGGGGCGATTGCTTTTGAAGAGGAATATCAAATTCTGAAACGTTTACGCCGTGAATTTTCTTCGCAAGATATTGAAATTCGGGTAGATGCCAATGGTGCGTTCTCTACCTTCGAGGCTCTTGAAAAGCTAAAACGCCTGTCAGATTTGCAACTTCATTCCATTGAACAACCTATCCGACAAGGGCAATGGAAAAAAATGGCAGAACTTTGTGAAAAAACACCTCTGCCCATCGCACTTGATGAGGAACTTATCGGAGTTGCTTCCTCTGAAAATAAAGCCAAACTTTTGCAGGAAATTCGCCCGCAATACATTATTTTAAAACCCTCTTTATTAGGAGGTTACAAAAAATCAAACGAATGGATTACCTTAGCCGAAAAACAAAACATCGGTTGGTGGATAACCAGTGCTTTGGAGAGTAACATCGGGCTGAACGCCATCGCTCAATGGACTTTTACGCTAAATAGTCCAATGCCACAAGGTTTAGGAACAGGAGCTTTGTACACTAACAACATTGCCGCTCCCCTACTCGTAAAAAACGGAAAATTAGAGTACAATCCCAACATAGAATGGGGAAAAATTAATCAATAAAAAAGAGGCTTGAAGCCTCTTTTAATTTTATAACGTTTTGTTATTTACCATCTTTTTTATCCGATTTTTGATATCGGGGTTTGTCGTTTCGCGGTCTGTCGCCTTTGGGTTTGTCTTCACGCGGAGGTCTGGGCAACAATGCTTTTCTTGACACTTTTTGTTTGCGTGTTTTCGGGTCGATACCGATATATTTCACTTCGATAATATCACCTTCTTTAACCAAATCTGATGGTTTTTCGGTTCGTTCCCAAGCCATTTCCGAAATGTGAAGCAACGAATCTTTCCCCGGAACAAACTCAACCACAACACCAAACTCCAATAACTTAGTTACTTTCACGCTGTACGTTTCGCCTTCAACCGGCTCAAAAATACACGCTTTGATGGCTTCAACGGCACGTTGCATTCCATCCGGATCTGTACCCAAAATTTCGATAATGCCCAAATCGCCTTCTTCTTCAATAACGATGGTTGTTGCCGTATCTTGCTGAATACCTTGAATATTTTTACCTCCCGAACCAATAACCGCACCGATGTAATCTTTCGGAATTTCCATCGTGATGATTTTCGGAGCGTGCGGTTTCACTTCAGCTTTCGGCTCGGCAATCGTATCGGTGATTTTTTCCAAAATATGCAAACGACCTTCACGAGCTTGCTCCAAGGCTTTTTCCAAAATCTCGTAAGTTAATCCTTTGATTTTGATGTCCATTTGGCAGGCAGTAATTCCGTCTTTGGTTCCGGTTACTTTAAAATCCATATCGCCTAAATGGTCTTCATCGCCCAAAATATCAGAAAGTACCGCATACTTTTCGCCATCAGTAATCAATCCCATTGCAATTCCGGAAACGGGTTTGGTCATCTGCACACCGGCATCCATAAGTGCCAGCGTACCGGCACATACCGTTGCCATTGATGACGAACCGTTTGATTCCAAAATTTCAGAAACCACTCGAACCGTGTAAGGACATTCCGTTGGAATCATACGTTTTAAGGCACGTTGTGCCAAATTTCCGTGACCGATTTCACGACGAGACGTGCCTCGAAGCGGACGAGCCTCACCGGTTGAAAACGGCGGGAAGTTGTAATGCAAATAGAAACGCTCCTCACCTTGTTCCGTTGGTAAATCAATTACGTTTGCCTCGCGTGAAGTTCCCAAAGTTACGGTTGTAAGTGATTGAGTTTCACCGCGTGTAAAGATTGACGAACCGTGAGCAGACGGTAAATAATCAATCTCGCACCAAATCGGACGAATTTGTGTTGTATTTCTTCCGTCTAAACGGATATTTTCATCTAAAATTAAATTTCTAACTGCCTCTTTTTGAGCTTTTCCGAAATATCTATCGATAAGCATCGCCAACTCTTCCTGCTCTTCTTCGGTGAACAACGCCAAACATTCTTCTTTTACGGCAGCAAATTTTTCGCCACGCTCTTGTTTTGCGGTATTTTCTTTGGCAATGGCGTAACATTTCGGATATGCCAAACCGTAAACTTTTTGCTCAACTTCCTCATTTTCAAGCTCCGGCTCGTAAGTACGTTTTTCGGTAATCCCGACTTTTTCCGCCAAACGAATTTGTGCATCAATCTGAACCTTAATGGCTTCGTGAGCGAATTTAATAGCTTCTGCCATATCTTTTTCCGAAACTTCGTCCATTTCGCCTTCTACCATCGCCACGAAATCTTTGGAAGCCCCAACCATTATATCCATATCGGACTGTGCAAGTTGCTCTTTATTAGGATTTATGACGAATTTTCCGTCGATTCGGGCTACGCGTACCTCTGAGATAGGTCCGTCAAACGGAATATCGGAAACAGCAATACACGCCGAAGCCGCCAAACCTGCCAAAGCGTCGGGCATTACGTTTTCGTCGTGTGACATTAACTGAATCATCACCTGAGTTTCAGCGTGATAGTCTTTCGGGAATAGCGGTCGCAACACACGATCCACCAAACGCATCGTTAAAACTTCTTGGTCGCTGGGGCGAGCTTCACGTTTGAAAAAACCACCAGGGAAACGCCCCGCAGCAGCAAATTTTTCGCGATAATCTACCGTTAATGGTAAAAAATCAGTTTCCGGATTGATTTCACGGGCTGAAACAACGGTTGCCAACAACATCGCATTCCCCATACGCACCACTACCGAGCCGTCGGCTTGTTTTGCCAACTTTCCGGTTTCGATGGAAATGGTTCGTCCGTCGCCTAAGTCAATAATTTCTTTTTTAACTTCTGGAATCATTTTTTTAAATTAAAATTAAACTTTAGACGTTGTGCTGTGGTTATAAGTCAGCCAATGGTCGGTCGGCACCGACAGGCTTATTTTTAATTCTAAAATATTAAACTTAAAAATTTTATTGCTAAGATGTAAAAAAGAGGCATAAAGCCCCTCTTTTTTATTTTCGAATGCCTAATTCTTTGATGATGGCACGATATCTTTCGATGTCGTTTTTCTTCAAATAATCAAGCAAACTTCTGCGTTTACCTACCAATTTCACCAATGAACGCTCTGTGTTGAAATCTTTACGATTCACTTTCAAGTGCTGCGTTAAGTGGTTAATTCTGTGAGTAAAAAGAGCGATTTGCCCTTCTGCTGAACCTGTGTTGGTCTCTGAACCTGCGTACTTTTTGAAAATTTCCGCTTTTACTTCTTTTGTTAAATACATTCCAATATTATTTAAATGATTATTATGTACTGATTTTGAAAGCGCAAAGGTATGCAAAAAAAATTTATTTCCAAATTTATGCGTATTTTTTATTTCTTAATCTCGCAAAACAGCACCTAATTTTTCTTCAAATTTCCGTAATAAATGCTGCATTGATTTATCTATCTGATTATCCGTCAAAGTTTTAGATTCATCTTGAAGCGTAAAACTTACCGCATAACTTTTTTTGCCTTCGGGGAGATTTTTCCCTTGATAAACATCAAACAAACCTACATTTTTCAAGATTTTCTTCTCCGTTTCAAAGGCCAATTTATAAATAGCATCAAAAGTTACTTTCTCATCAAGCAAAAGAGCCAAATCACGACGAACTTCGGGGAATTTTGAAATTTCTTTATAGGTAATTTTGTGATTTTTCACATTTTCAAGCACCGTATCCCAACAAATATCAGCGAATAAAACCTCTTGTTTAATGCCAAAATCTTTCAACACCTTACCTTTAACAACACCAAGCGTTCCTAAGAACGTATCATTCAAAAACCACTGAAACCCTTCTTGAATAAATGAAAACCCATCACTTAAAGATTTGATTGTTATATCATTAAGTCCCAAACGTTCAAAAATGACTTCTAGATATCCTTTCAGCAAAAAGAAATCGGTTTTTTGAGAAGACACATTCCAATTTTCAGCAAACTGATTTCCGGTTAAGTACACCATTAAATGCTTATTTTCAATACGTTCGCCATTTCTGAAATGATAACTTTTTCCGAACTCAAATAGCTTTAAATCAGTGCGTTTTCGATTGATATTGTATTCAATAACTTCCAAGCCTGAAAACAATAAATTTGTACGCATATGGCTCAAATCACTACTAAGCGGATTGAGAATTTGTACCGCCTCGCCTACTTCTTTTTCATAACTTGTAATAATTTTTTCAGAAACAAGACTGTTGGTCATTACCTCATAAAAACCTTGTCCAATAAGCTGATTAGCAACTACATTTTGCACATTATGGTCGTCGTATTTTGACGAGTGAAACATCGAAGCGTTGATTTTTTCAGAAAAACCGATGTTATTATAGCCATAAATACGTAAAATTTCCTCAATCACGTCTGCTTCTCTCTGAACATCAACACGATAAGACGGAATCAAAAGCCCCAAGCCTCTTTCTGTTACCGAAGTTACTTTTATGTCCAAAGAATGCAATATGTTTTTAATTGCCTCGCTGGAAATCACTTGTCCCACCACTTTGTTTACTTTGTCAAAAGTTAGGAAAACTTGAAAATCCTCCTGTTTTTTCGGATATAAATCCACAATATCGGAAGAAATCACCCCTCCGGCTATGTTTTCTATCAAAATTGCGGCATACATCAAGGCATATTTCACATCATTGATATTAATCCCTCGCTCAAAACGAAATGAAGCATCAGTACTGATTCCGTGTCGTTTAGCTGTTTTTCGAATGGCAACGGGATTAAAATAAGCACTTTCCAGAAAAATAGTTCGGGTACTTGTTGTTACGCCCGAATTTATTCCGCCAAGAACCCCCGCAATGCAAAGCGGTTTTTCAGCATCACAAATCACCAAATCTTCGGCGTCAAGGGTGCGTTCAACCCCGTCAAGCGTAGTAATTTTAGTACCTGCCTCGGCGGTTTTCACGATAATTTTCTTTTCCACAATGTGATTAATATCAAAAGCGTGAAGCGGTTGCCCGAGCCCGTGCAACACATAATTCGTAATATCAACCACGTTATTTTTAGGTGTTAAACCAATGGATTTCAGCTTATTTTGCAACCACTTTGGCGATTCGGCAATGTGAACGTTACTAATAGTTACTCCGGCATAGCGCGGCACAAGTTCTTTATTTTTAACCTCTACATCAATTTTTGACAATCGGTTATCAACGTGGAATTTTGTTACGGACGGACTTATCAACTCCAAATTCATTCCCCGTTGCATCAATCCCGCGCGCAAATCACGAGCCACACCGTAATGGCTCATTGCATCAGCACGATTAGGCGTCAAACCTATTTCGAAAATTTCATCGTTTTCCACCTCAAAAATTTCACTACACGGCGTTCCGGGTTCATATTTGGCATCTAATACCATAATGCCGTCGTGCCCCTGCCCTAAGCCTAACTCATCTTCAGCGCAAATCATTCCGTGACTTTCCTCGCCTCTGATTTTTCCTTTTTTAATTTCAAACGGATTTCCCTCTTTATCAAAGAGTTTCGTACCAATAGTAGCCACGGGAACTTTCTGCCCTTTGGCAACATTGGGAGCGCCACAAACAATTTGCAATACGTTTCCGTTGCCGACATCTACCTTGGTGATTTTGAGTCGGTCAGCGTTGGGGTGTTGTTCACATTCCAAAACGTGCCCCACCACGACGCCTTTGAGTCCGCCTTTGATACTTTCAAAACGCTCAACACCTTCAACTTCAAGTCCTAAATCGGTGAGTAATTCGGCTATTTGGTCTGACGGTAAATCAACTTTGATAAATTTTTTAATCCAATTGTATGAAATTTTCATAGTAATTCAAAATCGTTTTTTTGAAGGCACAAAATTACGACTTTCTGCCAAAAGAAAAATAGTTTTAGCACCAAAAATCAAAAAATTAATCAAAAGAAAAGTTCCTTGCACGCAAAAATCACACAACTTACTAAAAATCAAGCAAATCAATTGTATCATTTCGGGTTAATCAAATTAAATGCAATAACAATCTTAGGCGATTTCGCTTCTGTTAAAAAAATCAATAGGCTTCTTTCAAAAATTCGGATTAATTTCGGAGTAATTTCTTTGAAGAATGAATGCAAAAAACCAATTCCATTCTGTCAAAATTATAAAAAAGCACTTTATCACAATAAAACCAAATCCGTGATATACCAAATTGCATTCCTTCTTCCTTATATATAACTCAAAAAATTGTATATTTACTGAAATACAGCTATTTTTCAGTCCCGTTAATTGGTTAATCATTTGCTATCCTGCTTTTATCGAAAAATAAAGTTGTAAGAATACCTGCACGCACCTACTATTCTGCTATTAGAAATATATTTATTGATTAAAAAGCATTATTTTTATCTTTTTATATACATAAATTGCTAAAACTATTGACTTTATCATTTTTTTTTATATCTTTGTCAAAAAATTCTATATGGAAAATGAAATTATAACAGACTTTTTCACCAAAGTCAAGGATATTATGAATTTTGTAGTGTTCGACGTGCAGGGAAGCAACTTTACGCTGCTTACGCTAATCTACTTGATTGTAGCAAGTGTGGCACTTGTTTATATCTCGAAACGCTTTACACGCTTCTTAGAACATAAGTTTTTACTCAACAAAATTACCGAACACGGCACACGCTCGGCAATCGTAACTATCATACGATATCTCATCTTGCTGTTCGGGTTTTTATTTATTTTCAAATCTGCCGGATTTGACCTCGGCGCATTCAGCTGGCTTCTGGGAGCACTGGGCGTGGGTCTGGGTTTTGGTTTGCAGAATATCACAAGTAACTTTATTTCGGGCATTATCATACTTTTTGAACGCCCGATTAAGATTGGCGACCGCATTCAGGTAGGTGATATTTCAGGAGATGTCGTGGCAATATCAATGCGCTCAACTACCATTGTTACCAATGACAATATTTCGGTGATTGTACCTAATTCCCAATTCATAAACGGCAATGTCACCAACTGGTCACATAATGACCGACGCGTAAGGTTCCATTATCCCGTAGCAGTTGCCTATAAAGAAGACCCCGAAAAGGTAAAAAGCATCGTGTTGGAGATTGCCAAAAACCATAATGGAGTGTTACCCGAGCCGGCTCCGGCTTTTTGGTTCGTGGAATACGGAGACAACTCGCTAAACTTCGAGTTAGTAGTGTGGACATCTACCTACATTCAGAAACCCGTGGTACTTAAAAGTGAATTATATTACATAATTTTCAAAGAATTTGCCAAACACGACATCGAGATACCTTTCCCGCAGCGCGACTTGCATATCCGTTCCGGACTACCTACTCTCGAGCGGTTAAAACAGGAAGTTTAGACATTCCAACTTTGTCAAAGTTGCAAACTTTGACAAAGTTACAAAACCAAAAGTTACAAGAATGCAGGAATTCTAACTATTCTAAAAAATAAAAGTTATAAGAGTGTAGTAATTCTGACAATTTAAAACTTAAAACCTTGTCAAAGTTTGCAACTTTGACAAAGTTACAAAACCAAAAGTTACAAGAATGCACGCATTCTGATTATTCTAAAAAATAAAAGTTACAAGAATGCAGGAATTCTTATTATTCTAAAAAATAAAAGTTACAAGATTGTAGGCATTCTTATTATTACAAAAACAAAACTTTGTCAAAGTTTGCAACTTTGATAAAGTTACAAAACCAAAAGTCACAAGAATGCACGCATTCTGATTATTATAAAAAATAAAAGTTACAAGAATGTAGGCATTCTTATTATTACAAAAATAAAACATTGTTAAAGTTTGTAACTTTGACAATGTTCGGAAACAAAAAAGAGTAAAAAATTAGCAATAAACTATATTAATTAAATTTTTAAGTGTATGAATGAAAAAGAGAAACCAATTATTGATGAAAATCCAACTAATCTCTTCACTGAGATAAAAGGCTTTTTTTCTGAACTGATGAATATCCGACACGATACGGATACTTCGGCAACTATTGAAAGTATAAAAGCAGACATTCCGGTTCGCGGACACACTTCGTGGATATTGATGTGTGCCATTTTCATAGCTTCGCTGGGGCTGAATGCCAATTCAACAGCCGTTATCATTGGTGCGATGTTAATTTCGCCCTTGATGGGACCCATTCTTGGTATGGCGCTGTCTTTGGCAATCAATGATGTGGACTTGCTGCGTCGTGCCTTAAAAAATTTCGGTGTGATGGTAGCGCTTAGTGTAACTTCAGCTTTTGTTTTCTTCTGGCTTTTCCCGCTTCGGGATACTTCGTCAGAACTTTTAGCCCGAACTACACCCGATATACGTGATGTGCTTATTGCTTTCTTCGGAGGATTAGCGCTAGTTATTGCGCGCGCAAAACGAGGTACCATCGCTAGCGTGATTTTTGGGGTTGCCATCGCCACGGCATTAATGCCTCCACTCTGTACCGTGGGCTTTTTCCTGGCCGTAGGTAATTGGAAGCTGGCATTCGGGGCACTTTACTTATTCCTTATTAATACGTTCTTCATCGGTCTGGCAACTTTTATTGTTCTGAGAGTCATAAAAGTTCCGATGGTTGTCTATGCCAACTCTTCGAGACGTAAAAAATTCTCACGTCTTGCCTACTTTTTCGCTGCATTAGTTACTGTACCCGCCGGATATACCTTTTATCAGGTGTGGAAAAAGTCGCAATTCACCAATAGCGCCAATACTTTTATTGAGAAAAGTATCCAAACGTATGAATTTAAGGAAGGTAAATTTTTAAAAGATTTATCGAAAGTGGAATATAATGAAGGTAAATCATACATTGAATTGGTATTTTTTGGCGATACTCCCATTTCCGAAGAGATTCAAACACTTTGGAACAACCAAAAAAATGAATATCCGTATTTGAAAAATACCGAATTGCGTATACTCAACGACAGTCGCGAAAAAGACCAGAACCTGTACGTGCAAGAATTGTATAATACCCATAAAGAACAATTGCTATCGAGCCAAAGCCGCATTAAGTTTTTACAAAAAGAATTAGCAACTTTGGGAAGATATAGCAAAAATGCAGATAAATTCCAGAAGATTAGCAAAGAAATTGCCATTAATTACAACAATGTAGTTGCTGTTTCGTTTGCTAATGAGCTACAAAGTAATTTCAAAACGATTGACACCGTGCCAATCTTCCGACTTCAATGGAAAAAAGATACCAAGCCTGAACAGAAGAAAGAGGATTCTGAAAAAATAACCAAGTGGCTTCGTGAACGTTTAGATACTAAAAAAGTTATTGTCAAAGAAGAATAATAATTTTTAGTATTTTTGAGAATAAAACTTTGTCAAAGCTTAGAGCTTTGACAAAGTTATAAAACAAAAAGTTACAAGAATGCATAAGTTCTGATTATTACAAAAATAAAAAGTTACAAGAATACATAAGTTCTGATTATTACAAAAATAAAAAGTTACAAGAATGCAAACACTCTGGAAACTTTACATTCAAAACTTTATCAAAGTTTACAACTTTGACAAAGTTACAAAAAATAAATCTATCAAACGGATTTCATTAAAATAGTATTAATAATAAAATTGTAAGATTATGAGTACAATATTAGACATTTCAATTCCCAATTTTGCCAAATTGAACAATGACGAGTACACTCAATTTTTAAAAGGTGTCGTAAAGTTAGTAAGCACGGCTTCTACAGAAAAATTAGCTGTGAAAGAGGAGTTATTCAAAGGGATTCAGGCACAAATAGAGTTGCTTACCGAGGCGTCGCGACAAAGCCGAGCAAGCCAAGAAACCGAATCGCTCAGCAAGATTGATAAAGAACGAAGTCAGGCATTATCATATTTGATTTCGTCTTTTAAACTTGAAAGAAAAAATCCCATAGCATCGAAGCAAGAAGCCGCTTTGGCACTCCACAAAGAGTTTAAAAGCTATACAGGCACTCACAATTTGCCTATGCGACAAAAGTCGCAAGCCATCGATGCGCTTCTTAAAGATTTGGATAAGCCCGAATTCTCAAAGCATATCCGTACTTTGGGGCTTGCGCAAGTGGTAGCTTCGCTCAATGAAACCAATCTTAAATATGAAGAAGTTGCCGAAATGCGCGCCGACAATCAATCATCGGCACCCATCATTAAGGTAAAAGAGGTCAGGAAAGAAGCTCAAGAAAATTTTAAAGAGTTGCTTCGGTTCGCTTTTTCAAATAATGTTATCAATCCATCGGAAGAGAGCACCACATTTATGCGTTTGTTAAACAAATTAGTGCTTGACACGATGAAGGCTTACAAACAACGAAGAGCGCATCTGTCAGCCACGAAAACGGAAAAGAATTCCGAAACTGAAAAAGACTCTGTTAGCGAGCAAAACAGTACTTCCGGTATGTAATAAAATAGCTTCCTGCTTGCATTACACCTATTAAAAAAAGGTGGAAAGCCTCAAATGCTTTCCACCTTTATATTTTCACATTCCGGAGCAAACTGCCTCAGCACGGCAGGGTTACCATTGGCATACCAAATATGCCGTGGCGACTGCTGATTAGTATTCTCCAAATTATTTTGTTGCAAGATATTGCGCGTTTGCCTTGCTACGGCGTAGCCCGAATCAATGACTTTAATCGTTCGGGGTATTATTTTTTGTATTTGTGGCAATAAATACGGATAGTGGGTACATCCCAGCACCAGATGGTCAATGTTAGCCTCCACCATTGGTATTAAATATTTTTGCAATAGGCGGAACATTTGCTCGCTGTGTATCTTTCCGTCTTCGATAAGCTCGACTAAGCCCTCTCCTATTTGCTCCACTAGTTCGATTCCATTGCTTTTAGCCACGCTACCACTTGTTTTAAGGAATAACTCACTCGAAAGCGTGCCTTTCGTTGCCAACACGCCCACTTTTTTGGTAACGCTTTGCAATGCTGCGGGCTTTATGGCAGGCTCAATACCTATAAAGGGTACGTTATACTTACTTCGCAAATGCGAAATGGCATTGGTTGTGCCTGTGTTACAAGCTACCACAATAATTTTAACGCCTTTTTCAAGCAAGAAATCCGTATTTTTTTCGCAAAGCTCAATGATTTGCTGCTTGCTCTTCCCTCCGTACGGTGCGTTTTTGTTATCTGCCAAAAATACGGTATTTTCGTGAGGCATTAACGCCACGATTTCCTTCCAGATGGTTGTTCCGCCAACACCGGAATCGAATAATCCTATGGGTTTATCATTTATCATAGTGCAAAAATAAAAAAGTGTTCGCAAAAACGAACACTTTCTCAATTAAAAAAATGAATTATTATGATTAAAATCCTAATTCTTTTTTCACGGCGCTGTATAAATCAGTACCTTTGGCAACAATCACACCCGAACCATTGCTTGAATCAAGCACGTATTGAATTCCTTGTGCGTTGGCAACCTTTTCAACGGCAGCTCTTACTTTTTTAAGGATTGGCTCAATCAATTCTTGTTGTTTTTTTTGAATGTTTTGAAAAGCTGTTTCTCTGGCTTGACGGATATTGTTTTCCATTGTTTGGATTTCTTCCGACTTTTTCATAAACTCAGCTTCGCGGGCTTTCAATTGGGCTTCTGTTAGTGATGCAGCTTCATTTTGATACGTACGCGCTTTGGTTTCAAGTTCTTTTAATGACGCCTGAATATCAGCAGTGTAACTTTGTTCCAATTTTTTCAATTGAGCTTCAGCCGATTTTCTTTCGGGCATTTCTTCCAAAAGTTTTTGAGTATCAATGTGTGCTATTTTACTTTGCGCAGTAGCCATTGATGTAGCTCCAAAAATAAGAGCTAATGCAACCATAATTGTTCTAATGTTTCTCATCATCTGTTTGTTTATAAATATTAATGTTAGTACTCTAAATTATTTGTTTTTCTCTTGTTTTTCTTCTTGTTGTTTTTGCAAACGTTCAGCTCTTTCTTTTTCACGCTTGGCTTGCAATTCAACTCTTTCCTTTTCTCGCTTGGCTTGCAACTCGGCTCTTTCTTTTTCACGTTTGGCTTGCAATTCAGCCTTTTCTTTTTCGCGTAATGCTTTTAATTCGGCTTGTTTGCGTTGGTTTTCTTCCAATCGTTTTTGGCGTTCCTCCTCATATTGGGCTTTTCGGGTAGCTCTTTCTTTTTCAGCCTCTTGACGTTGTTTAACGCGTTCTTCAACAAACTCAAAATCATAACTTTCTTTGAGAAGCTCGCTTATTTCCTTATTTCGGTCGGTTGCATTATCCTTCCGTTTTAGGATACGAAGCACCACATTGCTCAAATTATGCTGATTGTTTGAAAAGAGCATTGAAACTTCACTTTTTTCAAAAATCATATCGTATTTGCGGAGCTTCCCGATTTCCTGAACGATGTTAAACACCTGGTCTTGAATAGGTTTTGCCAACATAAACTTCTGAACGATGTACTCCCCGTTTTCAGCACCAAACTTTTGCTCTTTGTAAGCATTCAGATTATGTTCAAGCAAATCGATTTCTTGCTGTTTATCCTTTATAAGTTCGGGTGTGAGCAAGGGTTTCTCGGCTTCGAGCTTATCTTTTTCGGTTTGGATTTGATTTTGGCGTTTTTCAATTTCGGTTTGCCAAGTAGCGACTTGTAATGCAAATTGCTGATTCGCTACGTTATACTCTTCCAAATTGGCAAGGATAAAATCCATATCAACATAACCAATTTTTGTACCTTTTTGGGCAAAAGAAACACTTGTTACCAAAAGTAACAATACAATTACGATGTGTTTTTGTTTTTCCATAACCAAAAATAATTTAGTTTATCTCACCCGATATTTACCATAGAAAATATCGTGCCAAAGTTAGAATTGCTGACCAAAAATAAAGTGTGTCTGCCAACCACTTTTAACATTTGAGTTTAAAGGCTTGTCAAATCCATAACCGAAATCAATACCCAACATACCGAATTGCGGCATAAACAAACGCAGACCTAAACCTGCTGAACGTTTGAGTTGGAAGGGATTAAAGTTTGAAAATCCGTTATATGTATTTCCGGCTTCGGCAAAAGCCAACCCGTAAATTGAAGCCATCGGTTTGAGCGTGATGGGATAACGCAACTCCAACGAAAATTTGTTGAATATATTTTCACCATCATTGGTTGAGAGCGAATAATTGGCATATCCGCGCATTTGAATATTGTCACGCCCATCCATTGAATAATAGCCTAAACCGTCGCCTCCCATAAAGAATCGCTCAAAAGGAACGATGCCTCTGTCTGCGTTATAAGCCCCCAAATATCCGAAATCTGTTCCGAACTTCAATACCAATTTGTCATACACGTTGGTAAACCAAGTTCCTGAAAATTTAATCTTATAGAATTCCAACCAGTGAAAACGTTGTCTGTCAATTTCGGCCACTCGTGCGGCATCATTATCAGCTACTGCTTTCTCTCTTTCTACTGTTAATGAAGCGTAATCAATATTGTTAAGCAACGAATAAGGCGGTGTTAATTTGGCACTGATTGAGAAATTGCTCCCCGACATTGGGAAAATCGGATTCGGACCACTTGAATTTCTTGACAATGTCAAATTATAAGCCAATGAATTGGAACTTCCTTCACTAAATGTAAACAACCCTAACGAATAATTTCGCAAATCATAGTGTTGGTAGCTAACCGCGTGCGAAATTTGGAAATAATCATCCGGAACGCGCAAACGTTTTGCCAAACCTACTGTTGCCCCCGTGATATACACTCGTTTGTTTTTATCAACATCGTAGCTTCGGTAGTCATAACCGAACTGTTCCGTGCGGTTAAACGAAATGGAAAACTGCACAGGCTGTTTGCCTCCCATCCAAGGTTCAACGAATGAAAATCCGTATGTTCTATAATATCTACTTGCTTGCAAATTAAGCGATAATGTTTGTCCGTCACCCATAGGAAGCGGCGTATAGGCTTTTCGGTTGAATATATTTCTGATTGAAAAGTTATTAAACATCAGTGCCAAAGTCCCGATGAACGAACCACCACCGTACCCTCCTTGTAACTGCACTTGGCTGGCTCCTGTTTCGGTTATGTTGTACTCAATATCAACGGTTCCGGCATTGGGGTCGGCATTTTTGAATTGCGGGTCAATATTCTGTGCATCAAATAATTGCAACTGACCCAATTCACGAACGGTACGCACCACGGCATCTTTGTTGTACAAATAACCGGGACGAGTACGTAACTCCCTATAAATCACGTGGTCATTAGTTCGCTCGTTTCCAACCACCGAAATTTGGTTAAAATAAGCCGGTTTTCCTTCAATTACACGAATCTCAAAATTAATCGTATCATTTACTACCGAAGTTTCAACCGGATGCAGTTGAGAGAACAAATAACCACTATTTTGATACAAACTCGAAATATCCTCAGCATCAGGCTTTTGGTCTTGAATTCGTTTCTTTAAAAGAACCCCGTTATAAACATCACCTTTTTTGATACCTAAGACTTGATGCAAAACGCGGTCATTATACACCGAATTCCCTAAAAAGCGGATATCACCAAAGTAATAACGGTCGCCCTCTTCCAAAGCGATGTTCAAACTCACATTTCCGTTGGGCTCATACACAAGCGTATCTTTTACAACACGCGCATCACGATATCCGTTTTCTTTATAAAAATCAATAAGCGACACCAAATCTTCATTATAATCTTTCGCTACATATTTTGAACGTTTCCAAAAGCGACCGAATGTTTTTTGTTTGGTGTTTTTGAGTTTGCCACGAAGCTTGGAGTCAGGATATTTTTGGTTTCCTTCAAAAGTAATCTGATCAACTTTTACCTTGCTGCCTTTATCAATATGCACAAGCATCTGCACGCCATTGGCATCGGTGGTATCTACCTTAGTATCAATAGTTACTTTTGTATTTAAGTATCCTTCTTTACGATACTTATTAATTATGTAATTTTTTGTATTGGCAATAAAACTTTCATTAACTTTGGTACCTTTTTTAATTTCGGCATCTTTGGCTATTGCCTCTGCTTTTTTCTCGCGTATACCGGTTATTTTCCACTCAACCAGCGAAGGAATTTCTTTGATGGCAAGCTCTAAAAATGCTTTATCTCCCTCGGTTCGTTGGATATAAATATTTATGTCACTGAACAATTTGTAGCCCCAAAGTTTGTGAATAATCCCGCTGAATTTTTCACCCGGTATGATGATTTCATCTCCTACTTTCAAGCCCGAAGTTGTTAAAATGGTTTGTGCATTATAGCGTTTTGCTCCGGTTACTTCAATGCCACCGATAACATATTTTTTTCCGTTTTCAAGCTGTAATCTTTCTTCTTGTTCTTGTGCGTTTACAATTCCCGTCACAGCAGCCAATGCTATGAGTATATATTTTTTTAATGACATACGCTTATTTAAGTTGTTCACTTGTTTTTCCAAATCTTCTTTCTCTTTTTTGATAACTTAATATCGCTTCATTCAAATGATTTTTTGTAAAATCAGGCCAAAGCACTTCGGCAAAATAAAGTTCCGCATAGGCAATTTGCCATAGTAAAAAATTACTGATGCGATACTCGCCACTGGTTCGGATAAGCAAATCCACATCGGGCAAATCGTGTGTGTAAAGATACGTATTTATAACTGATTCATCAATATTTTCCAACGAAACAAGGTTATTTTTCACATCAGAAGCGATATTTTTCACCGCCGTAAGTAACTCTTCACGAGCGCCATACCCCAAAGCAAGGGTAAGTGTTGTGCCTGTGTTATTTTTTAATTTTTCAATTGTTGCTAAAAGTGTTTCTTTGGTTTTTTTAGGAAAATGATCCAAACGCCCGATGGTGTTTAAACGTATGTTGTTTTGGTTTAACGAATCGGTTTCTTTCTTTAAGAACTTGACCAAAAGCTCCATCAAAGCGCTGACTTCCACTTTGGGGCGATTCCAATTTTCAGTTGAAAAGGCATAAAGTGTCAGATAATCAATTTGATGTTCCACACAATATTCCACGGTTTGCCTAACGGCATTCATAGCATTTTCGTGTCCGAAAATGCGCATCATTCCCTGTTTTTTTGCCCAACGCCCATTACCGTCCATAATAACAGCAAGGTGCTTGGGGTAATTTATCATCGTTTCCATTGTTTTAATCCTAATCGCAATAACACGGTTTTCGCCCGAACGTGTAGGTCAAGGTAAGCCCCGAAAAGGTGTAAAAATCATTGGTGTTTATGTTACCGAATGACGGCGCTCCACCCGAAGGATTGCTTCCGTCCAAATTATTAGAAAAGGTAAAACGCGTACCAATTTCGGCAGCCACCACAAAATAAACACTTATCTTGGCTTTGATGCCCAACACCACCGGAATTGCCCAAATACCGTTACGGCGAAACGTTTTTTGAGCTTCTTGCGGATGCGTTGTTAAATTTTCAAAATACAAATCATCGTGCTCAATGTATGAAATTCCCGTGAATAAATAAGGTGTTATAGGACGATCAAGCGGGCGGTGCATATTGAATTTAAAGAAGTTATACTCCGCTCCCAAACTTGCTTCCACAAGCCTGTTTGTGAAAGAAAAACCTCTGTCTACTTTCCCTTGAACATCTGATTGTGAGTCTCTTCCACTCAAATCAGTTCCCGTAACTTGCAAACGCATCGAAGCCCTATCGTGGAAATTCCATTTGTATATTCCGCCGATAGCCAATTTGTTAGGAAAAACGTAAAACGTTCTGCCTACATCACTTATAGGGTTACTCCCGCCCAAAAAAACGCCAATTTCGTGCGCTTGGGCAGCCACCATCTGCATCCCGAAAAGGGTTACTATGAAATATAAAAATCTACACATTACAATAACGACAAAGTGCAAATATATAAGTTTTATGCAAAACAGCCTTTATTTTTTTGACAATAATTTTTTATTTAACGATTTTATACCAATTAAGAAATGGAAACCAAACAACAAATCGCTTTAAAACACAATGATTATCAACCAAATATAAAAAACAATCGCATTTTTAAGTAATTTTACTTTTTATTATTTTTAACAGTCAATTTAATCTGATTTTTTAGCGACTAACCATTTTCTTTGTCCGAAATAACATACAAAAGGACGAGGTTTCCCTCATCCTTCTGTTCATTAATCCCTTAAAACTATATAAAGCCTAGCTCAGAACTTCCTTTACTTTATCGGCTGCTTCTTGGAATAAAATCGCTGAATGAACCGCCAATCCTGAATTATCGATGATTTCTTTGGCAATTTCAGCATTAGTTCCTTGCAAACGCACGATGATTGGCACGTTAATTTCGCCTCCCATATTTTTGTAAGCATCAACAATACCTTGTGCCACACGGTCACAACGCACAATTCCACCAAAAATGTTCACCAAAATGGCTTTCACTTTGGGGTCTTTTAAAATGATGCGGAAAGCCGTTTCTACACGTTTGGCATCAGCCGTTCCACCCACGTCCAAGAAGTTTGCCGGCGAACCGCCTGCTTGTTTAATCAAGTCCATCGTAGCCATTGCAAGTCCAGCTCCGTTTACCATACAGCCTACGTTTCCGTCCAACGCTACATAATTGAGTCCCACCGCTTTGGCTTCTACCTCAATGGGATTTTCTTCACGCAAATCGCGTAGTTCCATATAATCTTTATGACGATACAATGCGTTGTCGTCGAGCATTACCTTGGCGTCAACGGCTAAAATTTTATTATCAGAGGTTTTCAACACCGGATTGATTTCAAACAAACTTGAATCAGAAGACACGTAAGCGTTGTAAAGTGCCGTTACGAACTTCACCATTTCTTTATGAGCATCGCCCGAAAGCCCTAAATTAAAGGCAATTTGACGCGCTTGAAAAGGCAACAGTCCCACCGCAGGGTCAATTTCTTCCGTAAAAATCAAATGTGGCGTTTCTTCGGCAACGGTTTCGATATCCATTCCGCCTTCGGTTGAATACATAATCATATTTTTCCCTTTGGAACGGTCTAACAAAACGGACATATAAAACTCCTCAGGTTTGCTCTCCCCCGGATAGTAAACATCTTCTGCGATAAGCACTTGATGTACCTTTTTGCCTTCGGGTGGCGTTTGCGGGGTAACCAAATTCATTCCGATGATTTGCGCTGCCAACGGCTCAACCTCTTGCAAACCTTTGGCTAATTTTACGCCTCCGCCTTTTCCGCGACCACCGGCGTGAATTTGAGCCTTAACAACATACCACTGCGTACCTGTTTCGGCAGTGAGTTGTTGAGCGGCTTCAACCGCTTCTTTTGGAGTTTGGGCTACGATTCCGCGTTGCACACGCACGCCAAAACTTGAAAGTATTTCTTTTCCCTGGTATTCGTGTAAATTCATTTCTTAAAAATTATAATCCTGATTGACAAATGTAAGAAAGTATTTTGACATTCTAAAATTATTTGAAATAAAAATTATCTTTTTTTTATCAATAACCTAACTTACAAGCAATTAAAACAAAAAATTTAACATTTCAAAATTCTAAAAAACGATTGATTTAGAGCTAATTTCCATTTTAAGGAAACGGAATTTCCAGCTGAATATACTGAGGTTGGGCATTTTTGGTTTGGGTTGTTTGATTATTGAAATTAGAAAGCGTAATGCCCAACAAACGAACGGAATTCTGCAAAGGCTGTTGATACAATAAGATTCTGACATTTTCAATAATCGTCTCAAAATCATCAATATAACTCATCAGGGTTTTACTGCGTGTATGCACCGAAAAATCACTGTACTTTATTTTTAGGGTTACGGTTTTGCCCGCCACTTTTTGTTTTTGCATTCGTTGGCTCAATTCGTGAGCAATGCGGATAAGTTTTTCTTCAACCTGAATTTCACCGACGATATTTTTTAAAAACGTATGCTCCGTACCAAGCGATTTCGGGATACGAATCGGATTTACCTCACTTAAATGAATACCGCGTGCCAACCGATAAAAATACAATCCACTATTACCAAAGTTAGTTTGCAGAAAATCAAGCGTTTTATTGCGTAAATCTTTTCCGGTAAAAATGCCTTTTTGGTACATTTTTTGGGCGGTAACTTTACCGATTCCGTAAAATTTTTTAACATCTAATGCATCTAAAAACGGCTGAACTTCATCAATAGTAACGGTTTTTTGTCCGTTGGGTTTATTGTAATCGCTGGCAATTTTGGCAATAAATTTGTTGATGGAAATCCCGGCGGAAGCGGTCAGTCCCAGTTCATTAAAAATTCGGGAACGAATTTCCTGCGCAATTAAAGTTGCCGACTGCGCATTTTTTTTGTTGTTCGTTACGTCCAAATAGGCTTCATCTAATGAAAGAGGCTCTACCAAATCGGTGTACTGATAAAATATTGCCCGAATTTGCTTTGAAATTTCTCTATATCGCTCAAAACGAGGCTTTATGAATATCAATTCGGGACACAATTGCTTGGCACGAAACCCGCTCATCGCGCTTCTAACACCAAATTTTCGAGCCTGATAACTTGCCGCACACACCACACCACGCTGCTCACCACCACCCACAGCAATTGCTTTTCCTTGATACTGAGGAAAATCCAATTGTTCAACCGATGCAAAAAAAGCATCCATATCCAAATGTATTATCTTCCGAATGGGAAAATCATAAACCGAAACCTCCATAAGACACACATTTTCAGCATATTAAAACAATTCACAAAATTAAGAAAACAACCTATAAAGCACTAAAATTCAACAACTTAAATCAGGTTGGCGAATTTATCAAAACAAACAACAGGAATGTTTTTCCCTTGAAAAGTTAAAGCGGTTAGCGTTGGCAAAATTTCGCTTCCTTTACCGACAACAACAAATCGTAACTTATTTATTTTAAAATATTTATGCGCCACACGGAGAATATCTTCTTTTGTTACCGCATTGATATTGGCAATATATGTTTTGTAAAAATCATCGGGTAAGTTTCTGGTTTTGATGTTAATAGCATAACGCGCCGTTGTTTGCGGATTTTCGGCTGCCCGTATGAAACTGCCTAAATAATTCGCTTTGGCTTGTGCGATGTGCGCATCGGAAACGGCTTCGGTGCGGATTCGATGTATTTCACTTAAAATCTGTGTAATAGCCTCACCAACAACACTACTTCTGACCTTGGTGGAAATTCCAAAAGTGCCTTTTGTCCATTTATTCGGATTAAAAAACGAATTCGCCCCGTAAGTAAATCCGTTTTTTTCACGCAAATTCATATTAATATAGCTACCAAAACCACCCCCCAAAATGTAATTGGCAACCAACATCGGGAAATAATCCGGATTTGCCATTGTAAGTTCAATCAAATTATCAACCCGGATTTCAGCCTGTGAAGCATTGGGCAAATCAACAAAATTGATTTGCGTAAAAGCAACATCATCGGGTTCAATCCATTTTTTCTCAAAAGACGGCGCCGGCTTCCAAGCAGAAAAATAATTGTTTATCAACAATTTAACCTCATCTACTTGAACATCACCCGAAACCACCATATAGGCATTGGTTGGTGAAAAATAACGGCTGTAAAACGATTGCACATCGGTCAGGGTAATCCTATTAATGGTATGTTCGGTCGGATACTCTCCGTAAGGATGTTTTTTGCCATAAATCAATGTGTTACGCACACGAGACGAAATCGTAGCTGCGCTGTTTTCACCTGATTTAATGCTTTGTAATAATTTGGCTTTTTCCTTATCTAATTCATTTTGAGTAAAATTGGGGTGCAACACGGCATCAGCGAGCAACTCCAAAACACGCGGAAAATAGTTAGACAGGCAAGTCGCAAAACCTCCGTCAATCGAAAAGGAAATCCGTGCCGCCAAAAAATCAATTTCTTCGTTAAAATCATCTTTTGAAATGGTTGCCGTTCCGCTTCCCAACAAAGCAGAAATAAGGTCAGAAACGCCTGTTTTATCGGTTTCCATAAAAGGCGGTTCATCAATATAAAGGCTTACCGACACTCTCGGAAACTTCTGATTTTCAACAACAAGCACCGTCATTCCATTAGAAAGTTTGTACTGAACGGGCGTTTTTAAATCAATCACGGGCATTTTGCCTGAACGTGGCATTTCAGAACGATTTAGCTGATTTTCTATCATAAAACACTACTAATAAACAAGTTACATTAATTTCTACAATTTTGAATCTTCGGGCAAATAATCAAGTTCCAAACGTTTGTTTTTGTCCAAATACTGCCTCGCCACACGCTGAATATCCTGACGAGTAACCGCTCGGTATATATCTATTTTCCTATTAATCAAACTTGTATCTTTATAAAACGTATAATAATTGGCTAACGAAAGGGCAATGCCTTCCATATTTGAATTGGCACTTACAAAACGGCTTTCAATCTGATTTTTAAGTTTTTCAAATTCGCGTTCTGAAATCAAATCATTTTGGAGTTTTTCAATTTCGGTATCCATCGCATTTCCAATGGTTTGTATTGAAATTCCTTCCATCGGAAGCGCCCCCATAATGTAAGTTCCGTAATCTTCCTGTGAATCGGAAAAAGCCAAAACTTGAAGAGCCAGTTTTTCTTCATCAACCATTTTTTTGTACAAACGTGAACTTTTCCCGGTTGTTAATAGACTGGAAATCAAATCCAACACATAGGCATCTTTATCGGTCATTGCCGGCGTTCGATAGGCGTATATCTTCACGGGAATCTGAATATTAGCATCATATTCAGTTACTTGAATGGCTTGAACGATGGGGTCTTCAACGATTGGGGTTCGGGTAATTTTCGCACCCGTGTTGGGAATGGTTGCAAAATAAGCATCAATCCATTTTTTTGCCTGCTCGTTCTCAAAATCACCGGCAACGACCAACACAGCGTTATTCGGATTGTAAAATTTCTTTTTAAAGGCGATAAATTCCTCCAATTTTGCGGAATCCAAATGCTCAATTTGCCCGATAACCGCCTCAGCATACGGGTGTTTTTTAAATAAATGCGGATTAATCCCTGTTCGATATATAATTTTTCCGTACGGGGCATTGTCAATTCGCTGATTTTTTTCTTCCTTCACAACAGCATTTTGCGTTTGCACACCAATTTCATTTATCACAGGATGCAGCAATCGCTCCGACTCCATCCAAAGTGCTAATTCTAAATTATTTGACGGAAAAACTTCATAATAATAGGTTTTGTCTTGCGTTGTGAAGGCATTGTTGATTCCGCCATTTGACGAAACGATATCGAACCACTTACCGCGCTCAATGTGCTTGGTTCCTTCAAAAAGCAAATGCTCAAAAAAATGGGCAAATCCGGTGCGGTTACGAGCTTCGTCTTTCGCCCCAACGTGATACATAACCCCCACAGCCACAACAGGTACCGACCTGTCTTGATGCAAAATAACGTGAAGCCCGTTGGCTAAATCATATTCCTGAAAAATAATATCTCGTGCCATAATTAAAATTCTGATACTTAAAAAATTGCAGAAAATATTTTCAATTTTCCGTTAAAAAAACAGACAAAAATACTTTTTTATTTCAGAAAAACAAGTAACTATTTTTTAAAAGCTGAAAAAAATAATCGAAAAAACTTAGGAAACTTTTTTTTTTTTTTGAGTTTCCTTTTATATCTTTGCCCCGAAAAAATTTAAAAAGATGAAGCAACAAATCATTGAAAAAGCTACGGAAGACTTCTTACAATATGGTTTTAAATCTTTTACGATGGACGACCTTGCTCAAAAAATGGGAATGTCAAAAAAAACACTTTATGAATATTACGCCTCAAAAAACGATTTGGTTGAAGCCTGTGTGGAGTATGTCTTGGTTGATTTTGAACAAAAATGTTATTTAAAAGGCAAAGGAAATGTTATTGAAAATTTATTTGAAATGCAAAAAAATTTCATTGAAGCCTATAAAATCACCAGTAACCGACCGCTTTGGGAGCTAAAAAAATACTACCCGAAACTATATGAAAAAGTAGAAAATCGTTTTCGGGTTATTGACGACAAACACATCGAAGAATTGGTAAGCAAAGGATTGGAAGAGAAGCTCTTTCGTGAAAATATTGATTTAAAATTCGTTAAACATTTCTTCCACGCAATGATGAAAATGAAAGAAGATCCTAAATTTTATCCCGAAACCGAATTTTCATTCTGGCAAGTAGTAGAAAAACAAGCCGAATATCTTATTCGAATTTTAGCCAATGAAAATGGAATCAAACAATTAGAAACAATTTTATCAAAAAAAACAAACAACAAATGAAACGAATAATTTTAAGTATTTTTGGACTTATCGCAATGGCTTCAAATGCGCAACAAGCTCAGCGTCTGCCCCTTAAAGAAGCCATAAATTACGCCTTACAACACAAAGCCGAAGCCGAAAAAGCCCGATTAAACGTTGAAAAAAGCAACTATCAAATTCAGGAAGTGCGCGCCAATGCCCTGCCCAATGTTGCCGTTACCGGCGGACTGATTTACAACCCGAAATTGCAAGCCACCTATGTGGACGGTAGTACCTTCGGAGCTCCGGGCGTACTGAAATTGGAGTTGGGACAAAAATGGACATCACAAGCCAACGCCCAACTAACGCAATTGCTTTTTAATCAGACTGTTTTCATTGGTTTGAAAGCGGCTCGCACCACGCGTGAGTTTTATCAATTAAACCAAGAGCTTACTGAAAATCAAATCATTGAAAAAGTAGCTTCAAGCTATTATCAAGTGTATCAGGCACAAAAAACACTTGAAAATATTGAAAATAACTTGGTTTTAACACAAAAAACGGTAAAAATTATTGAGGAATTGTACAAATCCGGATTGGCAAAAAAAATTGATCTGGACAGAGCCTTAGTTTCCGTAAATAATTTAAAATCAGCGCAACAACAAGGAAAAAATGGCTTACAACTTGCCAAAAATGCCCTGAAATTTATGATTGGAATGCCCATTGAGCAAGAAATTTCATTACCCGACGAAGCCTTCGAACCGAATTACAACTTGGCGTTTGAAAAAGAAAACGCCACACAGCGCATTGAAATTCAAACACTTGAAAAACAAAGAAGTTTGCTTGAAATCAATGTGAAAACCAAACGCTCGGCTTACTATCCGTCGCTGGTTTTGGTGGGAAATTACGGCTGGTTGGGAATGGGACCCAAAAACCCGCTCTTTTTCGGAGAAAAAGACAAAGTTTACTGGTCTGACTTTTCATCTATCGGACTGAATGTCAGCATCCCCGTGTTCTCAGGATTCGGAACGCGTGCCAAAGTAAAGCAAGCCCAAATTGAACTCCAACAATTGGAAGCCGACCTGAAAGATACCCGATTAGCAATGGATTTGGCATACGAAAACGCGCGTAATCAAATCACAAATAGCCTCTTAACCATTGAAACACAAAAAGAAAACGCTAAACTTGCCGAAGAAGTACTCACTAACACGCAAAACAACTACGCACAAGGGCTGGCAACGCTCACCGATTTGCTTGATGCCGAACGTTCTCTTGCCGATGCCAAAAACAACTATACAAATGCCGTTTTACAATACAAATTAGCTGAAATTGAAATGCTTAAAGCCCAAGGAAAATTAAAAACCATCGGTGATTAGGCAGTGAAAACCGTCGTTTTTGGCGTGCTTTCCGTTACCATATTGAAAAAGACAGAAATCATTTAAAGAAAAACAACAATCATTTACAAATAAAACAATTAGAATACAATTTAACAATTAAAGAAAGATGAAAAAGATAATAACAAGCATCATTGTCATAGCAACTATCGGGTTTGTAGCCTATAAACTCTATTCCAACAAAGAAAAAAACGCCCAAGAAGTAGCCATCGTTGCCCAAAAGAACGCACAAGTGGTTGTACGGGTGCAATCCGTTAGTAAAGAAAGCGTAGCCAACCTATTTACCGCCAACGGAATGTTTGCTGCCCAGCAAGATTTGAATGTCGCTGCCGAAATGGGCGGACAGATAGTAAAAATTTACGTCAAAGAAGGTGATTTTGTCAAAGCCGGACAGGCACTCGCTCATATTAAAGCCGATCGCGTGAATGTGGGGCTCGAACAAGCCAAAGCCGTTCTTGACAATGCCCAAAACGAAGTAAAACGTTTTGAAAATGCCTACCAAACCGGCGGTGTTACCCAACAACAATTGGAGCAAGTGCGCCTACAACTAAAAAATGCACAAGCCAATTACAATTCGGCGCAAATTAGTTCGGGGGATACTTCGGTGCGGTCAAAAATCAGTGGTATCATAAGCAGCAAATTCGTTGAGGAAGGCAGTTTTGTTGGGGCGGGAACAACCCTTTTCAATGTGGTGAACATCGAAACCTTAAAGTTACAAGTAACCGTTGATGAGAATCAAGTATCGTACATCAAGGTAGGCGAAACAGCCCAAGTGATGCCAAGCGTGGGCGGCAATTCGGTTGAGGGGAAGGTAACTTTCGTAGCCCCGAAGTCCAACGGAGCGTTAAAGTTCCCTGTGGAAATCACCGTACCGAATAAAGACAAAGCATTAAAAGCCGGAATGTACGCCCGAGCGCAATTTTCTTCACAAAACGAAGCAAGTTCGGCACAAACACTGATTGTTCCGCGTACGGCTTTCGTGGGAAGCGTTAGTCAAAATAAAATTTTTAAATTCGTAAACGGCAGAGCACAACTTATCGCCGTTAAAAGCGGACGAAACTTCGGAGAAAAAGTAGAAATTCTGGAAGGTCTTGCACAAGGCGACCAAGTAATCGTCAGCGGACAAATAAACCTTGAAGACGGAACCCCCGTAAAGGTCTTAAACTAAAAAGAATTCCGTAATAGTAAAATATATTCGGTAAAAAACACGACTTATAAAAACAATAAACACGGATGTATAGCCATATGCACAATCGAAAATACATCACCGCCTTTTTATGGCTTTTCGGGCTGCTTATTTTTCTTCCGAAGGCAAATGCACAAGAAGAAAAACCCGAAACATTACAGGAATTGGCAATAATAGACAGCCTCCCGCCCGTTACAAAACAGGGGCGGCTGGGCAAAACCCTTTCCGAAATGTTTGAAATTGGCGAAAGCGACCAACTAGGCATCTTCCGACCGACATCTTACAAGCCAATGTATGTAATTCCGTTGCGATGGACGGATAACTTTAACCGACAACCGGACAATTTTAATCCCGAACGCGGCGATCCGCCTTACAGAGCGTATCAAAACATTGAATCCAAGTTTCAAGTGAGTTTGAAGACCAAAGTTTGGCAAGATGTGCTCTGGGGAAAGGGCGACCTCTGGGTAGGTTTCACCCAACAGGCTTATTGGCAGGTGTATAACCAAGAACTTTCGCGTCCGTTTCGTGAGATTAACTACGAACCCGAAGTGATGTACATTATGCCCCTGAATTTATCGATTAAGAACTTCAAGTGGCGAATGGTGGGGCTCTCGCTCAACCATCAGTCCAACGGGAAAGAGCAATTGTACTCTCGGAGTTGGAATCGTATCATCTTGATGACAGCCTATGAGTGGAAGAACTTCATTATGATTGCCAATTTTTGGAAGCGTTTCTCCGAGAAAAGCCAAGATGACGACAATCCGTACATTCAGGACTATGTGGGGCGATGTGAAATCACCACGTATTACAGTTCGGAGCGACATATTTTCAGTTTGCTCCTTCGCAACAACCTCAACTTTGCCAAGAACAGAGGTTTTGCCGAATTTACCTACACCTATCCGTTAAAGGGAGGGCTTCGCGCCTTTGCGCAGCTCTCGTACGGCTACGGGGATTCGCTCATCGAGTACAATCACAAGCAAATGAGCATCGGTATGGGAGTTTCACTATTTGATTTTTAAATAAAGTATGAATTGGATTCTATTAATCACGGCAGGATTGTTTGAAGTAGCCTTTACTTTTTGCTTAGGAAAGGCAAAACATGCCATCGGAACAACAATGTATCTGTGGTATGCGGGGTTTGCCCTTTGCACCTTTATCAGTATGGCACTTTTAATGAAAGCAACGCAGCATTTACCGCTGGGAACTGCCTACGGAGTATGGACAGGCATCGGAGCGGTGGGTACAGCCCTTGTCGGAATCTTTATATTTAACGAACCGGCTACTTTTTGGCGTATTTTCTTTATAACAACACTTATCGGCTCGGTTATAGGACTTAAAATGGTGTCAAACTAAGATAACATACCTGCAACCTTTGTCAAAGTTTCGAACTTTTGCAGAGGGAAACCCAAAACATTCCCCCTACAACCATTCAAAGAGAGAATTTAGACAGAAAGAAACCGAACACCGCAGGGGTGAATTGCTATTCGCCCGACAAGAAACAACAAAATATTCACTACCTTTGTCAAAGTTTGCAACTTTGACAAAGGTAAACCGAAAACAAATAAACTTGCGTAGGGGCGAATTGCTATTCGACCGACAAGAAATAAAAAAAACAATAACAGAATTAAAATTAGATTGCTATGAAAGTAACGTATTTAGGACACGCCTGTGTCAGTATCGAAATGGAAGGGAAACATTTCTTAGTGGACCCGTTTATCTCCGCCAATCCGTTGGCAAAAGGGATCAATATTAAAAACATTAAGGCAGATTATATCCTGCTTACCCACGCGCATCAAGACCATATCCTTGATGCCGAAGCCATTGCCCGCAATACGGGAGCCAAGTTCATCACGAATCCGGAAATAATGGCACATTACCGCGCTTTGGGCTTTGACGGACACGAAATGAACATCGGGGGCTCGCATCGGTTTGAAAATGGGAAAGTAAAGGTCAAAATGATTAAAGCCGAGCATTCATCGTCATTCCCCGACGGCAAATATGGAGGCAATCCTGCCGGTTTTTTAATCGATAATAACGACCTGACCCTCTACATTGCCGGCGATACGGCACTGCATACCGATATGACCATCATTCCGCACCAATATAAAGTGAATCTGGCCATTTTGCCGATAGGAAATAACTACACGATGGGCGTTCGTGACGCACTGACGGCAGCCAAGTTCGTCGATTCATACCATACCTTGGGCGTGCATTACGATACGTTCGATGTGATTCGAATCGACCACGAAGCGGCAAAGCGTAAGTTCGCCGATGCACACCGAAAGCTCCATTTGTTGCCAATCGGGGACAGCATTGACGTAGCTTCGCTCCGTTAGAATAGATATATCATAGGGGCGAATTGCAATTCGCCCAACAAGAAACAACAAAACGGCCGCAACCTTTGTCAAAGTTTTGAACTTTGACAAAGGTAAACCGAAAATAAATTAATTATGACCAAAAATAAATCAGCCATAACCAACAAGATATCAATTATGACCGATAAGAAATAAATCATAACCGATAAGAATTGGATAATAACCAACAAGACACAAGTTTTCACAGCCAATAAATTGCTTATCGGCAGCAGGAAAACAACAAAAGGCATCAATAAATGGTTTATGACAACAAATAAATGGTTTACGACCACAAATAAATGGAATATGACCGTAAAGAAATGGATAATGACCGGTCAAATATCATTTCTTGGCGGTCAAATGACAAATATCAGTGCCCTTGAAAGACAAATTTAGTACTCAATAAACAAAAATAACATTAAAAACTTTTATAAAATGGAAGAAAATGTAAAAAAAACCGAGAAAAACACAACAAGTAGAGGGAAATATCAATATATTTCCGTCGGGGAATGGATTTCGCGTATGCGACTTGCTTTTTCTAATGCCAAATTGCCAAATATTTTGCCCCGATTGCAAACTATTGGCTATACCGAAGAAAGACTAAACGGCTATTTGGAAAAAGTTGCTGCCTTGGAAGAACTTCATCAGGCGCAGAAGCTCGAATATGCGGTAAAAACTGCCGAAACAGAGAAGGTGGATAAAAAACGCAAGGAGATTAATGAAATCTATATGCGTCATTTGGCTTTCTGTCGCATCTTGTTTAAAAACGATACGTTTGCCGCCAAAACATTGGAGTTTGCAGGCGAAAGAAAAACGGCTTTCAGTGCGTGGTACCAGCAGGTAAGCAATTTCTATGCGCAATTGCTTGCTTCCGAAGTGTTTTTGACGCAGATAAAAACGATTAACATTCAAGAAAATGACCTCAAATCCGTGCAATCACAGCTCGAAACGCTTGTCCTCTTGAAAGAAACCCAAAAAAAGGAAGTAGCCGGAGCCCAAAAAGCGACCGAAATGCGTGACCAAGCCTTCGATGAGCTTCACCCGCTGTACTCGGAGCTTATCGCTTACGCCAAGATTCTTTTCCAAGAAGACAAAGCCTTGAAGCATTGGGCGTGAAAGTGAAACGGTAAGTGTAGGGGCAAATAATTGTAGTCGTAAAACCTTTGTCAAAGTTCGGAACTTTGACAAAGGTAAGGAACAACGGCAACCATAGCCCCAAATCCCTATTCACTATGCACCGGATACCATTCACTATTCGCTGATTGCTTTTAGAAATGAATTTTTATTAATTATTAATACGTATATAAATGAACATCATTAAAACGTCTATTAACCGACCGAGTTTGATTATCGTGATTCTGTCACTATTGCTCATCGGTGGGATTTACAGCTACAAATCATTGAATTATGAGCTTATCCCGAACGTCGAGGTAAACGTAATTACCATCAGTACGATTTACGGCGGGGCATCGCCTTCCGAAATTGAGAGTACGGTTACCAAAAAGATTGAAGATGCCGTTTCATCACTGGAAAACATCAAAAAGATACAGGCTTTTTCGTACGAAAGTTTGTCCACCGTTGTCATCCAGCTTAACGCGGGCGCTGACCGAGACTTCCTGCTCAATGAAGCACAGCGAAAGATTAACGCCATTCGCTCCGAACTTCCTGACGATGCGAAAGAACCTTCGCTCAGTAAGTTCTCGCTTTCGGATATGCCGATTGTATCGCTCGGCATTACGGCAAACTTGTCGTCCAAAGAGCTTTTTGATTTGGTCGACAAGAAGTTACAGCCCGAATTGTCGCGCGTAAGCGGCGTAGCGCAGGTACTGACCATTGGCGGACAGGAACGGGAGATTCGCGTGAGCCTCGACCCCAATAAATTGGAGGGCTACGGACTGAACATTGTGCAGGTGCAACAACTCATTGCCGCCTCTAACCTTGATTTCCCTACCGGAAAGCTAAAAACTCGTGATAATAATACAACTATCCGCTTGGCGGGGAAGTTTAAATCGGTTGAGGAGCTTCGAAACTTAACGCTTGCCTCGCGTGGAGGCATTGATATACGTCTTTCGGACGTGGCTGACGTGCAAGATACCGAGAAAGACGCCGAAAAGATTGCCCGTATCAATCAAGAAAGCACCCTTTTGCTGCAAATCACCAAGCAAACCGATGCAAATGCCGTTGCCGTAAGTGAACTTGTACGTAAAAAAATTAGTGAGATTGAGGAAACTTACAAAAGTAACAACCTGAAAATAGATATTGCCAACGATACCAGTGAGTTTACGCTGAAAGCAGCCAATTCAGTAGTGTTTGACTTGGTTCTTGCCGTGGTTTTAGTGGCTGTTGTGATGCTTTTGTTCCTTCACAGCTTCCGAAATGCAGTTATTGTGATGGTTTCAATCCCTACTTCGCTCATTGCAACGTTTATTGGAATGCTTATGCTTGGTTTTACGCTGAATTTAATGAGTCTGATAGCCCTTTCACTGGTTGTCGGTATCTTGGTTGATGATGCCATCGTGGTTTTGGAAAATATTCACCGTCATATGGAAATGGGCAAGAATAAAGTACGTGCTGCTTATGACGGGGCAATTGAAATCGGCTTTACGGTAACGGCTATCACGCTGGTTATTGTGGTTGTTTTCCTTCCGATAGCCATTAGTACGGGTTTGGTATCGGATATTATCCGTCAGTTTTGTGTTACGGTGATTATTGCCACGCTTCTTTCGCTCTTTATGTCGTTTACTACGGTTCCTTGGCTGTATTCCCGCTACGGAAAGCTGGAACATATGAGTCAGACTTCCTTCTTCGGGCGGTTTATTCATACATTTGAGGCGATGCTCAAAAAATTTACGCACTTGATTACCGACATATTGAAATGGTCGTTTGCCCATAAGGTAACCACCTTCTTCATTGTAATGTTATTGTTTGTAGGGTCGGTAGCATTGCTTCCGTTGGGGTTCATCGGTGGGGAATTCTTCCCGAAAACGGATAAAGGGGAGTTCGTGGTTCAAATCGAGATGCCCAAAGACGCATCTATCGAGCAAACTAACTTTATGACCCAACGGGCAGAGAATTACATCCGTACATTGCCCGAAGTTGATAAGATGATTACCACAGTTGGGCAAACCAGCAGCGGAATGGCGGGCGCACAAGCCACAACCTACAAGTCGGAAATACAAGTTATCCTGATTGATAAAAAACTTCGTGCCGATAACACCACTATTTATGCCGCTAAGCTAAAACGCCAGCTTGATGAGGTGCTTGTGGGTGCGAAAGTAACAACTGCTCCCGTTGGTTTAATGGGTGTTGAAGACGCTCCGATAAAACTCACCATTACAGCCGAAAGTGTTGAAACCGCTCAGCAGTATGCCGTGCAGGTTGCCGAGCTTCTTAAAGGTATTGACGGGGCTTCGGAAGTGGATATTTCATCAGAAGACGGCAATCCGGAGGTTACCGTTCAGGTGGACAGAGATAAAATGACCTCATTGGGGCTTACGGTTGCCACGGTGGGAATGACAATGCAAACTGCCTTTAATGGGAATGACGATAGTAAATTTCGTATGGGTGATTCGGAATATGACATCAAAATTCAGTTTGATGAAGCCAACCGTTCGTCAATTGACAACATTCAAAACTTGGTTTTTACCACCCCGACGGGGCAACAAGTGAGGCTGGCTCAATTTGCTGACGTGTTTTATTCTTCCGGTCCTACGAAATTAGACCGGTATGACAAAACTCCTTCCGTTACGGTGTCGGCTCAAGCCGTTGGTCGCCCTTCGGGAACGATTGCTTCGGAGTGGGAAGCGAAGTTTTCACAGATTCAAAAGCCTGCCAACGTTCGTTTCGTGTGGGAAGGCGATATGGAAATGCAAAGTGAAGGTTTTGGCACGCTTGGAGTGTCACTTTTAGCTGCTATTTTGCTGGTTTATATGGTTATGGTGGTTCTGTATGATAGTTTTTCGCGTCCGTTTGTGGTGTTGTTTTCCATTCCGCTTTCCTTCATCGGAGCGTTATGGGCATTGGCGCTCACCAACATTTCCTTGAACGTATTTACCATTTTAGGGGTGATAATGCTCATCGGTTTGGTAGCTAAAAACGCGATAATGCTGGTGGACTTTGCCAACCACCGCAAGGAACACGGCGAAGACACGGTAACGGCACTCATCCAAGCCAACCACGCGCGTTTGCGACCCATTTTGATGACTACCATTGCGATGGTTTTCGGTATGATTCCGATTGCCATTGCCAGCGGAGCGGCAGCCGAGATGTTCAACGGGCTGGCGATTGTCATCATCGGGGGGCTTATTTCGTCATTGTTCCTCACGCTGATTATCGTTCCGCTTGTGTATTTGATAATGGACGATTTGATGCAAAAATTCCGCAAAGGCGAAAAAGTAGATTACGACAAACTTATGATTGCCGACTACGAAGCCCGCGAAGTGAAGGAAGAGTTTGATTTATAATTGATTACTCTTCATTAAAATACAATATTTGATAAAAAAGTGAGAAAGGTTATCCAAAAACGGATAGCCTTTCTTTCTATCTTAGGAAAACATTCCTGTCTCACACCCTTTCATAAGCAAAAATCATTGCGTTTGATGCGTTTCCGAGCAGGCAGGCTGAAAAGATAAATCGCTAAAAAAATAACATTCTTGGACGGGAAAAATTTGTCAGTTTACATAAAAGGCGTATTTTTGAACCAATTTTTGAAAGAACGATGTCAGTACAAGTAAAAGAACTAACAAAACGATATGGCGAGCAAATCGCTGTTAATCAAATCAGTTTTGAATTAAAAAAAGGCGAAATTACGGGCTTTTTAGGTCCGAATGGAGCAGGAAAATCCACCACAATGAAGATGATTACCGGCTCGCTGTTGCCTACTTCGGGTGAAATTAAAATTAACGGCATTAATTTGTTGAAACAGCCCATTTTAGCAAAAAAAACAATCGGTTATTTACCGGAACACAATCCGCTTTATTTGGAAATGTACGTTCGTGAATATTTGCGTTTTGTGGCTGATTTACACGGAAACGTCTTGCCAAGTAGAATTGATGAAATTATTGACATTACGGGACTTACGCCCGAAAGTAATAAAAAAATAGGACAACTTTCAAAAGGGTATCGCCAGCGTGTGGGGCTTGCTTCGGCATTAATTCACGAACCCGAGGTTTTAATTCTGGACGAACCCACCACCGGACTTGACCCCAACCAACTCATTGAGATACGCAACATTATCAAAGCCTTAGGAAAAAATAAAGTGGTGTTACTCTCTTCACACATTATGCAGGAAATTCAAGCCATTTGTGACCGCGTGATTGTACTGCACAAAGGAAACATCGTTTTGGACAGAAAAATGGCTGAATTGCAAAACAAAGAGCAAATCATTGAAGTTGCCTTTGATTTCAGAGTGGAAGAACGTCTGTTGGCGCAAATACCGAACGTAAAAACGGTGAACAATGTGTTTGAATTTCTGTACCACATCACCTTTGACACGCAAGAAGATATGCGCTCGGCTGTTTTTGACTTTGCCAACAACAACGGACTTAAAATACTACAAATCAACCACAAACATAAAGACTTGGAACAACTCTTTACCGAACTTACTCGGCAATGATGGGTTATTCCCTTTTAGTTTTGTAAGTTCCGAAGATAAAATCAGAGTCCACGATTTTGTTCCCGTCGGCATTTAGAATCACCAGATCGGTAATGGTTATCAGATGGTCGTAACGCAATAATTCTTGCGTGGTTTCATTGTAAATCGGTTTGGTTACGATGGAAATATTTCCGCCGGTAGCCTGAAACTGAGACACCACCGATGGCATTGTGGGCGGATAATCCGCACAGAAGTACGATGTGTTTACGGCTTCACTGAACGTTCTGTAATACATTTTGTAATCGCTTGCTATTTTGCCTGTTACGGATTTTTCTTTATTCTCTAACACATCTTTGGGAAGTTCAAGAATCAAAGCCTGCTGTGCGTTGTATTTGAATAAAAACGTGGCTGTTGTATCGCTTTTGCAAGACAACACATCGGAATTATCAAAACGTATTGTTTCAACTCCTAAATTGCCGTCATTACAAGCAACTATCAAAAGTGCAAAAATAAGTGTTATAAAGGTATTACTGCGTTTTGTCATCTTAAAAAATATTTCTGCAAAAGTAAAATAAATTCGTTGATTGCCAAAAAAACGCTCATAAAAACTAAAAAAAGCAACACTTGCGAATTAAACGCTTAAAAAAGTTAAAAAATTTCTTCCACATCAACCAACAAACTATATTGATTACCAATAATTTAAAAAAAAATTAAACAAAAAGAATATTTTTTCACTAAATAAATTTGCAAATTAAAAAAAATATAGTACCTTTGCACCCGCATAAGTGAGATAACAAATGCAGATTGGAGAGATGGCAGAGCGGTCGAATGCGGCGGTCTTGAAAACCGTTGAGGGTCACACCTCCGGGGGTTCGAATCCCTCTCTCTCCGCTAAATGAATTAAACAATTATAATTAAAAGGCTAAAATAGGGAGAATCCTTGTTTTAGTCTTTATTTTTTGTAATATAAATTTACCAATTTCAATATTTAATTTTTGAGTAATATCTATTTTGCTGAACGATAAAAAAAAGCAGATGTAATGACTTACATCTGCTTTTTTTATAGTTTAATCACTTTTATTTGGCAAACAACCGAACATCTACGCGTCGGTTTTTGGCTCGGCACTCGGGAGTGTCGTTTTCCGGACAAACAGGATGCTTGTCGCCATACCCTTCCGAATTTAATTGCGAAGCACTTGCTCCTAATTTAATCAACTGATTTTTAACCGATTCAGCTCGTTTTTTTGAAAGCTCTAAATTTTGTCCAGCATTTCCCGTATTATCGGTATAACCTCCCACGCGAAGCCCAGCATTAGGGAAAGCCTTCAAAATTGTTACGATATTCATCAATTGCACTTGTGAATCAGGCATAAGCTCCTCACTTCCTGACTTGAAAAAAGTTCTGTCAAGCGTAATCCAATTTTGTTTGGCATCACGTTCAACATCAAAATTTTCATCTAATAACAAATTCACGATTTTTCGTTCAGAAGAATTTAATCCTACTTGTAATCCATTGTTATCAGGCAAGTTAAGCATTGAAACCTCGCCTACATCATATTTGTAATTTCCGTAAGCATCTAACAAATCTTTATCCAAACTATTTGCCACGCTATCAACGGTTTGACCTTTTGGCATTTTGGCTTCCTTAAACATTTCTAACATTTCAACCGATTCATTTTCAGTTGATTTAGCTGATGATGTATGTCCACCCAAAATCGGAGCGATAACCAAGCCCACCAAGCAGGTAAGTTTAATCAAAATGTTCATCGATGGTCCCGAAGTATCTTTGAAGGGGTCGCCCACCGTGTCGCCCGTAACGGCTGCTTTGTGTGCGTCCGAACCTTTGTAAGTCATCTCGCCGTTGATTTCAACACCTGCTTCGAACGATTTTTTAGCGTTATCCCACGCTCCACCGGCATTATTTTGGAAAATCGCCCACAAAACGCCTGAAACTGCAACGCCCGCCATATACGCTCCCAGTGCCTCAGCTCCCATCACAAAACCAATAATAATAGGTGTGATGATGGTAATCGCCCCCGGTAACATCATTTCGCGAAGTGCCGCTTTGGTTGAAATATCCACGCACTTTCCGTATTCAGGAGTGCCTTTTCCTTCCATAATTCCCGGAATTTCACGGAATTGACGACGCACCTCTTGAACCATATCCATAGCCGCTTTCCCAACGGATTGCATCGCCAAGGCTGAGAAGACCACCGGAATCATTCCCCCGATGAAAAGTGCCGCCAAAACATCGGCTTTGAAAATATTAATCCCGTCAATACCCGTAAAGGTTACGTAAGCAGCAAACAACGCCAAAGCCGTAAGAGCTGCCGAAGCAATGGCAAATCCTTTTCCAACGGCAGCGGTGGTATTTCCTACTGAATCCAAAATATCGGTACGCTGACGCACTTCTTTCGGAAGTTCACTCATTTCGGCAATTCCGCCCGCATTATCGGCAATCGGACCAAAAGCATCAATTGCCAATTGCATTGCCGTAGTTGCCATCATTGCCGAAGCCGCAATTGCAACTCCGTAGAAACCAGCTAGTTCATACGAACCCCAAATCGCTACGGCAAACAATAAAACCGATGAAAAAGTAGATTTCATTCCGGTTGCCAAACCAGCGATGATGTTCGTTGCCGCTCCGGTTGATGAATTTTGAACAATGTTAAGCACCGGTTTTTTGCCCAAGGCGGTAAAATGCTCCGTAAAGGCAGAAATCAACAAGCCCACTGCCAAGCCTACTACCGTGGCAAAGAACACGTTACTGCTCGGAATATTTTTTACGCCTTCGCCAAAAAATTTCATCTGAATGGTTTCAGGAAGCATCATATCTATTAAAAACCAGCAGGAAATCAGCGTTAAAGCCAACGCCACGTAATTCCCCATATTGAGCGATTGTTGCACTTGTTTTTCTTTGGCTTCGTTATTTTTGATGCTCACAAAAAACGTTCCGATGATGGAAGCGATAATCCCCACACCGGCAATCACGAGTGGCAACAAAATAGGTCCTAATCCGTTGAAACTATCGGAGTACGCCATTCCGGTAGCTTCGGTAATATCTTTAATAATGTAATTTCCTAACACCATCGAAGCCAGCACGGTAGCTACATACGAACCGAAAAGGTCAGCTCCCATTCCGGCTACATCGCCCACGTTATCGCCCACGTTATCAGCAATGGTTGCGGGGTTACGCGGGTCATCTTCGGGGATTCCGGCTTCTACTTTTCCAACCAAGTCAGCCCCCACATCGGCAGCTTTGGTGTAAATTCCGCCACCTACACGAGCAAACAACGCAATAGACTCAGCCCCAAGCGAGAAGCCCGCCAAAGCCTCCAAAACGATGGTCATTTCGTTATAGAAATTTCCGCTTCCTGTGATGAAAAAGTTAATAAAAATAATGAAAAACAAACTAAGCCCCAATACAGCCAAACCGGCAACGCCCAAGCCCATTACCGTTCCGCCACCGAAAGAAACTTTTAAGGCTTTCGGAAGGCTGGTACGAGCCGCCTCAGTGGTACGAACGTTTGATTTTGTGGCAATTCGCATACCGATGTTTCCTGCCAAAGCCGAAAACAAAGCTCCGAAAACGAACGCCACCACGATGAGCCAGTGCGAAGTTTCAACCATTTGCGAAACCACGAACAAGGCAACGGAAGCAATAACCACAAAAATCGCCAAAATGCGATATTCGGCATTCAAAAACGCCATTGCTCCTTCTTGGATTTTCTCGGAAATGCTTTTCATACGCTCATTTCCGGTAGTTTGTTTGTTAATCCATAAAGATTTGGAAATCATAAACAAAAGTCCTAAAATCGCAAGGACTAACGGTAAATACAACATAAATTTATCCATAAAATTATACGTAAGATGATTTAAAGGCGTAAAGATACCATTAATAATGGTGATTTCAAAAAAAAACCTTAAAATTTAACACTTTCAACGTATGTTTTTTCAAAAAGAAAAATCAACAAATTAAAAGTGTAACTAATTTTAAGGAATATTTAAATATTTATGCGTTTGTAATGAAACTTTCCATTGTGGGTTTTTCATCACAAAATCAACTATTTCGGGAATGACTTTATCCCGACGACTCCATTCGGGTTGCAGATACAATATACAGTTTTCCGATACTTTTGATGCCATTTCTTGAGCGAAAAGCAAATCGTGATTGTTGTAAACGATTATTTTGAGTTCGTGAGCAAGTTTAAAAATGGAAGGCGTGGGCAATTTCATTTTTTTGGGAGAAAGGCAAATCCAGTCCCAAACGCCCGTCAGCGGATGCGAACCCGAGGTTTCAATATGGGTTTTCATTCCGTTTTGTTTTAATTTTTCCGTCAGCGGATACATATTCCACATCAGTGGTTCTCCTCCCGTAATAACAATGGTTTTGGAATGCGCCACTGCCTGGCTTACAATTTTGTCAATGTGCGTCGGGGGATGTTTTTCAGCGTCCCAACTTTCTTTAACGTCACACCAATGGCACCCCACATCACAGCCGCCAATGCGAATAAAATAAGCGGCGGTTCCTTTGTAAAATCCTTCTCCTTGAATGGTGTAAAAAGCCTCCATTAGGGGCAACATCTCGCCTCTATCAACCGCTTTTTGAGTTTCTTTATCTAACATTTTTTTTAAGTTTTGAAATGCAAAAGTACAACAATATTTTTTTACGGCGTAGCTTCTTTCACGTTAAGTATCCAAGCATCGTAAATATCGGTATCTTTTCGAATAAATTCGGCTTGTTCCACAGCTTGTTTATACGTATCAAAATGCTGTGTATAAATATAATGCAAATTTTTCTCGGCACGGAAGAAAACCTTTGTGTCATAACCCATCGCTTCGAGATGTTTTTGCTGTTTTTTCACGTTATTAATATTGGTGAAAACCCCTACCACAACGTAATAACCTTTGTCAAGCTCGGCAGAAGACAAAGTTAAAAGCGGGATTGACTTTTTTTTCTGCAAAACGCTTTCAATTTGCAATGCCGTTAAAAAGAGATAATACTGATCGGCACTGCGGGTGAAGGTCAAATCAAGTTCGGTTGCAGCGTTGGGAATGAGTTCTTTATAGGCTTCAGTTAAATCAATTCGGAAAATATCGAAGCCCAATGTGTTTAAACCGGCGGGATTTCGCCCACTAACAATCGTTCCGTTTTCGGTTATGGCACTGTTAAAGAAATTCTTCTTACGGCGGGTTGCGTTTTCCAAATCCAATGCCTTTTCGGTTGTCGGCACTGAAATTTGCACCTCATCGCCGGCCATTTGCAAATCGCCTTCCAAAACAGCTCCCATTATGCTGGTTTGAAATTCGCCCTGAGCAGGCGTTTCAAAACCTTTGAAAGCAATTTTTTGTGCCTGCTGATGAATGGTTGAAAATCCGTCGTACGTAATGAGTTTTTTTTCTGACAGTTGTGAATTTTCATAAACCAACACCAAAGCCCAACCGGCTGCCACGCCACCGGCAATTTGCCCGTTGGCTGCCCTTACATTGGCAATGGTATATTCGCCTTCGGCACTGTAATTGGCTACCAAATGCGTAATGTCGGCATAACACAAATAGGGCGCCACGCCGCTGAGAGCCGGCACGTCAATTCCGTCAAAAACCACTTCCCCGCTCACCGAAACGTACTGTTGCTGAACAGGTGTTTTGACCAAAACGGAATGAAAGGCTTCACGACTCGGGTTCTTTACCTTATATTGTTGTTTTTTGAACACACCGGAAGCATACGGATAAGTTCCCGCCCAGTACAATCCGGCATATACAACTTTCGTTCCCGCCTTTTGTAGCGGTTCAAAAGAAGCACTGCTTGATGAAAATGTAGCGTCATCATCATCAATATCAATATATTGCATATCAAACTGGTCATTCACTTTGGATGCTGCCGTACGGTCGTCAAACGTCACATTGGCTTTTTGGCGTTTTTCGCTTCGGTTTACAATATTGTTGCCGATTATCTTCATTTCGCCTTTAAGATGCGCTTCGTAACGAATTTTGAAATCAACCGACGGTTTTTGTCCGTACAATTCAAAAACAAGGCATAAAAGTGATAAACTCAGTAGTAGCTTTTTCATTTTCCGACAGATTTTTTCAATATTTTCTGCAAAAGTAAGACATTCGTAAAAAATATCAAAAAAAGCGATGTGTTTCTCTTTTTTACAAGCTGAAAAGCAAGGGCAAAATTGAAAATCGCATAAAAGTTACGCACCAAAAATTTGCGAACAGCAAAAAATATCTTATCTTCGCACGGAAATAAAAATTACACCAAAAAAACAATAAAATCACTTTTTACGATAAAATTACAAATATGAAAAAAATAATGTATTTGGCTTCTGCCCTACTGCTTTTAAATTGCTCAGAGACAACTGATAAAAACACAATGATTATTGAAGGAAATATTGAGGGCTTAAAAAAAGGCACCATCTTTTTGCAACAATACAACGGTGAAAAACTCATAAATTTAGACTCGGTGCAAGCCAAAGGCAACGGAAAATTCACCTTTAAACGTCATTTGGAATCGCCCGAGATATTTTTTATTTACTTGGATTTAGACAAAAAAGAAGGCGCTGATTTTGGTGACCGTTTGCTGTTTTTCGGTGAACCTAAAAAGATTACCATCACCAGCAAACACAATATGTTTGACATTCACGCCAAAATTGAAGGCTCGGAATCACAAAAATTATTGGAAGAATACAACCGCAACATACGCAAATTCAGCAATCGAAACCTCGAACTATTTGAACAACAAATCAATGCCATAAAAGCGCAACAACAGGCAAAAGTTGATTCGATTAATTCTCTGTCCGAAAAAAATACGATTCGGCGTTATCTCTATGCACTGAATTTTGCCATCACACACCCCGATTCGTACGTTTCTCCTTATATTGCCGTTACCGATACACCCGATGCTAACATTAAATACTTAGATTCCATTTATAAGGTATTGACCCCCGATGTTGCCGGCTCAAAATACGGTAATCAATTGAAAAAACACATTGAAACCATTAAAACGGAAATGCAAAAACAGCAAAATCAATGAAAAAAAGAATCGTTGCACTTACTGGAGCGGGCATCAGTGCCGAAAGCGGTATTAAAACGTTTCGTGACAGTAACGGGTTGTGGGAAGGGCACGACGTGATGCAAGTGGCTTCACCTGAGGGCTTTGCACAAAATCCGGCTTTGGTGCTTGATTTTTACAACCAACGCCGACGACAATTAAAAGAAGTAGCTCCCAACAAAGCTCACCAACTTTTAGCCGAATTGGAATCAGATTTCAACGTAACGATTATCACCCAAAACGTTGATGACCTGCACGAACGCGCCAGAAGTTCCAATATTATTCACCTGCACGGCGAACTCTTAAAATCACGAAGCGTAGCAAACGAACACGAAATTTTCGACTGCCAAACCGATATTCATTTGGGCGACCTTGCCCCCGACGGACAACAACTGCGCCCCCACATTGTTTGGTTTGGCGAAGCCGTTCCGATGTTTCCAACAGCCGTAACACAAATGGAACGCGCTGATATCGTGCTTATTATAGGAACCTCACTGCAAGTATATCCGGCTGCCGGTTTGGTTGATTATGCCCCGCACGGCACACCTATATATTATATTGATTTACATCCTTCCTTAAAAAGCAATGCCAACTTAACCGTCTTTGCCGAAAAAGCCTCCGTTGGAATGGAAAAAGTTGTTTCACTGCTTAAAAATCAACGGTGATGATAGGGTTCGTTTTTCAAAATGGTGAAAGCACGATAGGTTTGTTCCACAAAAAACAAACGTATCATCTGATGTGAAAAAGTCAGTTTTGAAAGCGACATTTTTGCATTGGCACGCGCGTAAACTTCTTGCGAAAAACCGTACGGGCCACCTATTACAAAAACCAATTGCTTCACCCCCGCATTCATCTGTTTTTGCAAAAAATCAGAAAAACCAACCGAAGTGTACTCCTTGCCCCGCTCATCAAGCAACGTTAAATAATGCGTATTTTCAATATTTTTCAAAATCAGCTCTCCTTCTTTGGTTTTTTGCTGTTCTTCACTGAGTGATTTGCTGTTTTTCACATCAGGAATAACCTGAAACTGAAAATTCACATAATGCGAAAGCCTTTTTTCGTAATCCGCTACGAGCTGTTGCAGTGCCGCATTATCGGTTTTTCCGACAGCTATAAGTTTGATATTCATCGCTTAAAATATAAAAACGAAAGATTGGAATTCTGCCGAAACAAAATCCCAACCTTCCCAAAAATTAGTTATTCATTTAAAAGAAAAATCGTTCTTTTTCGCCTTCTTCATTCAACAATTCCAATGAATTACGGCTGTTTGATGACAATGACGACATCGTGTTTTTCAGCTCATCAATGTCTTTTACGGTTTTTCCGTTTACCGAAAGCAACACTTTACCCACAACACTGATGTTGTTGTACTCATAAAACTGAGATGCTCCGGTAATTTTCACGCCCGATTTTGTATTAAATTTCTTTTGGTCACTTTCTGATAGATTTTTAACCTCCAAGCCAAGCGCATTGACAATATAAGTTGTGTTCTTTTTTAGCGTAATGTTGGTGTTTTTTGATTTTCCGTCACGCACAAAAGTTACCTTTAAAACATCACCCGGGCGTTTTGACGCAATGTATCCGCTCAAATCAGAATATTTATGAATGCGCACATTGTCAATTTGTTTGATAATATCGCCTTTTTTAATTCCGGCAGAAGCAGCACCTGACTCGTCATCAACCGAATCCACATAAAATCCGTCGGTTTCTTTAATTTTTAATTTTTCGGCAGTGGTTGAATTAAGTTCCGTGCCTCGAACACCCAAAATCCCTTTCTGTACGTTACCAAATTCGATTAAATCTTCCACAACTTTTTTGGCAATATTGCTCGGAACAGCAAATGAATAGCCTACATAAGTACCCGTCGTTGAAGTAATTGCCGTATTAATTCCGATTAAATCACCTCTTAAATTCACCAAAGCTCCCCCGCTGTTTCCTCTGTTTACGGCGGCATCTGTTTGAATGAACGACTCCACCTTATCACCGGCGCGCTCGCTGATGTTACGAGCTTTGGCGCTGATAATTCCGGCTGTTACGGTTGAATTCAAATTAAACGGATTACCCACGGCAAGCACCCACTCGCCTATCTGTGTATTGTCAGAATCGGCAAACGTTAAAAAAGGCAATGCCTCACCGGCTTCAATTTTAAGCAACGCAATGTCTGACGAAACGTCAGTCCCCACCAACTTGGCAGGATACGTTTTATTGTCATTAAGGGTTACTTCCAAAGTTGTGGCACTGGCAATCACGTGGTTATTCGTTACGATATACCCATCGGGCGAGATAATTACCCCTGAGCCTGTGCCGATTTGGGTTTGGCTGCCACCACCGTTTCCGTATAGTAAATCAAAAATGGAAGTTGGACCGCCCTCCACTTTGGCTACGTTTTTAATGTGAACCACACTGTTTACGGTTTTGTTAGCCGCATCAATAAAGCTATTTTCGTTTAAATCAAACTTTGCCGAAGTGGCGGTATAGTTTGTCTGTACAAAACTCGGTTTTGAAATTTCATTACTAACCGACTGATTTACTTGATTTTTATCAAAAAACAATTTATACCCCCCTAACGATAAAACTCCGCCTAAAAAAGCCGCGGATACTGCACTTACATAATTCTTCATAATTTGTTTTTTTCTTAAAATTATTACACTTTATTTAATTTCACAAAACACAAACAAGCAATAATTATGCCAAATACGTATCAAAAAGTAACAAAAATTTGAATGGGTTTAAGTTACGTTTTTTTGTTTTTCTAAATCGTGAATAATAGCTTTTTTCATTTGTGTTTGAATATAATCTTTGGCTTCGGCATATGAAATGGCGTATTTTCGTTCAATATTTCGGAATTTTTCAGGAAAAACAGCCAGTTTTTCGTCATAATAGGCATCTAAATCTTTTTTTGAAGGCATTTCAAAAGATAATTTGAGTTGAAATCGCCGAAGCAAGGCAAAATCAATAAAATCAATATGATTTGTAGCACAAATAAGCACGCCGTCTTTCGGAAAATAATCAAAAAGTTGAATAATTGTGTTTACCAAACGACGCATTTCACCCACATCGCGTTCATCATCGGTTCGGCTTTTGCCAATTTGATCAAATTCGTCCAGAAATAAAACAGCTTTTTCGCGTTGTGCCTTATCAAAAACGGCTTTCATATTTTTGGAAGTTTCGCCAATACGTGAATTTACCAAATTACTCAAATTCAGCACAAAAGCAGGTTTGTTTAACGTTTTGGCGATGGCTTTGGCTGTGAGGGTTTTGCCACAACCCGAAGCCCCGTGAAACAAAATTTTATTATCGGGGCACAAACCGTATTTTGATAGCTCCGAAAAATAAATATGTTCTTTAAGTACTTGATTTAGTGCTTTTTTATTTTCTTCCGACAGAAAAATCTCGTCAAACGAAACGGCTTCGGTATCCTGAATTACAAAATCGGTTGTAAGCATTTTTTGTTTTATTTTTTTTGATTATCAATTATTTATCCCAACACCACGTCCAAAGACATCATCAGCACAAAGCCTCCTAAAAAGCCCAATGTTGAAACATCAGTATTTTTATTTTGCTGCGCCTCAGGGATTACTTCTTCAATCACGACATAAATCATCGCCCCCGCCGCAAAGGCAAGTGCATAGGGCAAAACGGGTGTAAAAAAAAGCACTGCAAAAGCGCCCAAAACACCCGCAATAGGCTCAACCACAGCTGATAATTGTCCGTAAAAAAAACTCTTTCGGCGACTGAGCCCCATTCGGCGTAATGGCATAGCAACGGCAATTCCTTCCGGAAAATTTTGCAATCCGATACCGATTGCTAAAGTAACCGCTCCTGCCACAGAAGCCTCAGGAATGCCCGCCGCAACCCCGCCAAAAAGCACCCCCACTGCCAACCCTTCGGGGATATTATGCAAGGTGATGGCTAAAATTAACAACGTAGTTTTTTGCCAAGGTGATTTTATGCCTTCGGTTTGTTTAAAATTTGTGTGAAAATGAGGCAACAAGCGGTCAAGAACAAACAAAAACAAAGCCCCCAATAAAAAGCCCACAATGGCAGGAAGTATCTTTAAAAAACCACCGCCATCGGTCATATTAATAGCCGGAATAAGCAAACTCCAAATGCTTGCCGCTACCATCACTCCGCCGGTGAAGCCGAGCATTCCGTCCATAAAAAATTTGTTTGTTTTCTTTAAAAAAAACACCGATGAAGCCCCCAAAGCCGTAACGAACCACGTAAAAACGGTTGCATAAAAGGCAGCGAGCACCGGACTAATTGACTCAAAATAAGCTACTATTGCTTCAAACATACATCTGCCATCTTTAAATTATGCAGGCAAAGATAATAATTTTTAGTTTAGACTAAAATATTTTTTGTGTTTATTCTAATCTTTTTTATTTAAATAATAATCATACGTAGCGATTTGCGACCTAACTTTGGGTTTATTATTCCTTCGATAAGCATTATCTTGCTCGGCTGACACGATTCTTGCCTTGACATTGTCAGCCCACCCGATTTCAAACGTATCCATTAGTTCTTTTTTAATATCTTCATCATAAATCGGGCAAGCCACCTCCACACGGAATGAAATATTTCGGGTCATCCAATCAGCTGATGAAATATAAACCTTTGGTTTTCCGTCATTTCCAAAAATAAACAAACGCGGATGTTCCAAAAATTTATCCACAATGCTAATCACTTCAATGTTTTCGCTCATTCCGGATATGCCCGGCACCAAGCAACAAATACCACGCACAATCATCTGAATTTTCACCCCCGCACGGCTGGCTTCATAAAGTTTGTTAATCATTTTATAGCTTGTTATGCTATTCATTTTCAACTTCATAAAGGCCTTTTTACCCGCTTTGGCATTTTCTATTTCTTTTTCAATAAGTTTGGTCAGCATTTTTTTGGTATGCTGAGGCGAGACTATCAAATGTTTATAACGCTGTATTACATAATTGGTTTCCAAGAAGTTAAAGACTTTATTTACATCTTTTAAAATTTCCTGATTGGCGGTAAACAGCGTATAATCGGTGTAAATTCGGGCGGTGGATTCGTTGAAATTTCCCGTACTGATAAAACCGTAACGCTTTAATTCTTTGCCTTCTTCACGTTCAATAACGCAAATTTTGCTATGTACTTTTAGCCCTCGAATGCCAAAAATCAGCTTCACGCCTTCGGCTTTGAGTTGCTCGGCATATTTGATGTTCGACTCCTCGTCAAAACGTGCTTGTAACTCAATTTGTGCGGTTACTTTTTTTCCGTTTTTCACGGCATTAATCAGTGAATTAACCACTTGCGAATCTTTTGCCAGACGATAAATCGTGATTTTGACCGATTTCACTTTGGGGTCTAACGCCGCCTCACGCAAAAACCACACAATGTTTGAAAAAGTGTGATAGGGCGTAAATTGCAAATAATCTTTCTCGGCAATTTTTTTTAGCAGACTTTTCTCGGAAGTAAGTCCCTTAACCGGAAGCGCCTGTATGGAACTATAAGTCAAATCATTACGCCCCAAACTAGGAAATTTCATATAATCGCGCCGATTGTGGTATCTGCCTCCGGGGATAATGCTATCTGTTTCAACAATATCCATTTTTTCAAAAAGAAAATCAAGAGTATCTTCTGCAATTTCTTTGTCATATACAAGACGTACAGGTTCACCTTTGCGCCTGCCTTGAACGCTTGACGATATTTTTTCAACAAAACTTTTGCTTAAATCGTCATCAATATCCAACTCGGCATCGCGGGTAATTTTAATCATATGTGCCGAGAGCGATTCATAGTCAAAAATATTAAAAATTCTGTGCAAACAAAACCGAATTATATCATCTATCATAATGATATACTGCTTGTTATCAATTTTAGGGAGTTCTACAAAACGGTCAAGCGTAACGGGCAATTCAATCAATGCGTATTGAATTTTTTCTTTGTAAACAACCGATGAAAAAAATTTTTGCACGCCCGAAGTTTTACTTCGTTCTTTGAGCGACATTTTAATCGCCAAGTACGCCACATCGTCTTTCAACTGCGGAAAAGCCTCCAAATCATTCAAAATAATGGTGAACAACGCCGGACGCACCTTACTCAAAAAATATTCATTTACAAAATGCTCGTGCTGAGGAAGTAATGTTTTTTCATTGACGATAAAAATCTGCTCTTTTTCCAGCTCTTTGGTAATAGACGTGATAATACGCAGGCTTTCTTCTTGCAATCGAATTACTTCTTTGGTGATTTTTTCAAGCAATTCTTTGGCGTGTTCGCCCAGTTCATCGCCCGAATGGTCGTTCATCGCCACACGCTTCACCGTTGCGTACCGAACCTTAAAAAATTCATCCAAATTGTTTGAAAAAATGCCCGCAAAACGCAATCGCTCCAACAAAGGCACGTTTTTATCGGCTGCCTCTTGAAGCACTCTCGCATTGAATTTCAGCCAACTAAGCTCTCTATTAACGTATATATTCTTCTCTTTTGCCATCTTAAATCGTCATTAGAAATCGTGTAAAGATACGAAATTTTCTGAAAAAAAATCGTTTTTTTCACTTTTAAATCCGATTTTTTTATTCTAACGAAAAAATAGGTCTTTTAAATTTCGATGGTCAATCCGTCGTATGCTAAAAACACGTTTTCTGGCAGTTTTTTTGAAATTTCTTCGTGAAAACCAAATGTTTGGCTGATATGCGTAAAATAAGTGCGTTTGGGCTTTGCTTTTTCAATAACGGAAAGAGCTTCCGTCAAATTCAAATGCGTCGGATGTGACTCTTCACGTAAACAGTTCAAAATCAATACATCTAAATTCAAAAGTTTTTTCAATTCAGCCTCCGAAATGGTTTTGGCATCGGTAATATAAGCCACATTATCAATACGATAACCCAAAATGGGCAAATCACCGTGCATCACTCCTATGGGAATTATTTCTTTTCCGAATAAAGTAAACGATTCATTTTCAACTTCATTTATTTTAACCGAAGGGGCGCCCGCATAACGATTTTCGGTTCTGAAAATATATTCAAATCGCCTTTTCAATTCCGAAATAACACGCGGCAAGGCATAAATAGGCATATCGCCCTGTTGGTACACAAACGGACGAATATCATCAAGCCCCGCGGTGTGGTCGGCGTGTTCGTGCGTGAACAAAATAGCTTCCAAGTGATTGATTTTGTGCGTAAGCATCTGTTGCCTAAAATCAGGACCGCAATCAATGGCAATATTCACATCGCCCCACGAGAAAAGCGCAGAAGTTCGTAACCGATTGTCTTTCTTATCCTTACTAAACCCAACAGGGTGATTGCTCCCGATAACGGGAATGCCTTGTGATGTTCCTGTACCTAAAAAAATAACCTTCAAAACAATTTTTTTTCGCAAAATTATGATTTTTCAAAAAAAACATTTATATTTGTAAACTATTTTTTTCCTGAAACATAAATCAACATATTTATGAGCGCTATTATCGAAGGAGATAAAGATATTGCCATTGAAGATGTTCCGTCAACACTGGCAAAGGCTTTACGCATCAATTTAAACGAAAACATTTACGGAACTTTTGCCGAGATTGGCGCCGGGCAAGAGACGGTTCGGCATTTTTTCAGAGCCGGAGCTGCCAGCGGTACCATCGCCAAGGCAATGAGTGCGTATGACAAGGAATTTAGCGACGATATTTACGGCACGGAAACCGACGGGCGTTACGTTACCGAAAGTAGGCTCAAAAAAATGCTTGACTATGAAATCAAGCTCATCGAAACACGCCTGACGCGAGCCAATCACCCGAACAAAGTGTTCTTTTCGTATGCTAACACCGTGACTACCATTGATTTTGCAAAACGAAAAAAAGGACACGGCTGGGTGGGACTTCGGTTTCAAACGCAACCACAGGGCGAATATAACGAAATTATCATTCACATTCGTTTTCATCAAAATGAAGCCCGAGCACAACAAGAAACTTTGGGAATTTTGGGCGTAAACCTCATTTACGGAGCGTTTTACAAAACTTCCAAACCAAAAAAAATACTCAAATATTTATACGACCATATCGATAAAGATTTGATTGAAATTGATATGATAAACTTTTCAGGCCCTGATTTTAAAGATGTTGATAATCGCTTGATGAGTTTACAGCTTATCAAAAACGGAATGACCGAAGCAGTGATGTTTGGGGCAGACGGGAACAACATTCTCCCTGCCGAACAGCTTTACAAAAAAAATATCCTCACCCTTCGCGGCAGTTTTCGTCCGGTAACGAAAGTAAATATGGATATGTACCAAAAGTCACTGCAAATGTTTTTGGCTGAAAATAAGGTAAATCCGCAAAAAACCGAAGTGATTTTTGAAATAACGCTCTCAAACCTAACCGCCGAAGGCGAGGTTGATGAACAAGATTTTATGGACAGGGCAAGACTTTTATGCTCATTGGGGCAAAAAGTGTTGATTTCAAACTTTAAGGAATACTACCGCGTGGTGGAATATTTTTCAAATTACACCCGCGCCCGAATGGGGCTAGCTATGGGCGTGGACAACCTTATCGCCATTTTTGATGAAAAATATTACCGACACCTAAGCGGCGGCATTTTGGAGGCATTCGGAAAATTATTCTATCGGGACATCAAAATTTATCTTTTCCCGCGAAAAGACCCCGAAACCGGCGAAATCATCAACAGTGAAAATCTCAAAGTGCATCCGCGAATGAAAGAGCTTTATAAGTTCTTCAAATTCAACGGAAAACTCGCTGATATAAAAGATTACGACGAAACGCATCTGAATATTTTTTCACGCAATATTTTGGCAAAAATTGAAAAAGGAGAATCGGGCTGGCAACAGCTTCTTCCCGAAGGAATTGCCGAAACCATCATCAACAACGAATTATTCGGATACAAAAAAAGCTAACTATCAAATTAATTATTAACCGCCACTTTGTTGTGGCACAAAAATCACAAAAACTATGGCAAGAACAGGAAATGTATTGTTAGCCTTGGTAACGGGAGTTGCCATTGGCGTGGGTGCAGGAATTTTATTTGCACCCGATAACGGGAAAAACACCCGTAAAAAAATTAAAAATTCAGTTGATGACACAGCCGAAAAACTGAAAAAGAAACTTGATGTTTTAACCCAAGAAGTGAAAAGCAAAACTTCGGAAATTAAAGGTTCATTGGAAGAAAATGTTGAAAACTTGGTTTCAAAATCAAGCTACAAAGCAGAAGATGTCATCACTGTTTTAGAACGAAAATTAGCGGCTTTGAAAGAAGCCAACGCTAAATTACAGAAATAATTCGTTTTCAACCGAGAACAAATTATTCTGAAAAACAACATTTTACAACTTTGTCAAAGTTCAAAAAACTTTGACAAAGTTTTATTGCGTTTTCATAAAATACAAAAAAACGATGTTAAAAAACACTTTTGGAGAAATATCAGCCCACGCAGAAGAAAGCTTAGGCTCCAACCTGTCGTACTATAAACTATTTGTTTTCAGGTTTATAGCAAAATCATCATACGGTTTGTTACTCATATTTATGGTGGGATTGGCAAGTTTGTTGGTGCTTTTCTTTTTGTCATTCGCATTGGCTTTTGCCATTGGCTCGTGGCTTGACAACATTGCATTGGGCTTTGTATCAATGGGATTTTTTTATTTTTTAGTGGCGCTCGTGGCTTTTATTTTTAAAAAGCAACTCATTGAAAAACCACTACTTAGCAAACTTTCTGAAATTTATTTTAAATCTGATGACGATGACGACGATGATACCCAAAAATAAAAAATACCAATCATTTGAGGAAATTGAAGCCGACCTTAAAATACTGAAACTCAAAAAGCAAATTGATATGCTTCATTTGAAAAATGACGCTTCGGGATTGAAACAAGCCTTCTCGATGAAAAACATCGTGTCAAGCACTTTTTCAAATGTGGGGCTTTCGCTTTTCAGTCCCAAAAAACGATGGCTGAATTTGCTTATTGATTATGGTATCTACTTCTTATTTAGGAGAATAAAAAAATAAAATAACACATTCACGAAAAAAATCACAAAATTTGATGAATTGAAAAATCACTTTTTTCAACGCATCAAATTTTCATTGTTTAAAAAATAATTTTAGCTCAAATAAATGAAGCAAAGCCTTGTAAAACAATTGGATTGGTTGTCTATTTTATGTTATCTGTTACTGGTGAGCATCGGGTGGGTCGCCATTTTTTCAACAACGTATAACGATGCCACTGCCAATTCTATTTTTGACATAAACCAATTTTACGGAAAACAATTTCTTTTCATCGGACTAAGTTTCATACTGATAATCTTCATATTAGCAATTGATTCAAAGTTTTATGAAAACTTTTCGGCTGTTTTTTACATCATCAGTTTGGTGGTACTGGCAGGCTTGTTTATCTTCGGGAAGGAAACCAACGGAGCCAAGTCGTGGTATGCCATCGGTTCGGTAACCATTCAGCCCAGTGAATTTGCCAAAGTGGCTACGGCACTGTTTTTTTCAAAATTTTTGAGCGACATTCACACGGATATTAAACAATTCAAAGACTTCTTCAAATCGCTGGTTATCTTGATTTTACCTGCTTTTTTAATCCTCTTGCAGCCCGATGTAGGAAGCTTGTTGGTTTTCTTTGCATTAATTTTCGTGCTTTTTCGTGAAGGAATGCCCTCTTCCATATTATTTTACCTAACCTTGGCGGCGTTGATTTTTATTTCAACCTTAAAATTTGGCAGTGTTTTTACCATTCTCATAAGCGGATTAACCATTTGGCTTTACAGCTCTTGGTACCGAAAACGAACCAACAGAATCCCCGTAAAGAATATTTTGCTATTAGCAACCGTTTGTTTAATCACCTCATTATCAACAAAAATAGTTTTTGATAATGTACTGAAACAACACCATCGCAATCGGTTGAGTTTGTGGCTTCGGTTGGAACAAGACCCGCATAAAATCAGTGAAATGCGCCGTGATTTTGGGTACAATACTTATATGTCCGAATCAGCAATTACCTCGGGCGGCGTTTTCGGAAAAGGCTTTTTGGAAGGCACCCGCACCAAAGGAAGTTTTGTTCCGGAGCAACACACAGACTATATTTTCACCACTTTGGGCGAGGAATGGGGGCTTGTGGGCACCCTAACCGTGGTGGCTTTATTCACTTTTTTGCTTTTGCGTCTGATTATTTTGGCTGAAAGGCAACGCTCTGATTTCGGTCGAATTTACGGCTACTGCGTCGTTTCCATTCTTTTTGCGCATTTTTGCGTCAATATCGGAATGGTTATCGGGCTGATTCCCACCATCGGCATTCCACTGCCGTTTTTCAGTTACGGCGGTTCGGGGCTGTGGGCTTTCACGATTTTGCTGTTTGTTTTTCTGCGATTGGATGCCAGCCGATAAACAAAAACACCAAACGCGTTTCGAATTCGATTCTTTTTTATACTTTTGCCTACCATTAAAAAATTTAAAATTATGTTACATATCAAAACAAAAACAATGTTGCTTGCGTGTGCGGGAATCATAGCCGCCTGCGAAAACAACCAACAAAACAAATCTACAATGGAAGAAAATACAACAACGGAAAAAGGCATTGACCTTTCGGCGATGGACCTTTCGGTGCGTCCGCAAGATGATTTTTACAGCTACGTGAACGGTGGTTGGATGAAAACCGCCCAAATCCCTGCCGACAAAGCCACTTGGGGGTCGTTTCATATCCTCAGAGAAAAAACCGACGAAAATTCACTGCTGATTTTGGACAATCTGCTCAAAGAAACATTCCAAAAAGGAAGCGAAGGACAGAAAATTAAAGACCTTTACGAATCATACCTCGATTGGAACAAACGCAACGCCGAAGGACTCAAACCCATAGCCGAAAGTTTAGCTAAAATCAATGCTATCAGCTCGTTATCTGACCTGCAAACGTATTTAGAAACCGCTACCCTCAAAGGCGAAGCAGCCATCATCAACTGGGGCGTGTACGCCGATATGAAAGATTCCAATATGAACACCGTTTATTTGGGAAGTTTCGGATTGGGAATGGGGCGCGATTATTACCAAAAGGAAAGCGAAAGCAATACCGAAGCGCTTGCCAAATATCAAGAGTATGTGGCTTCCGTCTTCAAAGCTTTGAACGATGAAAAAGCCGACGAAAAAGCCAAGCAAATTGTTGATTTTGAGAAGAAAATAGCCAAATTAATGCTTACCAATGAGGAAGACCGCAACCCGAATTTGAGTTACAATCCGCAAACACTTGCCGAGCTTTCAAAATTGGTAAAAAACATCAATATTCCGCAGTATTTAAAAAACGTAGGTGTTGAAACTGATAAAGTTATCATCTCGGAAATTCGATTGTATAAAGCGTATGACCAGTTCATCAACGAGAAAAATCTTCCGCTGCTGAAAGATTATCTTAAATATGAGTTGGTTTCCAACAACGCTTCGAATTTCGGAGAAGATTTGGATAAATTGAGCTTCGAATTTTACAACAAATACCTACAAGGGCAGCAGGAACAACGTGCAATGAACAAACGCGGATTGAGCCTGATAAACGGAATTTTGGGCGAAGCCTTCGGAAAATTGTACGTTGAAAAGTATTTTCCGGCAAAAGCCAAAGAAGAAATGGTAGTTTTGGTGGAATACCTGCGAAAAAGTTTCGCACAACACATCAATGACGTTACTTGGATGTCGCCCGAAACCAAAGAAAAAGCATTGGCAAAACTCAACAAATTTACCGTTAAAGTGGGCTATCCCGACAAATGGGAAGACTATTCAAAATTGGTCATTTCACCGGCTTCCGAAACGGTTTATTACGATAATCTGTTAAAAATCAAGCAATGGAGTTACCAAAAAGAATTAGAAAAAATCGGAAAACCGGTGGACAAAACCAAATGGGGAATGTCGCCGCAAACCGTAAATGCCTATTACAATCCGTTGTATAATGAAATTGTGTTTCCGGCAGCCATTTTGCAACCGCCGTTCTTTAATTTCCACGCCGACCCTGCCGTGAACTTTGGCGGAATCGGAGCCGTTATCGGGCACGAAATGACACACGGTTTTGACGATAGCGGTGCCGAATTTGACAGCGATGGAAATCTAACCAATTGGTGGACAGATGCCGACAAAGAAAATTTCAAAAACGCAACCTTAGCCCTCACCGAGCAATTTAACAAATACGAACCCGTAAAAGGCACTTTTGTGAACGGGGTGTTTACCAGCGGTGAAAACATTGCCGATTTGGGCGGAGTGAACATCGCTTTTGATGCCTTGCAAATGTATTTAAAAGACAAAGGTGCTGTTGAAAAAATTGACGATTTCACACAAAATCAGCGGTTTTTCATCGCTTGGGCAACGGTTTGGCGCACACTTTCCACCGAAAAATATTTAATCAATCAGGTGAAAACCGACCCGCACACACCGGGGTACTTCCGTTCGTTTGGTCCGTTGGTAAATGTCGATGCTTGGTACGAGGCTTTTGACGTGAAAGAAGGTGACAAACTTTACAAAAAACCGGAAGAACGCGTTAAAATCTGGTAGGTTTACGCTTCAACTTTATAAAAAAGAAGATTTATAATAGCATCAAAAAACACGTAGAGACGCAATAAATTGCGTCTCTACGTGTTTTTTGAAAAACGATTTTATGCCTGTTAAGAAAAATAAACAACAAAATGAATAAAAAACCGAATAAAATCGTTACCTTTGTGGCAATATTAAATTCAATTGTTTCATTTTAAATTTTATTATTATGCCTATAAAGTATAAAGTAATTCAGCGAGTACAGCCCGGCGTAAGCGGCGGAGGCGACAAAAAGTATTATGCCACCAACACCATTTCGGGCGAAAAAACATTGATTGACCTGACCAAAGAAATCGAAAAAATAAGTACGGTAAGCGGTGCCGACATTCGTGCCGTTCTGTACGCTTTGGTTGATGTGATGCAGAGTTCGTTAGCCGACGGCAATGCGGTTCGTTTGGGCGAACTCGGAAGCCTGCGCGTGAGTATCAGCAGCGAGGGTAAAGCCACCGAAAAGGAAGTTACCACAGCAAGTATCAGAGGCGCCAAAGTGCTTTTCACGCCCGGCAAAGACCTCAAAAAAATGCTCGATACATTGGAATTCCAAAAAGAGTAGGCAGGTTTTCTCAAAAACGTAGTTATGTTTTCAAAAAAACATAGCTACGTTTTTCCGGAAATATAGTTACGTTTTTTGAGGGACATCGTTGTAGGGAACGGATATATCCGTTCTGTAAAAAAATATTTACTTTAAAAATTAGAAAAAATGCAAGTTTGTCGTTTAATTTTTTTAAAAAAGAAACATTATGAAAAGTGAATTTAAAATCATCGGCATAGCGGTACGCACGACCAATGCCAACGGACAGTCCGCAACAGACTTGGGCGAACTTTGGGGGCGATTTATGAGCGAAACCAACGCAAAAATTCCAAATGCCATTTCAGAAGAAATTATCGCCATCTATACCGATTACGAAAGTGATTATCGAGGTGCTTATACTACGATTATCGGAAAGAAAGTCTGTTCGTTAGATGAAATTCCAGAGGGAATGATAGGGCGAGAATTTCCCGTAGCGAAGTTTCAGAAATTCGTTGCCAAAGGGCAAATGCCCAATGCCGTTATGCAGACTTGGAAAACGATTTGGGAGCAAGATACCACGCTTCATCGTGCCTACCATTACGATTTCGAAGTTTATGGCGAAAAATCCCAAAACGGAGACCAATCCGAAGTGGAGATTTTCGTTTCAGTGAACTGAAAAACACGCAAATTATTGTGTATCTATCATAAAAAAAACAACAAACACGATGGAAGTTATACAAACCAACTCACTGAGCAAACGTTTTGGGGCAACCCTTGCGGTAAACAACATTTCCGTTCACGTTAAACAAGGTGAAATTTATGGTTTTCTGGGGCTTAACGGCGCCGGCAAAACCACCTTAATCCGTATGTTATTGGGAATGATTAAACCCGATAGCGGAACTATTTCGCTTTTCGGAAAACCAATAACTTCGAAGCTTCAAAACCGCAACGACATCGGTTATTTGGTCGAAACGCCCTATTCGTATCCCAATCTCTCGGTTTACGAAAATTTAAAAGTGATAGGCAAATTGCGTCAGTTGACCGACAAAAACGCCATCGAAAATATTATCAAAAAATTAAAACTCACAAAATACAAAAACACCCCTGCCGAAGCATTATCACTCGGAAATCAACAGCGGTTAGGACTTGCCAAAGCACTGGTACA
>NZ_JAUNKD010000048.1 GCF_030532915.1 Capnocytophaga sp.
TGTTTGAGGCAAAAAGTGAAAGCCCGCCAATAGGTCGAGGCAGTCTGTTATTTGTGCTATCTTATTCATTGATTACTTTGTATTTATACTTTGTAATGCGTTTAATATTTCAGCTCTTTTATACCTTACTTGGTTACCTATTCGGTAGGCTTTTATTATGTTGGCTTTTGTCCAGTTATGAACCGTAACGAGTGAAACGCCTAAAAGTTTGGCTACTTCGTGGCGTGTTAATAATTGTTGCGGTTCGGGGTTTGAGTTCTTTTTTAGCTCCAATAATTGGGCGTGTATCTTATTAAACTCATTTTGTAAAGCCGTTATACTTAACCCCTCAATTTGAGTAACTATAATGCTATGTTTGTCCATATTGGTAAAGTGTTTTTATAGTATTTTTTTCTGTTATTAAAATCGTTGTCTAAAAAATCAAATGTAAAGGCTTTAACATTTATGAAGTATGCTAAATTCCTTATTTATTGATACTTACAATTTACGATGACTTTTTATTTTAACAAAATAAAAAACGCAAAAAATCACTTTTTTTGTATCGGGCTAAAACATAAGTACTTGCCCCTTGTTTTGCACTGTTTTGCAGTACAAACTATTGATTATTTGTTACTTATATCGTTGCAAATAATAGGTGTAAACGGGTAAAATAGACACAAAAAAGCCCCGTTTTTGAGGAAAAACAGGGCTTGCAAAATGGTGGCTAAACGTTAAAAAAACCAAATGTAAAAAAAATCGTTGCTATGGAATGGCTGTTTTTAAGGGTTAAACCATTGATTATTAATGTTATAAAATGTTAAATAAATGATGATATTTTTTGTCGCTCAAAAAATAGCATTTTTTTAATTTATTGAAAATCAAATAAATTTACTGTTTAAGTACTGTTTAAACGGCGAAAAAGTAGAAAAATGCAGTTTTGCTTATTTGTTGATTTTGAGTGTGTTATGTATTTGGTTTATATTGTTAAAATTTACTAATGCGTTTTTTGTTTAAACGTTTTAGGGGTAAAAATATTTTGAAAAATCGTGAAGTATAAAAAACTAATATAACGATATTTGAAAGAAAAAAAGCCTGCAAAAACAGGCTTTTTTAAATAACTCTTTTCAATTCAAACGGTGGGGCGTTGCCCTCTTTAATGGCTTGGCGTTGGGTTTCTGCACTCCAAAATTTGGCTAATTCGGTGGCGTAATCTATACTTGTTTTATTTATGTAAATTAAAAAATCTTTTTCGGTGGCGTGTCCTGTTACCTGCATAATGTACGGGGTGGGTATTTGTCCGTAATGGTTTGTCGCAAATGAACGCCTGCAAATATGTGAGGTTACAAGTTCCCATTTTTCAAATATTCCGCTTTCTTTTCTGTTGGTTTCGGGGTTTACTCTTGCCCCCTGTGTGGGTTCGTTGAGGTCTGCAAGTTTGCATACTTCCTTTATATATCTATTAAATAAGGTTTTAGCGCTTTCCATATTATCGCAAAAAGTATTAGGAAAATGCCCACCTCGTTTGGTTAAAATTTCCTTTATTTTGTCGTGCATTAGTATAGCTACTTTTTTACGGGTTTTTTGTTGTACAAGTTCTATATATTCGTTTCCTGCAATGTATGAAATGTTTTTGCGGGTTAATGAAAGTAAATCGCCCGCCCTTTGCCCTGTGTAACAGCCAATTATTAGCCAATCTTTGGCGGTTTCTAAACGTTCATTTTCCAACTGTAAGGTGTTTATTTTTTCTAACTCATCAAAAGACAAGTATATATTACCAACCTTTACCGTAAACCCTTGTATTTGGTGCAGTTCGGGGCTTGTGGTGTAACCTCTTTTTTGAGCGTCTATTACAATGGTTTTCAGAAATTTAATATATCGCCCCGTTGTGTTTTTTCCTAATTTTTCAACCTCCAAAAGATATTTTAAAAAGTTTTCTCTAAATTGCAAATTTACATCAGATAATAAAAATGATTTTCGGGAGTATTTCTCAAAAGCTGTTATTTTTTTGAAAATGGTGTTATATTTCTTCTTGGTTGCAATACTTAACCCTATTTCGCCCGTTTTGTCGTTTCTACGTAAATCTAAATTTTCAATATAATAGCTCGTATAATTACATAATTTGTTGAGGTCATTTTTTGGGGTTGTATTAAAAAAATCATTCAAACAGTTTTCTAACCAATGCACGCCCGTAACAAGCCCTTTGCCTACATCTGTGTTATATTGGTTTATCAAATGATTTTCTAAATTATTCAGTTGTAACTGCATTTTGTCTTTATCTGTAAAAGTTGCTACCTTTCGCACTTTTCCAGTGGTTGAGTTAAAAAAGTCGGGGTTAATTGTTAGCGGGGTGCGTAAGGTGAAATTAATTTCACGACTTACAGAAAAACGCACGTAAATACGTGCGGGGTTGTGTTTGCCCCTTGTTACAAATCTTATATTAGCCATTGTAAAAATATTTTGAATATTGCAAAAGTACAATTTTTTTTGTTCGGTTGTACAAAATTATAAAATTTGTACAACCGTTGTACAACCAAAAATACATTTACTTTAATTTCTTTTTATCTTATTTAATTCTTTTGTGTATTGTAATTTATTGAAAATGATAAAGTTTAAATGTATTTCTCTATGTTTTTCAGATTTAAAAAAAACAAGTAAATAAACCACTTATGGACTCTCCGACTCCACAACGAAAAAGGATAATTATTTATAAATTAAATAGTTATCTTTTTTTTCTTTTTTGTGTAAATTGGTGTTGTGAGCGGGTTATTCCGTGGGCTGTTTGCTTCAACCTTAATCTGTTAAAAATAGTGTAAACCCGATGTGATTGTCAAAAAATATGAGTATATTTGCCTTTGATTTTCAGTTTAGTGATGAAGTTTTTGGGTTTATTGACTTTCTTTTTCGGAGGTTGTTTTTGGTTGTTTTCTCAGCAGGAAAAACCGCTCACTACGGCATTTCCTTTTTTGTTGCTCGGCACGGATGCGGCGGCTTCGGGCAGGGGGAATCTCGGGGTGGTTGCCACGCCTGACGTGTTTTCACAGCGTTGGAATTCAGCAAAATACACATTTACCGAACAAAAAATGGGCATCGGGATGAGTTATGTGCCTTATTTGCATCAGCGGGTTCGGGATATTTTCTTAGGAAATATGTCGTACTATCGCAAAACAACCCGAGGAGCTTGGGCGGGGAGTTTTACTTATTTCAGCATCGGAGAGGTTAAATTGATAGATGATTTTCAAGGAAGTGCTTATGTGTTAGGTGGATTTCGCCCCATTGAGTTTGCCCTTGATGCGTCGTACAATTTGAAACTCAGCGAGCGTTTTTCATTGGGTGTTTTGGCTCGTTATCTGCGTTCCGATTTGCGGTTACCCACAGAAGAAAAATATGTAGGGGCGGGTTTTTCGTGTGATATTTCAGGATATTACACCTCAAAGGAACATCTTTTAGGGGCTTATTTTGGGAGTGTAGTGCTTGGATTTCAGCTTTCAAATTTAGGAATGAAAATTAAATACGATGATTTGGGTCGGGATTTTTTCTTGCCCACCAACTTAAAACTCGGAGCCGGTTACGTTTTGACTTTTGACAGTGTCAATAAGGTTTCGTTTTTGTTGGAAGTAAACAAACTTTTAGTGTCTACATCGGGTGATGTTGATGTGATTCAGGGCGTTTTTAAGTCGTTTTCAGATGCTCTGGGAGGTTTTTCGGAAGAATTGCAAGAGGTGTTTGGTTCTGTTGGTTTGGAATATGCTTACGATACCGGTTTCTTTTTGCGCACTGGATATTTTTACCAACACGAAAATAAAGGCGGTAGAAAGCATCTTTCATTTGGCACGGGTTTTCGGTTAAATCATTGGCAATTTGATTTTTCGTATTTATTTTCAACCGGAAAAATCGCCGGATTTTTAAGTAAATCAGCAAATGTTTCGTTGCAGTACAGCTTTTAACCGTGTTTGAAAGGTTATTTTTAAGAAAAAATTTCTAAAATAAACTAAAAATACGATTGATTGATGTTGTATTTATGATTATATTTGCCACAGATTTTATCCTCTTTTTCAAAAAAAAATGGATTGCTGAAAAATAGTTTCAAAGGTTTTAATGATATAACATAAAAAAGCGATACTCTTGATATGAAGTTTTGTATCAAAATATGTTTTTGTTTGTTTTTTATCAGTGGCGTTTTTGCGCAAACTGTTGATTTAGAGAACATAAACAGGAAAATTATTGAAAAATTTCAAAAGCCTGTGTTTTCTTTGTCAGGAGGTGTTTCAGCCAGCGGGGTGTATTATCATTCCGAAATGGCTCACAACCGCGCCCCTTTCACTTATTTTCTTTCCGGAAATTTGCAAATTGGGGTTTATGACTGGAACATTCCGCTTTCGTATCATTACAGCAATCAAGGGGCTCATTTTAAGTACACACTTCCTTTTAGTTTCAACCGATTAAGTCTGCATCCAAAATATAAAAGTTTGCAATTCCACATTGGTGATGTTTCGATGAATTTTTCACCATATACTTATAACGGCTTGCCTTTCACGGGTTTTGGTTTTGAGTTTACGCCTGATGAATTTCCGTTACGAGGAAGTGTTTTTGCAGGAAAATTACAACGTGCGGTTGAGTATAATCCTGATGTACAGGGTTCTAAGCCATACTACGAACGTTGGGGTTACGGGCTGAACCTGCAATGGGTAAAACCACAATATGAGTTGCGCCTCATTGGTTTTTATGCTAAGGATAATGAAAACTCGTTGCAGGGCGAGATTCCGTCGGCGCTGAATGTGCGTCCGGAGCAAGGGCTTAGCTATTCCGCTTTCGGGAAAGTGAAGCCCTTTTCTTTTGTGGATATATATGCCGAATATGCTGTTAGTAAGCTGGTTGAAGATGTACGGTTTGCGCCAAACACTGCTGTATTTTCCAATTCGGAAGCGCACCAACACAACGCTTTGAATGCCGGAATTAATTTTTCATTCGTTTTGGGTTCGGTAGGGCTTCGTTATGAGCGGGTTGCGCCCGATTACCGAACCTTGGGGGCTTATTACTTCGTTAATGATATGGAAAATTTGACTCTCAACACCTCGCTTCATTTGTTGGGTAACCGGTTGAATATCAGTGGAAATGTAGGGAAACAGCACGATAACCTCAACGCCCAAAAAACAATGGACTCCAACCAGTGGGTAGGTGCTGTTAATATCAATTACAAACCTACTGAAAAGCTTGATATGACTCTGAATTACAGTAATTTTACATCTTTCACAAATCGCAGATTGAATCAGTTTGATGAAATTAATCAAAACCCGTTGCATTTGTAACGCCTTGAAGATTCGTTAAATTTCCGACAAATTTCACAAAATGCACTGGCAATGGTTCAGTATCAACTAACGGAACGCCAGCAACTTTCGGTAAGTTATTCTGTGAATGATGTGGTGAGCCGTGAAAATGAGCAAATTAGTGCAGGCGGAATGTCGCGTATTCACAACGGAGGAATTAGTTATTCGGTGCAATTTCCGCAACATAAAATGGCGATAGCCCCGATGTTTAACGCCACGCAAAGTACGGTTTCGGAGCAACATAGTTATTTGTTAGGACCCTCATTGAATATCAATAAGTTATTTTTGTCGGATAAACTCACGGCAACTTTGGGCAGTTCATACAATTATGGGAAACAACCTTCGGGAAGCAGCCAAAATGCCATTTTTCGGATGGGACTTACCTACGTTTTGTTTAAACGGCATCAGTTTCGGTTCAGCGCCGTGCAATCGTTTCATAAAAGCGTGTTTGCCACCGGTTCACAATCACGTAATGAACTGACAATCAACTTTGGATATAATTATCATTTTGAAAAAATTCCGTTGTTATCAGCTTGGAATTTAGGCGGTATGAAATCCGATAAGCAAAAAACAGCCCGACAAAAAACAACGGCTGTTGATTTGCAAGGTATTACTTCCGAATCGCTAAAAGAAACCACTGAAACGGCTTTAAAAATAAAACTCAAACACAACAAACAACGTTTTGAAGGAACGCCCGAAGTCATCACCCAAAAACTCATTTCACTTACAGCAAGTGAAAATTATGCCGAGTTGCGTTATATGCTTTCAATGCAACAACGTTTGGACAGCCTCGCCAAGGAAATGACCGCCGCCCACACAGACGCTTCTCGTTACAAAAAAGAAGCAACGCATTATTTTGAGTTGTTAGACCAAGTAAAGCAAAAAGAAAGAGAATTAAGCCAAATTGTTTTCGGTGTGTTAAATAAACTTTACGTAGAAGCCATAGCTGCCGATGAGCGGATAAAACAGCGCGTGTTGGATTCCAAACGAAATTTAGAAGAGCAGGAAAATCCGGAGCAGGAACAAAGTTTTGAAAATTCGTTTGAAATGTTCGTCATACACCACCAAATGAAAAAGGATTTTTACGGGCTGTCGGTTGCGCAGGTGGCACAGCCCCAAGGTGTTATAAAAGAATTTTTAAACCAAAACAAAACGGCTATTTACCAAATTTTAGATGATGCAAAACAATCAAAATCACATAAAATCAATGCTATACAATTATTGATTACTGATTTTTACTATAAAAAATATAAAGGACACACACAATGAGCGGATATAAGAATCGTTTAAAGTACTTTTTTGCCATTGCCATTTTTTTGGCTACGCATTTGTTGTCAATTGCGCAAAATGCTCAAACAGAAGAGATTCAGAGCCCCGAGCAACAAAAGGCAGCCGGGCTTTTTGAGAAAGGAAAATGGGTGGCTTCACTTGGGGCTGAACAACTTACGGAACTTCCCGTTGGGATTCGGGAGCATAAAAACAGTGTGGAATATGCGCTGCTGATGACTAAGGCGCGTTTTACCGCAAAAAATGCGTTTATTGACCTGTACGCCCGTGTTACCGTTCCTGATGCCAAAATGCCTTCGGGGAAACGAGAGCTTTATTTTGGTGCCCAAGACGTTCAAATGTCGTTTCAAGGGCAACTTTTCGGTGATGTGAAGTTAGTGCTTTTGGGGTCGGTTGGGGTGCGTTTCGGGCAGCACTGGGCGTTGCATTTGCAAGGCGGGGCGCTTGATAAAGAAACCGGTAATACCCAACGGGGAAAAACCTATATGATTGTTAATTGTGAGGGGGTTAAAGAAATTTCATTGCACGGTAAATTACAAGTTTCTGATGAATTGATTGTTCCGCTGGATGCCGAGGGCAAGGTGATTCCGAATGCTTTTGTTGAAACCGATGTGATGATAGGGCTCACCGATTGGAACGATTTGTTGCTGGAAGTAAACCTACCGGCTTTTGCCATTGCCTCTCAGGTTAAGAATTCTGATAAAGGCTATTTTGGATTTTCCGTTCAGAATGCCGTGCTGGATATGAGTGATTTACGCAACAGCAATTTGGTTTCATTTCCTTCGGAATACGAAAAAGAAGGCTATCTTTCGTTGGGGCGTGAGCTTTGGCGTGGGGTTTATATGCAGGGCGTTAGCGTGATGCTTCCCGAAGAATTTAAAATTAAGCAAAGCGATAAACGTATCGTTATAGCGGCTGAAAATCTTTTGCTGGACAATTTCGGGGTTTCGGGGCATTTTTCGGCAGAAAATATTTTTCCGTTGGAGTCCGGAACAACCGATTCAAAAAACGGATGGGCTTACTCGCTTGATAAGTTGAGCGTGAATTTGATGGCATCGCGCATTACAGGCGGTTCGCTTTCAGGGAAACTTCGGTTGCCTTTGCAGGAAAAAGCCTCGGTTGTGGGGTATACGGGCGAAATCACCGACGAAGAATATCTTTTTAGAATACAAACTTTGGAGGCAATTCGTTTTGATGTTTGGAATGCACAAGCCGAACTTGATAAATCGTCATATATCGAAATGAAAGTCAGGGAGAAACGTTTTTTGCCTAAGTTGGTTTTAAACGGAAAGATGCGCATTTCGGGAGCAAAAACAGCAGCAACAAGCCCAAATGAAGCGAAGCAAGCGGCTTCGCAGCAAGCCAAAAAATCACTCTATTTGGAAGATATTGCTTTTCAGGGGCTAACCCTCCAAACCGAAGCGCCTTTATTATCAGTGGATTATATGGGTTTTAACGGCAAGGGCGAACAGCGCTTGGCGGGCTTTCCGGTGAGTATCAAAGACGTAAGTTTCGGATTTCGGGGTAATCGGGCTGATTTGTCGTTCGGAATTCGGGTAGGATTGCAAGAAGACCGTTTTTCGGCAGCCGGAAACATCGTTATTAAAGCGGCGATGAAAGAACAAGACGGGCATCACCATTGGGCGTATGAAGGCTTTGACGTGAGCGCTTTGCGTTTGGACAATGTAGATGTGGGCGTGGCGGTGGTTTCGGGCGGACTTGAAATAATGAAAAACGATGCCACCTACGGCGACGGTTTCAAAGCCGATTTGCAAGCCAAAATCAATGCCATTAACGCCAAGGTTGAAATGAATGCTGTTTTCGGTTATAAGGGCTTCCGTTATTGGGGTTTTGAAGGCAAAGTGGAAGGGTTGCGCATTCAAGCCTCGTTTGTTCAAATTAACGGATTTGTCGGCGGAGCGTATTACCGAATGAAACCTAATTTTGCCAAAAAAACCGAACTGGATTCCATTGCCAAACATCGGGCGTGGCACTTGACCCCCGATGAAAATGTAGGGCTGGGGTTAAAAGCCGGTATTTTAGGCGGTGTGCTTGATAAAAATGCCATTTCAATTATGGCCGTTTTTAATATGGAAACCAATGCCGGCGGAGGGCTCTCGCGTGTTGGTTTTGAAGGAAGTGCCGCCGTGTTGGCATCGCTTGACCAACTTATTCCCGGTGCCGAAAAATTAGCACAACTGCAAAAAAGCACCACCGAAAAACTCTCAAAAATAGATTTTTCATCAAAGGTAAACGATAAGATAAAAACGTTTTTGAATACTTCCAATCAAAATCAATTACAACAAGCCACTGATTTTCTCGGGAAAGAGTTTGCCTCAAAATCGCCTATCAATGCTTCGATGAATATGCACTATGATTTCAACGCCAAGTCGTTCCACGCCAATATGGAAGTGTATGTAAATATCCTTAACATTCTCAAAGGAATTAACGATAGTAAGGCAGGTTGGGCTGAAATTCACATCAGTGATAAAGACAAGTACATTCACGTGGGTACGCCTCAAAATATGGTGGGCTTGAAAATCGGTTTCGGACAAAGTTTCGGAATTAAAATGGGCAGTTATTTTATGGCGGGGACTAAGGTCTATGACAGTCCACCACCACCGGCTCGGGTAGCTAATATATTGGGTGTTAAGCTCAATGATCTTGATTATATGAAGCATCTGAATACGCTCAGCAAGGGGCGCGGATTTGCTTTCGGGTCGCACTTCACTTTTGAAACCGGTGATATGACGGCGGCGTTTTTGTACGCTAACTTTTCGGTGGGCTTGGGTTCTGATTTAATGTTGCGGCAGTACCAAAGCGGCGGATGTCGCGGGCGCACGGGCGATATCGGTATTAACGGTTGGTATGCCAACGGACAGGTTTATGTTTTTCTGGAAGGTGAGTTGGGCATCAAGGTGAAATTGTTTTTTATTAACAAGAATATTCCGATTATAAAAGCAGGTGCGGCAACCATTTTGCAGGGTTCAGGACCCAATCCGTATTGGATACGCGGTTATTTGGGAGGTTATTACAGTTTGTTGGGCGGATTGGTTGAAGGGCGCTTCCGTTTTAAAATGGAATTTGGTGAAAAATGTGAACCCGTGAAAGAACAAGTACTTGACGGAATGAAAATCATTACCGACATATCACCGGGCGATAGCGATAAAAACGTGGCGGTGTTTGTCAATCCGCAAGCCACATTCTCTTTGGGTGTGGGCGAATCGGTTACCATTCCGGAAGATGAAGGCGACCGCACTTACAAAATCGTGTTGGATAATTTTGAACTTATTTCAGTGAAAGACAATTCGGTAGTGGCAGGTAAGCCCGTTCAAGGCGCCAGTGCTGACGTGATAGACTTCCAGCCCAATGAAGTGCTCGCTTCAAACACCGAGTACAAGGTGCGGGTAACGGTTAGTTTTCAAGAATATAAAGGAAATAATCACTATGAAACGGTGATGATTAACGGAAAAAAAGCCGTTGAGGTGGAAGAGCGAACCTTTGTTACGGGGCAAGCACCGACTTATATTCCGAAAGAGAACATTGAGTATGCGTATCCCGCTTCGCAACAACAGAATTTTTACAGACAGCAAACCGCTTCGGGCTATGTGCAGTTGAAAAAAGGACAATCCTATTTGTTTGAAAATACCGATTGGACAACGCAGGTGCGTTTCGTTTCGGAAACTGGGCAAGAAATCGCACCCGATTTCACCTACGAAGCCGCCAACAACCGCATTCGCTACACCCTACCTGATTTGCAACCCGAGCAAAAGTACAACTTGCAGATAATCAGCAGAAGCAAACAAGCAGCGCCCGTTCAACAACAAACTCAAACCACGTCTGCGTTTAAAACCGTGGAGGCAGCTTATGACGACGATACGGAAACAGAAAGTTCATACCGCTTCCGTGAGCACAAAGCAAAGGTGCAACTTGGCGAAGGCGAATTTGACCGATTGAGTTATGAGTTCAGAACCAGCAAGTACCGCACCTTCCAGCAAAAAATAGAGGCTTTTAACGTGAAACATAAATTATCCGTGAAAGTTGAAGGAACCAGTGATGTGTTTATCCTTCAAAATGAGATGAATACCGATGAGATGTTTGATTTAACCGAGTTGGAAGGCTTGCCGCATACGCAAAATCGCCCTTTGTTGCAAACCGAAGCTCTTTTAGATGATTCCTATGCTGCTTTCTTCAAAAAATATATTTATGACGACCCGAAAGCATTGGCTTGGATACAGCAAGAAAACGGCGCTACGCGTAACGGCGTTGGCTTCCCGCCCCGAAAATCAGTTGCTGTGGCAGCATTTTATCCGTTGCGACTCAAAAACGGAATGTATCACATTGATTTACACCGAATGTTTCCGTACAATTACACTGCATTTTTGTATTACAAAAAAGATTGGATTGCGGTGGAAACCTATTATGCCAATCAAGGTATAAAATCTGAAGTGTTGAAAAAGTTGTATCCGTCTATGCCTAAAACGAAGTATAACATTTTGATACACTATGTGTTACCGGGTGAAACAAAGCCTAACGTAAGCATTCCGTATTATTATGAACTGTAAACGAGAATTTTAAAATTTAAAACAGAACGCCCGTTGTATGAAAGCGATAAAAAACAAGCAAATAACGCCTATTTTTCTAATGATTGCACTTACTTTTTGGTGGGTTTTGCCCTTATTTGCCCAACAAAAACCGCAAATCAGGCTGAAAACCTCCGTAGAAGCCAATCAGATAAAACTCCGTTGGGCGGTAGATGAGCCTTTGGCGTGGCGCAAAACAACCGACCGCACTTTTGTATTGGAACGCTATACACTCTTGCGTTCGGGTGAATTTTTGGAAACGCCTCAACGCACCTTGTTGGGCGAGTTTAAAGTGCCGGAATTGGCTCGTTGGCAACAAAAAATAGAAGAGAACGATTATGCCGCCATCATTGCGCAAGCTCTTTTTGGCGAAACTTTTGACACCAATTTTTCAAAAAATGCCAACCCGATAGAAGGTATCTTTAATAAAAGCCAAGAAATACAACAGCGTTTTTCATTTGCCTTGATGGCTGCCGACCTTGATTTTGAAGTGGCTTGTTTCACCGGTTGGGGCTTTGTGGATACTCAGGTGCAGCCTGATGAAAAATACCTGTATAAAATTTTCTTGAAGGAAGATGCAACCAAAAAACCACTTGTTTTAAAAGAAGGATTAAGCGTTGCCGATGCCTCGCAAAAGGCTGATTTACCACCGCCTTCCGAATTCTTGGTGCTTTTTAAGGACAAGAAAGCGCTTATTTCGTGGAATTATACGCTTTTGCAAGATGTGTACAACGCGTATTTCATTGAACGTTCAGATGATGGCGGAAAAACCTTCTCTCAGATTTCGTCCCTGCCGGTTTCGTCCTTGCAACAAACGCAAAACCCTACGCCCTATACGCTGTATCAAGATTCGTTACCGCAAAATAACCAAACCTATCAGTATCGTTTGCGGGGAAAAACCATTTTTGGTGATTACGGGGCTTATAGTGAGGTGCTTGCCGGCGAAGGAAAGGCAACCGTCAATAATGCGGCGCAAATTGTTTTTTCAGACATTGCCCAAGACGAAACCATTTTGCTGCGGTGGGAATTCCCCCAAGCGGAAGAACGTAATGTTAAGCATTTTGAGTTGTTGTACGCACCTGAGAACAACGAGCAGGCCTTTGTGTCAATCCGTTCGGGGATTACGCCTTCCGATCGAAGTATCGTGGTTAAAAGTCGTACGCCTTCCAATTATTTCAAAATAAGAACAGTAAGTGTTTCTGACGAGTCAGCTGAATCGTTTCCCGTTTTGGTGCAACCCGCCGATGACACGCCACCACAACAAGTGCAGGAACTCAAGGGAGTCATTGACACGCTGGGCTTGGTACATCTGTCGTGGAAACCCAATTCTGAAACCGATTTGGAGGGCTATCACATCTTCCGAAAAGAAAAAGAAAACGAAGAAATGACCCGCATCACCCCGCAAGCCATTTGGCAACATTCCCTTGTTGATACGGTGCAACTTGCCAATTTGAACGACAAGGTATGGTACTACGTTACGGCTACCGACATACGCAAAAATCAATCTGCACCTTCGCAGTTGCTGATGCTAGTCAAACCCGATAAGGTCATTCCCGTAGCGCCTCTTTTTAAGGAAGTAACAACCGATAATTTGGGCAGAATCGTGTTGCGGTGGGAGAAAAGTTTCAGTGATGATGCCGAAAGTTACCATTTGTTTCGGGAAGCGGAAGGCACTTGGCACGAAATCGGTAAGGTTCGTTCCGTGAAAGATAAAGAAGTTTATGAGTATCAAGATGATAAGGTGAAGGCGGGAGAGACGTACGCCTATATGATTAAGGTTCAAGACCGAAGCGGATTGTGGTCAAACCCCTCGCCGGTGGTACGCCAAAAATCGGCATTACCGGCGAAGTACAATCGGGGCGTGCATCGCCTTCGGGGCAGGCAGCATTCCAAAGGTATCAGTTTGCAATGGGAAGCGGCTCACCCGAATTTGGCGTATGTTGATATTTACAAAAAAGTGGACGGTGGGCAGCCTTCGCTTTGGCGAAGCCTCAAAAAAGGCGTTACCCAAACCGATGACCAGCCTTTGGAAAGCAACACGGTGGAATACATTTTCAGACCCGTAACCACCGATAATAAAGTACTTAAAGCCGAAACCCTAAAACTAACCCGACAAAATTGAAAAGGTTATGAAAAAAATAGGATTAATAGTTTTTGTAATACTTGGATTTGTAAAGATTGAGGCACAAAATATAAATTCAAAATTAATAAGGGAATATTTTAAAGAAAAAGCACACTTTTTTGACGAAGGTTGGTTAAATTCTAAATTGCCTGAAAATAGAGTGTCAACTGATGTTTTACAAAAATATCAATACTTGATGTATGGGACACAACGTTACTCTCCATTTAATAGTACAACAATTGGACTTAACAATCCGAGTTTATCGTTTGCTGAAGATCGGTATTCAGAAGCTCATCGCTTAATTGTATATTTGCGAAATACACATTTTTCTTTTTTATCGTATAGAGATTATTACAAAGATAAAATATTACGTATGAGGAGTGGGGTTGCTGCCGTTAGTGATATATTTGTAAATAATCAAATAAATCAAACCTCATCTTTTTGGTTTTCTGACGAGGAATATAATGTTAAGTTAGTATCTGTGCCTTTACATACTCCATTAAAAACAAAAGAGTTTAATAATTATTTGCCAATTAATAGTAAAGTAATAATAAAAGGTAGATATTTTGGCAATTATCCTATTAATGATGCTGATTTTTATACTTATCTTTATAGAATAGATGAGGGAGAGTGGAAAAAGATTAATTACAAAGATGATGATTTTATTGCTAGTTACGTAGAAGGAGAAACGTATTTAACTCTTTCTGCTATTAACTTATTTAACAGTGAGGAAGAAGCTAAAAAACACATAGGTAAAAAAGTTCAGATACGAGTCTGTTCAGTACCATATAAAGGAGATTATTTATCTTGTTCAGATATATTACTGCTCACTGTGGCTCCTTCTGCTCCAACTTTGAGTTACAGTTTATCGGCTTTGGCTTGTTCTTATG
>NZ_JAUNKD010000049.1 GCF_030532915.1 Capnocytophaga sp.
GGTATGTGTTTTTTATATTACGAGAAAATATTTCGGGGGTGAGGGTGTGGAGGGGAATAATGTAAAAGTTTAAGTTGTATTCTATTTCAACTTCATTCTCAGTATTATCAAAACCCCTGATATGGTCTCCTCGGCATAATTCAACATTTTTTGTTTTATCAAAACTCGCGTTATTTGCTCCTTGGTCTACGGAACAAGAATGATGCCAGCCAAAAGCCCAATATCGTCCAGAATCCTTAAACCACCCATATATGTTCAACAACTTAGGCTCAAAGTCAAAGAAATAATTTATCGGCAAATGGTGAGTACCTTCACCTCCTCCCCAAGACAACATTACTCGTCCATTGAGAGAAAATCGAAAATCTGAATTACACAAATTATCATCATTCCAAGCTCTTAATACAGAGTGTCTTGACAAAAACAAATATTTATTTTCTTTTTTTTTGACTTCATCTACTTGAAGAGAATAATCTTGCCCTAAAGCAAAATTTAAGGTAAAAACAACGAAAATGAATAAATAATATTTCTTCATAAGAAATTTTTTTGACAAAAGTAAACATTTTTTATACAAAAAGTTGCATAGAATGAAAAAAAAGTATTTATTTGCAACCCGATTAGGCATTTTTCTGTTTTTCAGAAGTTAAAAAGATGACTAATCGTTTATTTTCAGTATAATTTTTTAAATATCAAAATATGAGAGCAATTATTTATTTTTCAATTCTTTCTCTTTTGGTTGTTTCTTGCAAACCAAAAGATGATACTCCTTCAGTTGTAGGTACGTGGAAAATCAGTTGGGCAGCTTACTGGACGGGCTTAGGAAAACCCGGTATGGGAATGGCACAAGGAGATGCTTGGACGAGTGAATGTCAAAAACAGGAAAAGTTTATTTTTTCAGACAAAAAACTTAAAAAATATTCATACACAAAACAACAAGACGGTTCTTGCTTGGAAGATGTTATGGAGGCGTCCTATTCTATCTCAGAGCACACATTAAGTTATTCTTCTTTGGGGAAAAACGAAAGTTTTGAATTTAAGGTATGGGATAATGGAACTGAAACCAGAATGTTAATGGTAGAAACATTACCCGACGGAAAGAGAATAGCCCGATATTATGTAAAACAATAAAAATCTTTTTATTATGAGAAACATTTTAACATTTGTAATTGCCGTTATCACTATGGCGTGCAGCAAAAACAAGGAAGACCACTCTGCTTTATACGGTGAGTGGGCGTTTCAATCAGAAACTAAAAACGGAGCAATAGGTGAAAACCCGTGCAAAGAGTATTCCTACATCATCATAACGGAAAACACCTATGAAACACATGATTTTAGAACAAAATCTACCGGATGCAAAGAGGATGTAGCCAAAGTAAATTACACCGTTTCGGGCAATCAAATAACTATTGAGGTTGGAGGACAAAAAGCGTCAGCTTCATACTCCATAAAGGGAGATATTTTAACGCTAACGTTACCGTCGGGGGTTGTTACTACCTACAAAAAGAATGCACGTAAAACACCGCCTGCAAACCCTTTTATCGGAACTTGGAAGCTGGAAGCCATTTCAGATGCAGGTGAGTCTGTTACTCCTGATGCTTGTATGAAACAAAGCACTTATGTTTTTTCTGAAAAAAGTGTAAAAGTAACTCTTGTTGAGAAAAAAGGTAATTCTTCTGAATGTATATCACAAGTATCAGAGGCTACCTATACCACCTCAGACAACAAAATTGTCATAACAGAAAAAGGAAAAAGCGTTGAATATACCTTCTCAATCGAAGGCAATGTTTTAACGCTTTCCGGCATAGCAGAAAACAAAGAGCCTTACGCTTTCACATTCAAAAAACAATAGTTTTATACTTCAATTTAACAAAAAACGCCCATATGTGGGCGTTTTTGTTTTATAAACTTTATCGCAAAAATTGGCTATATCAATCTTTTTATACCTTTACGTTTCAATACTAAAAACCATCAAAAAAACGATTGATTTTCAGTCGGTTTTAGTGAGAATAAAATCCCATTTGGTCAATATATTGCCACACTTTGGCGTCCAATAGCGGACGCACATTTCGTTTTTCTTTTATTTCATTGCGAATAAAGGTTGCCGAAAGTTCAACGATTGGAGCGTTTATTTTTATTATATTTGAATGATTATCAAATTCCTGGGGAATTTTTCCTTCGGAAATTCGTGGATAAATAAAAATACGATAATTTTTCAGAATATGTTCGTAATTCTTCCATTTATGAAGACTTTTCAAATTATCCTCGCCCATTATCAGCGAAAAAGCAATATTGGGATGTTTTTCTTCCAAATAAGCCAACGTATTGACCGTGTAATTAGGCTGCGGCAGGTTAAACTCAATATCGGACGTACGCAATTTATCGTAACCTTCCAATGCCCGATGCACCATCTCTAAACGGCTGTAATTATCTAACAATGAATGCTTTTCCTTAAACGGATTTTGAGGCGTAACCACAAACCAAAGTTCGTGTAAATCGCTATGTTCCACCAAATGATTGGCGATAATCAAATGCCCCACGTGAATGGGATTGAACGACCCGAAAAAAAGTCCCACTTGCTTTTTTTTCATCTACTTTACATTTAAAAATTTAGCAACTTCATTTTCAGCATCTTGCAGAGCCTTTTGCAAATCATCGTTTTCAATAATGACGTCAAATTTATGTGCCACGGCAAGCTCTTGTGCGGCTTTGTCCAAACGCATTTTGATTTTGTCTTCGGTTTCGGTTTGTCGCTGGCGTAATCGTTTTTCCAACTCCTCAATGCTTGGAGGTTTTACAAAAACAGCCAGACTTTGGTCAGGAAATTTTTCTTTAATCCGCAGACCGCCAACCACATCAATATCAAAAACCACGGTTTTACCCGCCGCCCAAAGGCGTTCCACTTCGGTTTTTAGCGTTCCGTAGAAATTTCCTTGATATACCTCTTCCCATTCCAAAAAATCATCGTTTTTGATTCGTTTTTTGAATTCATCTGCCGACAGAAAGTAATATTCTTTACCGTGTTGTTCCTGTCCTCTGGGAGCACGAGAAGTAGCTGATATTGAAAATGATAAGTTTAGTTTATCCAATGAAAGCAAATGCCTCACGATGGTGGATTTTCCACTTCCGGAAGGTGCCGAAAATATGATTAGTTTATTCATTTTAGTATTCGTTATATAATAAATGATTAAATATCTTTAAATAGTCAAATTAGTTACAAAACACTAATTTTTAAGGGCTTCGGGCAAAAATACAACAGAAAAACAAATTTTCCTATTTGTACAAAAAGAATTTAGCGAAAATTAATCCATTGAGCGTTGTTGGTGTTAAAAATCAAATCTGTGCAACTAATAATCTGTTAATTAGCAATAGAAAATTTTCAACAAATATACATCAGTGATATTAAAAGTATAACTCATTCACTTTAATTCATCTAATGTCAATCCTCCTTTGAAAGAGGTATTTGAGGAACGGAGAATGTTATAAATACCGAGTGGAGCATTCACATAACCTCGCTAAACAAATAAGCTCATAACAAATTAAAAACAAAAAGGTTAGCTTGATTAGCTAACCTTTTTTATCATCATTTCAAACAATTACAAAACGTTCAGAACCTGTTCTTTAATTTTTTCAAGTTCGTCTTTCATTTGCACCACAAGTTGCTGCATTGGCGAAAAATTGGCTTTTGAACCAAGCGTATTTATCTCTCTACCAATCTCTTGCGATATAAAACTGAGTTTGCGTCCGTTGGATTCATCTGAGTTTAGCGTTTCAATAAAATAATCCAAATGGTTTTTCAAACGGATTTTCTCTTCCGTGATGTCCAATTTTTCCAAATAAAAAATAAGTTCTTGTTCAAAACGATTGGCATCAACATTCTGAATTTCAGCTACCGCCTTTTCCAAACGCTCGCGAACAAGCAACAAACGCTCGGGGTCTAATGCCTCTACTTTTTGCAACAAATCACGAATATTTTGAATGCGCAAAGCAAAATCTTTTTTCAAAACAGTTCCTTCTTCGGTTCTGAATTGCTGTAAATCAGCAATTGCCGCATAAATTTGCTGAGTAACTGCCTGAATTTCATCAGCCGAAATACTCTCTACCGACGTTTGCAAGGCATCGGGCATACGCACCGCCATTTTCAGCAACTCGGTAGTGTCGCCATCAACAATATTTTTCATCTGAGCGATGTACGATTTCACTGCATTTTCATTGATTTTCACCGAAGTTTGGGCATTGGTGTTTTCAACAAAAATACTGAAATCAATTTTACCCCGTTGCAATTCATCTGCCAGAATTTTCCGAAACTCCAATTCTTTATCCCTATATATCAAAGGAATACGCGTATTGATATCGATACTCTTGCTGTTTAACGATTTTATTTCGATGCTAATGTGTTTATCGGCAAGTGAAACCACACTTTTGCCAAATCCTGTCATTGACTGTATCATAAATCTCGTATAATCATTTCTAAATTAATTGCTTAAATTCTTTTTAAGCCACGGCGCCAGCAACATATTGCTCACCTGCCCAAACCCAATGCGCAAATTGTGTTTTTTGCAATGCCCTGAAATCGTAATCGTATCATTATCATTTAAATAAATACGATTCGTACCGTCATTAAGCCGTATTTGATGTTCTCCTCCATTGGTTATTTCAAGCAACGAACCGCCACTTTCAGCCGTTCCGCCCGAAATAACGCCACTCGACATCAAATCACCGCTATTCACCTTACAACCGCCTATCGTATGATGTGCAAGTTGCTGAGCCATAGTCCAAAAGGTAGTCAAGTAAGTCGTTTTTGAAATCAATGTTCTGTTTCCCTTCTGGTTGGTTAAAAACACCTCTAATTCAATATCATAGGTATGATTTTCTTTTTTCTGCAAATAAGGCAAAGGCTCCGGATTTTGCTTCTCTTTCAGCACTTTAAACGGCGCCAGCGCGTCCATCGTTACCACCCAAGCCGACATTGACGAGGCAAAATTAGTCGCCAAAAACGAAGATATGGGCTGCGTGCGTTCCCAGCGTTGAATGTCCCTCGCCGCCCAATTGTTGAACAGTACCATCCCGAAAATATAATCTTCCGCTTCTTCAACCGAAATACTTTCGCCCAAAACATTCACGTCAGTGGTTATAAAAGCCATTTCCAGTTCAAAATCAATTTCATTTGATGGTAAAAGCGCTAATTTTGAGGCGTCTTTCGGCAAAATTTGTCCAAACGGACGATGAATCGGAATTCCCGAAGGTACAATCGACGAACTTCTGCCGTGATATCCCAACGGAAAACTCAATGGCGATACCAAAAAATCTTCATAATGGTTAATTTTTTTCAAATTTTCCATATGTGAAATTTGGTCTTTACTCGAATAAAAATTCGTATGGTCACCAATTCGCACCGGAAGTTGCATTTCAATCTCCTCTAAATCAAACAGTATCATAGCACGATGTGCCACATTATCACGCAAAACTGGGTTATCCGCATCAAAAATTTCAGCGATACGGTTGCGCACCAAACGCCACGTTTTTTTTCCGTCCGAAATAAAATCATTCAGGCTGTCTTGCATAAAAATATCATCAGCCAACGCAATTCCGTCAAAATATCCCAAACGGTGCATCGCCCCCAAATCAATGGCGGTATCACCAATGCGCGTACCGATGGTAACCACGTCATCGGGCGTTAAAAACACACCAAAAGGAATGTTTTGTATCGGAAAATCAGAATGTAACGGAACAGTAACCCAAGTGTGATGCAGTGGTGAAACCGAACTTTCAAGCATATTTTTCTTCTTTATTATTTAATTTTTCAGCAAACAAATATATTATTTTGTGGTATATAAATAAAATTTTTATTGAAAATATTTAAAAAAAGAACATTTAGTACACATAATCCACTGTTAATCAACAAAAATAATTTTTCATAAAAATTTTTCAGAAAAAAAGAATAATATATTTGCAAAAAGCCGTACCTTTGGGGAAATTATTAATATTGCAAGAATTTATGGTACGTGACAAAGAAATTTTTGATTTAATTGAAGAAGAAAGAGACAGGCAACTACGTGGCATTGAGCTTATTGCCTCTGAAAATTTTGTAAGCCCCGAAGTGATAGAGGCTGCCGGTTCAGTGCTGACCAATAAATATGCCGAAGGTTACCCGGGCCGCCGTTATTACGGTGGTTGTGAAGTAGTTGATGAAGTGGAACAACTTGCCATTGACAGAGCGAAACTTCTCTTCGGAGCGGAATACGCCAACGTGCAACCACACAGCGGGTCGCAAGCCAATGCGGCGGTTTATTCAGCTTGCTTGCAACCCGGTGACACTATTTTAGGGTTAGACCTCGCTCACGGCGGACACTTAACACACGGTTCACCCGTGAATTTCTCCGGAAAAATTTTCCGTGCCGTGTCGTACGGCGTTGAAAAGGAAACCGGGCGTCTCAACTACGACAAAATTGCTGAAATTGCCCAAAAAGAAAAACCAAAATTGATTATAGCGGGTTATTCGGCTTATTCAAGAAACATTGATTTTAAACGATTTAGAGAGATTGCCGACAGCGTTGGGGCTTTCCTTCTGGCGGATATCGCTCACCCTGCGGGGCTCATCGCCAAAGGATTACTAAATGATCCCATTCCGCATTGCCATTTTGTAACCACCACCACGCACAAAACCCTTCGCGGGCCTCGTGGCGGACTTATTCTAATGGGTAAAGATTTCGAAAATCCGTTCGGAATCAAAACTCCGAAAGGCGAAACCCGAATGATGTCATCGCTTATTGATTTGGCGGTTTTCCCTGGAAATCAAGGCGGACCTTTAATGCACATTATCGCTGCCAAAGCCGTTGCCTTCGGTGAAGCTCTTTCCGATAACTTCCTGCACTACACCATTCAAGTGCAAAAAAACGCACAAGCCTTGGCAAAAGCACTTATTGAAAAAGGGTACGAAATTGTTTCGGGAGGAACGGATAATCACCTAATGCTCATTGACTTACGAAACAAGAACATCAGCGGAAAAGATGCCGAAAAAGCGCTTGTTAAAGCCGATATTACCGTGAACAAAAATATGGTTCCGTTTGACGATAAAAGTCCGTTTGTAACTTCAGGGATTCGTTTGGGAACGGCTGCTGTTACCACACGCGGACTCAAAGAGACTGATATGCAAACCATTGCCGATTTTATTGATGAAGTAATCAATAATTATCAAAATGATGAATATTTAGATGACGTCGCCGACAGAGTAAACGAATTTATGGAATATTTACCGCTTTTTGATTCGTAAAAATTAGCTTCTGTTCTAAATTAAAAATCCCCTTGAAAATCAAGGGGATTTTTAATTTATTCATTTTTCTTATTTATTAGGCACAACCACCCACTCCCCTTTTTCAATAAGCGGAATGGCTTGCTTGTACTTCATTTCTTTTCGCTCGCCGGTGCGGATATTCTGAACCGTAACCCGTTCATTTCTATTGATTTTAGGTTGCTCACGAACGATGGTTTCTACCACTTGCGGACGTTGGTGCGATTGCTCCATTGCTTGTCGGTGGCGACTTGCCATCTCATCGGAATTCAGCACTTCTTCTTTTGAAGTTTGATAATTTTCCGGTTTTTGAACCGGTCTCGCCTCTTCAACGGGTTGCGTTTGCTGTGGCAATTCCGCTTTGAACAAGAATGAAATAATTTCTTTATTCACCTTGTCAATCATCGTTTTGAAAAGCTCAAAAGCCTCGAATTTGTAAATCAAAAGCGGGTCTTTTTGCTCGTGAACCGCCAATTGCACCGATTGTTTCAGTTCGTCCATTCGGCGTAAGTGCGTTTTCCATTCCTCATCAATGATTGCCAGCGTGATGTTCTTTTCAAAATCATTAATAAGTTGCTTTCCGCCAGACTCATAGGCTTCCTTCAAATCAGTTACGATATTGAGTGCTTTTTGCCCGTCGGTAAACGGAACTACGATTCGCTCGTAAGTATTTGACGGATTTTCATACACATTTTTTATCACAGGGAAAGCAGTTTCGGCACTTTTCTCGGTTTTGGTTTGGTAAAGTGTCAATACTTCTTTATATAATTTGAAAACCAAGTCGTTAGCCTGTGTTTTGGCAAATTCGCCTTCGGTGATTTGTGTTTTCAGTGAGAAATACTTAATCAACTCATATTCAAAGTTTTTGTAATTATTTCCGCCTTTATTTCCCGCCACGATTACCTCACAGGTATCGAAAATCATATTTGCCAAATCCACTTTAAGGCGTTCGCCCTCCAAAGCGTGACGACGGCGTTTGTAAATCACCTCACGTTGAGCGTTCATAACATCGTCATATTCAAGCAAACGTTTACGTATTCCGAAATTGTTTTCCTCTACTTTTTTCTGAGCAGCTTCAATTCGTTTGGTCATAATGGAATGCTGAATCACGTCGCCTTCTTTATGCCCAAGGCTGTCCATTAATTTCGCAATACGCTCAGAACCAAAGAGTCGCATCAAATTATCTTCCAAAGAAACGTAGAAGAGTGAACTTCCGGGGTCGCCTTGACGTCCGGAACGTCCACGCAACTGTCTGTCCACTCGGCGCGAATCGTGGCGTTCAGTTCCGATGATTGCCAACCCTCCGGCGGCTTTCACTTCAGGCGTGAGCTTGATGTCGGTTCCACGTCCTGCCATATTGGTAGCGATGGTTACCACACCGGGTTGCCCTGCTTCTGCCACAATGTCAGCTTCTTTTTTGTGTAACTTGGCATTGAGCACGTTGTGTTTTATTTTTCGCATTGTAAGCATTCGGCTCAACAATTCGGAAACTTCCACTGAAGTTGTACCGATAAGCACGGGGCGACCCGCTTCCGATAGGCGCACAACTTCCTCAATAACAGCGTTGTACTTCTCGCGTTTCGTTTTGTAAATCAGGTCGTTTTGGTCTTTACGGGCAATGGGTCGGTTGGTCGGGATTTCCATCACGTCCAATTTGTAAATTTCCCAGAACTCGCCCGCTTCGGTGATTGCCGTACCTGTCATTCCCGAAAGTTTGTTGTACATACGGAAATAATTTTGTAGGGTAATGGTGGCGTACGTCTGCGTTGCGGCTTCGATTTTTACATTCTCTTTGGCTTCGATGGCTTGGTGCAATCCGTCGGAATAACGACGACCGTCCATTATACGTCCTGTTTGCTCATCAACAATTAAAACTTTATTATCAATCACCACATATTCAACGTCTTTCTCGAATAACGTATAGGCTTTTAATAACTGATTTAAGGTGTGAATACGCTCGCTTTTTACGCTAAATTCTTGGAAAAGTTTTTCTTTCAGAGCGGCTTCTTCCTCAATCGGGAGATTTTGTTTTTCGATGTTGATTATCTCGATGCTCACGTCAGGAAGCACGAAGAAATTTTTGTCTCCGTCGAAAGAAATGTCGGCAAAACCTTTGTCGGTCAGCTCAATTTGATTATTTTTTTCATCAATCACGAAATAAAGTTCTTCATCAACTTTTGGCATTTCGCGATTGTTGTCTTGCATATAATAATTTTCGGTTTTTTGAAGCAATTGCTTAACGCCTTCTTCACTCAAAAACTTGATAAGTGCCTTATTTTTAGGCAGTCCGCGATGTACGCGAAGCAACAGAAAACCTCCGTCTTTGGTATTGCCTTCGGCAATGAGTTTGCGGGCGTCGGCAAGGACTTTGGTTAGGTATTGGCGTTGTTTCGACACCAAATCGGACACGATGGGTTTGAGTTCGTTAAACTCGTGAAGTTCACCCTTAGGTGTTGGTCCTGAGATGATTAACGGCGTACGGGCATCATCTACCAAAACGGAATCCACCTCATCGACAATGGCGTAATTATGAGCACGTTGCACCAAATCGGCGGACGTATGTGCCATATTGTCACGCAAATAATCGAAACCAAATTCGTTATTCGTTCCGTAAGTGATGTCGGCATTGTAGGCTTTTCGGCGTTCTTCGGAGTTAGGTCGGTGATTATCAATACAATCCACCCGCATTCCGTGGAATTCAAAAAGCGGCCCCATCCACGCACTATCACGGCGTGCCAAGTAGTCGTTCACCGTTACCAGATGCACTCCGTTTCCTGTAAGGGCGTTCAAATAAACAGGAAGCGTAGCCACAAGTGTCTTACCTTCACCGGTTTGCATTTCAGCGATTTTCCCTTGATGCAGGGCAATTCCTCCGATAAGTTGCACGTCATAATGCACCATATCCCACGTAACTTCCTTGCCGGCAGCGTCCCACGAATTTTTCCAAATGGCTTTGTCTTCTTCGAGCGTAACGTAGTTTTGTGTTGCCGAAAGTTCTCTGTCATAAGGCGTTGCCGTTACAGTAAGTGTCTGATTTGTAGCGAATCGCCTTGCGGTTTCTTTCACCACGGCAAAGGCTTCGGGCAAGATTTCGTTAAGCGTTTTTTCTGATGCTTGGTAAGCCTCGTTACTTAATTTATCGATTTCGGTGTATAAATCTTCTTTTTTGTCAATATCTTCGGTTTGATTTGCTTGTTGCTGTAAATCAAATATTTTTGCATCAAATTCAGCTCTTGCGTTTTTGATTTTTTCTTTGAACTCAATGGTTTTTGCGCGTAGCTCGTCGTTAGAAATAGCCTCTAAATGAGATGCATAGGTTTTAATTTTTTGTACAATCGGCTGAATGGCTTTCAAATCTTTTTTAGCCTTATCACCTACAAAAATTTTTATTAGTGAATTTACAATACTCATATATATCAGGTTAAAATAATCAAATTTATGTGCGGTTGGACACCAATAAATGTACCAACATAAAAAAACTGACAAAAATTCAGTTTTTTATCAAAAAAACAAAAAAGTCTCTTATCTTTCAAGAGACTTTTGTACTATTTCCACAAATCATTAATATTCATCTTCATTCCAAAAATAATCCTCATCAGAAGGATAATCAGGCCAAATTTCTTCGATAGATTCATACATATCCCCTTCATCTTCAAGAGATTGAAGATTTTCCACTACCTCCATTGGGGCACCGGTTCTGATAGCATAGTCAATCAATTCATCTTTGGTTGCAGGCCAAGGTGCATCGCTTAAATAGGACGCCAATTCTAATGTCCAATACATAATTTCTAACGATTAATTTGTTTATTAGATTAATTTTTTGCAAAAGTAATTTTATTTTTCAACTATACAAATTTTTTATCTCTTTATCCTTACTTTTTGACAAAAAATATAATTTTAATTACGAGCGATTACCAAAAACATTTTAATATACCCTCGAAACGAAAAAATCACATAAATGTAACTTTTCTTTTTAATATTTCGTAAAAAAACAAAAAAAATTAAGCCTTAAAATGTTGTTTATCAACAAATTAAGGTTTTTCGTTTGTACCTGAGGTGGAAATAACACCCCATTAATTTATTAGGTTTTACGTTCGCTTGAAAATCAACAAAAATAACACATAACTTTATTATTTACAATTAATTATATAAAATTAAAAAGTTAAGTGGAGTAAAGTAGAATTAAAAAAAATACAGTTTTTTAGGGGAATATTAGGGGAATTGTATTAACTTTGCAACAAAATAATAAAGGTAATGAAAGTAAATTTTATTCTGAAAGGAAAAAACAACCCTACTAACATCATTTGCCGATTTAAACCAACGCAAAATAACGATTTTTCGTGTGTTACTGGTTTATGGGTAAAGCGTGAGGACTGGCAAGCCACACGCCAACAAATGAAGCAAAAGGCAACCTCAACAAATAAGGACTTAATAAATACAACGCTTCGTGAACTTGAAGTATTTATATTGGACAAATGGACACAGGATATTTTAGCAAAAAAGAACATTCCGAAAATGTGGCTGAAAAACTGCATAAACCTTTTTTTTGGGCGGGCAACCGAAAATGAGCAATACAAAATATATTTTACCGAGTGGATACAAAGATTTATAGATGAAAGCCCGAAACGATTATACAAAGGCAAACCCATTTCACAAAGAACAATACAGCACTACAAAACAACACTAAGCAAGGTACAAAGTTTTGAAAAGCACACTGATACGAAACTACGACACGAAAACATTAATTTAGAGTTTTACAGGAACTTCGTAGATTATTGCCGAAATGTTGAAAACCTAAATAACAATTCAATAGGTAGTTATATATCACACTTCAAATTATGGTGCAAAAACATTGATTTAGAGGGCTTACCCATAAACCCGCAATATAAACACTCTGAGTTTATGGCAGTTTCCAACAAAACAAAGGACACCTATTTGAATGAGACAGAAATAGACCAAATATATAATTTTGACTTTGGTAAGTCCGAAAGGTTAGACAATGCAAGAGACTTATTTATAATTGGTTTGCGTACAGGGTTACGTATTTCTGACTTTTTGAGGCTCAAAGAAATAAACCTAAACAAGGGGTTTATAGAAATTGAAACCGTCAAAACAGGCGAACCCGTCATAATACCTTTACACCCGCAAATTAAGGCAATTTTAGAAAAAAGAAACGGCAAGTTACCTTACACAATTTCAGACCAAAAATTTAACCTATATATTAAGGAAATATGTAAAACCGTAGGTATTAACGAACCCACAGAGGGGGCGAAAATGAACCCCGAAACCAAGCGTAAAGAAATAGGCATTTTTCCTAAATATGAGCTTATTAGCTCACACACTTGCAGACGTTCGTTTGCCTCGAATTTGTACGGGAAATTGCCTAATATGGTTATAATGGCAATCACAGGACACCAAACCGAAGCTGTATTTTTGAAATACATAAAGATAACCAAAAAAGAACACGCCCAAACATTAGCCCGTTTTTGGGCAAAAGAACAAAAGGAGCAAGGGTATGAAACCGTTTTGCGAGTAACAAAAAGCAATGTTTAAACGATATTTAAAAAAGATTTAAAGCAATGAGCAACAAAAATACAGATATAAAAACAATCAAAGTTACAATTAACCCCAATGAAACCAAAGAGGATATACAAAAAACGGTCATTGAAACCCAAAACAAGGTAATGAAACCTTTTGAAACATTAAAAAACGCTTTACCTAAATGGGAAAACCCTATAAATGAGACTATTAAAAACTTCCAAAACATATTTAAGTGGGATAACCCCGTAAAAGAGACTATTAAAAACATTCAAAACATTACGGGGGGTTGGCGTGAAACAATGGAAAAGGTAGAAGCCGATAAACAAGCGTGCGAGGGTAATATATGGTATGAATTGACTTTAAACGAATTAGAAGCAAAAGAGTATGAAATAACACACTTAAAGGCTAAATTAGAGGAGCAAAGCAAGTTAATAGAACTAATACACAACAAAACAAGCAATTATTATAAAGCACCTAAACCCAAAGAAACAAAAAAAATATTAGCCCACACCGACCCAACCAATGAAATGTATCATTTCAAAAACCCTATAATGACACAAATATTAAATTTATTATTTGAGCCTACAAATAGTTATCAATGGGAACGCTTACTAAACGCTGAAACCCCACCAACGCCCATTGAAATAAAACAAAAAGTAGCCTTAAACAACATTAGGTACTTTTTTGATGTACTGGCTGAATGCGAAGTAATTAGAAAAGATTATATTAAAGTATTGTGTGATACAAAATGCATACATCATAAAGGCAAGCCAATAAAAACCAGTCAATTAACAAACACTTTGAAAGAATTAGGCGGAAAATTTTGTAAATTTCATAATGAAATAGAACAAATAAGAGAGTTTAAATAGCATATATCTAAACAAAGAAATTTCCCAACCCAACCCAACATTTAGCCAATGTTGGGTTTTTTGCTTTGTTTCTTTGCACCGTTAATAATTAATTTTTAAAATTTATGAGTGCAAACATCATTCCCGCTATTCAAATACAAGGTATTTCAGCGGAGACCCTATTAGGGCAAATTAAAGAAGTAGTTAAAGAGTTACTACCAAAATCACAACCCCAAGTACAAAACCCTACCGAAAGGTTAATGACACGCCACGAAGTAGCCAATTTTTTAGGCGTTTCGTTGGTAACACTTCACAGTTGGACAAAAGCCAATATTTTAACCGCTTACCGCATTGGTAACAAGGTACGCTACAAAGAAAGCGAAGTATTAAACGCATTACAACAAATGAATAATAAAACACTTCGCAATGAATAAGATAGTACAAATAACAGACTGCCTCGACCTATTGGCGGGCTTTCACTTTTTGCCTCAAACA
>NZ_JAUNKD010000050.1 GCF_030532915.1 Capnocytophaga sp.
AAACTTTCAAACCATCTCAAACTTCTTCAAACCCTCAAACTATTTCTTTAAATTATCAATCACCCCTGCCAATCGCGTGGTAATTTCGTCGATGGTTCCGATGCCGTCAATGCCGTGATATTTTTGCTGTTTTTTGTAAAATTCGATAAGCGGAGCTGTTTTTTCGTTGTACTCCACGAAACGATTTCGGATTTTATTTTCGTCTTGGTCATCGGGTCGTCCGCTGACTTTTCCGCGTTCTAACAATCGTTGTATCAGCACTTCATCGTCGGCTTCGAGGGCGAGCGTTCCGTGAATTTTCATTCCTTTGGAAGCCAAAAAGTTATCCAACGCTTCGGCTTGGGCAATGGTGCGAGGAAATCCGTCAAAAATAAATCCTTCGGCTTCGGGATTGCTCTCAACTTCTTGTTGTAACATCTTGATTGTCACTTCATCAGGAACCAAATCACCTTTATCCATATACGACTGAGCGAGTTTGCCCAACTTGGTTTCGTTTTTTATGTTGTAGCGGAACAAATCTCCGGTTGAGATATGCACCAAATTGTATTTGTCTTTCAAAAATGCGGCTTGCGTGCCTTTGCCGGCTCCGGGTTTTCCGAATAAAACTAAGTTTGTCATTGTTATTGAAGTATTTAATTGATATATTTGTGGCAGATTTCGCCCTAATTCGTCATAATCAAGTCCGTAACCCAAAATAAAACGATTGGGAATGGGCATCCCGACGTAATCGATTTTGAGGTCTTTTTTGTAGGCATCGGGTTTGAAAAATAAGGTGGCTATTCGGAACGATTTCACCTTTTTATCGTGGAAAATATGATAAATTTCTTCGAGGGTGTTGCCCGTATCAATGATGTCTTCCAGCACCACCACGTCGCGTCCTTCCACGGGAATGTCAAGCCCGATGAGCTGATACACCTTTTCGGTGGAGGTCATTCCCTGATACGAAGCCAGTTTTACGAAGGTAATTTCACAATCGGTTTTGTATTGCCTGATGAAATCGGCAGCGAACATAAACGACCCGTTGAGCACCGCAACAAACAGCGGCTTAGTGCCTTCCAAATCTTTGGCAACCTCCGAAGCAAGGCGTTTGATAATGCTTTGGATATGTTCGGCATCAATGTAAGGCTCAAAAATTTTATCGTGTACTTTTATCTTTTCCATATTTCGTTATAAAAAATAAAGAGCAAATTTACGGATTTTTCGGCAAAAAACAATGTTTTTGGCGGGATTGTCACAGGCAAGAAAAACAAAAAGATATAATATGCTATAAATAAGCGATTTATGACTAAAATTCTATTTAATGTACATTTGCCTGTAAAATCCAACAGCCAACCACATAAAAAGTTTCTTACGATGAAAAACAACATAATTTAAGGCAAATAGCTGAAATGTTTGCTTCTTTTTTGTAGTTTTGCCGTATGGAAAACGCTCAAAATTTTGTTTTATATTCCACCCCAAACGGAGATGTTCGCCTTGATGTTTTGCTTCAAGACGAATCGTTGTGGCTAACACAAAAGGCTATTGCTGAGTTGTTTGGAAATGAAAAATCATCAAAAGCCGCTTAATTTCAATCATCAACATTCTCAATGAGCAAACTCAAACAATTATTTAAACATACGCTGATTTACGGTTTGGCAACGGTTTTGCCACGTGTCTTAACACTTTTATTAACAAGACTTTATGTTGATAAACTCGACAGAGAGGAATTCGGGATTTACTCCGGATTGTTCGTTTATCTCATTTTAGGAAACGTGCTGCTTTCATACGGAATGGAAACGGCTTTTTTTCGGTTTATGAACAAAAAACACGACAGCGGGAAAGTACAATCAACGGCACTTACTTCTTTGTTTATCAGTTCATTATTGTTTTTGGTCGTGGCGTTTTCGCTCCGAAATCAGTTGGCAACGTGGCTCAATTATGACGTTCGGTTTATTTCCTATTCCATTTATATTTTAACGCTCGATGCACTGGTGGTCATTCCGTTTGCGTGGCTTCGGCATCGGGGCAAATCGCTGTGGTATGCCATCATAAAAATCGGAAACGTAACGGTCAATCTTCTTTTTAACCTCTTCTTTTTCTTGGTTTTAGAAAGCGAAGTGCAGAAAGTGAGCGATGGCGTGAACTATATTTTTATATCGAATTTTCTGGCAAGTTTGCTAACTTTTTTGGCATTGCTCCCGCTCTATTTTCGCATTCGATTGCGATTTTCGTTTCCGCTTTGGAAAGAAATGCTTTGGTACGCCGTTCCGGTGCTTGTTTCGGGCATTGCTTTTGCTGTAAATGAGGGATTTGACCGCGTTTTCTTACGAATGCTTCTGCCCGCCGATTCCGCTGACGCCACCATCGGGGTGTATTCGGCTTGTTACAAAATGGGCGTTTTTATGACTTTGTTTGTAACTGCCTATAAATTAGGCGTTGAGCCGTTTTTTTTCAGCAAGGCGAAGGATAAAAACGCACCGCAAACTTACGCCCTCATTACCCAATATTTTACCATTTTCGGAGCGTTTATTTTGCTGTTTATCACCGTTTTTGTAGATATTTTCAAGCATATTTTAATCCCCAGTGCCGAATATTGGGAAGCCCTATGGGTGGTGCCGGTGATTCTGCTGGCGAACCTCTGTTTGGGCATTTATCACAGCCTGTCGGTTTGGTATAAAATCACCGACCGAACCCATTTCGGGGCATATGTTTCCGTTTTAGGAATGGCTATTACCGTGATTTTGAACTTTTTACTCATCCCACTGATAAGTTACAAGGGTTCGGCTTTAGCAACGCTTGCCACCTATTTTGTGATGATGTTGGTTTCTTTTTTCTTCGGACAGAAAAAATATCCGATTCCGTACAATGTCAAAAAAATAAGTTTTTATTTGGCATTCAGTATTTTAGCTTCTTTTTTGGTATTTTACGTTTTCGACCGAAATTTGTATGTAGGCATCATCGCTATTTTGTTGTATGCCGGTGTGGTTTTTCTTAAAGAAAGAAAACGCTTTTCCTTGTGTTAAAAATCAGCGAGTTATGAAAAATAAACGCGCTGATGCCAAATTTCATTGATTTCATAAGCCATAAGCACAAATTTTCAGTCCGTTTTCGTGTTTTTCGTACCGAAATTGCCCCGCTTGATTCAGTTTTGCTTCCAATTTTTCCAAATCGATAGCCTGAAACGCCGATTTTCTGCCGACATCAACCACTTTCGGAATAAAAATCCATTCAACTTCCTGAAACTGAAATACTCCAATCATCGTATCGACGTAATTTTCGCCCACATAACCCAAACCATCACGTAACTTGTAAATTTTTTCATCTAAAAGAAATTTAATTTGCAGAAAATGAACGCCTTCCGATTTTAAAACTTCGTTTAATTTATGCCATTTGGCGTTGCTCATAAAGGAAGTCCGCTTTGCTATTTCTTTTTTAACTCGCTGTAAATGAGTATTATAATCAGCATTTAAGTCATTTTGGTTTTTCATACTTTTTTATATTTTTCGCCAAACATAAAATTTCTTCCGCAACCAACTTTGATAATAACTTGATTCCCAGCAGTAAATTCGTTTTTAAATCCATTTTTTGGGAAATTTTAATCGCTTAAACAACATAAATTTTGTCTGTGGCACAAGGCGTAGGACACGGTGGCGATGAGCTTGTACACGAAATGCAATTGGGGCGAGGACAACGCCGATTTTTTAAGCCTTGAAGCCAAATCAAACAACGCCAATTGTGCCTCGCTCAGTTCGGTAAGCGAAAAAACGGGGTCGTCATAAAAGCCTTTCCATAACTTTGTAATGAACTGAATATCAAAATGTTCAGAAAGTTCGTGCAAAATCGCCTCTTCCTCGTAAGTGATGCACTCAAATCCTTGTGTTTTTGTGTTTTGTAAATGAATGGACAACATTGATTTTCAGTCATTTATTTAAAGATAAATCATTAATTTGTTTTTCAAAAAGCATTTCACCTCGATAATGTTTTTCGTATCGAATCAGCGTATCACCTTGAAAATAACCAACATAGTAAGCTCGGTCTTTTTCTTGGCTAATAGCTTCATTTTCAGAAATTTCATCGTATAAATAAGTCGGCCTATTCGATTTTTGTTTGTGCAAATCCGAATTGCCCAGAAAATAGCGTTTTTTGAGTTTGGGCGTGGATTCCGAATTTTGGGTATTTAACTGATTTTCAGATTTTTTGTTTAGCGAATAATCTTTTGAAACGATAAAAACACTCGCCAATACGATGATAAATGTCAAAATCAAAAAATAACCGCTTGATTTTTCAACTGTTTGATTATTAAGATGTTGATGCAACAACAATCCGATTTGAAAACAGATAAAAAATCCTGCGATGCTCCCCAAAAGTACGCCCCACAAGGCAAAAGGCGGAATGTCATAACGCTCGGGGCGAGGCAAAAACATTGAAAGTAACACAATGATAATCAATGAAATACAAAGACCTATCAATACATACTGATTGAGCAAAATCGTGCGTTTGACCCCAAACCAAAACAGCGATAAGGGTATCCAAATGAGTATCAAAGCGATGCTAAAAATGAGTTTTATCATTGTATGATGATTTTTACTTGTTTTTGATCGTTATTTTCCCAAAATCCTTGATAAAACGAAAGTATTTCTTGAATTTCACGTTGCAATTTCGTATTTTCTTCCAAAGTTTGTGCGTTTGTAAAGCAAATTTCGATTTTTTCCTCCGAAAACCAACTCAAATCACGCATACAATCGTCCATTGCACTCCAATTATCGCCAAAATAAGACGGAAATTCAAAAAAATATGCCATTTCACGCAAAAAATGTCCCTCCGATTTGATTTTTCGCAAATCAAACTCCATTTTTAAGCAATTATTTTCAAGGTATTTTTTCATAGTTTCCTCTTAATCCTCTCCCCCCCTCTCCCAGAGAGAGGGGGAGTTGGAAAGCGTTAATTATTTCACAAAGATAGGGTTTTTATTATAATGCACTTTGGCAAAACCCTTTATTCTTGATAATCAATCACTTCAAAGGCAATATTTTCGGTTTCAAAATAATTTTTGAGCTTGTCAAGATACTGCCACAAATCTTGCGTTCCCCACTGGCAAATATAAATGCCGTCGCTTTCCAACATCAAACTGACATTAGGCAAATCACCTTGATTTTCAGCGTGTTTCAAATCCCAAAAATCATTATCATTTACTTGATATTTTCGCTCAAAACAAGCGTTTGTTTCAATAAGTCCCACAATTTCAGCGGTTTGCCGAGTTGTTAATTTGGTTTTTATCTTGTATTCAAATCCCATTTTTTCTGTTTTAAGATTTATAAAAAACGATTATCCGTCCAATGAAATAGATGTAAAAATTTGATTATCAAGTTCAATATCTAAAATATGGTCAGGAAAAAGCGTGTCGCCCAATGCAATTTCGGCAAATAAATTTCCGTTCGCCCCAACGCCCAACTTAGCCCCAAAAATATCCAAAGCATCGTACCAATCGGCATCAACCTGCTCATTCATTTTCTCATTAAAAAAGGCGATAAGTTCGGTTTTACAATCGGAAAGGTACGCCAAATAAGCCGAAATTTGCTCAAAATATGCCTTAAAACCGTAGTTTTGATATACAAAAACACTAAATTTTTCCGTTTTTAGTGATTTATTAAAAATAATCACTTCATTTTTATTGTAAAAGTAAGTATTTTCTTTGTCAGAAAGGTAAAAATCGTTTAAATTAAAGTTGATTTTCGGTTTTTTAGTCCGAAATTGGCGTAAATCTTTGATAGCAAAATTATTTTCGTGTGATTTGGCTTTTTGTTCCCAGACATAAAGTTTGGCGACTTCTTTGGGTTTAGTCGTGTCGGCGATGGTTTTAAAAATTTCATAAGCCGAACGGTACAAACCAAGCAGAAAATAAGCGTTGCACAGCACGAAATTTTCATCGTAATTTCGTGGTGATTTTTCCAATTCGTAACACAAATCATAGAGTTTTTCCACGCTTTTTTGCGAAGCGTTGGACTTGCGAAACTCGCTCGACACCTCAATATAGGCTTTGAAAATGGGGGTCATTGCTTTTTAATTGTTTATTTCAAAATTTTCCAGATTTTTTGGGGCGAAAACACAAAAATTCCGCTTTCCTTTTTAAGGGGAAGTATCGTCATTGCTTGGGCAACCACTTGGGTAGGCATTGGTTTTTGGGAGCGAAACAAGCCAAATCGATTGAAAAAAGTCAGAATTTTTTCGGCAATTTTTTCACCTTGCCTGTCCGAATTTTTACGCACCAATAGCGGCGGTCGTAATATATATACACAACTGAAATTCAGATTTTTAACAGCTTCTTCCAACTGCCCTTTCATTTTGGAATAAAACAAAAACGATTTGGGGTTTGCCCCACTTGCCGACACCAAAACATACTGATTCACAGCATTCTCTTGGGCAAATCGTGCAAAATTGTACTGGTAATCATAATCAATTTTCCACTGGGCTGCTTTGCTTCCTGCCGTTTTTAGGGTCGTTCCCAAGCACGAAAACGCCACATCGCCCTGTATGAGCGACTTCCAGCTGTCCATCGCGTCAAAATTTACGATATGGATTTTCAGCTTTGGGTGGGAAACTGCCACCTCCCGACGGACAAAAATATGCACCTCCGAATAGTTTTCGTTTGCTAACAACAAGTCTGTCAAATCTTTACCCACAGCGCCTGTGGCTCCGATAATTAGTGCTTTCATTTTTCGTGATTAAATTATAACATATTATTACATAAGCATTTACGATAAAACGACTTATTACGGAACAAAGATAGTTTTTTTATTGGTTTGAAAATAATGATCAAGTAACGTCCAGTTTGTTCCGTGCAAAAATACGGATTTTTTCGTTATTGAAATAAAATCGCTGGGTTTGAACTTACAACTGAAAAAATTAATACCTTTGTAAAAAAATAACAACTAATAAAAATTAAGTTATCATACAGAAAATAAAATAATTAACAGAAATTCCAATAGCAAAAACTTTATCAATGACTCAAAACGCATTTTTAAAAGTAAAGACAACGAGCCAACGTCCTGATTTTAGGGTGTTTAATGCTTATCTTTTTGGTGATGATTTTCATCCGTGTGATACCGACGGCAACAGCCAAAAGGTGTATAGCCGCGACTGGACACAGCTCTATATGGCATCACGCCAAACGCCTGAACTTTGGTTCGATATCTGTGAGGAAAACAATCAAAACACTGATATACTGATTATTAGTTCGGATAGTGAAGCAGTGGTCAATCGCATTGCTTACTTTTTGGCAAAGGAAACGAAAGGAGAAATTTTCGACCAGAAAAACCAACCCATCAACGCCGATTCGCTCAAAGACAAAATGGGCGATTTTGACCTGGAAAACAGACTCCAAATGGCAAAAAACAGCATTTGGCGGACTTCCTCAGAGCAAAATCCGTATCCAAATTTGAAAAACGACTAAACTTAAAAAACAATGAAAAATCGTGAATTTTTCCCAAAAGGGTGGCATCAGTTTTATTTTGTGATTACACCTGCCGAATTTGAACTGATTTTCAGTCAGATGAACGCTCTCTTTGTGGCAAACAAAAAAGTAAATGAACCCTTGCAAAGCGTTCCGAAATCGGAGGTTTTTAAGAAGTATAAAACGCTTCATCACAGTATATTATACAAAAAATGCGAGAGCAACCTCATAGAGGGCTGGTTTTCGGAAAACATCATCGACGATTTGAAAAAAATCCAAGTCGCTCCCGTTGTCAAAGCGGACAAAAAACGAACCGTTTTCCAAAGTCTTCCACCTGCCGAGCCGATGGTCGGTTTGTCGCCTTTTGACCTCACTTTTTTGGAACAAAAAAACAGTCTTTCAATGGCTTACCACAATCCGAAGGGCGTTTTGGGAATGCAACTGAGCTACCCCAAAGCCGTGGCGTGGAACTACACAAAACTGGAAGAAACCGATTCCTTTGCGATGCGAAAAATTTACGATACGCTCACTGCCGAGATTAAAAAACTCTGCAAAAAAGCCAAAGTTCAGCAGGGTGACAGGCTGTTTCGCCCCAATTTTTGGATTTCCGAACAGGCTAAAAATCAAATCAACAGCAATGCCTATCTGACGGAAAACAACTTGCAAATCATTTAGAAAATGTAACTTAAAAAACAATGATTATCAACAACTTTACCAAAACCGAAACCCATCCGTTGCGGAGCATTGAACCCGAGAGCGTGGGCGTGTCGTGGGTGCATTTTGATGCGGACGAAAATCAAAAAATCTTCTTAAAATGGAAGGAAGAAGCGGCTCATTTTTGCGTTTGCCGTTTCGACAAAACCCTCCTTTGGGAGCTTCACGAGCCGATTTGTCAGGCTACTTTCGACCCGCGTAACGAGTGGATTTGGCTGGTTCGCCGTGAAAATGCCGAGCTGGTTACGATTTTGCTCTACGATTACAACGGCAATCCGCTGGCTTCCCTTCCGATGACCGACCCCATTTACGAAGCCACTTTTATCATCACGTTGCTGCCCGAAAAAACGACGGTTTCCATCGATTTTTGTGGTGGACAAGACGGCTCACAGACCTACTTTTTGTCGCTCATAAACAAGCAGTTACACATCGAGCATGAACTGCCGCCCGATATGTGCTTTTTGTTCGCTTTTGAAAACGACACCAAAGCCGCCTTATTGAATTTTTACGAAAACACGATTTTTACGGTTTCATATCCTGATTTACAGCCGATTGGAGACTTTATGCCCACTGACGAGATGCTGTTGGGGAGCATTGGCAAAATCACCGATAAATATTGGCTGGTGAGCGATGATTACTCGGCTCGGCATTATATTTTTGATTCGGAAACGATGACGCTGGGCGAGGAAATAGTCGTAAAAGGCTATGAACCAGCTGAAAACGAAGATGGTGAAATGGAATCGGACATCAGTTCAATGACTTACACAGATAACAAACTGATTTTCGGTTATGCAAAAATCACAGGCAAATACCCTGATATTCAAGAAGAAAGCTGGTGGGGACAAACGCCTTTTAATATTGAAAATGTAACTTAAAATGAAAGATTACATCGCTCAAATGTTGTCCTTGCAGGAGGAAATGAATCGGTTGTTTTTTGAATTTCATAAACTTTCTGTTAATGAGCAAGTTAGTCAAGAAAAACGTGATGCCAAGAAGTCTTATAGTGTTTATTTCTTGCTTGATTTTTCGATTTTAAACATCTGTGTAAAATCAGACCATTGGTCAATTCTAAAAGCTCTAATATCTCGAACGGATTTACGAAACCAATCCATATTATCAAGAGCCATCATTGCTTTTGTTACGGTGTATAAATTTTCGCTTTGTGTAACATAAACGCTTCCTTGTATCCAAACAAAATCACACTCGTATAATAATTTTTTAATTTCATTATACGCAGAATGATACGGACTGCCGTAGTACTTTTCCAAATCGGAAACCACCATATCGAAACTAATAGCAAACATTTAATTCGTTACTTTTTTGAACAAATATTCTTTTTCAAAAATATCGCCTAATTTCGTTTTGGCTGTGATGACAATCCCTACAAAAGGATTGTTTTCCACCTCAATAACCACTCCTTTTATCCATTCTTTTTCGTGGGTTATCTGCGGAGAAACAAGCACCTCGTCTCCTACTTTGAAAATTGATTTAGTATTTTTTCTTTCTTCTAAAACTTTCATTTTCCACATTTTAAACCAACCTACAACGACAAAGATACGATTTTTTTTGCTAAATAAAGAACTTTTTTATGCCAAGTTTGATTTTTTGAAAAAAGATAAAAAATTACGACTTTTGACGTGTAAAAACATAAAAACCGAATCCTTTATTTATGTTGTTGATAATCATAATTTTAAACAACGCAAAAAATCAATATGAATTTATTAAAGATTTAAAATGAAAGATTGCATCGCCCAAATGTTGTCCTTGCAGGAGGAAATGAATCGGTTGTTTTTTGAATTTCAGAAACTTTCTGTTAATGAGCAGGTTAATTGTCTGAACGAAAAACTGGATTTACAACAATACGACAAATTCAAAACCGATTTTTTGCTGGAAATGCTGAATCGTTATCCTATTGATAATGAGGTGTTAATACAGATTTGGAAGGAGTGGCTCTGTGCCTTGATTTCGCACGAATTTAGCAAACGCAAAGGCTTTGTTGATTTTGCAAAGGAAAACCCGCAACTAAAATCGGAAATTATTGAATTTGCCAATGCCTTTGTTAAGAAAAATTTGGAGGTTCATTACACTGATAATCAATCGTATATAGATGGAATCATCGTGTATAATACCGCTTTGATTTTCTGGGATTTGGGCTACAAAACCGCTTTGCTAAATTTTGTTAAAACCTATCAACACATTTGCGACGATTATTTTGATGAAAAAGATTATTTGGCAATGGAGTCATTGTGCTGAAAATCATAAAATTAACCACATAGAAAACATAGTTTTTTTCTATGTGCCTATGTGGTTTAAAATCAAGAAAATAATTTTCCGTTATTCTTTTTCGTATCCTTCGTAATAATACGACTGCTCAATGCCTTTGAAAATGATTTCGCGATTTTCTACTTCGTCGGTAAGGTTTTGTTGAAGTAAGTATCGGATTTCCAAATCGTTAACGAGGCTTCGTTCCATTGCTTGTAAGTAGAGCGTTTTATCGACAAATTGCCAATTGACCACCTTTTTGAGGTTCTTCTTCAGCATCATATCCAGCCAAATCCGCATACTTCTGCCGTTGCCCTCCATAAAAGGGTGAGCGATGTTCATTTCCACATATTTAGCGATGATTTGCTCGAACGAATTTTCGGGCATTTGCTCAATTTTCACCAAAATTTCATTGAGATAAAGTGCTGTGGCAAAGCGAAATCCGCCTTTTGAAATGTTTTGCGTACGGATTTTCCCTGCAAAATCATACAATCCGCCGAACAAATATGCGTGAATTTGTTGCAAACCTTGGGTCGTACCGACTTCGATTTGGTTAATTACCCCATTTTCAAATAGTTGGTAGGCTTTGTATAGGCTTTCTTTATCGATATTTTTCATTGGCTTAATTTATGTGGCAAAAATACAAAATTTGGCGGTTTTTGGGGTGAAAACACAAAAAAGGATTTTAAAACCACATAGAAATCCTCCCAAAGAGGGGCGTCTGTAAAAAACTTTTCAGAAGTTCCAAACTTCTGAAAAGTTGAAGAAAAATAAATCAAATAGAGACATAGTTTTTTCTATGTATCTATGTGGTTCAATATCATAAAAATAAATAGGAACAAAAAATGATTTTTTCGTTCCTTTTTATAATGTGTTGTTTTTCAAAATATTAACGAAATGAAACACCTTTGGCGATTGGTTTAAATCGGAAGATATAATACGGAGGCTTTGCCAAGTTTTTACCATTATTAAAGACCGCTCCCAAATGCACTTGTGCCGCCGAAACATACATATAACCGTCTGAATGATTGAAACTTACACCATCAGCCCAAAGCAAACGCTCGTCCTGAACCACCGTTTTTACGCTTCGGTCGGTTGCAGAAATCATCGCTACGCTATTGGTTTCCATTGCCGTAAGATACAGATTTCCTGCTTCATCAATGCTTAATCCGCCATTATTGGGCTTTTCGGAATATGTTTCCACACGGCCGTTCAGTTCGGTTTGAGACAACTTTTCGTTAAGTAAATCACTGATTTTCAGTCGATACATTTTACTTCCGTTAAGAGGAGCATAATACAGCCACTCAAAATTTTTATCTGCCGTGATGCCATCACAACCTACATATAATTCTTTTTCGTTGATTGTCAATGGTTTGTCGTTTATCACAATCGGCTTTTTTTCAGGAAGTGTGGAATGTGTCCCTTCCAACAAACGGCGAGTGCGTCCTGTTTTCATATCCACCACGATAAGAGCCGCAGTAGAGCCATCGCCTCCGTTTGCGATGCCTTCATCGGCAATGACAATCACCTGATGTTTCGTATCTATCAGCATATCATTGGGTTGTGAAGTTTTTACGACCGCCGTTTCAGGCAAATAATAAATGCGTTCAAGTTGATTGGTGTGCGTGTTCCAGCCCACAATTTTGGGCGTAACAGGATTGCGATTTCCCATATCGAGCATCCAAACGATGCCGTTTTCGTCGTTTCTGATTCCCAACACATTACTCAAATAATGGTCGTCCGTGAGGCGTGGCGTGTTCCATTCGAGGTTGGGGAACGGCTCGGAATTTTGCGTTTGGGCGTTGTACTTCGCTACGCGGATTTTCGGCTCAAAAAACGGATGATAGCTGTACACCACTTCCCCCGAATGGGTAAAAGCAATGTTGCCCACCGCTCCGTCCACCGTGGCAAAAACTTCGGGTTTCGGAATGTTAATTTGTTGTTTTTTAGACTTTTGAGCCATTAACGGAAGGGCAAAAGACAAGGCAAAACTGAAAAATAGGGGTTTCGTTATTCTAATCATTTGTATGTTCGTTAAAAATTTTTAAAACTTCATTTAGCACGAGAGGGAAAGTCGTAAACCCTTCTCTATCAAGAAAATGACCTCCTTTTGGCAACCGAATGAATTTACTCTGCAAAAGTTGCGAAAGGTTATCGCTAAAACGTTGAGGCACAATACCATCGTCCAAAGCCGTGATAACCACCGAGTTCCCCACTTTGGGCTGATTTTTGCGTTGAGCAAATTTTTCTACAAACGGATTTAAAAATGCAAATTCCTTTGAAATAGGTTCATAAAACCCTGATACTAAAATAGTTCCTTTGACAGATTTTTCGCTTTCGCAAAGAAAATTCAGCGTGGTAATCGTTCCTAAACTATGGGCAACGATAACGGTTTCGTGATTGATTTTCACTTCCTTTTTCATTTTTTCAAGCCAGGCTTCCGATTGAGGTTGGGCAGGTGTGGGCATTGCCAAGCGATATGCTTTAATCCCCTGTTTTTCAAGTTCTTGACTAAGCCATTTAAACCAATGTTTATCAATGGAAGCATCGTATCCGTGAATGATGTAAACTTGTTTTTCAGATTTCGTAACTTCTTTATTTTGAGCCAACAAGGGCAAAGAAATGAATAATGTCAAAATAAATAGTATCGCTCTCATTTTCAAATAGTTTTAATTATTTTGTTTAATTCCAGCCGTTGTTTTGGAGTTTTATCGGGCTGATTTTCATCTTTTTCATCGCGATAACCAATCAGAACGGCACAAAGTGTTTTGTAGCCTTTTTCGATGCCCAAAATTTGGTCGTATTTCTCCGGAAAAATCCCTTCCATTGGCGTGGCATCAATATCCATACCGGCACAAGCCGCCAAAAAATACCCCATTGACAAGTAAACTTGTTTTTCTATCCACGATTGAGCCGCAACATTACCTTTTGCTTTTACCACCTGATAGTAAAATGCCGCCCATTCCTTTGGCAAAATTGTATCCATTTGATTTTCATAATCTTGTAAATTGTCAAACGAACAAAAAACCACCAAGTGACTGGCTTGTTTTACCCGATCTTCGTTTACCATAGAAACCGCTGCCAACCGATTTTTGATTTTTTCATCGGAAACGAAAATAAATTGCCACGGTTGAGAATTGATTGACGAAGGCGAAAGTCGCAAAATTTGTTGTAAATCAGCGATTTTGTCGGCTGAAATTTTCTCGTTACGATATACTTTTGTGGTATATCTGCTTTGTGCTTTTTCTAAAAAATTCATTCTTTTTGACTTTAAAATTGGGGCAAATGTAGAAACTTTGTACCTTTGCGTCAAGTATGTACTTTTTAGTAACCTACCAACTAAAAAGAAACTATTATTGATAATCAATATTTTATAAATGATAAAAAAATGAAAAAAGATAAAACCGCTCCTGTTTGTTCGGTGGATTATGCGTTTCGACGAATTGGCGGAAAATACAAAGGTCGGATTTTGTGGTATTTGCACAAAGGCGAGGTGTTGCGTTATGGCGAACTGCGTAAACGGCTGTCCGACAGCACTTCCAAAATGCTTACGCAAACCCTCCGCGAACTTGAAGAAGACGGACTTGTACATCGAAAAGTCTATCACGAAGTGCCTCCAAAAGTGGAATATTCGCTCACCGAAATTGGCAAGGAACTCATTCCGTTTATTGATTATTTGCGACAATGGGGCGAAAAACAAATGGCAAAATCATCTGAAAACATTTGT
>NZ_JAUNKD010000014.1 GCF_030532915.1 Capnocytophaga sp.
TATGTTAGTAGATATTTGTAGGGGCGAATTGCAATTCGCCCGTACATTGGTGTCAGTTTGTTGGGGCGAATTGCATACGCCCATATATTAATGTTTGTATTGTAGGGGCAAAATATTTTTCGCCCGTATGTTGGCAGGTTTTTGTAGGGGCGAATTGCAATTCGCCCGTACATTGGTGTCAATTTGTAGGGGCGTATTGCATACGCCCATATATTAATGTTTGTATTGTAGGGGCAAAATATTTTTCGCCCGTATGTTGGCAGGTTTTTGTAGGGGCGAATTGCAATTCGCCCGTACATTGGTGTCAATTTGTAGGGGCGTATTGCATACGCCCATATATTAATGTTTGTATTGTAGGGGCAAAATATTTTTCGCCCGTATGTAGGCAGGTTTTTGTAGGGGCGAATTGCAATTCGCCCGTACATTGGTGTTAATTTGTCGGGGTGTGTTGCATACGCCCCTACGTTATGCCAATTTCACCACCAAATCATCGCCGTTTTTCTCGACTACGGCTACTTTTTTGCCGGTGAGTCCTTTGATGGTTTTGTCCCATTTTTTGTTGGACAAGCCCGATTGTGTTTTCAGCTCCTCCAACGGAAGTATTTCCACCTTTTGTAGGATTTCAAGTACTGCTTTTTCCTCATCTGAAAGTGTTACCTCGGGTGCAACGCCTCGTTGCGGTTTCATTTGTGGGAAGAAAAGCACCTCTTGTATGCTCTCGTTGTTGGTCAGGAACATTATGAGCCTGTCCATTCCGATTCCAAGCCCTGAGGTTGGCGGCATTCCGAATTCCAACGCACGCAGGAAATCTTGGTCGATGAACATCGCTTCGTCGTCGCCTCGCTCGGAAAGAGCCATCTGAGCCTCAAAGCGTTCGCGTTGGTCGATAGGGTCGTTCAGCTCGGAATAAGCGTTGGCAATCTCTTTTCCGCAGACCATCAACTCGAAACGCTCGGTCAAATTCGCATCATCGCGGTGTTCTTTGGTCAGTGGCGACATTTCCTTCGGGTAATCGGTGATGAAAGTCGGCTGAATGAAATTTCCTTCGCACTTTTCACCGAAAATCTCGTCAATCAACTTGCCTTTACCCATTGTCTCATCAACCTCAATGCCAATGGATTGGGCAAAGTCAAACAACTCTTTTTCGGTTTTGCCTGTGATGTCAAATCCGGTGTACTTCTTGATGGCTTCGGTCATCGTAATGCGTGGATACGGAGCCTTAAAATCAATTTCGTGTTTACCGAAAGTCGCTTTGGTTGAGCCGTTTACGGCAATGGCACAATGCTCTAACAATTGTTCGGTAAACGCCATCATCCAGTGGTAATCCTTGTATGCCACGTAGATTTCCATAGCGGTAAATTCGGGGTTGTGGGTTCTGTCCATCCCTTCATTCCGGAAATTTTTCGAGAACTCATACACGCCGTCAAATCCGCCTACAATCAGCCTTTTAAGATATAATTCATTGGCGATTCGCATATAAAGCGGAATGTCGAGCGAGTTGTGATGCGTAATGAACGGACGCGCCGCAGCTCCCCCCGGAATGGATTGCAACACAGGGGTTTCCACTTCCATATAACCGCGGTCGTTAAAAAACTGACGCATTGCATTGAAAAGTTTGGTTCGCTTGATAAAAACCTCTTTCACCTGCGGATTTACCACCAAATCTACGTAACGCATACGGTAGCGAAGCTCGGGGTCGGTAAAGGCATCGAACACATTTCCGTCGGCATCGGTTTTAGGAAGCGGCAACGGACGAAGCACCTTGCTGAGGAGTTTTATCTGCTTCACACGAACGGATTTTTCGCCAACCTGCGTGGTAAAAAGTTCGCCTTCCACACCGATAAAATCGCCTAAATCAAGGAGTTTCTTGAATACTTCGTTGTAAAGGGTTTTGTCGTCATCGGGGCAGATTTCGTCTCGGTTGATGTACAATTGCACACGCCCCTCGCTGTCTTGCAAGGACGCAAACGAGGCTTTCCCCTGAATGCGAACCGACATCAATCGCCCTGCCAAAATCACGTTTTTGCCTTCCTCAAAGTGCGTTTCCACCTCTTTGGAAGTGGTGTTCACGGGATACAAATCCGCTGGATACGGATTGATGCCCATTGCTCTTAATTTATCTAATTTTTCGCGTCTGATGATTTCTTGTTCTGAAAGTTGCATATTTTTTATGTATAATTTATGTATAAATTGTCTGTGTTTTTTTTGAAGTGAAAATGGTCGGCAAAAATACGAAATATTTGTTAATTCTCTAAATATTAATTTGATGTCTTTTGAAAGAATTCAAAAACCTTTTTGCCGCGATGCCCCGCAATGTTTTCCAAGGCTTCGAGACTTGCTTGTTTAATGCGTTTCACCGATTTAAAATGCTTTAAAAGAAGCTCTTTGGTTTTGTCACCTATGCCCTCAATGTTGTCCAACTCCGAAACGATGGCAGCTTTGCTGCGCTTCTGGCGGTGGAACGTAATTCCGAAGCGGTGCGCCTCATTACGAAGTTGCTGAATGATTTTCAAGGTTTCGGATTTCTTGTCCAAATAAAGGGGAATGCTGTCCTGCGGAAAGTAAATCTCTTCCAAGCGTTTGGCAATACCGATAATGGCAATTTTTCCGCGTAGGTTTAAATCGTCTAAGGCTTTTAAAGCTGCGGAAAGCTGCCCCTTTCCGCCGTCAATAACAATAAGCTGCGGGAGCGGTTGCCCTTCTTCTTGCAAACGATGATATCTTCTGTAAACTACCTCTTCCATTGAAGCAAAATCATTAGGTCCTTCAACGGTTTTAATGTTAAAATGCCGGTAATCCTTTTTGCTAGGTTTGGCATTCTTGAACACCACGCAGGCAGCCACCGGATTGGTTCCTTGAATGTTTGAATTGTCAAAGCATTCAATGTGAATCGGTGGGGCGGCGAGGTGCAAATCACGTTGCATCTGTGCCAAAATGCGGTTGGTGTGGCGCTCGGGGTCGGTAATCTTAACTTCTTTAAAGCGCTCCTGACGGAAGAGCTTGGCATTGCGAACCGAAAGCTCCAACAACTGAAACTTTTCTCCGGCTTTTGGGACGGTCAGCCGTAATTGCTCGGGTAAGGTTACCTCAAAAGGCGCAATGATTTCGCCCGAGTTGGAAAAGAAACGGGAACGAATGTCCACGATTGCGAGTTCCAAGAGTTCGCGGTCGCTCTCCTCTAATTTCTTTTTGATTTCAATGGTATGCGCGCGGACAACCGCTCCGTAAGCCACTTGCAGAAAGTTTACGTAACCGTACTCCTCGTCCGAAACGATGGAAAACACATCTACGTTATTGATTTTTGAACTTACAATGGTGGATTTAGCCTGATAGTTTTCAAGAATCTGAACCTTTTCTTTGATAAGCTGTGCCTCTTCAAAGCGAAGTTCGCCCGACAGAAAGTGCATCTCGTCCCGAAACCGTTTCAGCACGTCTTTAAAGTTGCCTTTCAAAATTTGAACAATCTCGGTAATGTTTTGCTCATAGTCCGCTTCGGTTTGAAGCCCCTCACAAGCGCCCAAACAATTTTTAATGTGATACTCCAAGCAAACCTTGTACTTTTGGTTTTCGATATTCTTTTGCGAAAGGTCGTACGAGCAGTTTCGAAGCGGGTACAGCTCTTTTATCAGTTCGAGAAGCGTGCGCACGGTTTTGATGCTCGTGTACGGACCAAAGTAAAGCGAGCCGTCTTTCACGACACGACGTGTTTGAAAGATGCGCGGAAATCTTTCCTTCTTGACACATATCCACGGATAACTCTTATCATCTTTTAAGAGGATGTTGTACCGCGGTTGGTATTTCTTTATCAAGTTGTTCTCTAAGAGCAGAGCGTCGCTTTCAGTGTCTACTACGATATGCGTTATGCGCACTATTTTTTTGACCAAAACACGTGTTTTTCCCGATTCGTGTTGCTTTTGGAAATAGGAGGAAACCCGTTTTTTAAGGTTGCGCGCTTTGCCCACGTATAAAATCACATCGTTTTTATCGTAGAATTGATAAACGCCCGGTGCTTCGGGTAAGATTTGCAGGGTGATGTCTATGCCTGTCGTTTCCATTTAGTTTTTTAAAGCGTTCCAACCCTTGGCAATGATTTCGACCGCCTCGCCCGAACGTGTGATAAGCTGTTTTCCTTCTTGGGAATCCGTGATATAGCCGATGACCGAAAGGTTCGGGTTTCCTTTTATCTTGTCATAATCCTTTTGCGAAATGGTGAAGAGCAATTCATAGTCTTCCCCGCCGTTGAGGGCTATGGTGGTGCTGTCGAGGTTAAACTCCTCACAGGTGCGAATCACTTCCGGGTCAAGGGGAATCTTATCTTCATAAAGGCGACACCCAACACCCGATTGGTGACAGATGTGCAAAATCTCGGACGACAAGCCGTCGCTTATGTCAAGCATTGCCGTGGGTTTGACATTCAATTCTTGAAGCAGGGGTGGAATATCTTTACGTGCTTCGGGTTTGAGTTGCCTTTCGATGATGTAGGCATACATATCCAAATCGGGTTGCGAATGCGGGTTCACCTGAAAAACAGCTTTCTCGCGCTCCAAAACCTGTAAGCCCAGAAAAGCGCCTCCCAAGTCGCCCGTAACTACGATTAAGTCATTCACTTGCGCCTTGTTGCGGTACACGATTTCCGTTTCGGAAGCCTCGCCAATGGCTGTGATTGACAGGATAAGCCCGCGGGCAGACGAGGTGGTGTCACCGCCCACCAAATCCACCTTATAGAACTCACAAGCAAGGCGAATGCCTTCATAGAGTTCCTCCAAGGCTTCCAACGGAAAGCGATTGGAAACCGCCACCGAAACCGTGATTTGCGTGGCTTTGGCATTCATCGCATAAATATCCGAAAGGTTTACCATTACAGCCTTGTAGCCCAAGTGTTTCAAAGGCACGTAGCTCAAATCAAAATGCACGCCTTCAATGAGCAAATCAGTGGAAATGACGGCTTTTTTGTCGGCAAAGTCAATCACCGCCGCGTCATCGCCAACGCCTTTTAGGGTGCTTTTGTTTTTTATCTCAAATTGCTTTGTTAAGCGTTCAATCAGCCCGAACTCACCCAAGTCAGCCAAGGCGGTTCGTTGTTGGTTTTTATCTTCTATCATATATAGGTAAACTATTTTATGGGGTTGCTATAAAAATTCTACTTTCAGGTCGGTTACCTTTCCGTTGAAGTACTCCAAACGTTTTAACGGAAACACCAAGGTTTGCACCCACTTGCGGCGTTTCTTTTCTTCCAAATGCGTGTCTTCGGGGTGGTAGATTTCCTTTAAGGTTTCAATGAGTTGGTCATTGACGTAAAGCGCCGTGGTTTTGTTCGTTCCTTTTATGGTTATTTTCACCTTTTGTCGCGTTGGGACGAAGTAATTAAAACGATAGTTGTATCCGTCTCGTGAAAAGCCCAGCTTTCCTTCCTTAGGGTCAGCCAGATAAAAAGTTGCGTAATCAGAGGTGAAGAGCGGGGTGTCTTTGCCGTTTGATTTGGCATTGACGAAAAACGTTACACGATAGTCATACCCGATGTCGGTAAGCTCTTGATTTAAGTCGGCACCATTGACCGGTTTTTTGATTTCAAAGACTACGCCTTTTTTGGCTTTGGCGGGCTTTCCGAGCAGGTTTACCGAAGGAGCTTCACTGAGCGCTTTTCGTTGGGCATCAAACATTTCAAAAGGGATTGTTGTGTTTTTTCCGCTCCACATCTTTACTGAAAGGGTTTGCATCGCGGGGAAAAGGCGGTGATACACGTCTTGCTGGCTGATGCCGTTGCCCACGTGGTCGTTCCATACGGCAAACATTCCGCCTTTTATTTTCGGGTGTTTGTCATCAAAGACAACATCACCGACAACATTAGGCGTCCATTGGTTGTACAATTTTTTGAGATTGAGATAATCAAAATAATAACCGGCAGCCGGAACAATGTACAACCAACCATCGGGAATGCTTACAATATCGTAGCCCAAAGCCAACATATCCTTGGGTTGAGCGTAGCCGTTGTACCAACAGAACATAAGCACATCGTCTACCTTTACGGGCGTTTTGCCTTGTGCGTGGGTGAGTGCGCCCCACAAAGCGGCTTTCTTCCCGAAACTTTCGATATACTTAATATAATAATCGGTGAAGTAGCGGAACTTCTCGACAACCTCCACATCTTTATTGCTGTACTCGTCCGTACCGATATGCACCAACTCATTCACAAAAACAGGCTTGTCGCCGGATAAGTATTCCTTGAATAAGGCATCTAAAAACTGATATGTTTTGGGGTTGAACAAATCCACGTGGTCGGCGCCATATTCCTTACTTCCGATTTCAGGCAAATAGTGTGAGAATGCCAACGTATGAGCCGGAGCATCGATTTCTGGAATGATGGTAACCCCGACTTTGAGTGCGTCGAGCTGTAATTGACGAAAGTCTTCCTTGCCGTAATGTCCGTCTTTGGCAGCCAAACCCGGGTAAGTGTCGCTTTGCAAACGGAAAGCCGAGTAGGTCTTTTGCCAATCCTCGCCGTAGAATTGTTTAAACCCGTTGTCATTCAAGTGAATCTGGAATGTGTTCATTTTATAGTAAGCCATTAGCTTGACAACCGATTTTAAATAATCGAGTGTGAAGAATTTGCGTCCGGCATCAAGCATAAAGCCTCGGAAATGATAATCCGGATAATCGATAATCTCACCCGAAGGCAAGTGATTGGATTGTTCGGCGAGTTGTAGCAGTGTTCGCGTTGCCCAATACAAGCCCGTGCGGTGGTTAGCACGCACTTTAATGGTGTTGTCGATAATGATTTGATAAGCTTCCTCGCCTTTGTCTTTCAATAGGTTTTTATCAATTTCGAAAAGAATGTCGGCTGTTTGGGCAGGCTTGATTTCCATTTCTTTTTGAAACATTTCTTTAAAGTCATCAGCAAACAGGCGTGCGACTTCATCGGCGCTGTTATCGGCGGCAATGCTTTTCTTTTCGAAGATGTTGAAAGAACCCTTACCTGCCTTCCATTCCCGAAGTTCAGGAATGACAAAAGGTTTGGCGTTCTGTGCGCTCACACAAACAACCAAGCCCAACAAAAAGTACAATAAGACGCTTTTTTTCATCGGTTTATTATTTTAAAAATTTGTTTTATCGAAACATAAGGCAATACAAACCATACCTTAAATATACTTATTTAACGGTTAGTTTATGAAAATAACATATTCCATAAGTTTGTCTAAAAAGAAGACAGGATGCTCGTTGCCTACGGATTTATTGCGGCAAAGATAATACACTTTGCCCAAACGGGCGGCATTCTTGTCTGTTTTCAAACAATCTTATGAAATATGTTTTGCTATTTTTTCAGGATAAGCAAACACCTTGCCAAGGGGTTGGGCAAGCCCGCCCGCTTGTTAGCGTTTGTCATCTATCCCGAATTTGCGCCATAACGCTTGCTCGTAATCGAGTTTTATGCGTTTGCGCATCTTGGCGGAACGTTCGTCCATCATTTTTAGCTTCTGGGCAGCCTCTTCGGTTTTCATTTTTAGTTCCGCTTTTAGGCGCTCTTGCTCACTATTGAGACGTTCCACATCGTTTCGAAGATTTTCTATCTCATCGATAGCTTCTTCTGTAATACCTGCGGGCAGTGAATCTTTGGATTCCCTCAGCCCATCGATTAGCACTTTTGCAAGTGCCATTCTTTCCGCATATGACTTCGGCATACTTAAAAGAATTTTAGTTGTACAAAAATATGGTTAAAAAATAAATTATTTTAATATAAACAACCTTTTGGGTGTGTTTTTTCATTGTTTAGGGGAGCTAAACCAATGTTTAGGCATTGTTTTTTATACTTTCAGATAGTTTTATGAGATTTTTTTGCTTCTTTTTTAGCTTTTGGCCACCAAAAAAATGATTTAAATATGATGAAAAAATATTTTTACATATGTTCTGAATTAAAAATCATCTTTCCCGAGTCTTAGTTCAGCTTCCCGAAGCTAAAATCCACTTGCCCGAAATGTAAAGGCATCTGCCCGAAACACAAAGGTACTTGCCCGAAATGTTAGGGAATGTCTCCCGAGTAATAGTTTAGCTCTTTTAAGCAATGGATTAGTTGGTTTTTGAAATGGTTTAGTTTTCTTAATCAGTAGGCAAATTGCTTTGTTTTATAGTCTTCCTAAAACCTTTGGCAAAGTATCAAACTTTGCCAAAGGTTAGTCTTTCCTAATTACTAATCACGATTTACTAACCACTAATCGCTATTTGCTAATTACGGATTGCTCTTCTATGAAAGTCCGGTAATCACGCCGTTATCGTCGATGTCCATTCCTTCGGCTGCGGGAACACTTGGTAAGCCCGGCATACGCATTGTATCACCTAAGATAGGAATGACAAAGCCTGCGCCCGAAGCAAATTCAAACTCGCGTACGGTTACTTCAAAGTCGGTAGGTCGTGCCAGCTTTTTGTCGTCATCACTTAATGATTTGGGTGTTTTTACCATACAAACGGGCATCTTGTCAAAGCCGAGTTTGTTGATGTTTTTCAGCTGGGTACGTGCTTTTGAAGTGAAGTTCACGCTGTTTGCTCCATAGATTTCCTTAGCGATGGTTTCGATTTTATCTTCGATGGAAATGGCGTGGTCATACAACGGTTTGAAATGGCTTTCTCCACTCTCGGCAATTTCAACCACGGCTTTGGCAAGCTCTTTTGTTCCTTCGCCTCCTTGGGCAAATCCTTTGGAAACGATTGCCTTAACACCTTTTTGCTGACATACTTCCTGAATGAACTTGATTTCTTCTTCGCTATCGTTAGGGAAATTATTGATTGCCACGACTGCCTTCAAACCGAACTTCTGCACGTTTTCGATGTGTTTCTCTAAATTCCCGATGCCCTTTTTCACCTTTTCGAGGCTTGGTGTGTTGTATTGGTCTTTCACAGCTCCTCCGTGGTGACGCAAAGCACGAACCGTGGCGACAATTACCGCAGCGTTGGGAGCAATTCCTGCCGAAACGCACTTGATGTTTAGGAACTTCTCTGCCCCTAAATCGGCTCCAAAACCGGCTTCCGTAACGGTGTATTCGCTGAGCGACATTCCGATTTTCGTTGCCAGAACGGTGTTCGTCCCTTGTGCGATGCTGGCAAACGGTCCGCCGTGCAAAATGGCAGGATTATTCTCCAAAGTTTGTACTAAATTGGGTTTGATGGCATCTTTTAAGAGCAAAGCCATCGCTCCCACAACGTTTAAATCGCGAGCGAAAACAGGGGAACCATCGAATTTCTTTCCGACGTAAATGTTTCCGATTCGGCGTTTCAAGTCCGAAAAACTTTCTGACAAACAAAGGATTGCCATAATCTCGGAAGCGGGCGTGATGTTAAATCCGTCCTCGCGGGGCATTCCGTTTGCACTTCCGCCTAGCCCGATAACGATTTGGCGAAGGGCTCTGTCGTTCATATCCATCACACGTTTCCATACGACGGTGCGGGGGTCAATCCCGATGGAATGCGTTTTGCTTTGGATATTATTGTCGATAACGGCGGCAAGCAGGTTATTGGCTTTTTCGATAGCGGAAAAGTCTCCGGTGAAGTGCAGGTTAATGTCCTCCATTGGAACTACTTGCGAGTAGCCCCCGCCTGCGGCTCCGCCTTTTATCCCGAAAACAGGACCAAGACTGGGTTCACGCAAAACGGCTACGGCTTGCTTCCCGATTTTGTTAAGCCCTTCGGTAAGCCCGATACTTACGGTTGTTTTGCCTTCGCCGGCAGGTGTGGGCGTGATGGCGGTTACTAAAACCAGCTTGTTTTTCTTGATTTTCGCCTCGTCGATGAGTGAGAGGGGCAATTTGGCTTTGTATTTGCCGTATTGCTCCAAATCGTCTTCATTGATATTTAATTTTTTGGCAACGTCTTTAATGGGTTGCATCTTCGCATTTTGTGCGATTTCTAAATCGGTTGGAAAACTCATATGTTTTATTTTTTAAATCGTTATTACTAATTTTTAAATGATTAATTCAGACCCAAAGGTATGAATATTTTTGAAACGGGACAATTAAAAATCAAAAAATTATTTAATTTTTAAGCTTTCGAGCGACTGTAATTGTGATAAAGCAAGATTATATTCTTCAATAAGCTCTTTGACAACTTGCCAAACGGGTTGTACTTTATTAATAACGGCGGCAATTTGCCCGATTTCAAGCTCGCCTTGGGTGAGGTCGCCCTCGAACATTCCTTTTTTGGTGCGCCCCTTGCCTAAAAGTTGTTTGAGATTTTCTGCGGAAGCCTCGCCCTTTTCGTAGAGCAACTTTACTTGTTCATAAAACGGATTTTTCAACAATCGGACGGGAGCCAATTCTTTTAAGGTGAGAATGGTATCGCCTTCGCCGGCTTCAACCACGCGTTGTTTGAAGTTGTCGTGACAAGTGGCTTCGTCAGTAGCAACGAAACGCGACCCGATTTGCACACCGTCAGCCCCGAGTGCCATTGCGGCAAGCATTCCGCGACCTGTGGCGATACCGCCTGCGGCAATAATCGGTAAATCAATATGTTGTTTCACGGAAGGAATGAGCGTGAGGGTAGTGGTTTCTTCGCGTCCGTTGTGTCCGCCGGCTTCAAACCCTTCTGCCACGATGGCGTCAACACCCGCTTTTTGTGCTTTGATGGCGAATTTGGAACTGCTTACCACGTGGGCAACTTTAATGCCTTCGTTTTGAAGTACGGAAGTCCAAATTTCAGGATTTCCTGCCGAAGTGAACACAATTTTAACTTTTTCTTCGATGATAATTTCGATGGCTTTATCCATATCGGGATACATAATCGGGATATTTACACCGAAAGGTTTGTCGGTGGCTTTTCGGCATTTTTGGATATGCTCGCGAAGCACTTCAGGATACATTGACCCCGCTCCGAGTAATCCCAATCCGCCTGCATTACTCACTGCCGAGACCAGCCGCCAGCCGCTTGTCCATACCATTCCGCCTTGAATAATCGGATATTTAATGCCAAACAATTGAGTGATTTTGTTTTCCGTATTTTTCATATTCATTTTACTTTTATTGTGGAAACTTAAAACCTTGCGAAGGTATAAAAACTTTTTCCAAACTGAAAATAAAATACATCTTTTTATTTTTATTAAATCTAAATAGCTATATTTGCCCCGTAATTTTAATTTTGAGATGATGAAAAAAATTATTTTTTCTTTTTGTATTGTGATTTCAGGCTGGTTATCAGCGCAACAAAATGTTTTTTTAAGCAATGATTACTGGAAAACAAAACCCACGGTTTTGCAAGTGAAGCAAAAAATAGCTGAAGGGAATGACCCCACGGCATTGAACGAGAGAGCTTATGATGCTGTTTCATTGGCAATTAACAACGATGCACCGTACGAAACCATTTTGTACTTGCTTTCTATTGACGGAAACAGTGTACATAAACTCACGCACGACAAACGTACGTATCTTTTCTGGGCGGCACTTAACAATAACTTGCCTGTGGCGGAATATCTTTTGAAAAACGGCGCTCAAACCAACGTTCGGGATTCACATCAGTATTCACCGATTTTATTCGCGGCTGTTCGCGGAAATACGCAACCCGCCATTTACGATTTATTATTAAAATACGGGGCTAACATACACGATGTGAACGAAAACGGAGCCAACGTGCTGTTGTTGGCAATTCCTCATATGAAAGATTTGAAAGAAGCGAACTATTTCATCAAAAAAGGACTTTCATTAAAAGCCACTGACACGGACGGGAACAATGCCCTGTTTTACGCTGCTCGAAATGGTAATAAGATTATTGTCAATCAGTTGATGAAGCAGAAAATCAGCGCAAAAGTGCTTAACAAAAAAGGACAAAATCTGTTGTTTGCCGCTGCCGAAGGCGCCCGAATGAAAAGCAATTCGCTGGAATTTTTCACCTTTATTGAAAAATTAGATGTCAATCCCAATCAGAAAGACAATGAAGGTTTGACTCCCTTGCACACACTCGCTGCCCGCCATCGTGATGAGGCTGTTATTAAGTATTTTATCGCAAAAGGAAATGACGTTAATCAAATGGATAAACAAGGAAATACAACACTGATGAATGCTTCTTTGCGAAATACACCCGAAATAGTGGCACTTTTGGCAGAAAAAACTACAGCGATTAACGCAAAAAATAATCAAGGTCACTCCGCTTTAACACAGGCTGTTACAGGAAATAAAGCAGACGTGGTTCGTATTTTATTGCAAAAAGGAGCTGACATTAATGTGAAGGATAATCAAGGGAATACGTTGGTATATCATCTAATAAAAAACTACAATGCGCGTGATACACAAAATTTTAATGAAAAATGGCAATTATTAACTGAAAACGGTGTGAATTTTGCTCAAAATCAATCCGGTAATGAAAATGTGTATCATTTAGCTATTGAAAAAAATAGTTTGGATTTGATGCACAAAGTAGCGACCACAAAAGCCGATATAAATGCTAAAAATAAAGACGGACTCAGCCCGCTACACAAAGCTGTTATGAGCGCCAAGAACTTGGAAATCATTGAGTTTTTGCTCAAAAACGGTGCGGACAAAACTCTTAAAACCGATTTTGACGAAACCGCATATGATTTGGCAAAAGAAAATGAAGCATTACAAAAACAGGATATTAATTTTTTAAAATAATAGCAAATGAGGATAAAAAATTTTATATGGATTTTTGCATTGGTGCTTGTTGCGTTTTCCTTTGCAAAACAAACACCTACAACGAAATACAAATGTATGATTCAGCTTACTAATTACAACGGTGAGGGTGCTTATGTGGTGGTTTCACTTTTGAATCCGCAGGGGAAATACGAAAGAACCTTGCAGGTGTTGGGCGATGACCCCGAGTGGTACAGCGATTTGCCAGAATGGTGGAAATTCTACGGAAAACGGCAAACTATTGATGCCATCACGGGGGCAACCATAAGCGGCGGACAACGAGCCGTTAAAATAATTGAAATTGAGGACAATAAACTAAATAAAGGTTATAAAATTCGTTTTGAAACAGCCGTTGAAGACCAAAAATATTACGCCAATGATGTGGAGTTTGAACTCACTTCCGAAAGCGTGAAAAGCAAAATTGACGGTAAAGGCTACATACGTTACGTTCGGCTGATGCCTAATTAAAAAATGAAAAAAGCTGCTTGGAAAACTCCGAGCAGCTTTTTTCTCATTAACCACCAATAATTATCGTACAAAAGTAATCGATTTTATAATCGATTCAAGTTCAAATAAATGATCGCGTTTATCGGTCATCGGGGCAGATACGAAGCCTTCAACCACCACCAAACGTTTGTTAGGTGCATCTTCAATAACATAATTCACGTACGGACCGCCAAGCAAAAAGTTTTTAACTTCCCACAGCCCTTTGCTTTCAATGGTGTTGCGCCCTTTTACCTTCGTGTTGTAAATGCTTGGTGCAAAGGCTGATTCGGTAATCATATACATACCTTCTTCTCTTCCGGGTATATATCGTTTCCCGATGGAATCACGCATTTTAACAATTGCCTCAGCCCGAGCATCGCCTTGCGGGATACTGTTCAGAGGCATTTCATAAATGATAATGTTTGCCGTTCCGCCTTTAATTTGCCGTTCAATCCAGAAAAAATTATTTTCTTTTTTAACGATTTTATAAACAGCCGGCATCATAAGTTTGAAGCCCAGACTTTTCTCAATGGTTTCATCGGTGTTTAGCGCTTTTTGAAAGCGGAGTAGGTTTTCTTGTATGTCGTTGTTTTTAAATTCTTTAACCAGCTTTTTGAAATGTTCTTGAATTTCACAAGTGATGTCTCTGTTGGTTTTTCCGGTTATGACAGCCACTTTTTGCGGTTGGGCGTACAGATTTTCTTTAAGGATTACGTTGTTTGAATTATTTTCTTTGATAATTAATACATTACGACTATTTCGTGTGTTGTCCGTAAAAATCTGTGGCGGAATTTGATGCAACGAAAAAATAGGCTCTTCGGTTGAAAGCCCTTCCACCGGCGAGGCAAAATACTTACGGATTGTGTCCCCGACGGCTCCTTTCCACAAATTATTTTCAATTACCACAGCCAGTGAGTTTATTTGTCCGCTTGATTGCGGTAAATAAATTTCGCCGTTATTTTTTCCTTCGTTAGCCCCGTTTTTACAAGCTATTAGTAAACACGTTGCCACAAAAATAGAAATGATTCGTTTCATAAAATGGTAGTTAATTTTTTCTTCTTGTTTTTTACAGCTAAAATCGTTCCAAAGTTGCATTTTTTTAATTTTTTTTTCAATTAAATTATATTTTAATTTTTCGTGCGAATGTTAGTTGCTGATTGTTAATTATTTCCTATCTTTGCAACGTTTAATTATCGCAACACGTTAATGGAGATATTACACGCACAAATTATAGGTGAAGGCAAGCCGCTTTTTATTTTGCACGGTTTTTTGGGAATGTCAGACAATTGGAAAACACTGGGGCTTAAATATGCCGAAAACGGATTTCAAGCGCATTTGATTGACCAACGAAATCACGGACATAGCTTTCATTCACAAGTGTTTAACTATTCGGTTTTGGCAGAAGATTTAAAGATTTATGCCCAATCAAAATCAATTGCTGAATTTGATTTGATAGGACATTCAATGGGCGGAAAAACGGCAATGCTTTTCGCTACTGAAAATCCTGAAATGGTAAAATCATTGGTGGTTGCCGACATCGCTCCGAAGTTTTATCCGGCACATCATCAAGATATTTTGCGTGGGTTGGCAGCCGTTGATTTTGATGTAATTACTTCACGTTCAGAAGCTGATAAACAACTGGCTTTGTATGTGAGTGATGGTTCGGTTCGGCAATTTTTATTGAAAAATTTGTACTGGGAAACTCGCGAACGTCTGGGTTTTCGGATGAATTTACAAGCCTTGACGGAAAATGAAAACGAAATTGGCGTGGAATTGCCAAAAAATAATATTTTTGCAGGACGAACCTTGTTTTTGAAGGGAGAATTTTCAGAATACGTGATGCCCGAGGACACGCCTTTGATAAAAACACATTTTCCCAATGCGGAAATTGACACGGTTTCAAAATCAGGGCATTGGCTTCACGCACAAAATCCTGCTGAATTTTTGTCGAAAACCTTACAGTTTTTAATCGATAAAACCTATTGATTATGAAGTATATACTAAGTTTGTTTATTACCGGGATTATTGTTTTTTTATTGGGGAACATCTTGCCGGGAGCCGCAATTTCAGATTATTTTTCGGCTGTTTTGGTCGCCTTCGTGCTTTCAATTTTAGATGTTTTGGTAAAACCCGTTTTACAGTTTATTTCCATACCGATTACGGTCATCACGTTGGGATTTTTCTTATTCGTTATCAATGCGTTAATAATCTTATTGGCAGCCGAATTGGTAAGCGGATTTCGGGTAAACGGCTTTTGGGGTGCTTTGCTGTTTAGCCTTTGTTTGTCATTGGTGCAATCGGTTGCGTTTAATTTAATGAAGGACGATAAATCTCGTAATTAATATAAAGACATTAGAATCATATATTTATGTTAAAAAAAATCATTACAAATCCTACAATTAAAAACATATTTTTCCATTTGGGACTGGCTGTTTTGGTGCTGGTTGTTTTAGGATTTTTGGTGTTAAAATTCTTAAAAGTATGGACAAACCACGGGGAATACGTCGTTGTTCCTGACCTTACCAAAAAAACACTAACCGAAGTGAAATTCATCTTGGAAGAGAATAAGTTACGATACGAAGTGCTTGACTCAACCGATTATAACCCGAAATTTCCGGCTTATTCGGTAATTGGGCAAAATCCGGAACCGGCTGAACACGTAAAGGAAAACCGAAAGATTTACCTGACAATCAATCCGTCGGGATATCGAAAAGTAACCATTCCGAAGGTGATTCAGGTAACGCGCCGCAGTGCCGAAGCCATCTTAAAATCCGTTGGATTGATGGTCGGGAAAATAACCTATGTTGATGATATTGGGAAGGATATGGTGCTTGAAATTTCGTACGAAGGTAAAAGGGTACAACCCGGCGAGCAGTTAATAAAAATGTCGAAAGTTGATTTGACGTGCGGAAACGGGCTTACTGCTTCTCAGAATTCTGAAAATGAAATTGTTATACCTATTGAAGAATTGGAATGATGCAAGCCTTTGATGACGAAATTGAAAAAGACGATGAGCTGTACGAGCATTACAGTTTCAAAGCCGGAAAAGGGCAAGAACCGCTTCGGGTGGATAAATTCTTGATGAATTTTGTAGAGAATGCTACTCGAAACAAAGTACAACAGGCTGCAAAACAAGGAAATATATTTGTAAATGGTGTTGCCGTAAAGTCCAACCATCGGGTTAAAGCCAACGATGAGGTGAAGGTAATGTTTGCCCACCCGCCACACGAGTATTTGCTTACGCCTGAAAATATTCCGATTGATATTGTCTATGAAGACGATGAGTTGCTCGTTGTGAACAAACCTGCCGGAATGGTGGTGCATCCCGGGCACGGAAATTACAGCGGAACGCTTATCAATGCGCTTGTGTATCACTTTGAAAATCTGCCTAATAACAGTAGTGACCGACCGGGTTTGGTGCATCGTATCGATAAAAATACCAGCGGACTTTTAGTCATTGCCAAAACCGAAGAAGCGATGCTGCATTTGGCGCAACAATTCTTCCATAAAACATCTGAACGTGAGTATATTGCCTTGGTTTGGGGCGATGTTCAGCAAGATGAAGGAACCGTTGTGGGGCATATCGGAAGACATTTAAAAGACCGCCTGCAAATGGATGTTTTTCCTGACGGAAGCCACGGAAAAGAAGCCATCACACATTATAAGGTTTTGGAACGTTTCGGGTATGTGACCTTGATTTCGTGTAGGTTAGAAACCGGACGTACGCACCAAATACGGGTTCATATGAAGCACATCGGGCATACGCTTTTCAATGATGAGCGCTACGGAGGCGATAAAATTTTAAAAGGGACAACCTTTGCCAAATACCGGCAATTTGTTGAAAATTGTTTTGACATATTACCCCGACAAGCCCTGCACGCCAAAACCTTGGGCTTTGAGCATCCCGTGACAGGAGCTTTTTTACGTTTCAGTACGGAACTGCCTGAGGATATGACACTTTGTATTGAAAAATGGCGAAAGTACAAAGCGGAAAAATAAAAAACTGACTTAAAAAAGTGTTAAAAAAATTGCTGTCTGTCGGTTTTTTTCTATTTTTGAAAAAATATCAATATTAAATAAAACAATTATGAAGAGGAAATATTTTATTCCTATGGCGGCATTGTTTCTTTCAGCTGCTGTTTTTTCACCGGAAGCTGTTTACGCTCAATCAAAAAAGAAAGAAAAATCGTGTTCAAAAAAGGAGGCTGCTACAAAATCGTGCACTAAAACAACTGATTATGGTAAGCCCGGCGATGTGAAAGCCAATGAAGGTGCTTTTAAAATTGTTCCGTTAAAATATGAATACAACGCGGTGGATTCGTATATTGATGCGCAAACGATGTTTGTTCATTTTTCCAAGCATTATGTAGGGTATTTAAACAATTTGAACAAAGCCGTTGAAGGGAAACCTCAGGCTATGCAACCTATTGAGCAAGTTCTTAAAGGGTTGGATATGAGCAATACCGCGTTGCGAAATAATGGTGGAGGTTATTACAATCACAATTTGTATTTTGATGTGATTTCACCCAAAGGGGGCGGAATGCCTACGGGAGCTTTGGCAGAGGCTATTAACCGTGATTTTGGTAGTTTTGAAAATTTCAAAAAGCAATTTTCAGAGGCGGGTGCAAAACGATTTGGTTCGGGTTGGGCTTGGCTTGTGGTGAAAGATGGTAAATTACAGGTTGGAAGCACTGCCAATCAAGACAATCCGTTGATGCCCGGATTGGAAATTTCGGGGCAACCCATTTTAGGAATGGATGTTTGGGAACACGCTTATTACTTAAAATATCAAAACAAACGCGGTGATTATGTGACTAACTTTTTTAACGTAATTGATTGGAAAAGAGTAGCCGAGCTATATAATGCTGCGATGTCAATGTAATTCAATTTCATACTTTTATTAAAAACGGGTTAATTGGAAATAATTAACCCGTTTTTGTTTTTTAGTAATGTGTTTTTTTGTATTTCTATGGATTATTTGGAACCATTGTTGGGGTTGCATCAATTTCTTTTTCTGGTATTTGAATAAGAAATCTTGGGTCACTAGCAGGAATATTAAGTTTACCAAACTGACCGTGGTTAGAATCAGTATAATTTCTCTCAACTCCTTTACCTAAACGTTTTAAGTCGAAGAAAGCCCAACCTTCTCCCCACATTTCAATTCGCTTTTGCAAAATGATCTCGTCAATGAGTTCACTACCTGTTTTTGTAGATTTTTGATAACCTGAATCTCTTTTAGAGGTGATTTCAAAGAGAATATTTTTTGCTTCGTCTTCATTTCCACTTTTAGCAAGAGCTTCTGCTTCAATATAGTACATCAAAGAGGAGCGTAAATAGATATAATCCCCCTGTCTTCCGTCTTCAGTTAAATCTCTGAATTTAAAACTTGTATATGCAGGATATGTTTTTCCTTCAAACTCTCCCTCTGAACCTGACAAAAACATTGATTTTCGGTAATCTGTATCCGGAATAGCATCATAAAGTCTTTTATCTATCGCTATATTTCCTCCTCTTGAATAACCTGCTCCGGTATTATCAAAATGCGAGAAGAAGTTTGCAACAAATGTGGTTAATTCCGAAGTAATGTCAGCTCCCCACATTGTTTCATCTTGGTTTATATCATAAAAACCATTCTTCCATCCTTTTTCATCCAGAAGCCCATACCCTTGGCGAGCTTTGCGAGCCGCCTGAGCAGCTTCACTAAATTTCCCCATTTCAAGGTAAGCCTCGGCTAAAAAAGCCTGCGCTACACTCTGATCAATAAGTTCTTTATTCTCTCTTTGATAGCCTGCTAATTCTTCCACAGCCTCTTTCAAGTCTTTCTCAATTTGTGCATACACTTCTTGATTTTTGTTTCTAAATTTAGAAACCTCTCCGGTATTTATCGGAATAGCATAAGCAGATTCATTACCTACATAAGTAGGGGCATAAAATCGAGTCAACATCAAATGAAAATACCCTCTAAGAGCTAAGGCTTGTGCTCTAATATATTTACTTTCAGCGCTTGCAGTTGCTACATCAATACTATTGATGATGGTATTTGTATTTTTAATTTGAATGTAATACGTAAACCAAGGCATATGGGAGCGCGAGCTAGTAGTAATTCTCCCCGCGTAATTATAGTAAAAACCATTCCAGCTTAAAGCATTCATTACTACATCATTACCCATCAAATCAGCAATTGATAACATTGACTTATGCCCATAATCTTCGTGACCTCCATAACCGCTAATTCCGTAAGAACGTAATCCAGCTAAAATACCTCTTAAAGAACCCTTTGCGGCTTCAGAAGACGCTCCAAGCTGTTCTTCCGAAATGTACGACTCGGGTGCTTTGTCCATAAAATCTTTAGAACAAGCCCCTAACAATAAAGCTCCTCCTAAACATATATATATTATTTTTTTCATTATGATATTCTTTTTAGTTTAAAACATTTTTTAGAATTTAGCAGAAAGCCCGAACGAAACAGTTCTATACAAGCTATATACGTTTTCAGTACCTCCATTACTTAATCGTGTCATTCGGGGGTCAAATCCTTGTCTTTTTGTCCAAACCCACAAATTGCTACCGGTTAAAGAAAATGTTATGTTTTCTACACCCAGTTTTTGGAGTTGATCATTGGCTAATTTATACGAAATACTTGCATTTTCCCAACTGATATAATCTGCTTTGGTTAAGAACAAGTCAGAGGCTCCAAATTGATTGGTATCCGTTGTTGTTAGCCTTGGTAGTGTTGCGTTTTTATTATTAAAATTCCAAGTTTTGTAAGCATCTTTATGCAAATTGTGCCCACTATTTCCAAATCCTTCTGATTCAACGAGAAGTCCTGCATAAACACTATCGTAATTATATCCTCCGATTTGGTAGGCAAATCCGGTTGAGAATGCCCAGTTTTTATAGTTAAAGTTTAACCCAAAACCTCCGTACACATCAGGGTGGGCAGTTTTATCAGAAAGGAATTTGGTGGATTTGTTGTAATCCATTGTTGTTGTTTTGTCTCCTTCTGCTTCTCCGTTTTCATTTGTTTTCCCTTGATTCCAAATACCTCTTCCGGTTGCCTCATCAACTCCTACAAATTCTCTGATATAAAATGTGTAAGCACTCTTTCCTTCTGCAAATCTATAATTTCCGGAAGTGAAAGGATCCGGCAATTTCGTTACTTTGTTTTTGTAGTGAGTGGCATTCGCCCAAACGTTAAGCCCTGTGTGTGCTTTTTTTATTATATCCACACCAAGTGTAACTTCAAATCCTTTATTTTCCATATTTCCTATGTTCTTAGAAATAGAAGGATTTCCGGAAGATGGTTGTTGTGGGAAATTGTATAACATATCAGAAACAGAACGTTTGAAATATTCAAATTCAAGATTAACTCTACCAAAGAATTCGGCTTCAAATCCGGTATTGAAGTTTTTAGAAACTTCCCATTTTAAGTCTTTATTTCCTAAGTAAGCCTCACGAATTGACGGATTACCTGCTGCATCGGGTGTAATATCATATTGGGTTAAATATGGTTTATAGTTTCTTGTGAAAGAGAAATGCGATCTATGGTCAAAAGAAACATAAGCAGGATATAAGATGTTGTCATTTCCTTGTTCTCCGTAACTTGCTTTTAATTTCAAATGGTTTAAAACATTGTTTTTAGGAATAAACGATTCATTCGTAACTACCCAAGCAGCACCTACCCCATAGAAATCACCCCAACGGTGATCCGGATGGAAAACGCTTGACGCATCTCTTCTATAGCTTGCATTGATGTAGTATTTATCACCATACCCGTAATTTAATTTTGACAAATACCCTTCCGTTTGGTAGTAATCATTATAACCATTCAAATATCCCAACTTTGAAGCATTTGAAATAAATACTTTTTCAGAAACAACTACGTTCGTTTTATTTCCGGCTAACATTTTTGAAATAAGTTCTTGGCTTTCATGCCCTATCATCAAGTCGATGCTATGTTTACCCAACACTTTTTTCCAAGAAAGCAATTGTTGGTTTGTTAGTGTTGTGGAGAATCGAGTGGCATTGGTTATTGAACCCTTAGAGGCAAAAGCATCACCTCCAACTTCCCAACCATATCTAAAACGATTGTCCGCTTTTAAATCATACCCAACATTGTAGGTGAAATTGAAGTCTTTCAAGAAATTGATAGAAGCATACGCTCTTGCACCCAAAGTGTGGCTATCGTTATCTCTAACATCTTTTAGGGTGGTTGCATAAGGGTTCATATTCTCAATATAAACCCTTCTTGTTTTAGAACCATCAAAATTTTCAGTTTGTCCCTTACCAAAGTCGTAGACAACTTCTCCTTTTTGGTTATAAATTATGTTTCCGTAGCGATCACGAGCATAGATAGGGAAAATTGGAGCTGCGTTTCTTGTCCAAGAAAATAGGTTAGAAAATGTCGTAGACCCTTTGCCTGCTTGTGGTGATTTTTGAGAAATATATGCGTAATTTAAATTCGTTCCTACCTTGATGTTGTCATTGAGTTTGAAATCAAGGTTAGCACGGGCTGTTACACGATCAAAACCAGAATTTAACACATAGCCATCTTCATTCAAATAACCAATTGAAAGGTAGCTATTTACTTTTTCTCCCGCCTGCATTAAACTCAAATAGTGTTCTTGTTTGATACCTACGCCAAACAATGCTTTATGCCAATCATCTTGATATAAAAGGCTTGCATTCGGATTTACTAATCCGGTAGCAGGGTCAATCACCTGATCATTAGGTACATTAAATACATTATATCCGATGCTTGACACCAAAGAATTAGCTGCACTTTGTGCTGCTTGCTGTTCTGTTAAAGCATTGTTTGCAACCCAAGCGCCTAATTTTCTTCTTTGGAACTCCAATTGGTAATATTCACGAGGATCGGTAATAATATCGTAATCAGGAACTGCACGCGTATTCATACCTAACTTTGTTTCGTAGGTTACGTGTAACTTTCCGCCACTTCCTTTTTTAGTGGTAACTACGATTACCCCGTTAGCCCCTCTGCTTCCGTAAAGAGCATTCGCAGATGCATCTTTCAAAAATGTAATTGATTCAATATCTTGTAAGGATATTGATGAAATATCACCATTGAAAGGAATGCCATCTACTACGTAAAGCGGATTATTTGACGCAGAAATAGAACCAATACCTCTAAAACGAACCTCGGAACCCTCTCCGGGTTGCCCCGATGTGTTTCTAACTTGCACCCCGGCAGCTTTACCTGTCAATGATTGGATAACATTGGCTGATTGACTTTTGGCAATGTCATCTGATTTTATGGTTTGAACAGAACCTGCCACCGATGCTCTACTTTGAGTTCCGTAAGCAGTAACCACCACTTCGCCAAGCTCTTCGGCTTCTTCTTGTAGGGTTACGTCTATTCTGCTGGTTGAAGCCGTTACCGAACGCTCAACCGTGGCAAAACCGATGGCGGTAAAGGTAAGTGCATCTCCTGCTTTTGTTTTGATGGTGTAATGCCCGTCAAAATCGGTGGCTACTCCACGCGTTGTGCCTTTAACGGTAACCGTTACTCCCGATAACGGCACGCCTCCTTCATCTTTTACTGTTCCGGTAACGGTTTTCTCTTGGGCAAATGCAAAGCCGAATGCCAAGAAAAAGAATGATACCAAACAAACGATTCTTTCTCTCATATGTATCTATTTTAATAGTTAGTTAAGTGCAAAGGTATAAAACTTATTAATAGAATCCAAATTTTTAAAGAAAAAAAAACGCCTTACGTTTATTTAAGTAGAAAAAAATCATAAAAATATCGTATTTATTATTGTATTGTTAATTAAATATTAAATTCGCATTTTTTTAACAATATAAATGTGAAATTCATATTTTTAAATGTTGTTTGTAAAATAATCGTAATCAAAGATATGAAGGTCTTTTGTTTTTTAAATAATTGATTTTGTTAGTTTTAACAACGAATATAAAAGTTGTATTTTTTTTAAAATTATTTTGAAAAAAATGAATTTTATGTTTTTTTAGCTAAATTTGAATGTAGAAAAATGTTTCTCGGGTTAGAAAATATTGCTATTCCGGATATTCTATTCGGATATGATAAATGTTCGTCAGTTTGTTTTTCAAAACTTTTTTTACGATTTCAATTTCTTTTAGTGTAATATCGGCATTACTAAACTGATTATCATCCAGTTGTTTTTTAATGATTTTTTCCACGAAATCATCTAACATTTCGTAAGTTGGGTTTTTCAAACTTTTGGTTGCTGCTTCCACCGAATCGGCCATCATCAGTATGGCAGTTTCTTTTGAAAAAGGTTTCGGACCCGGGTAACGGAAGTCTGTTTCGGTGCAATTTGTGTTGGTTTCCAGTTCTTTACGATAAAAATAATAGGTTAAGCTGGTTCCGTGATGCGTACGGATAAAATCAATGATGCGTTTCGGCAACTTGTTTTTTCGGGCGAGTTCAATGCCGTCACTAACGTGTTTGGTAATGATTTTTGCACTTTGCAAAGGAGTGAGTGCATCGTGCGGATTTATGCTTGTCTTTTGATTTTCAATGAAATAAACAGGGTTTAACATCTTGCCGATATCGTGGTACAGAGCCCCGACCCGCACTAGCAAAGCATTTGCCCCAATTTCGGAAGCGGCTGCTTCTGCCAAATTGGCAACCTGCATTGAATGTTGAAATGTTCCGGGAGCTTTTTCAGAAAGTTCACGCAGTAATTTTGAATTTGTGTCGCTCAATTCCAATAGTGAAACATCTGATACCAAACCAAATACCTTTTCATAGACGTATGTGAACGGTTGTGAAAACAACACACCGATTCCGTTTAAAATAAAGAGCGTGAGCAGTGAAATATCCAATCGTGCAATGGTGCCTTCGGTAATGATGTGAAATGCTACATAAATAACTAAGTAAGAGATTGTTATCAGCAAAGCCGACACAAAGTTGTTCAGCCGATAGTGTAAATCTTTCGGAGCAATGATGATAGCCAATGAGGCAACTATCTGAATAAAAACAAATTGAAAGCTATTCGGAACGATAAATCCTAAAATTAAAATGGTGGAAATGAACACGAAAATCACCGTCCGCAAATCAAAAAATGCTTTGAGAATCAGTACCATCATCGCCACCGGAACCACATAAATATACTGCGGAAGCGTTTGTGTGATAATCCCCACCAAACCAATGGTTATCAGCATATTAAGCAAAATAACCGAAATTTTGGCGTTATTATGGAAAATGCTTTTTTCATATATTTTTAAGTACAAGCCCATCAGTAACATAATGATACTCACTAAAATATAATATCCGGCTGATGACCAAATGTAATTGCTTCGGTTCCACGTACCGTCCTCATACTCTGATTGTAACGACGATAACATATTGAGTTTTTCGTCCTCAACCATTTCACCTTTGGCAATGATGAGTTGCCCTTTTTTTATCCATCCGCGGGTGTAGACCAGTTCTTTTAGGTTTTCGGTAAGTGTTTTTTGCGTAAAATGCTGGTCTACACTGATGTCGGGTTGCAGAATGTCAAAAAACAAATCATAATAGGTGTTTTTATATTCGTTGTACGGATTTTCAGCAAAATACGTGTCAATTTCTGCATTTAGGTTACTCAAATTGAAAATTTCAAAAATCGGTATTTCAACAAATTCATTATTTGCTTTGATGAGATTTATTTCGCCCTCGCTTATGTTTTTGGTGGAAAGCATCACGCCGTTTCGGTAAATTTCTTTCAGAAAAGTTTCGGCTTTGGCAAGCAATTGTTGTTTTTTTTGGTGTGAAACGGCATTGAAGTAAACATCTTTTTTACTGCCAAAATTAGCTGTAACTGACTGATAAACAGTTGTATCTTTTGCGTAATAAACAACTGAATTTTCTTTAATTTCTTCCCGTTCGGCATCAATTTGGTCATCGGTTTTTTTTAGCGAAAAATCAAACGGGGCGTAAAGCGTTTCGTGTTGCCAAAGTTTTCCTTTTTGAAATTCATACTTAAATTTTGCCTTCTTCGGAAATATTTGCACAATAAGAATTACTGCCACCAAAAAGGATAACACCTTAAATGTCAAAGACTTTTTTAAGTATGAAAAGTACCGATTTCGTTTCATTTTCGTTAAAATTAAGTTGTGAACCTCTCAACGTACAAAGATACGCAAAATATTTTAATGACAATCGTTTGTGAAAAAACCGAAAAAATAATTATCTTTGCTTCACATCGGTATAACGTGCTAAAAAAGACTTGAAAAATGGCAATTTTAATACAAAACGTAGCTGAATTACAGTTTATTGACAATTTCAGTGTTGAAAATTACTGCATTTTGGCTTTTTGTGGCAAAGGAAGTTTTTGGGTTGATTTTGCGGAATATACCTATGACGGCAACACGCTGCTTTTCCTTTCACCTTTTCAAAATTTTCAAAAAAAGGACGGAAAAATGGAGAAAATCAAACTGTTACAATTTCACGGCGATTTTTACTGCATTGAGTATCACAAAAAAGAAGTTGCCTGTAACGGACTCTTATTCAACAATATATTTCTGTTGCCGCATATTGCCGTTTCCGATAAAAGTTTTAATGAAATTTTGCATCTTTTTGAGCAAATTCAAAACGAATTGCACTCAGAATCAGCCTATTCACAAGCCGTGCTCCGTTCGTACTTACAACTGATTTTGGCACTTTCAAGCAAAGAAAAAAGCCTCATTTTGGCAAAAACCAAACAAAATACCGAGCATAACGTAGCTTTGAATTTCCAAAAAATGCTTGAAAAATATTTTTTAACCGAGCGAAGTGTATCGTTTTATGCCGAAAAAGCGCATCTCTCACCCGATGCTTTTAGCAAGAAAATCAAACTGTTATTAGGAAAATCGCCTATCAAATTAATTCAAGAACGGCTTGTTTTGGAGGCGAAAAAACAACTGCATCTCACACATAAATCCGTCAAGGAAATTGCTTTTGAAATGAATTTTAAAGACGAATTTTATTTCAGTCGATTTTTTAAAAAAGCTGTCGGGACATCGCCTAAATTTTTTCGCGAAACGGTCGGGATTTCTGTCGTTGCAAAATAATCTATGTTATATCCTTTTTTGTCCATTTGATATACGGACTAAAAAAACGAATTTTGCCACCGAAAAATTTTATTTATAATAAATTTAAAATTAGTATATTATGGAAAAAATTCTTGTTTTTTTGGCTGACAGTCAGCGTTCCTTCGTGAATTTCATACGGGTGGGAATCTTTATTGTGATGGCTTGGATTGGCGGACTGAAAGCCTTTCAGTATGAGGCAGATGGCATTGTGCCGTTTGTGATTAACAGCCCTTTTATGAGTTTTTTTTACAACAACACCGGAAAAACGGCAGTGAATGACAAAGGCGAAACGGTTGCCGAATACACGTTGCATAAAAACCCTGAGGGGAAGATGGTTGCCAAAAACATCGAGTGGCACAAACAAAATGGAACTTATTGGTTTTCATACGGTTTAGGAACTGTTATTTGCCTTATTGGTTTGCTGGTTCTTTTGGGAATTTGGTCGCCTAAAATTGGGATTATCGGCGGGTTGCTTACTTTTGGAATGTCCATCGTAACACTCTCATTTTTAATTACAACCCCCGAAGTGTATGTGCCTAATTTGGGTGGTGATATGCCAACGCCCAACTTTGGTTTTCCGTATCTTTCAGGGGCGGGACGCTTGGTTTTGAAGGATATTATTATGTCGGCAGGTGGTTTAATCGCGGCTTCCGATGCGGCACAGCGCCTGTTAAAAAATAGAACGGTTTAGCGTTTATATCTTTATAAGTGAAGAGGTTGCTGTAATTGCAACCTCTTTTTGTTTTACCAACCAATTAAAAAAGATATTTGTGATAAAGACGAACCAAAGCCAAAAATGTTACAACGAAAGGATATTTTTTTATAGTTCAAACCCGATGTAATTCAAAATAAATGAATATTTTTGCCTAAAAATCAATAAAAATTGGAAAAAGAAACCAAAAATACCTTTTTTATTACGGGAATTTCAACCGATGTGGGCAAAACGATTGTTTCGGCAATTGTAACCGAAGCTTTGCAAGCCGATTACTGGAAACCCATTCAGTCGGGCGATTTGTATAATTCTGATTCTGATAAAGTTAAAAGATTGATTTCTAATCCAAAAAGTGCTTTTCATCCGAGTGCTTATGCGTTACAGACTCCTGCAAGTCCGCATTGGGCAGCTCAGGTAGATGGTGTGCAGATAGAAATAGAAAAGATAATCCGACCTGCTACTGAAAATCAATTGGTTATTGAAGGTGCGGGCGGACTTTTAGTGCCACTGAACAACCAATATACCATTGCCAATTTGATGTTGCCATCAGATAAAATAATTTTGGTTTCGCGTCATTATTTAGGGAGTATCAACCACACGCTACTTACTTTTGAAGCGCTGAAACAGCGAGGGTTATCCGTTTTTGGGATTGTTTTCAGCGGGGAATCAAATCCGTCTTCCGAAGCCGTTATTTTAGAGAAAACGAATGCCCGTCTTTTAGGGAACATTGATGAAGAGCCGTATTTTGACAAAAGTGTAATTGCCTATTATGCCGATAAGTTTAAGAGTATGTTTATTTAAAATTAGAGATTTGTATTTGGAGTGTTTTCTCCAATGATTAAAAAATCGTTTTTACAAGTATTTCTTACAACGAAAAACTTCGGAATTATAGCTGATTCTAAAATAGTTTATCTTACTAATTCTCCTTTTGCAAGGATATGAGTTTAAGAATAACCTCCAATTCAGTTACAAAAATGCTGATAAATCAAAACTGAAAATAGATAAACGGCTGAAACTCGGCAGAGTAGGCTTGGTAACAGATAATTACAATAACCACAGCAATAGCTCCTTTTACCAGAATATGGCTTTCTGAAAAAACGTGTTCTACTTCGTCTTTCCAACGCTGTGGTATCCAATGTGTTATGTAGCCAATAAGCATAATGATGAAAACCGCCCGATAGTGTGTGAGCACCTGCCAAGCCGTTCCCCAATCCATATTATTACCTACCTGATTGAACCATTGATAGATAGCCTCCATATCCTTGCCCCGAAAAAAGATGCGCGTGAAAGTAATAAATATAAAGGTAATAGCTATTTTCCAAAATGTTGCTAACCAGTGTGTTGAATGCTCGTACGGACTTACTTTTCGCCAAATTTTATACACCAAAATACCAATGCCGTTTAATCCGCCCCAAATGACGTACTTCCACGAAGCTCCGTGCCAAAGTCCGCCAATGAGCATCGTGAGCATAATATTGATGTTGGTAACGACCTGTCGTTCAATCGTTTTGTTGTAAAACATTAAAAAAGATGCCGTAATGAGAATGATGCCTGTTATGATTGTGAAAATCAGGCTGTTCACAGCAATAACCAGCCCAACGACAAAAACAAGTGAAATTACAATTGTGCCCACCGAACTGTTTCGGTTGCCTCCCAACGGAATATACAAATAGTCTCTAAGCCAAGTAGATAACGAAATGTGCCATCGTTTCCAGAAATCCCCACAATTGATGGCCTTATAAGGTGAATTGAAATTGACCGGCAACTGAAAACCCATCAGTAGTGCCAATCCGATGGCGATGTCCGTGTATCCTGAAAAATCACCGTAAATTTGCAGTGAATATCCAATCAAAGCCATTAAGTTGGTAAAACCCGAAAATAGGGTAGGGTTATCAAAAACTTGATCCAAAAAATGAAGCGCCAGAAAATCAGCAAAAATCATTTTTTTTATCAATCCTTTGAGAATCATAAAGATACCTTTATTGAAGTTTTCCGTAGAAATTTCTGTTTTTTTAACAATTTGCGGAACAAAATTCTCTGCTCTAACAATAGGACCTGCCACCAATTGCGGGAAGAAGCTCACATAAAAACCAAAATCAAGAATTGATTTCAACGGTGCTATTTTTTTTCGATATATATCCACCGAATAACTAATGGTTTGAAAGGTGTAAAACGAAATCCCGACGGGCAACACAATGGTTTCCACACGGAAATAACCTTGACTGTCAAAACCGTTTGCCCAGTAAGCTAAATAGTTGAAAACTTGGTTGTTGGTGTGAAATAGTGTGTTGTAGGTTTCTGTGAAAAAATAAGCGTATTTGAAATAAGCCAGCACTCCCAGATTGACAATAATGCTCAGCGTTACGCCCAGTTTTCGTTTTTTTTCATCGGTTTGAGTGTAGATGTAATTTCCTAAATAAAAATCAGTTATGGTGCTGAAAACCAGTAATAAAACAAATAATCCGCTGGCTTTGTAATAAAAGTAAAAACTTGCAAAAAGCAAAAACAGATTTCGGAGTTTTATTCGCTTGTAAATCAGAGAGAAAAAAGCATACGTGATAGCGAAAAATATCCAAAAATCAATCCGAACAAAGTTGAGCGGACTTTTTTCGTTAAAAGTGAATATATTTAGAATAAAATCCATATTATTCAATTGCTAAAATATCGTTATGTAAATGCTCAAAAAACAATTCTGAAATCAGGTGCGTGCCTTTCGGGCTTAAATGCACATAATCAGAGGCTGCCATTCCTTTTTTAACCCAATCAACCATTGAATTTTCACCGCCCATTGCTTCGTAAATGCTCCAAAAAGCAATGCCGTTGCTTGTGCATTCAACCTTCATCATTTCGTTCAGGGTGATGAGAAACGGGTAGGTAATCATTTGTCCGTCTTTTGAAACTGACATATCGCCCGGTCCAATTACAATCACCGAAGCCCTTGGATTACTGCGTTTTACCCACCGGATGTTTTGAATAAACGAAAAGACGTAATCCACAATTTGCCTTTCACTTTCAAGATAGGGAACCGTATTTCCGCCAAACTGAAAAATAAAAATATCGGGTTTGCGAACGTTTGACATCTGTCGGAAATTTTCGTAGTTCAAACGGGTAAACAAATTCCCTGATTCACCCCGCATCGCCACGTTATCCATACGAACACCTTTCGTATCGTCGAGTGTAATTCCATAAAAATCAGGGCTTACCGTGCCTTCCAACTCCACTTTTATTTCTTTGGGCGTTTCAACAAAATCAATTTTGAAGTTGTGATAATTTCCGTCGGTGTTTAGTGAATCTTCTTTTATAAGTGTCCCGTCTTGGTAAACGGCAATTTTAGTTTTGTGTGTGCAATTCCCGTAATGCAAGCCAAATTCTTTAAATTTTTGCAAGCGGTTATAGACTCTGGTTGAGGGTTTTATGATAAAAGAAGCCTTTTTAACGGTGGTTGTGTCAGTTGATTTGTACTCAGTAAATCGCGAAAAAGTGGTGTACAATCCGAACTTTTGATGCGGAACTTTTCGTCGGCTGTTGCGGTCAAAAAAAGCAAACCGAAACCAATTGGGGCTGGCTTGTAAATTAATGCTATTTTGTTGATAAGCAATCTTTATCGGAATAAATCCGGGACCACCACCACCAAAAAGCGTTTGAAACCGATTGCGAATATACACCGTAATGCGGTCGCCTTCAATTTGTGAATCGCCGTAGTGAACTATCTGGCAATTAGGTTGTTTCAGTTTTTCTTTAAGTTGAGTGATAAATTCATTGGCATTGTCTGGGTAGTAAATTCCTCCCGGGGTATGAGATGTTGTATTTTCTTCCTTGACGGTTTCAACAGCAACCGAAGCCGAATCTTGCACTGTTGTCTTAAGTTCGTCTTTCTTTTTTTCGATACTTTTGATGGCCTGTTTTGGCTGGGTGTTTTCAGACTTACTGCTTTTTAAAAGAATGTCGGAAGTCGGGTATTTTATGATGGTACTCCCCATAACAATTCCCTCTCTTTCAAAACCTTGTGATGTTTTGTAATGCCCACTGAGAAATGTGAACATAAAAAGAGACAGAAGTACTCCGATGATGAATATTGTTATTTTTTTGGGGGTCATTCCTTATTTTAAATTTTTGAAGCTACGAAAGTACACTTTTTTGATTATTTACAAAAATTTTGAACCAATATTACCATAAATTTTAATTTTTTAATAGCTTTTTTACAATAATTATAGCAATAAGGCTTCCCATTGGTTCATTAGCGTGTCCAATTCATTTCGTTTTTTCTCATAATTTACATAAAAATCATCATTTTGAGCCTCTTGTGCGATGCGTTCATTCATCTGATTGAGTTCATTTTCCACTTCGGTTATTTGTTTTTCGAGTTTATTTATCTTATTTTGAAGCGCTTTTTGCTGTTTTTGCGCTTCAAATGATGGTTTTTCAACTTTTTTTGTGTTTTTTTCGTCAGAAGGTGCGTTTTTTTCTTGTTCCAGTTCACGAAAATGGCTTATTTCGCGTTGTTCCAGATAAAAATCAATGTCGCCTAAATATTCCTTGATGTTTTTATTTTTAAATTCGTACACTTTGTCGGTCAAACCTTGCAGAAAATCACGGTCGTGCGAAATGATGATGAGCGTCCCTTCAAAGGCTTGAAGTGCTTGTTTTAAAACATTTTTTGATTTGATATCCAGATGGTTAGTGGGCTCGTCCATTACCAAAACGTTAAAATCGGAAAGGAGCATTTTTGCCAAAGCCAACCGATTGCGTTCGCCCCCCGAAAGTACTTTTACTTTTTTCTCAACTTCATCGCCTCGGAACAGAAAAGAACCTAATATATCTCTGATTTTCATTCGATTACCGTCATTAGCGGCGTTGAACATCGTGTCGAGAATGGATAATTCACCATCGAGGTAATTCGCTTGATTTTGAGCGAAATAACCAAGCTGTACGTTATGCCCAAGTTTGATGTTTCCGTCAAACGGAATTTCATTTACAATCATTTTTGCCAACGTGGTTTTTCCTTGTCCGTTTTGCCCCACAAAGGCAATTTTACTTCCTCTTTCTATCAGTAAATCAATGTTTTGCAGAACTTTCTTTGCTCCGTAATTCTTCGAGGCATTTTGGATTTCCAGTACCACTTTTCCGGGTGTTACCGAAACCGGAAAACGAACCGCCATCACGGCATTGTCTTCCTCATCAACTTCAATGCGGTCAATTTTGTCTAATTTTTTGATAAGTGATTGAGCCATAGATGCTTTTGAGGCTTTGGCACGGAATTTTTCAATGAGTCTTTCGGTTTGTTGTATCTTTTTTTCCTGATTTTTTTGCGAAGCCAGTTGCTGTTCGCGAATTTCCTGCCGATGTTCCAAAAATTGGGAATATGGCTTGGGATAATCGTAAATTTTCCCAACGGAAATCTCTATGGTTCTGTTAGTTACGTTGTCCAAAAACATTTTGTCGTGCGAGACGATAACCACCGCACCCGCGTATGAAGTCAGGAATTGCTCCAACCAGATGATGGATTCGATGTCCAAGTGGTTGGTAGGCTCGTCAAGTAACAGAATATCATTGTTTTGCAACAGAAGTTTCGCCAGTTCAATGCGCATTCGCCAGCCTCCTGAAAAAGTGTCGGTTTGTTTGTCAAAATCGGAACGCTGAAAGCCCAAACCGAGCAGCACTTTTTCCGTATCTCCTTGATATTGATAGCCTCCGATGATGTCGTAGCGGTGTGTGATTTCACTGAGCGAGTCCATCAATTGATGATACGATTCACTTTCATAATCAGTGCGTTGAGCCATTTGTTGCTGAATTTCGTCCATTTGATGCTCCAAGCGTTTGATTTCCTGAAAGGCTTGATAGGCTTCTTGCAAAATGGTTCTTCCGTTCTCAAAATCAATATCTTGCTTTAAAAAACCGATTTTGACATTCTTGTCAGTGGCAAGTTTTCCCGAATCGGGTTTTAGTTCTTTGGCGAGCAACTTCAAGAGTGTGGATTTTCCGGCTCCGTTTTTGCCGATAAGCCCCACGCGGTCGCCTGCGTTTAACATAAAAGCAACGTTTTCAAATAGATATTCGCCTTGAAATGAAATAGATAAATCGTGTACGTTTAACATTCTGTGAACTTTAAGCGGGCAAAGATATGTATTTTTCTGTTATTTTTCGCTTTTCACGATGGTTCCGTCTTCTAAAAAAATCAGGTACTTTGCCGTGATTTTCCAGCCCATTGTTGCCAAATCGGTGGCGTAATCCTGCATTTGTTGCTCGTATTTCGGGTTGGGTTTTCCGGTTTTATAATCAATAATGATGGCTTCTTGGGTTTGCCGATTGTAAACAATACGGTCGGGTCTGAAAAATTTTCCATTTTGGTTAATGAATTCTTTTTCAATGAAATATTCATATTTTTCGGTAAAAAAATCTGAAATTTCAGGGTGGTGAATCAAATCAAAAAGTTGCGGATAAATAACTTCATACTGAACGTTGGTCAGAATGCCTTCGGTAAGGAAGTTATTCATAACTTTTTCTAAATCAAAGTGATATGTTACTTTTGAGAGGATTTCGTGAATAAGATTTCCTTTTTCGATGGCGTGTTGCCGTGAAGTGTCCCACAGCAGTGATGCGCCCGTAGCGATTTTGTAATTAGGCTGCATTCCGTCTTTTTGAAAGTGAATCAGAGTGTCGGTTTCAGGTGTTGTTTTTTGTTTTTTTGCGGGGAAAACAGGCGTGCCAAACTCGTATGTTTGTACGGCTTCGTCCCAAGTGCTGTGTTGCTGAATAAAATGTTTGAAAAGCGTTCCGTAAGTTTCTGATTTTGATTCTTTTCCGCTTTTTGTTTTAGGCTGTGAAGTGATGACGTATAAAAACGATTCGGGGCGGGTTAATGCCACGTAAAGTACGTTAATTTGGTCTAACAATTGTTGCTCGTTGTGTTGCAGCATAAGTTGCTCTGAATGTGGCTCGTAGTGAATCCAATTTTTGCTAACCTGCACCAAAAGCGACTGAAACCCACTGAATTCCGTCTCAGCAACCGGATACCAAATCGTGTCGTCTTTATGCTTGTCAATGAGCTTGTTATCAGCAAAAGCATAGATAATCACAGGAGCGGACAGCCCCTTGCTTTTATGTACGGTCATTATTGAAATGGCATCTAAGCCTTCGGGTGAACTGATGCTGATTTTGTCTTTTTCTTCTTCCCAAAAGGCTAAAAAATCAGCCAAACCACCTTTTCGAGCCGTTTTAAAATCGAATATTAAATCCAGAAAATGAGTTAAATACGCATCCGATTCCTTTGCTAAATCAAAACAATTGACGGCAAAAGTAACGCCTTCGTACAACGAATGTGTATTGAATTGAGTCAGTGAAAATCCGTAATCAGCAAAAAAGACATCAAGCGGAGCTTCAATATACTGGGTCATAAACTCGTGTACTTCTGTTATCTTTTTCACTCCGACGAAATTAAATAGCATTTTTGATTTAAGCTCTTGACTGTCTGAATTATAAATCAATTTCAGAAGGGATATTAAAAACTGTATGCTATCAACGTTTTTCAGCAATAACGAGTCGGGCGAGATGATATTTCTGCCTTTTGCCGATAAAAAAGAAGCCACGGCAGCACCTTCCGAATTTTTTCGCACCAATACGGTAATGTACTGGTCCTTAACCCCTGAGGCATTGGCGTGTTCAACAGCTTTTAAAATAGCTTGGCAATAAATGAGTTCTTTTTCGGTGAAATCGGTGGTGTTTTCGGAGGAATCAGTTTGATTTTCAGCTTCTTCATCTTCTTGTAAATCAACAAAATGAATATTTACGTATCCTTCCGGTAATTCTTTTCCCTTTTTGATTTCAGGAAAATTTTGAGCAGCATTTTTGTACAACTCCCGATATGTTTCTGACTTAAATTTTTCTGAAATAAATCTGAAAAACAGGTTGTTAAACTGAATGATGCTGGGTAAACTTCTGTAATTTTCTTCCAAATCAACCACCCTTCCTTCAATTAAAAAAGGATTTTCATCACCCGAATACAACGAGATGAATTGTTCTGCTTTTCCGCCCCGCCATCGGTAAATGGATTGTTTGGCATCGCCCACCAATAGCACCGAGCCGCGTTGTTTGGTAAGCGTTTCGCTTTGTACTGCATTTAATATCAGCGGAATAAGGTTCTTCCATTGCAAAACGGACGTATCTTGAAATTCATCGATAAAATAGTGGCGGTAACGCTCACCGATTCGTTCGTAAATGAATGGCGCGGGTTGTGTAGCTATTTCGTTGAAAATGATTGAATTAAATTCCCAAATGGGTAGGATATTTTCGTCTTCTTTAATCAGTTCAATTTCATTTTGAATGCGATTGAGTAACGCTAACGGAACCACATTTCGGAGTACATTTTTTACAAAATTTAACAAACCAAAAGCTGATTTTATATTGTTAAAATAGGTAACGATTTGAGGTTGTAAAGCATCGATTAGGGCTGTGTTTAAGTTTTTTGCTGTTGATGCGTAAAGCGGTTTGTCGGGTAAATTTTCTTGCCAAGCACTTCCCCAGTTAGGTTCATTTTCAGGGTTTTGATTAAGTTTGTAAAAAAAATCGTAGGCATATCCACCTTTGAAAGCCGATTTATCCAATGCATTTTCGTCCAGTAACTTTAAAAAATCAGCAGCATTTTTTTGAATGGAATCAAGTGCCTTATTTTTTTTGTTCAACAAGTTCTTTTTTAACGCTTGAAAGTCGTATAAATTTTTGCTTTTCAGATTGTTAAGTTGCCAATAATGATTTTCAACGGTAAGCATTTGCGCAACACGAAGCAATTCGCCTGTGATGTCCCAGCTTTTATCTTCTTTGATTTTTTCTTTTGAAAATTCGTTTAAAAGTTGGGTCAGTTCGGCATCTTCTCCGGCTTGATTGAGCAAATTATCAACGGCGCGTTGCAAGAGTGTTTTTGCATCTAACTGAACTTCAAAGAATTGGTTCAGACGCAAGTCAAAGGCAAAATTCCGAATCAGTTGGTGATTAAATCCGTCAATGGTGCTGATACTGAAAGCGGCATAGTTGTGCAAAATGTGTTTCAGTACCATTTCGGAGCGTATTTTCAGTTCGGTAGGTGCTATTTTTAGTTCTTTGCTCAGCTCTGAAAACATCGGGTCGGGCTGGCTCAGCATTTTGTCATCAGAGAAGAGGGTCAAGTACTCAATAATTCGGTTTTTCATCTCAAAAACAGCCTTGTTGGTAAAGGTAATGGCTAATAATGAGCGAAATACTTCCGGATTTTTGTTGCTCAGCACAATTCGCAAATAGGATTTTGCCAATCCGTAGGTTTTTCCGGAACCAGCAGAGGCATTGTATATAGTATATGAAGCGGGTTGCATAGTTAATTTTCAGCTAATTTTACATAAAAAAAGAATGAGATGCTAATCTAAAAAATAAACTCCAAACGAGTTAAAGTTTGGAGTTTATTTTTTTTAAGATTTTATTATTTTCGCCCGTTCACCTTGCTGATGTATTGCTCTAAGGCTTTTGTCATTGACGGATTTTCGGGTGAAGGTGCTTTGATGTCGATGGTGAGTCCGGCACTTTCGGCGGCTTTCAGGGTTGAGTCGCCATAAACGGCGATGCGCGTTTTTTTCTGTGCAAAATTCGGGAAATTTTTAAACAATGATTCAATGCCGGCAGGGCTGAAAAATGCTAAAATATCATAATTAATTTCCTTAATACCGGATAAATCACAATGCACGGTACGATAAAAAACGCCTCGTTCCCATTTCAATTTCAAATCGTCAAGTGCTTTTGAAATTTCGGGTTTTTGTGTGTCTGACCCCGGCAACAGAAAGTTTTCCTCTTTGTATTTTTTTAAGGTTGGCAACAAATCGGCAAATGATTTTTTACCTACGTAAATCTTTCGTTTTCGGTAAGTTATGTACTTTTGCAGGTAGTATGCAATGGTCTCGGACTGGCAGAAATACTTCATCGTATCAGGCACTTTGAAACGCATTTCTTCTGCAATTCGGAAGTAATGATCAACCGATTTTCGGCTGGTTAAGATGATAGCTGTAAATTTAGTTAAATCAATTTTTTGAATTCGGATGTCTTTGGCTGACATTCCCTCCACTTTAATAAACGGAATGAAATCAATTTTTACTTTTTGACTTTCAATTATTTGAGTGTAAGGAGAGCCTTCTGCTTTGGGCTCGGGTTGTGAAACTAAAATTGTTTTTACTTTCATAAATTTATTTGCTTTGCGCTAAATATTCTTCTAACAAAAAGGGGAAACCCCGAATTTATTTCTATAAAAATCGATGTCCGTAGGTTAAAAAAATGTAAGGCGCTATTTCAAGGGTGCAAAGATACAAAATAAAATAAATAATATACCGTTTTATTGCATTTTGGTTCATTTTTATTATCGTAACCCAACTTAATAGGTTGATAACTAAAAAGATAAGTAAAAGGATGTAAAAATAGATTTCTTTCAGCTCGGTAGCGTACATCACAAAAAATAACAGCATAATCATCAAAAGAGCGGCGTAACTGGAATAGGCAATCCGAGTGAAAATATAGGGTTTTGCAAAATTTTTAAGTTCAAAAAGTGAACTTATCCATTTTTGAATTGCTAATTTAATCATAAAAAAAAGCAAAATACCTATAATAATATCTAAAAAAAGAAAATGACTCACAAGGGTTTTAATTTGGAGGAATTGCGCCCAAACATAGAAAAACAACCCTAATGAAATCCATTGTAAAAACAAGGAAACTACGGTGAAAGGTTGTACTTTCCGTTCTTTTTTTTCATAAATAACGATGTATTTATTATCAAACGGAAGTTTTAAATATTCCCAAAAATGATTCGGATACGCCACACGAAGCAGTGCAACGACCGCAAAAATGCCCAAAAAAGCCGGAAAAATCCAAGGTAGGGAAGCGTTATTTAGTGCGATAGATTCCAATGTATCAATTATTTATGGGTTCACTTGTTAATTCAGTCGTGTTGATAATTTCATCAATTGGTTGTTGGTTTTCTTTTTCAGTGGGGGCTGAAAGTTTTTGACGTTCTTCTTTCAGGCGAGCCTCTACTTTTTTGATGATTTTATCGTATTTATTTGGAAATGAGGCGTAGTACACCATATTTTCAATCAGTGAGAGGCTGTCGGTATCGTGTTTTTTGTACACAAAATCATTGACGTTGATTTTCAGCGAATCCAGCAGTGAATAGTCAGTGAGCCGAACCCCGTCAATGATTGCCAAATCATACATCAAATCTTCCATTTGCTTTTCGGAAAGCATTTTTTCAGGGGGCGGAACAACACTTTGCCCACAAGCCGTTATCAAACTGATTATTAGTATGTAAATGTAATTTTTCATTCGTTTAACGATTAAAAAGAATTCGTTTTCCGTATGGTACGGGATTGATTTTTCCGTTGTCAAAAGCCAGATTTCCGTTCACAAAAGTAGCTATTATTTTTGAATGGAAAGTAGTCCCTTCAAAAGGAGACCAGCCGCATTTGTACAAAATGTTGTTTTTGCTCACTTGCCAAGGTGCGTTTAAGTCCGCCAAAACCAAGTCGGCAAAATAGCCTTCGCGGATAAACCCACGGTCTTTCACTTCGAAAAGAATAGCCGGATTGTGGCACATTTTTTCAATTATTTTTTCAATGGAAATTTTTCTATTTCGCACATTTTCAAGCATTGCTACGAGTGAATGTTGCACCAAAGGACCGCCCGAAGGGATTTTTCCGTATGCCGAATTTTGCTTTTCATCAAGTGTGTGCGGGGCATGGTCGGTGGCGATAACGTCCAAGCGGTCATCAAGCAGAGCTGTCCACAATTCGGCTCGGTCAGCAGGGGTTTTCACGGCAGGATTCCACTTGATGAGGCTTCCTTTTTCTTGGTAGTCTTCATCGGAAAACCATAAATGATGCACGCATACTTCGGCAGTTATTTTTTTGTCTTTCAATGGAATAGTATTGTCGAAAAGTGCTGTTTCACGTCCTGTTGAAAGGTGGAAAACGTGCAGTCTTGCGCCCGTTTTCCGAGCTAAATCAACCGCCTTTGATGACGAAATGTAACAGGCTTCACCACTGCGGATTAGCGGGTGCATTTTCATCGGAATGTTTTCGCCGTATTGTTGCGTGTAAATTTCCAAATTTTTGCGAATGGTTTGCTCATCTTCACAATGTGCGGCAATGACCAAATCGATATTTGAAAAAATGGTTTCGATTGTTTTTTCATTGTCTACGAGCATGTTACCGGTGGAAGAGCCTAAAAATAATTTTATTCCCACGCAGGCATTACGGTTGAGTTTTTTGAGTTCTTCGAGGTTGTCATTAGTTCCGCCAAGAAAAAAAGAATAGTTGGCAAAGGCTGTTTTTGAGGCGATTGCAAATTTTTCTTCAAGTAGGTCTAAGGTTGTTGTTTGTGGCAAAGTGTTGGGTTGCTCAAAAAAAGTGGTAACACCACCAGCAACGGCAGCAGCGCTTTCAGTGGCAATGGTTGCTTTATGTGTCAAGCCCGGTTCGCGAAAATGCACTTGGTCATCAATCACGCCCGGAAGCAGGTACTTTCCTTGTCCGTCAATGATTTTATAATTGTGTTGTGCTTGAATTTGAGGAGCAATTTTTGCAATTCGATCATTATCAATAAGTACATCGCCTTGCTGAATGGTATTCTCATTAACAATAAGTACGTTGGTGATGAGTGTTTTCATAAAAATGCGTATTTTGCCACAAAAGTACTTTTTATTTTGCGAAAACCAAAATAAGTGAATGAAATTATATGTTGGTACTGCCGAAAAAGAGTTTTTAAATAAAAAGAAAGTTTTCGCAAAAAAAAAATATCGTCTTGTACTTTATTATAATACAACTCACTACTAATAATTATTGATAATATCCTCTCTTTTTTGTTTTAATAATTTTGTCATTATGTTAATATGTTGTATATTTGTACACTGTTTTTTGAGGATTTTTCAAAAAAAAGAGGTGAAAACGGAATTAAATAAAAAAACGGTGTTTTACAACTTTAAATACTATTGCTTTAAAATGGAAGCTATTAATTTGTAAATTTTTGGATTCGTTTCTGTGGGTTAGCTTGCCCATAGGAGCGTTTTTTTATAATTTTAAAAAATATTAACTAATTAACAACTAATGTAGAGATGGTGAATTTATTAAGAAAATCTGGAGCAAGGAAAGGAAGATGGATACTTCTTGCATTGCTCATCAACGGATTTTGGATGGCATCGGCTTCGAATGGGGTCGAAAATTTGCGTGAGGGCTACGAAGAAATAGTCCAACAACGTACCAAGAAGGTAAGTGGTATGGTTACGGACGCCAATGGTGAACCGCTTCCGGGAGTGAACGTTTTGGTAAAGGGGACTTCTGTTGGGGTGGTTACGGATTTTGACGGAAACTTTGAGATTAACGTTCCGGAAGGGAAGACCGAGTTGGTGTTTTCATACATCGGTTTTAAGGATCAGACTCTTACAGTGACGCAGGCGCGCTCGGGCGTTAAAATTGTTTTACAAGAGGATACACAACAGCTTGACGAAGTGGTAGTAACCGCTTTGGGTATCAAACGCCAAGAAAAAGCGTTGAGTTACAACGTGCAGCAGGTAAAATCTGATGAACTTACCCGTGTGAAAGATGCAAACTTTGTAAACAGTCTTAACGGTAAAGTTGCCGGGGTAAATATCCAACGAAGTGCTGCCGGAGTAGGAGGTGCTACTAAAGTGGTGATGCGGGGCTCTAAATCCCTTGAAGGAAATAACGGGGTGCTTTACGTAATCGACGGGGTGCCAATGTATAACTTCCAAACTCGCGAAGGAGGTGGAGGTGTAGGCACCAAACCAGTCAGTGGAGAAAGTATTTCAGACATTAATCCAGATGATATTGAAAGTATCAACGTACTTACAGGTCCTTCGGCGGCAGCTCTTTACGGTAGTGAGGCAGCTAACGGTGTTATACTTATCAACACTAAAAAAGGTAAAGAAGGGAAAATGGAGGTTACAGCTTCCAGTGGTTTGGAGTTTTTGACTGTTGGTATCCTTCCTGAATTTCAAAATACTTATGGAAGCGTAAGAGGTTCACACAGAAGTTGGGGGGAGAAATTAGAAACTCCTTCGGATTTTAATCCTAAGGGTTTTTTTAACACAGGGACTAATATAAATAATTCTGTTACCCTTTCTACCGGAAATAAACAAAACCAAACTTTTGTGTCTGTTTCTCAGACTGATGCGAAAGGGTTGATTCCATCCAATGCTTATTATCGTTATAATATTGGAGCCAGAAATACATCTTCTTTTTTGGATGATAAATTGCATTTGGATGTAAGTGCAAACTACATTTTGCAAGGAGATAGAAATATGATTACAGGAGGAGGTTACTATAATCCGTTGGTGGCTTTGTATTTGATGCCTCGCAGTATGGATTATCGTGATATCCAAGCGTATGAGAGATATAATCCCGAGCGTGGTATTCACGAAAAATATCAACCCTACGGAGAGAGACCTGGTATAGGAATTGCGTTTTCAGAAAATCCTTATTGGGTAGCTAATAGACAGATATTTTTGTCGAACAAGAAACGTTATATGTTTTCTGCGGCTTTGAAATATGATATATTGGATTGGTTAAATGTTTCAGGACGCGTTCGTATAGACAATACAGATGCTATTTTGGAAGAAAAAATTTATGCAAGTTCAACGTTACTTTTGGCAATATCAAACAAAGGACGCTATGCACACAAAAGTGCTAAGTATGACCAAACTTACGCGGATGTAATCTTCAATATGAATAAGGATTTTGGAGAAAATTTGAATTTGGTAGCTAACGTAGGAGCGAGTTTTAATGACCGTTATGAACACGGAGTTTCAATAGGAGGTCCTTTGTTACACGTTCCTAATTTGTTCTCTGCTCCAAATTTAGATCCTGCACACCCTGGACAAGGACAATCGTATAACCGAAACAGAAATGTAGCTGTTTTTGCAAGTGGAGAATTGGGGTATAAGCGTATGTTGTATTTAACTTTAACAGGACGTAATGACTGGTCTTCTCAATTGGTGAATTCAAAAGAGCCATCTTTCTTTTACCCGTCAGTTGGACTTTCTGCTGTTGTGTCGGAAATGCTTATAATGCCTAAATTTATAAATTACTTTAAGGTGAGAGCTTCATACACCGAAGTAGGTTCTCCTATTAGTAGAACGGGGCTTACACCAGGTACGATTACTCACGGTTTGGGTAATTCCGGAATTCAGGCTCGTTCGGAATATCCTTTCCCTGATTTTAAAGCAGAAAGAACTCGTTCGTGGGAAGCAGGTGTTAATGCTAAATTCTTCAACGGTTTAGGATTTGATTTAACTCTTTATAAATCAAACACATTTAATCAATTTTTTGAGCAAGAATTATCAGCCTCATCGCCATATAGCAAATTTTATTTGCAAGCAGGTAATATTGAAAATCGTGGTATTGAGTTAGGACTTAATTACAATAAAGAGATATTTAAAGGCTTTACTTGGGATTCATCATTTACGTATTCGAGAAACATTAATGAAATTATTGAACTAGTTAACGGCTACACAAATCCATTTACAGGTGCAGATTTGACATTTACTGAATTGTATAAAGGAGGAAATCGTTTAGTTGTAGGAGGAAGTATGGCTGATATTACTACTACAGGTGTACTTCTTCGTGACGCGAATGGAAATTTGATAGAAGAGGGAGCCGATAAGTATAAAGTGGATAAATCACAGATTATTAAGTTAGGGCGTTCTACTCCTGATTTCACAATGGGTTGGAGAAACTCTTTTGATTACAAAGGATTTAATTTAGCTTTTGTGTTTAACGGATACTTCGGAGGTGTGGTTCAGTCTGATACTCAGGCATTTTTAGATGCTTTTGGAGTTTCGAAAGTTTCCGCAGAAGCTCGTGATAATGGAGGTGTTTGGGTTAACGGAAAACAGTATTCTGCTGAAAGATATTACAGAACCATAGGTGATGAGCAATTGGGTGGATATTACACTTATGATGCTACAAACGTTCGTTTGCAAGAAGTTGCTTTGAGTTATAGTCTTGATGGAAAGTTGATAAGTGATAAAATCAAGCGTATCACATTGGGAGTAACGGGAACTAATCTTTGGATGATTTACAACAAAGCTCCTTTTGACCCACAAGTAACCGGAGGTACTGGAACGTATGCTGCAAGAGAGTTTTTCCAAGTTCCGAGTATGAAAACTTATGGGCTTAATGTTAAATTACAATTCTAAATAATAGATAATTATGAAGTTAAGATATATAGAAAGATACAAGGCCATTGCTTTATTGGCTGTATCAGGAGTATTTTTAACCACTTCTTGTGCAAAATTTGAGGAAATTAATACTAATCAATTACTTCCTACCGACAAACACAAGCAGTTAGATGGGTTGGCATCAGGAGGTTTATTTCCGGGGTTGATGCAAAAGGTAATCCCTACGGGTAACGGAGGTACGGATTTTCCTAATACGTATCAGAATGTTATCAATATGACAGGGGATAACTGGATTGGTTACTTTTCACCCGGCGCATATCCTTGGGATGGGGGTTCAAGTTTCCCTAACTATTATGCAACAGATGGTCGTTTAGATGGTGTTTTTGCTTCAATGAGTGACATTATGAACTCGTATTTGCAAGTTAAAGTGGCAACACACAATTTGGAAATTACTCCAGACAAAAAATATGTGTTTCATAAGAAAGATTTGAAGGAACAGGCAATATATTCTGTTGCTCAGATTGTTAAGATTATGGGCTTTCATAGAGCTACGGATATGTTTGGACCTATGCCTTACAGCAAAGTTGAGCCTGGGGTAACTTACGCCCCCTATGATTCACAAGAGGCTATTTACCAGTCTTTTTATGAAGAACTGAAAGAAGCTGTTACAACATTAAATAATTACAAGGCATCTTCTGCAAAAATTATCCAAGATTACGATCCTGTATATCAAGGAAATGTTGAAAATTGGGTTAAATTAGGAAACTCGTTGATGTTACGTTTGGGACTTCGTGTGCGTTTTGCCGATAAAACGTTGGCAACTAACTTCATTACAACGGCTCTTGACCCCAACAACGGAGGCGTAATTACAGAGGTTAAAGATGCGGCCAAATTGGTAAGTAACGGAAAGTACCGATTTTTCCATTCGTTGTATACGCTGTCTGTAACTTATAATGAGGTGAAAATGGGAGCAACTATTCACTCTTTTTTAAAGGGATATAACGATGCTCGAATTGAAAAGTATTTCCATAAAGGGAAAGATGATTTAAAAGAGGATTATCATTCAGTTCGTTTAGGAGTGCGAAACGGTGATTATAAAGGATTTTCTGCCCCTATTGTTGAGGAGAATTCAGCAACATATTGGATGCGCCCCTCTGAAGTCCAGTTTTTATTGGCAGAAGCACGTTTGGCAGGTATTATTACCGAGGGCACAGTGCAGGGTTACTATGAAAATGGGGTAGCACTTTCTTTCCAAGAAGCAGGTGCGTCATTAGGAGATTATTTACGAGTGTCGGCAACTCCGGCAAGTTATACAGATCCTAAAAATGCCCAAAATAATCTTTCTAACGTAAGTACAGTTGATAGAAAGTGGGACGAAGGAGATATTGATGAGGTTAAACTTGAAAAAATTATTACACAGAAATATCTCGCTATATTTCCTGATGGATTAGAAGCGTGGAGTGAATGGAGAAGAACAGGATACCCCAGAATTTTCAAAGAAGTACAAAATTTGAGTAATATTGGGGCTGTTGGGGTTTCTGCAAGTGGTAAAAACGGAGGAATGAGAAGATTTCCTTTCCCACTTAAAGAACATCGATTAAATAAAGACAACGTAGCAGCTGCCAAAGGAATGTTAGGAGGAGTAGATAAGGCTTCTACCAATGTTTGGTGGGATAAGAAATCTAAATAAATTATAGTAATTATGAAAAAATATATAATAGGACTAGCAGTAGCTTCGATAGTTTTGACTTCCTGTGATAAGGATTGGACAAAATCTGAAGCAGACATAGAGAGCTTTGAAAAAATCGCTCTTGAAGATTTGAAAGAAAAAAGAGACCAGTATAAGTGGACAAAAGAAAGTGAAATTACCGGAGAATCAAAAGCGGTTATGGACAAGTATTTTGCCGAACTTACTGAATACAAGAAAAAAGCTTGGCTTAACGGAGGTGACGAAGTTGGGCAAAAACCAATGTTTTATTTTTGGTATGCAGATTGGAATGCTACACCGGGGATTCCTAAATCTTGGTTGCAATCAATTCCTGATTCAGTTACGTGTGTTTCTATTTGGGGTGGTCTTGGGGGAAAACGACCTTCTGAGTTGACTCCGGAGCAGAAAAAGGATATTGAAGTTTTTCATCAGAAAGGAAGTGCTATTTTAATGTGTTGGCAAACCCCTAGTGTGGGTATTGCTTTGCCCGGTAAAAAAGATGGAAGTATAGATGGGTATCGATATTTCCGTGAAAAATATCCTTTTGACACACGTTATGAAAAATGGGCAGAAATTTATGCTCGTGAATTATCACGCTACATTATAGCCCTTGACTTTGATGGTTATGATGTGGATTGGGAAACTTGTGGAGATCATAGAAAAGATTTAACAGAAGAAGAAGCAAAAAAATCTATTCCGTTAATGGTGGATCATCAAAACCCTGATAGTAATATAGCAAAGTTTGTCAGAGAAATGGCTAAATATTTTGGGCCTGTTGGAGCAGAACACACTGTAAAAACACAGCAAGAGCGAGAGCGTAATTTACAGGCTTTGTTTGATGCTGGTACAGCAGGCTTTGATCCCAAAGAGACTGAACTTATTGAAGAACTTAAGCCATTCTTGCCTAAAAACTATCTTACAAAAAGATACTATTTCTGTGCGGACGTGCCTTGCGGTGTTGCGAGAGTTTTTGAAACTGAATTTGAACAACACTTTGATAAGCATTTTATGCAGGATTACACAATCGGAGGAGTAGGAACCCATATTAAACAATTGGGAGGAAAACTTTACAATTCCACCAGTGCAAACTATCAATCAGGAGGTTTTGGTGTAGTTCCGGCCAAAGCAAGAGCTATTAGTAATAAACAAATATGGGGCTTTGGGGCTTATCACGGAGGAACAGATTATGGTAAATCAAGTGATGATCCTCAGTTTCAGGTGTATATGAGTAGTAATGGAGTAAAAAGAAAATACAATCACTATGCTTGGACAAGGGAGGCAATACGCATAGCAGATCCTCGTCCTTCATACTTTAATACCAAAGAGTTTGACCAAGTGATTATAACCCCTTAATATTATGATAATGAAAAAAATAATTTTTAAAACAGCTATGTTGGCTATGTTTGCTGGCATTATGGCTTGTGATACAGAACTTGATACCGTGCCGGGTTATGTGAACGGGAACGTTAGTGGTTCAGCTACTACTAGTGCGGGTGCTTATATGAGTAAAACAAGTGCCACGGTGGTTTTCCCAAAAGAAACTGAAGGAGGAGAAACAATAATTGAACCTCGATTAACGGATATAGCAGCAGCAGATACCAAAATAACTCTTTCGGTTGAGGATTATCTGACAGCATTTAATCAAAATAACAATACTGAGTATCAAATGCTGCCATTGGAAGGGTTTGAGATGTACGAGGAAGCAAATCCTGCTAACAAGATGAGAAACGGAAAACTTACTGTAACCGTTAAAAAAGGAAATTTTTCTTCAAAGGTACGAGTAAAAGTAAATCCACTATTGGAAACCAAGTATCCTATCAGTAATCGATATGCCATACCGGTGCGGATTGCTTCTACTTCGGCTGCTCGTGTTTTAAGTGATGGTAAAGATGCTTTGGTAACGTTTTCGCGTCCGTTCAAAACCTCGGTACTTGAACTTCCACGTGGAAGATCGTTTGTTTTAAAGCTGTCCGATGAGATAAAAGAAAGTTCCGAATTTACTATACAAGCCCAATTTATGTTTCACGACCAATGGACAGAATATGAGCCTAAAACGATTAATATGACTCTGATGAATATGGGATATTATTCACGTGTTTACCCTCACGCTATCCAAATTAAGGATGGATCATCAGATGGAGATGATACGCACGCTAAATATGATATGAAACTTGATACTTGGTATCAAGTGACTTTCACTTTCAAAGATAATGACTTTAAGGTGTATTTGAATGGAGAACTTATTAAAGTATTCCGTAGAGCAAATTTAAGAATTCGTCCTGGTTACGGAATAAGTATTTTAAATCCACAGAATTCGTATTCTACACGTACTCATATTAGAGAATTTAGATTGTGGGATAGAGTGCTATCGGATGCGGAAATTAAGGATAAGCTATATTTGCCTGTAAATCCGGAGAGTGAGGGTTTAGTAGCTTATTTGCCTATGGATAAGAAAAATGTGTTTAAGGATATTTCAAAATATAAGAATGAAGTAAGTCTGAATATTGGTATAGGTCCAAATAGTGGTAACCAGGATCATCCTAGGGATCGCTATGTTAAGGATAATGTAGAAATAGAAGAATTTACACATTCTTGGACGGATAATGTAAAATTTCCATCAAAGGATAATAAATTAGAGATAGAACCTTAAAAATAATAAAGATGAAAAAGATAATATATACACTTTTAAGCGCAGGAGTTTTGTTTTCCTGTGGTAAAGATGAAATTTCCATAGAGAAAAACCTCAATCTTGATTGGGAGGTTGATCAAAAAGTAATCGAAGAAGATATTCGTAGCCGTATTGGTTATGATCCCAATTTTGAGTACGTGTTCTTGCCTAATGGCTATGCGGATATTCCTATGATTTCTTTTTCTACACTAAATATTGTAGAAAATAATGTTCGTGATGTGGAGGCAAAGTTTCTCAAACCGCTTCAAAAAGATTGTAAATTAGTATTGGAATATGATGCAAGTCTTTTTGAGAAAATTAAAGCAACCTTTCCTGATTACGAACTGGGGGAAGCTAGTTTGGTAAAAATTGCCGAACCTGAAAAAAGCCTAACCAAGGATGCTACCGGAACAACTTTTCAAGTAGAAGTAGCAAACAATTCAAGTTTTACCAAAAAACTATTGGTGCCTTTTTCACTCAAAGTAAAAGAAGGAGATAAGATTAAGGTTTTTGAAGAAAATTCCTTCTTTGTTGTGAAAATTCACCCTGAGAATATCAGTTTGGATTTTCCTGCGTCTATCAATATTGATGGCCAGATGAATTATGGGGAAGCCCAATTATCTCCCTACGTGACCGTTAAGGTACAATCTTCAAAACCGATTCCTACCAATGTTAAATTAGGCTTGGTTCGTGACAATACATTGTTACCGGAAGGAAGTACATTGGCTCCTGAAGGAATGGAGGGAGATTTATCTGAAGAAGATTGGGTTGATTTCCAGAATAAAACAGAAGCAGAGTTTCGACTTTATCTTGAAAATACAGAGCAAATAACAGAGGCAGGGACTTATGTTCTCCCTTTGAAGTTGGTAATGTATGATGAGAATAAGCAAGCGTATAAAGTTCCTGAGGAACAAATTTTGTTAAATGTCAGAGTTGTAGAAAAACATAATTTGCAATCTGATCATTCTGAATTGATAGATTTTCGTTGGAAAGGAGTTGACAAAAACTCTATTACGTCTTCTGCTAAAAATGGAACGATTTATGGGTTAAATAGAAGTCACGATGGTTTGTCTCGTACATCTGTTAACATTCCAACTGGGAATAAAAATTTAGAGCTCACCTATGCTTTTGACACGTCTCGAAAGATAAAAGCAATTGTTTTAAGGGTTAATGCTTATAAGAATAGTTATTATTTATCTTCTATCAAAAGTGTTAAGGTTACTTCGATTAAAAACTCCGTTTTTGAATCAAAAACACAGGTTCAAGGGGTAGCCACTTTTGATCCGGAAGGAGGTAATAGCGTTTTAAGAATTATATTTGATAAACCCTTGGAGCAAATAGATGGAATTACGTTGAGTGATTTTATGCCAACAAATGAGAAAGGGTATATTTATTCTCTGTATGAAATAGATTTCTATGAAGAAGAATAATTTCTAAAAGGATAAACTCTTTTTTGAGTAATTTTATTAAAGAAACGGGCCATTCAAAATTTTGAATGGCCCGCTTTCTTATGGATATTGTTTGCATGTGGTAATCTCAACCAAAATAAACCTAAATTTTTCTAAAATTTTAACGACTATTATTTTTTTTGAATTTTAATGAATAATGGCTTGATAGGTGTTTTCTTCTTAAAAATTTAACTATTTAACAGCATTAAATTTGCTCTTACGCTTTATTTTTTTTAATTTTCTTCAATACTTTAACATTTGCCTGTTTGCAAAAGAAATCGTAAATTTGCCCCAAGAAATTAACTTATTATTAACTCTTTAATACGAATGAATTATGTTGAGGATTTTATTTATGCTAAGTTTGGTAGTATCCGTATTTAATGTTTCCGTTGCACAAGTGGGCACGCCCGAAAAGCCATTGAGCAGACTGGAAGACTACCAATTAAGAGGAAAGGTCAAAACGTATAAATTAACACCCTATCACGTGCTTGACTCTTTCGGAATTATCAGAAAAGACAAAAAACCCACTTTTTGGAAAGGTGACATCCTTTCAATGTTTGACAATAAAGGCTACAAAGTGGAAAGTGAAGTTTACAACCGCTTAGGCAAACTTCAAAACAAAATCATTTACAAATACGATGACAAAAACCGCCGCTTATCACGTGATGTTTACGGTGAAAACGGACTTATTAAACACAAATACGTATATGTATATGATGAAAACGGACACAAAACAGCTTATCAATGTTACAGTGACCGTGGCGAAATAATGGAATCGTGGTTGTACAGCAATGACAACAGAGGGCGTGAAACCGAAGTGATTCATCAAACGCCAAAACGCTCGCCCGAAATGCGAAAATACACCTATAAATATGACAATGCGGGTAAACTCATTGAGCTGACAAAATTTGCCAAAAACAATATGCCCGAAATCACTTGGAAATACAATTACGACAAAAGAGGGCAAGTAGTCGTATTGTACACATACAAAGGAGATAAATTATTCCGTAGGAAAACAACTAGTTATGACGCGTATAGTAACCCCGTAAAATCAATGGAATACGACGGGAACGGGCGTTTCATCGAGGAAACTGACTACGAATACCAATTCGATAACCACGGAAATTGGATACAACGTGTTGATTACGTGAATAGTTTTCCGAAAATTATGTACGAACGAGAAATTACATATTATTAATTTAGTTATTGCACATAGATTTTGTTTGTGAGATTCACTTAAAAAAACCTCATTCGGCGATGGCTGAATGAGGTTTTTGATTGGATAATACGAGGTTTTTACTCGCCGGTGATTTTCTTTTTAGAAACATCCATTACGGGAACCAATCCTTCCGAAGGCATATAAATAATCTGCGGAAGATTGCCCTTATCTGCCAATTTTTCAAGCGTACGAATAAATAAATATTGGTTGTACACCGAGTTGAGCGTTCCGTTTTCGATTTTCATTGCCTCTGCCATTCCGCGTGCGCGTTCAATTTCGGCTTGAGCGTTGAGTTTTTCGGCTTCGAGGCGGGCTTTTGCTTCTTCAATAAGAATTTTGCGGTTTTGTTCGGCTTTTGTCATTTCGGCTTTTCCTGCCATTTCTTGTTGCCAAACGTTGTAAACCGGCAAACCAAACATCATCACAACGATAACGATAACTGCCACGCTCACAATGCCCGCAATGGCTGAAATTGATAATTTCCCTTTCATAAATTGAGCTGATTTTTTGTTGTTTTTCATTTACAAATCATTCTGACGGAATGTTAAAAATTAGGTCGGAGGTTGTATTTTAAATAGAATTTTTCAATAATATCGATAACCTCATCGGCCGTGTCCACCACTTTGAAAAGGGACATATCCTCGGGCGAAATATTTTGAAATTCGTCCAAAAGTGTTTTCTGAAACCAATCTACCAATCCTTTCCAAAATTCGCTTCCCACCAAAATAATCGGAAATTTATCGATTTTTTGGGTTTGAATCAGGGTGATGGCTTCAAAAAGTTCGTCCATCGTTCCGAAACCGCCCGGCATCACCACAAAAGCCTGTGAGTATTTGATAAACATTACTTTACGGGCGAAAAAATAGTCAAAATTTAGGTTTTTATCGCGGTCAATATACGGATTGTCGTGCTGCTCAAATGGCAAATCAATGTTCAGCCCCACTGACGAGCCGTGCCCCTGATGTGCCCCTTTGTTGCCGGCTTCCATAATGCCGGGTCCGCCACCAGTAATCACGCCAAAGCCCGATTCAACGACTTTTTCGGCAATTTCCACCGCCAAATTGTAATATTTACTATCGGGTTTGGTACGTGCCGACCCAAAAATCGACACACACGGACCTATTTCACTGAGTTTTTCGTATCCGTTTACAAACTCGCCCATTATTTTGAAAATCGACCAAGAGTCATTGGTTTTTATCTCATTCCAAACCTTTGAATGTTGTTTTTTTGACATTATTTACTGATTTTATGAATTAATAATAATGCAAAACTATATTTTTTTTCTGAAAAAAGCAAGTGTGGTTCATCAACTGAAAACGGACAAACAAGGGGGATTGTGAAATTTTCTTTCAAAGATATTTTTATTATTGCCCAGAAAGTATTATTTTCGCCCACTAAATTAAAATTACTAATTAATATAGATAACGAAAGATGGCAGTTCTTGAAAAAATTAGAAATCGCACCGTATTTCTCATCGCAATTATTGGTTTAGCCTTATTTGCGTTTATCATTTCGGACTTTATCGGTTCCGGAAGATTCAGTAACTCAAACCCTACCGAAATGGGAACGGTTAATGGTGAAGACGTTTCAATTGATGCTTTCCGCTACCAAGTGGAAGCTACCGTGCAAAATTCAAACGGGCAGGCAAGCACCATTGAAGCAGCAAAATACGTTTGGGAACAAAACGTGCGAAGCATTTTATTGAAGCAACAATTTGAAAAATTAGGTTTAAGCGTTGAAAAAGACCAAATTTTGTCGGTTTTGGCAAAAAGTCCGTTGGCGCAAAGCCCTGAATTTACCAATGAGTTTGGCGTGTTTGATCCGTCAAAATTCGTAAATTATCTGGCAACACTCAAAGCCAACAACCCGCAGGCTTACCAACAATGGAAAGCGCAAGAAGATGCCTTAATTGAAAGTGCCAAACAACAAATGTACTTCGGGTTAATTCGCGCCGGATTGGGGGTTACCAATGCCGAAGCCGAAATCGCCTATCACCAAGAGCAAGACAAGGCAGACATCAAGTTCGTAACCCTGCCGTATAGTTCCATCGCTGACAGTACCATTACCGTGAGTGACAGCGAAATAAAATCATACATCAGCAAACACGAAAAGCAATTCAAGCAAGAAGCATTTCGAAACATTCAATACATCGTTGTGAACGAAAAAGCCTCTGATGCTGATGTTCAAGCAAGTAAAGATGCTTTGAATAAGTTGCTTGCTCCTGAAATTGTGTTCAATGCGCAAACAAACGCCAATGACACCATCGCAGGATTTGCAACCACAAACCGCGTAAGAGAGTTCGTCGATAAACATTCCGATACGCCTTATGATTCATTATTCGTTACAAAGTCTGAATTATCAGGTGTTTACGCCGATACGTTGTTTACCTTGCCCATCGGAAAAGTATTTGGTCCGTATGAAGAAGGGGGCGTTTTAAAACTTTCGCGAATGATTGCCAAAGAAGCTAACGGCGCCGTAAAAGCAAGTCATATTTTGATTCCGTATGCCGGAAGTCAGGCTGCCGCTCAAAATGTTACACGCACCAAAGAAGAGGCGCAAACCAAAGCACAAGAAATTTTAGCTTTGGCACGTGCCGCTGATGCTGATTTTGCTGCCTTGGCAAGAGAAAATTCAGAAGAACCCGGTGCAGCTTACAGCGCAGGTGATTTAGGTTTCTTCACCAAAGGGCGAATGGTAAAACCTTTTGAAGAGTTTGTTTTCGGTAACCCAACCGGAACTATTGACATTGTTGAAACGGATTTCGGTATTCACGTGGTAAAAATTACCGATAAAGCCGATGCTGTACAAATCGCCAATATCACTCGCAAAATTGAACCATCGGAAGCAACTGTAAATGAATTGTTTTCAAAAGTATCAAAATTTGAAATCGACGCCTTAGCCGATGTGAAAAACTTTGGTGAAGTGGCTAAAAAATCAGATTTATCCGTTTTACGTGCCGATAACTTAAAGAAAAACGATGAGTACATCATCGGTTTGGGTAACAACCGCGCCATCGTGCAGTGGCTTTTCCAAGAAGATACCAAAGTGGGCGATATTCGTAAGTTTACCTACGGCGGAAACTACGTAGTGGCGCAACTTACCAAGAAAGCCGAAGCGGGTATTAGCTCTGTGCAAGATGCCGCTCCGTTTGTAAAACCAATTTTAATCCGTCAGAAAAAAGCCGAAATCCTTGCCGAAAAAGCAAAAGGAGGTTCGTTAGATGCTGTTGCTTCTGCCAATAAAACCGAAGTAAAAACCGCTACCGGACTTACGATGAATAACCCGACCATTATCGGGGAGGGGCGTGAACCCAAAGTAGTCGGAACGGCTTTTGCACTAAAACAAGGTCAAGTTTCAAAACCTATTGAAGGTGAGAATGGTGTGTACGTAGTTGAGGTTACTTCGGCTGTTAAAGCTCCTGCAATGAATGATTACAAATCGTATGGCAAAACCTTAGAAACCTTAAAATTGAGCCGCGCTTCCGAAGAGGTGTTTAACGCACTGAAAAATTCAGCCGACATCAAAGAAAATTTGAGTTTATTCTACTAAAATATATGTTTTAAACAGAAAAAAGGAAGGCGCACAAGTCTTCCTTTTTTTGTTTTTGAAATAAATCTATTGTTTGTTTGATTTAATTTCCTACCTTTGCTCATCTTATAGCTTTTCCTGATGCGATTTTTACGAGTATTTGTCTTATTTCTCGGTTTTTACAACAGTGTTTTTTCACAAGAAGAACGCCCGTTGGCTACGGCTTTTCCATTTTTGCTGCTAAGCCCCGATGCGACGGCTTCGGGCAGGGGTGATACGGGTGTGGCATCAACGCCGGATGTGTTTTCCCAGTATTGGAATGCTTCAAAATATGTCTTTGCTCCTGAAAATTCGGGGGTTGCTCTTGGTTATACGCCTTATTTGAGCAAAGTGGTTCGCGATGTTTTTATCGGCAATTTATGTTATTACAAAAAAACGCACCGCAGTGCTTGGGCAGGCAGTTTTCGATATTTTAGCATTGGCGATGTGACACTCACGCAAGGGTTTAACAATGATTTTTATGTTTTAGGTAATTTTCGTCCGTCGGAATTTGCCTTCGACCTTTCGTATAGCTTAAAACTCAGCGAACACTATGCTATGGGTGTGGCAGCCCGATTTTTAAGTTCCAATTTGCGTCTGCCCACCGAAGAAAGTTATACGGCACGCGGTTTGGGGTTTGATATTTCGGGGTATTATCATTCGCCTAAGCATCTTATCGGAAATTACTTTGGTAGCTATCGATTTGGTTTTCAAGTTTCTAACATTGGTGGTAAAGTGCAATATGAAAATCACGGACACGCATTTTTTATTCCCACCAATTTGCGTTTAGGCATCAGTTACACCTTGCTACCCGACAGTTATAATCGCTTTGAATTACTACTGGAAATGAACAAGTTGCTAATTCCATCACCGCCAAAATATCATTATACCGACCATAACGGAAACGGAAAGCAGGATGCCGATGAACCACTTGAAATTGTGGCAGGTAAAAACCCAAATGTTGATTTTTTTCAGGGAATATTCCGGTCGTTCAGTGATGCTCCCAATGGTTTTTCGGAAGAGTGGCACGAAATTGCTTGGTCAGCAGGATTTGAATATGCTTTTGACGAGCGATTTTTCTTGCGAACGGGCTATTTCTATCAACATAAAAACAAAGGCGACCGTCAGTATTTAACCATAGGTACCGGGTTTAAAATCAAAACATTACAAGCTGATTTTTCATACCTGTTTTCAACAGCAAAAACGCACAATCCGTTGAGTTCTTCCCTGCGGATTTCATTGCAATACACCTTTTAGTATTTCCCTATTTTTTTAGTATATTATATGTTACTTCGAAAATTAGAAGTGAAAATTACGTAAGCATTGAGCAAAATTCTTAATGTTTTGCTAAAATGTTGCAGGATATAGTTTACTTCATTACCTTTGCCCCGAAAAATTAACACATTTATTTAGTGATGAAAACAAAGTTTTACACATTTATTGTAGCGCTGTTGGTAGCGCAAGTTGCGTTGGCACAAAATACACCTGTTATAGACACGTTGATGGCTACCCCGATGCAACCCGTGAAAACAGAAGCCGAATTAAAAGCTGAGAAAGAGCGACTTAAAGCGGAACAAAAGGCGCAAAAAGAGCAAGAAAAAGCATTGAAAGCTGAGGAAAAAGCGCGAAAAGCTGAGGAAAAAGCCAAAAAAGAAGCTCAAAAAGCCGAAGAAAAAGCAAAAAAGGCAGAGGCAAAAGCTAAAAAAGAAGCCGAAAGAGCACAAAAAGCGGCACAGAAAAACAAGCAAAACCTGATAAAAGCCAATCAGGAGGTGTCAAAAATTCAAACCAAAATCAAAAAGGTAGAGAATGAATTGGCGCGCGAGCAAAACAAGTACAACGTAAAGAAAGCCAAAGGCAGCCTCTCACCCAATGACGATGCCAAATACAAAGGCAAAATTTTAAAAAAAGAGCAAGAAATCAATAACTTAAACTTGAAACTGATAAAAGCACAGGGCAAAGTAAATAAGTATTCCGCTCAATAAAAAACGAAAGCTACTCCGGTTAGAGTAGCTTTTTTTATTACCAGTGAATTTGAGTTTTTCCAACAGAAGCCAAATAGGCATTTGCTTTGCTAAAATGTTTATTTCCAAACCAATAACCTCTATTAGCACTGAGCGGCGACGGATGCCCCGACGTTAAAACGCAATGTTTGGAAGTGTCAATTAAAGCCGTTTTCTTTTTGGCATATCCGCCCCAAAGCATAAAAACAACTTGATTGCCTTGTTGTGAAACGGCTCGTATGACCGAGTCGGTAAAGGTTTCCCAGCCTTTATTTTGGTGGCTTCCGGCTTGGTTGGCGCGCACCGTCAGGGTGGCATTTAAAAGCAAAACCCCTTGTGATGCCCATCGCTCCAAATTGCCGCTTGTTGGATAGGGAAGCCCCAAATCTTGCTGAATTTCTTTAAAAATATTGACAAGTGATGGCGGATGTTCTATTCCGTCTTGAACCGAAAAACATAATCCATTAGCTTGATTTACACCGTGATACGGGTCTTGCCCAATGATTACCACTTTTACGTTTTCAAACGGACAATGCTTAAAGGCAGCAAAAATTTGGCTTCCTTTTGGGTAACAAATCCCTTGCGCATATTCTTTTTTTACAAAAGCGACCAAATCCTTAAAATAGTCTTTTTCAAATTCAGAAGCCAAATGTGATTTCCAACTTGAATGTATGTTTACTTCCATTTGATGTATCTTTTTGGCAAAAATACTATTTTTACGATAAAAGAACAAAAAACAATGAGCAGGACTATTTTGCTAAAAAAACAATTTTCCAGGTGATTGTTAAAAGAAAATTTGTAAAAATCATTTTTTCTTTGTATTTTTGGAGCTTTTTGCAGGGCTTCTGTGCGGAAATCGTTTTATTTTAACAATTTCAAAAGATGAAACGATAACGTTCAAAATTTCAGCAATAAATTAACTATTAGTGTATTAAAAAAGATTAGACAAATAAATATGAAAGCGACAAAACTTTTTAAAGATTTTTTTGATAGTGAAAAAGCAGGGGGTATCGTCCTTATATGTTGCACCGTTTTGTCATTAATCGTGGCAAATTCGGCATTAGGTGAAAGTTACCACCATTTTTGGCAAACACAATTTCAAGGGCATAGCATTGAGCATTGGGTAAACGACGGGCTGATGGCGATTTTTTTCTTACTCATTGGTTTGGAGTTGGAGCGTGAAATTTACGTAGGCGAACTCTCAAATGTTAAAGATGCTCTTTTGCCTATTTTCGGGGCTTTGGGCGGTATGCTTTTTCCGGCGGGAATTTTTCTTTTATTCAATTACGGAACACCTACGCAATCGGGCGCCGGAATACCAATGGCAACCGATATTGCTTTTGCGCTGGGAGTGTTGGCGCTGCTCGGGAATCGCGTACCTACCTCGCTGAAAGTTTTCTTGACGGCTTTGGCTGTAATTGACGATTTGGGTGCCATTATCATCATTGCGGTTTTTTATACCAAAACGTTGTTCTGGACAAATTTATCTATTGCTTTGGGTATTTTTGCTTTCTTGCTGATTTTGAACCGATTGAAAGTGCGAAATCTCATTCCGTATTTAATCGGCGGAGTGGCGATGTGGTATTTTATGTTGCATTCGGGCGTGCACGCTACCATCACGGGAGTATTGTTGGCTTTTGCCATTCCGTTTGGTAACGGTGATGAAAAATCAACCTCGTATGTGCTGCAACATTTTTTGCACAAGCCGGTTGCATTTGTGATTTTACCCATTTTTGCTTTGGCAAACACAGCAATTGCGTTCAGCGGCGATATTACTCAAATACTAACCGAAAACAACAGTTTGGGTATTGCCTTGGGGCTGATTGTCGGGAAACCGTTGGGGATTTTTGCATTGGCTTTCTTGGCGGTAAGCCTTAAAATTTGTAAACTTCCGTCTGATTTAAATTGGAAATCGGTTTTGGGCGTGGGGCTTTTGGCCGGAATCGGGTTTACGATGTCCATTTTCATTACGTTACTTGCCTTTGATGATGCAACCATTATCAATAATTCAAAATTGGTAATTCTTATTTCATCATTAACTGCCGGAATATTAGGTTTTATCACCTTAAAGATGACTTTAAAAAACGAAAATGTAGAATAATTCCTGCGGATTTTTAGCAGTCCGTTTTTTGTAATGTTGCAAAAAAGCATCACCCGATTTTGAGGGTTTTCATTGCTTTTTTGCAACATTATTTATTTTTTTTCGATTTTATTTTGTTATTCCCATTTCTTTCCAAAATTGGATACTACTTTTGCACCTGTAAAATTATAAAAAGATAAACAATGAGAAAATTAACAAAAATCACAACTATTTTAATTGCCCTTTTCGGGTTTCAGTTTGTATCTGCACAAGAAAGAAACATCACTTTTGAACAGCTTCCGGCTCAGGCACAAACCTTTGTGAAAAAACATTTCGCTGCACAACGTGTGGTAACTGTTGTTGAAGATGCCAAGCCGTACTCAAAAGAATATGACGTGTATTTTGAAAACGGAACAAAAATTGAGTTCTATGCCAATGGTGATTGGGAAGAAGTAAAATCAAGAGCTGCCGAGGTTCCCGCAGGCATCGTTCCGGCTGCTATCTCTCAATATGTTAAGGCGCAATATCCTAATGCGTTCGTACAAGAAATTAAAAAGAAACATTACGGATACGAAATTGAAATTTCAAACGGATTGGATTTGGAGTTTGACAAAACCGGAAAGTTTTTACGTATTGATAATTAATAACATATCAAAATAATAAGATTATGAAAAAAATCATTCTTAATTTATTTCTTGCCCTTACCGCCGTTTCATTTTTGGCTTCGTGTAAGGATAAAGATACACCGACTGATGCAAGTGTTGCCAATGTTCCGAAAGTGGGACAAGAGTTTATCAAGCAATACTTTTCTGACCTTACCGTTTTACGCGTTGAAAAAGAAACCGGAGGAGGTCATAACATTCACTTTACCAACGGAGTAGAAGTTGATTTTGATGCCAACGGAAATTGGACGGAAGTAAGCGCCGGTGACAATCAAAAACTGACAAACACACGTTTTATTCCGGAGAAAATCAGAAATTATTTGGCGCAAATGTATCCTAACTATCCCATTCACGCCATCAAAAAAAATGCAGCCGGTTACCAAGTGGAACTGCTTAACTTTGGCGGGGAAGTTACCTTTGACCGCGATGGGAATTATCTTATCGTGAAAGACTAAATAAGAACGTTAAAACTTTTTTAAATATAACAAATTATGAGAAAACTCGTATTAAAATTAGCCGTCGTGGCTCTCGCAACATCGCTTATGGCGTTTTCGTGTAACAAAGAAAATGATGTAATTCAAAACAAAAACTTGCCTGAGGTGGCACAGTCATTTGTTAGTAAGTACTTCAAAGCGAACATTGTTAAAACCGAAATTGAGAGCAACGGAAGTTACTCTGTTGATTTATCAAACGGAGTGGAGATTGATTTCGATGCCAATGGAAATTGGACGAAAGTAGATGCTCGTGACAGAGATGCTTTGGTTGATAAGGCAACCTCAATGGATTTTATCCCTCAAAGTATTTTGACTCACGTGGCAAAAAACCATCCTAACAACCCCATCAACAGCATTGAAAAGACCAAAACCGGTTACGAAGTAGAGCTCGTGGGTGTGGAGGGCGACCTTCATTTTGATGTAAACGGACTGATTACCAATCCGCAAAATAACGGAAACGGAACCAATCCACCTGCCAACAATCCAAACCCGAACGTTCCGCAAGGCGTAGCTACGGCTGCTGATGCGTTTTTAAAAACCTATTTCCCTACCTTTAAAGTAGTTAAAGTGGAAGTAGAGCGTACCAAAGTGGAGTATGACTTGGACAATGGTACGGATGTTGATTTTGACCTAAACGGAAACTGGATTAACGTAGACGCACGTGATGGTCAAGCCCTAACAAATGTTGCTTTTATTCCGCAAAACATTGTTAATCACTTAAAAACAACTTATCCAAACAATGCCATTAACGGAATTGAAAAAACGGCTACCGGTTATGAAGTGGAGCTTGTAGGTGTGAAAAACGACATCCATTTTAATGCAAACGGAAATCCGAAAACAAACGGAACAGGGAACGGAAATACCGGCGGGAATACAGGTGGAAATACAAACACTGTTATCATAGGTGAAATTCCGCAAGGAGTAAAAACCAATGCCGAAAACTTTATAAAGACGTATTTCCCTAACGTTGCTATCACAAAAATCGAAGTGGAAAAAACCAAAGTGGAGTACAAATTGGCAAACGGCGTAGAGATTGATTTTGACCTAAACGGAAATTGGAAAGAAGTAGATGCCCCCGATAATCAAGCGCTTACGGCAACAGGGTTTATTCCTGAAAAAATCCGTACGTATTTAGCACAAATGTACCCTGATCGTCCGGTTAACGGAATCGAGAAAACAGCAACAGGTTATGAAGTTGAATTTTCAAATCTTTCATTTGAAGTTGCCTTTGATTTAAACGGAAATTATTCACACACAAAAGATTAATTTGATTAAACATTGTTATGATAACTGACGGAAAATCTTCCGTCAGTTATTTTTTTATAAGCATACTAAGCAGCAAAGCAACAACCGAAACGCCGAGCCCCAAGGCAAAAACGTAAGCGCCGGCTTCATTGCCAAAAGTATCTTTTAAAAATGCGGTGGTCAGCGTGCCGAGCAAACCGCCTACGCCCCAGCCAGTGAGCATTTTTCCGTACATTTCCGACATTTTTGCGCTTCCAAATTCATCTTTTACAAGTGATGGTAATATACCGAATCCACCGCCGTAACACAAAAGAACCACGCAAACCAATGCCGAAAATGCAATTGTATTTTTGGTGAAAATCAGCAGTAAAAAACAAAGGATTTCAAGAGCGATAAGCATTCTGAAAGCTTTCATTCGCCCTACCTTGTCTGAGAGTCCCGCCCATAAAAAGCGTCCGATGCCGTTAAAAAAAGCGCTTGCAGCGATGAGTGTTGCGCCCGCTTGTGTCAAGATTTCTGCCGTGAAAGTCCCTTCTTTTTGCATTAATTCTTGAAGCAGCGGCGATTGGAACGACAAAAAAATCATTCCTACAAGAATATTCAATGTGAAAACAAGCCAAATCAGCATTGTTTTGGAAGTTGAAACCGACACAATTTCCGATGATTTTTCGGCGCTAATCATTTGCTTCGGAAACTTCAAGAAAAAGCCTAAAAACGGAATTACCAGTCCAAAAACATAACCCGAATAGCGAAAACTCAGCGCCACATCGTTGTTTGTCAGTTCTAAAAAAAGAGGCGCTAAAATTTTTGACATCATAAAAGCACCCAGCCCGAAGCCCATTACCACCATTCCGGTGGCAACCCCTTGATTTTTAGTGAACCATCGGCTAACAACGGCAACAGGTGTTACGTAAGCAAGCCCCAACCCGCAACCACTCACTAAACCAAAACTTGCGTAAAACAACACTAAATTATTGTTATCCAGTGCATACGATGAAAGTACGTATCCCAACCCGAAAAGTAATCCTCCGGTGATGGTGAGTTTTTGTGCTCCGTAAGTTTCTAATTTTCGTCCTGCCCACGAGGCGGTAATTCCCAGTGCAAGAATGGTTAAGCTAAAAGCCATCGTGGTTTGAGTGTTGTTCCAGCCGGTGCGTTCCATTATTGGAACCTGAAAAAAGCTCCACGCATAAACCGTACCTAAAAACAAGTGAATAATCGTACCTATAAAAGCTGTTTTCCAAGAATTTGACATCGTTTTTATATTTTTCACAAAAATATGAAAAAAAGCACGTTGTTTTATGCTTTTTCGGTTATTTTTTTGATTTGTTTAACAAAAAGATTGCTTGTAGCTTTATTTTCAAACTAATCAATTGATTATTATTTGATTACAATGTAATTTCTCTTTTTGTTTTAGGCTGATGGAGCAAAATTATTTTTTCTATCGTATCTTTGCCGATGGTACGTATAAATAATTCACTAAAAATTAAACAGAACAAAACTATGGAGCGAATAGCCAGCTTTTGCATTGACCATTTAAAATTACAACGCGGAATTTACGTTTCCCGTAAGGATTATGTTGGAAATGAGGTATTAACCTCGTTTGACATTCGTATGAAATTGCCCTATCGCGAGCCTGTTTTAGGAGCTGCCGAAATTCATACTATTGAACATTTGGCTGCCACTTGGTTGCGTAATAGTGATTGGAAAGATAAAATAATCTACTGGGGACCAATGGGTTGCCAAACCGGAAATTATCTTATCCTTGCCGGTGATTACACCGCTGCCGATATTGTACTCCTCATCACTAAGTTATTTGAATATATGGCTGATTTTGAAGGCGAAATACCGGGAGCATCGGCTATGGAGTGTGGTAATTTTTATAATAATAACCTTCCGATGGCAAAATACGAAGCTAAAAAGTATCTGGAAGAAGTGCTTTACAACTTAACAGAAGAAAATTTGGTTTACCCAAAGTAGTAGCTCTACAAATTTAATTGATTGAATCCGTTTGTTTTAGTAATGAACGGATTTTTTTGTTAGCAACAAATTGAGAAAAAAATAAAACCCCAAATTATCAACGTAATTTGGAGTTTTTAAGAAAACCTATAACATATGCCCAAAAAAATCCTGACCTTGCATCAGAATCTTTTGTTGGCTCACAAGGACTCGAACCTTGAATAACAGAACCAAAATCTGCTGTGTTACCATTACACCATGAGCCATTGGTTATTTTTGCGGTGCAAAGATACGCCTTTTTTTAAAATCTGCAAATAAATTCGCTAAAAAAATGACGAAAATGTTTTCATTATTTTGTAACTGACATTTATTCAGTAAGTTATTTTTTTATGTTTGAATAAAAAATTATACGGATTCTACTGAAAAAAATAAAAGTGTAAGCTGAAAAACCTACACTTTTTGTTTTTTATACCGAAACGTTATATTCTCGCAACGCATCATTTAATGATGTTTTTTTATCGGTTGATTCTTTGCGTTTACCGATAATTAACGCACAAGGTACTTGATAATCGCCGGCAGGGAATTTTTTGGTGTAGCTTCCCGGAATAACCACCGAACGTTCAGGCACATATCCTTTGAGTTCCACGGGTTTTTCACCCGTAACATCAATGATTTTTGTCGAGGCGGTAAGCACCACGTTTGCCCCCAAAACGGCTTCTTTCCCTATGCGAACTCCTTCCACGACGATGCAACGCGAACCGATAAAAGCCCCGTCTTCCACAATCACGGGCGAAGCCTGCAAAGGTTCCAAAACACCGCCAATGCCCACACCGCCGCTCAAATGCACGTCTTTCCCGATTTGAGCACAACTGCCCACCGTAGCCCACGTATCCACCATCGTGCCTTCATCAACATACGCACCGATGTTTACGTAACTCGGCATTAAAATAACGCCTTTTGAGATGTAAGCCCCGTGGCGTGCCACCGCATTGGGTACAACACGAATTCCTTTGGATTGATAATCACGTTTCAACGGAATTTTATCGTGATATTCAAAAATTCCGGCTTCGAGTGTTTCCATTTTCTGAATCGGGAAATAAAGCACTACGGCTTTTTTCACCCACTCATTCACTTGCCAGCCCGAGTCGGTCGGCTCGGCAACCCGAAGTGAGCCACTATCCAGTAAATCAACTACTTGCCGAATGGTTTTTTGTGTATCTTCTTGTTGTAAAAGGTCCCGATTTTCCCAAGCGGCTTCTATTTTTTTGCGTAATTCTGTCATATTCAATAAATAACAAACGATTAATAATTCTTAAATTAATATTTTAAAATGCTGAAAATGTTGTGATTTCCTAATTTTTGAGTTCCGTTTAAAAACGTTAGTTCAATCAGAAAATTAAGCTGAATGATGTTTCCGCCGAGTTTTTCAACCAATTTTACAGCGGCTTCGGCAGTTCCTCCGGTGGCTAAAACGTCATCGTGAATCAGCACATTTTCACCTTTTTTGATGGCATCGGAATGGACTTCGAGCCGGTCTTGCCCGTACTCCAAATCGTATGTTTGTGCAAGCGTTTCAAACGGCAGTTTTCCGGGTTTACGAACTGGTACAAAGCCTGCATTCAATTTCTGGGCAAGCAAAGTTCCGAAGAAAAAACCACGACTTTCCATCCCCACCACTTTATCGATTTTGACGCCATTGAGTTGTGTTAAAAACAAATCCGTGGTGATTTTCATTGCGTGCGGGTCGGAAAGAATGGGCGTAATGTCTTTAAAAATAACACCTTCTTTTGGGAAGTTGTGTATGTCTCTGATTTTGTTTTTTAAATAGGTTATTTCTTCCATTAATATATTTATTTTCAAATAATTACCTTTGTCAAAATACTAGCATTCTGACAAAGGCAATTCGTTTTTAAAGTTTAATTTTTCTAAAAAACTTCTCTTCCTGCAAAGTGGAAATTGCTTTCAATTTCAGCGTTTTCGTCGCTGTCCGAACCGTGAACGGCATTTTCTTGGATTGACGTTGCGTATTTTTTCCGGATGGTGCCTTCGGCGGCTTCTGCCGGATTGGTAGCCCCGATAAGTTTTCTGAAATCGGCTACTGCATTTTCTTTTTCAAGAATGGCTGCCACGATAGGTCCGCGAGTCATAAACGTCACCAAATCATTGAAAAACGGACGTTCCTTGTGGATTTCGTAAAATTTTTCAGCATCACGGCGTGAAAGTTGCGTGAGTTTCATTGCTTTGATTTTAAATCCGGCTTGGGTAATTTGGTTTAAAATCCCGCCTATGTGTCCGTTTTCAACAGCATCGGGCTTAATCATTGTGAGTGTTCTGTTTGTTGCCATAAAATATTTATTTTTTTTGTAAAAAACTAAAAACCAACATCTTGGTGTGAATTTCCAACAAGATTATGATTTTGATTGTACAAATATAAACATTTTTTTTCAGAAAAAACTTGTTCGCTTAATAAAAGTGCGTATATTTGCACCGGCAAGTCCTACACGACCAGCTCCTACAAAATCCTCCAGGGTGGGAACACAGCAAAGGTATGTGGTTGTAGCGGTGCGATGTAGGTAGCTTGCCATTTTTTATTGGCTTAAAGTCCTCTTTCTTTGAGGATTTGCTCGTAGGCTTGTTGCACTTGTTTGAATTTTTCTTCGGCACCTTTTTTAATAGCATCATCTTGTGTAATCACTCGGTCAGGGTGATATTTTTTTGCCATTTCGCGATAGGCTTTTTTCACTTCGGCGTCGGTGGCATTTCGATTGATTTCCAGAATGGTATAAGCATCACGGATACTTTCGGTTTGATTGCGAATAAACATCGCTTTGATACTTTCAAAATCACTTTGTGTAACGGCAAAATAGCCTGCAATTTCCTGAATTTTACGCACTTCATCATCACTCACAACGCCGTCGGCTTGGGCAATTCCGAATAGGAAATGCAAAATTTGCAAGCGAGTAGCGTAAGGCGTTCTGGCTCTGAGGTATATACTGACTCTGGAAACGGAAATTTCGTGACCTTTGACAAGCTCATTAAACGTTCGGAAAACGGCATTGGCACGCTCTTTTCCGTACATTTCCACGAAACGCATACGTACAAAATCCAATTCGGATTGACTTACGCGTCCGTTTGCTTTTATCACTAATGTACAAAGTGACAGTAAATTAACCTCAAAATCGGCGGGACTTACGCTTTGCCTTTGAAATGATTCCCGAAAAGTAGAACCCGTTTGTTGAAAGGTTTTTCCTTTGAAAAGAAGCCCCACTAAAAAGCCGATAACAGCCCCCGGAAGCCTAAAAAATAAATAGCCTATTATTGCTAAAATCCACTGCATTTTGTTATTTTTTTTGCAAATGTACGTTATAAATCCTTCTTAACAGCAACTGTAAAAGAAAAGTTTTACGATTTGGTTTTGAGGTGTTTTCCTGTTTTTTGATAAATGAAAACTGAGCACTCACCTTGAAAATTGAAAGTTTTTTTGCTTTTGAATTTTTAAAAACTTTATAAAAATTAAGTTGCTGGTTATCAATAATTTAACCTTGTGTTAAAATCTAAAATTAATGTAGGTTATGGGTTTGTTTTGTTGCAGATAAAACTGTTCGTAAAACGTTTGTATTTGGGTTACTTCAGCAGGGACACCATCGCTGTTGTAAATATTGTGATTGGCATACAGTATGTTACACCCCAATCCGTGTAAAAGTCCGAGTGTGTAACCGTGCATAAATTCGCTGTCGGTTTTTAGATGCATTTGTCCGTCAGTAGTCAGAATATTTTTGTAACGATTTAAAAAATCGGCATTGGTAAGGCGGTGTTTGGTGCGTTTGTATTTTATCTGCGGGTCGGGGAAGGTAATCCAAATTTCACTGACTTCGCCTTGTGCAAAACAATATTCAATAAGCTCAATTTGAGTGCGTAAAAAAGCTACGTTGCTGATTTTTTCATCCAATGCAGTTTTTGCTCCCCGCCAAAATCGCGCACCTTTAATATCGATACCGATAAAGTTTTTATTCGGATATTTTTTTGCCAAACCGATGGAATATTCGCCTTTACCGCAGCCCAATTCCAACACGATAGGGTGATTGTTTTTGAAATACAATGCATTCCATTTTCCTTTTAGGGGAAATTGCCCTGTGAGGAGTTCTTCGCGCTTGGGTTGTAATACGTTGGCAAATGTTTCGTTTTCTTTAAATCGTTTGAGTTTATTTTTGCTTCCCACGTTCTTTTCTTTTGGGCGCAAAAGTACGCAATTTTAACAATTCTGAAAATCACACCTCGGCTTTTAGGTGTATTTTTTTGGTGAAACGCCTCACATTTTGACTTTCACTAAGAAAATATCGGGTTAAGATAATCCGTTCCTCCGTTAGAATGACTATCTTTGCACCCCCGCTTGTTATTTTTAATGCGGAACAGATAAATTAAAATAAGTTGATAACAAAAAAATACAAATGAAAAACTTCATACAAGAATTACAATGGCGTGGAATGATTCAGGATATAATGCCTGAAACCGAACAACATCTTTTAGAGAGCGTACGCTCGGCGTATGTGGGCATCGACCCAACAGCAGATTCGCTCCACATTGGGCATTTGGTGGGCGTGATGATGCTCAAACATTTTCAGAATTGCGGACACAAACCCTACGCTCTGGTGGGCGGTGCTACGGGAATGGTGGGCGACCCATCAGGGAAGTCTGCTGAGCGTAACTTACTGACCAACGAGGTTTTAGAACACAACATCAACGGAATTAAAAAGCAATTGGCAAAATTCCTTGATTTTGAAAGCGAGGCTGAAAACGCCGCTATTTTGGTCAATAATTACGATTGGATGAAGGATTTTTCCTTCCTTTCGTTTATTCGCGATATTGGGAAGCACATCACCGTGAATTATATGATGGCGAAAGATTCCGTAAAAAAACGCTTCGACCCGAAGGAAAACACCGAGGGAATGTCCTTCACGGAGTTTTCGTACCAATTGTTGCAAGGATACGACTTTTTGCATTTGTACCGTGAAAATGGTTTGACGCTCCAAATGGGCGGTTCTGACCAATGGGGTAACATCACCACGGGGACGGAACTCATTCGCCGTATCGCCGGTGGCAAGGCGTACGCGATGACTTGTCCGCTGATTACCAAGGCTGACGGCACCAAATTTGGTAAGTCCGAGGGTGGCAATATTTGGCTCGACCCAGAGAAAACTTCGCCGTACAAATTTTACCAATATTGGCTCAACACTTCCGATGCCGATGCCGAAAAATACATCAAAATCTTCACGATGCTCACCCAAGAGGAGGTTGCCGAGCTGACCAAACAGCACCACGAAGCACCGCATTTGAGGGCTTTGCAAAAGAAATTGGCGGAGGAAATCACCGTGATGGTACATTCGCGAGAGGAATACGAAAACGCCGTAAAGGCTTCGGAAATTCTGTTTGGAAATTCTACTTCCGAAAGTTTAAAATCACTTGATGAAAAGACCTTTTTGGATATTTTTGAAGGTGTTCCACAAAAGGAAATCGCCAAATCGGAGGTCATTGGAGCGAACATCGTGGAGCTTCTTTCCGAAAAGTCAGGCTTTTTAAAATCCAAAGGCGAGGCTCGTCGCGACCTGACCGCCAACGCCATTTCCGTAAATAAAGAAAAGGTTACCGAGGCATTCATTGCTTCCGAGAGTGATTTAATCGACGGAAAATTCATCTTACTGCAAAAAGGCAAGAAGAATTATTTTGTGATTGTGGTGAAATAATAAATGGATGATGATGGAAAATATATTTTTATTCAAAGATAACGATGATTTTAGCGTTGCTTTGTACAAAAGCTTGGAAGAAAAATGCAATTATGACTTAAGCGTGCTAAATCCCGTGCAGAAAAAACTTTTTTTGTGTATGTTATTGGAAAATTTTGGTCAAGCTGAAAGCATTTTGGCTTTTTTGCAGGAAAATTATCCGCAGTACAGCAATGAGGTTATTGATGCGCTTCGTGAGATAGGTGCCTCAAAATCAGCGGACATCATCGCGCAAGCCGTTGCGCTACTTCCCGCCGACGGAACTTGGTTTTTTGATGCTTCCGATGCGCATTCCGAAGCGATGATGGCTAAACTTGAAACCGATTTTTCAAATTACCCCGATGGTTTTCTTTCGGATTTATACCGTAAATATGCCGAAACTCACAAAAAAGAAGTGCTTCTTTAAAAGAAACCTCTTTTTGTAACAGAAATAAACCAATAACAACAACCTTTGGTAAAGTTTGGAACTTTGCCAAAGTTTTTTTTGATGTTTCAATCATAAAAAAAATCTCCTGAAAAACGTTTTTTCAGGAGATTTAGGTGTAAAATTTTGAAT
>NZ_JAUNKD010000051.1 GCF_030532915.1 Capnocytophaga sp.
CCCAATAATTGTCCCAATTTTGTCCCAGCAATTTAAAAAAACAAAGCGTAACAAATTGACCTACAATTTATTACGCTTAAAAAGTAGCGGGAACAGGACTCGAACCTGTGACCTTCGGGTTATGAGCCCGACGAGCTACCTACTGCTCTATCCCGCGATTTCTGGGTGCAAATGTACAACATTTTTTAATTTTAGCAAACAATTTCATTAAAAAATTTAATTTTTCACTCCACATAAATGCGTTTTATTCTGCGGGAAAGTGACGTAATCAACTCATACGAAATGGTTTGTGCCGTTTCGGCAAGCATTTCGGCAGTGTGATTTTCATCAAAAACAACCACCTCATCGCCCTCTTTACAATCAATTTCAGAGACATCAACCATCAGCATATCCATACAAACGTTACCCACAATCGGCGCTTTTTTTCCGTTTATAAACACAAAACCAACGCCTTTGCCGTAAATTCGGTTTAGCCCGTCGGCGTGCCCCACTGAAATGGTGGCGGTTCGAGTTGGTTTTTCGGTTTGAAATCCAAAATTATAGCCCACAAATCCACCCGCAGGAATTTCGTGAATTTGCGATATCAAACTTTTCAAAATCGTTATCGGACGCATATTTTTCTGTAAATCAGCATCATTGGCAAAACCATACATTCCGATGCCGCTACGAACCATATCAAAATGTGCCTGCGGATAATTTAAAATACCCGAAGTGTTGCAATTGTGAAACAAAATGCGATACGTAAAATATTTTTTAATAACATTCTGAAAATCAACAAAAATTCGAATTTGTTCCTCCATAAACAAACGTGCATTTTTGTCTTCCGAAGCGAATAAATGCGAATACGCCGTTTTTATTTGCACACACGTTTTGTCGGACAAAAATCGGCAAACTTCGTCAATTTCGCCAAATAAAAATCCCAATCGATTCATTCCGGAATTGCATTTGATGTGAATCGGATAATTTTCAAGATGATTTTCTTCCGCAAATGCGATAAAATGCTTCAAAATTCGTTTTGAATAGAGCGTTGGTTCTAATTTATGCTGAATAATCGCTTCAAAATCCGAAATTTGAGGATGTAAAACCAAAATCGGCTTGGTAATTCCTGATTTTCTCAGTTCGATGCCTTCACAAAGGTAAGCAACGGCGAAATAATCGGCTAAATTCTTTTTTTCAAGGTGTTTCGCGATTTCACAATGATTATTTCCGTAAGAAAACGCCTTGACAACCGCCATAAATTGTGTTTTTTCGTTTAATTTACTTCGTAAAAATCGCACATTATGTTCTAAATTGTCCAAACGAATGATTAAATGCGTTGTACCTATTGTTTTTTTTGCAGAATCTGACATTTTTGCTTAAATCAATATGATTTTAGTTATTTTTTAGTTCCAAAAAGATTTTTTATCTATAAAAAGAAAAAATACAGATACAAAAAACGTTTTTGCATCTATAAAATTAAAATAACAACGTCATAATTTAAAATTTATACATATAAAATCATTTTTCATACATTATAAAATCAAATTATAACATTGTCTTTTCATTTTTGTATGTTATTTTTTCTATTTTTGAAAAGAAATAATCAAAAAAACTCATTTTTTGCACAAAAAACACTATTGAAACTCCTTTTCTTCGTCTGTTTTAATACCCAGAACGTCGTAAATGTACTGAAAAGTTGAAAGCAATTTGGGTTTTCCGTTTACGATAGCCACATTGTGTTCAAAATGAGCGGAAGGTTTCCCGTCGGCGGTAAGTATCGTCCAGCCGTCTTTGAGTTGTTTAACGCGATGCGTTCCTAAATTTATCATCGGCTCAATGGCTACGGTCATTCCTTCTTTAAAGCGTTTTCCGTTACCTTTTCGTCCGTAATTGGGCATTTCGGGGTCTTCGTGCATTTTACGCCCCAATCCGTGACCAACCAACTCACGCACAACACCATAGCTGTGATTTTCACAATAATGTTGAATAGCATAACCCACGTCCCCTACCCGATTTCCGGCTTTAAACTCGCGAATGCCCACATAAAGCGATTCTTTGGTTACTTGCAATAATTTTTTCACTTCGGCAGAAACTTCACCCACCTCAAAGGTGTAAGCGTGATCGCCGTAAAACCCGTTTTTCAACGCCCCACAATCAATGGAAATAATGTCGCCTTCCTGCAACGGTTTGTCATTTGGAATGCCGTGAACCACCTGAGCATTCGGACTGACACACAGTGTATTAGGAAAATTATACAATCCTAAAAAACCGGGTATCGCTCCCTGACTGCGGATATATTCCTCCGCAATTTTGTCCAATTGTAAGGTCGTTACTCCGGGTTTAATTTCTTTGGCAAGAATGCCCAGCGTTCGTGAAACCACTTGGGCAGATTCTTTCATTAATTCAATTTCTTCTGACGATTTTAAATGTATCATAAATGCTGAAAATCAGTGTTTAATGAATTTTTACGTAAGATATTTGGAGGCTTCTTTAATGCTCAGCGAAGCCATTTTTGATTCGTTCGTTTCGATGAATGCACGCACCCACTGCGGATTGGTTTTACTGTAATCACGCAACGCCCACCCGATGGCTTTATTGATAAAAAATTCGGTTTGTGAAAGGTTATTCAGCAGAATTTTCTCCAATAAATCAGTGTTTGTCAGATTTTTACGAAGCAGCTGATGGTCAATGGCAATGCGGCGTAACCACTTGTTGGGGCTTGCGCTCCATTGCAACAGAATTTCATTTACTTCCGGAAAACGCAAAGCGATGCTTCCGATGATGCGGTCGAGGCAGTCAATGGAATCCCACCACGATTTTTCTTCGGCAAGTTGTTTGAGTCGGGGAACGTCAGCGGGCGTTAAAAACCGCTTTTTTGAAGCCAGATAATCCAACGCCACGTACTGCATTTCGCGATACGCACACGCCCAACATTGCTCAATGAAATGCCAATCCACCGAATTTTCTTTTTTCATTGCCACCAAAAAAGGCTTGACCAACTCGCGTCGTAAAGGCGACTGAATTCCTAAAAACGGAAAATTATTTTTCATATAAGCACTCATTGCCAATGATTTGGCTTCGTTTTTATGTGCTTCAAGCGTTTGTAAAATGGCGGTGAAATTCATCGGTTGCTAAAATTGTGTAAGGGCAGCAATTTTTCTGCCCTTACATTTATTTTCTAAATTTTAAGAATTTTTAAAGGCTTTCAAAAGTGCCGTAGTTGAAGCGTCGTGTTGTGAAATAGCATCGCCTTCAATGTCTTTTAATATATTGTTAGCCAATTGCTTACCTAACTCAACACCCCATTGGTCGTAACTGAAAATATCCCAAATGATGCCTTCCACGAAAATTTTATGTTCGTACATCGCGATGAGCTTGCCCAAACTTTCGGGAGTGAGTTTGTCAATCAAAAACGTGGTTGTAGGTCGATTTCCTTCAAAAACCTTAAACGGAACGAGTTTTTCATTGACGTTCGCCCCCATTTCGGCACGTACTTCAGCTTCGGTTTTTCCTTTCAAAAGGGCTTCAGTTTGTGCAAAGAAGTTCGCCATCAGCTTGTTATGATGGTCAGTGTTTCCGTAGAGCGAATGTTTGTAGCCAATAAAATCCGTTGGGATAAGTTTCGTTCCTTGGTGAATTAGTTGAAAGAAAGCGTGTTGCGAATTGGTTCCCGGTTCGCCCCAAATGATGGTTCCGGTTTGGTATTTCACCGGATTTCCGTCGCGGTCGGTTTGTTTTCCGTTACTTTCCATAATGCCTTGTTGCAGATATGCCGAAAGGCTATGTAAATATTGTGTATACGGAATAATCGCTTGACTTTCAGCTCCGTAAAAATTATTATACCAAACGCTCAACAAAGCGATAATTACCGGAATGTTGTTTTTAAATTCCGTGGTTCGGAAGTGCTTATCCATCGCATTTGCTCCTTTCAGAAGTTTATCGAAATTATCGTAACCTACTGATAGTGCAATAGAAAGCCCCACGGCACTCCACAGAGAAAAACGCCCTCCAACCCAGTCCCACATCGGGAAAACATTTTCGGCATCGATGCCAAATTCGTCAATTTTTTTAAGGTTGGTCGAAACCGCCACAAAATGCTTAGCAATATCTTTTTCGGTTGCCGATTTCAAAAACCATTCCTTGATTGTCAATGCGTTAGAAAGCGTTTCTTGGGTGGTAAAGGTTTTTGAAACGATGACAAAAAGCGTTGTTTCGGGGTTCAAATGTTTGATGCTTTCCATCACGTGGTCGCCGTCCACATTGCTCACAAAATGAATATTCAGGTGATTTTTGTAGAATTTCAGTGCCTCGCAAACCATCGCCGGTCCTAAATCCGAACCGCCAATCCCGATATTTACCACATCGGTGAATGGTTTTCCGGTGAATCCTCTGCGTTTTCCGGAAATAATTTCTTCAGAAAATTGTTTGATTTTTTGCTTAACTTGCTTAATTTCAGGAAGTACATTTTTCCCTTCTACCAAAACGGTTTGGTTTTCATCGGCACGCAAGGCGGTGTGAAGCACGGCACGCCCTTCGGTGGCGTTGATAAGGTCGCCGGTGAAATATTTTTCGATGGCATCTTTCAACTGACATTCATCAGCCAATTGAAGTAACAATTCCATCGTTTTTTCGTCAATTCGGTTTTTGGAATAATCCACCAAAAAATCTTCCCACTTTACGGAAAATTTCTCGGCTCGCTGTGCATCTTTTTCAAATCGTGTTTTGGTATGCACATCTTTTATTTGACTAAAATGTTCTTGGAGCAATTTCCAAGTGTTTGTTTGTGTGGGATTTATATTTTTTAACATATCTTGAAAAAAATTAGTTATCAATTTTTGGCTTGTCTGTACAGAAAAAACTTTGTTAAAACAATCAGTTTCAACAAAGTTTTATATTTTTTGACAAGTTATTCATTTCTGAATATTTATATTTTCGAAATCGTTTGCTCCTGAATTCCCAAGGCTTCTTCGGAGTTATCTTCCTCAATAGGAGTAGGTTGCAATACATCTAATTGTTGCTTTAACGAAGCGATGTCTTGCAGGTATTTGGCTTTTAGTTTTTCGTCAATCGGCACGGAATCAGGCATTTTTTCTTTTAACGGGTCCACCTGTTTGCCGTTTTTCCAGAAGCGGTAACAAACGTGTGGTCCTGTTGCCAGTCCGGTACTTCCCACCTTGCCTATTATATGCCCTTGCGGAACGTGTTGCCCTTTCTTCACTAAGATTTTCGACATATGCAAGTATTGGGTTGTGTACGTAGCGTTATGTTTGATTTTCACGTAGTTACCATTTCCGCCATTGTATCCTGCTTCAATGATTGTTCCGGCGGCTGTGGCTCGGATAGGCGTTCCGTGCGGAGCGGCATAATCCGTACCGAAATGGTTTTTCATACGATGCAAAACAGGATGAAAACGCATCCCGAAGCGCGAAGTTATTCGGAAAATGTCAAGAGGCGCTTTCAAAAACATCCGCTTCATCATATTTCCTTTTTCATCATAAAATCCTTTTTTGCCCGAAACGGAATCCGTTACGTAATTAAATGCGTAATAAGGTGTTCCTTTATGCTGAAAATAAGCGGCTTTCACATTAGCAACTCCGGCATAAATAGTGTCATCAACATAACGTTCTTCGTAAATAATCTTGAAGTTATCGCCTTCTTGCAGGTGAAAAAAGTCAATCGTATAATCAAAAATTTGCGAAAGATTAAACGCCACATTGTAGGTCATTCCGGCATCCAAAGCCGATTCAATCAGGTTGTTTTTGATAAATCCGGCTCTTTCACGCTCTACAACAGTGATTTTTCTTTTTTCGTTGTACGCATAGATAGAATCAGACATTTTTACAACCACATATTCCGTTATAGAAGGCTGATACACAAAGCAATGAGGCTTATCAGGGTTTTTCTTATCAAAAAGTAATGCGTACGCCTTACCTGCTCTGATGGTTCGCGGGTCAAAAACACCTTTGGTTTTATCCGAAATTTCGTGAATTTCAGAAACCCCCAAATTATTAGACGACAATATTTTACCAAACGTATCACCCGACTTTACGGTGTCTTTCACAATATCATATTCATCTAAGTTGAAACCGAATTCAAAAACGGGCTCTTTCTTTTTTTCTTCAACAACCGATGGTTCCTTTTTTTCTGCTTCTTTGGCTTGTTGGGAAACGTTGTCGCAACTCCAAATCAGGGTTGCCGTTAGCGGCAGAAGCAGTGTTTTTTTCATTATTTTTTTCAATACCATTTCTTTTGTGTGTTTTGGTTTAAGGATTTTTTGTGAATAAATTTTCTGCTGAACAGAAAATAATTGCCAAAAATCGGAATAAAAAACGAATTTATCAAGTATTTTGTGTTTTTTTTAACCGTTTAGGTTTTCACTTTTTTAATTCGGTTGGATGTTTCAACCCGTTAAATCCATCTAAATCAGCTACTAACGACCCCACACGTAGGCTTGCCTTTACCCTCACCGGAATTTTATTTTTATCGTCGGTAATCCAAATTGTGAGGCTTTCTTGCTCTTTAAAAACGCGCCCGTCTTGCACCAACGGTCTGAATTTTAACGTGCTTACGATTCCGAATTTGGTTTTAATTTTTTCTTTCCCTAAATATTTCAGCTTAAATTTAAAAATTTCATCATCGTCAAAAATCATATCCATTGCAATTTCTTGTCCGCTTTGGATATTTTCAATTTCAGGACGATGGCGCAAAGAATAAAATCCTGAAATCACATCGTGAATCCCGACAGGAACTTGAATTTCAGTTGATTCACCCGTTTCAATATTATCTACTTTGGTTTTTTTCGCATCGTGATTGAAGTACATTTTCAGGTGCTTGGTGTAGCCTCCTTCATAAATATCACGGATAAAATGACGGGGCTTGCCTTCTTGCATATCGAAATAGCTTTCATAAGTGTCATCAACCCTAAAAAAAACGCGAGCCAAACCCGTTGTTGAGCCTTTACCCACGGCGTGAAACACTTTTTCTCCGTTGTAGTTCACTTCTTTAAGCGACAAAGTGGCTTCACTGGCGTTGAAAATCCCGTATTTTACTTTGAATTTCAGCCATTCACCTCCTTTGAAAGGCAAATCCAGATTTTGAGCCTGCAATTTCAAAACAGAAATCAGCAATAAAAATGGCATTAGTACACTTCGTTTCATATCATTTTTGTTTTTGTGAATGTGTTTTTGAATGTTTTTTGTTTTCAATCTCCCGTTGCAAGCATTGTGCCAAACACGAATGAAAAGTGCAAAGGTAAGATTTTTAATGAAATACAAATAAAAAAAGCCCGATATACATCGGACTTTTCCATTAACCAACCAAAACTTTAAATTATGAAAACTATTATTTGAAGTTTTACAATGAGCTACCACCCTCATTGCGTTGCAAAGGTACGAATAATTTTCAATATGCAAGCACTAACCCCCATTTTAACAAAAGATTATTACTTACATCACTAAAATATTGGGTTTTTTGGAAAAATTTAAGACTTTCATCGCGTTAAATTTAACGTATATTTTAAGTAAAATTGAGCAACAAACACCCCGAAAAAGCATTTTTTACAAACCAAAAACGGCTTAATCATTTAGCTTTTCAATGGAAAAACCGGCTTTTTTGATAATGTCAATAACTTGTTCTTGTGTAATTCCGGTTGTTTGTACGGTTAATATTTTATGCTCACTCTCAGTGTTTACCTCCCAGCGAGCGATGCCTTCAGCTTGGTTTAGGTGTGGTGTTACGGCTTTGATGCAACCCGCACAATTGATATTTGTTTTAAATTTTAAACTATTGTTATTCATATTTTTATGATTTAAAAATCAATTTATGTTATGAAAAAAACCACTTATTTTTCCGCCTCCAAATCGCCTGTCTTTAATGAATCTTCGGTAAGAGCCTGAAATTCAGCTCGGTTTCGGAAAACATCAATCGCCGTGTAAATCGCTTGACGGAACGACTCGGGGTCGGCAATGCCTTTTCCGGCAATTTCGTATGCCGTTCCGTGGTCGGGCGAGGTGCGTACTTTACTGAGTCCGGCGGTGTAATTCACTCCATTTCCGAAAATTATGGTTTTAAACGGTATCAACCCTTGGTCGTGATATGGGGCAATGACCGCATCGTAATTTCGGTAATTTTGCGTAGCGAAAAAACTATCTGCCGAAAACGGACCAAAAACTAAGATATTTTCCTGAGTATGAATCTTTTCAAGTGCCGGACGAATAACTGTATCGTCTTCCGTGCCAATCACGCCTTTGTCGCCACAATGCGGATTTAACCCCAAAACGGCTATTTTGGGACGCTGCAAACGGAAATCTTTCCGAAGCGATTCATTCATCAACCTAACTTTCTCAGCAATAAGCTCTTGTGTTATAAACGACGCCACATCCTTCAACGGAACATGGTCGGTTAAAAGTCCCACTTTCAGCTCATCGCTTACCATAAACATAAGGCTTTGTCCTTCCAATTCTTTTGCTAAATAATCGGTATGCCCCGGAAAGTTAAACTCCTCAGACTGAATGTTATTTTTATTAATCGGTGCAGTTACCAACACATCAATTTGGTTTTCTTTCAACGCCTCAACCGCACTTTTCAGCGAAAGAAAAGCGTATTTTCCGGCTTCGTCGGTTACTTGCCCAAAAGCGATGATGGGCGACTCTTTCCAGCAGTTTAACACATTGATTTTCCCTGAAATAGCATTTTCAATCTGGTCAATTCCTTGAAAATTAACGTTGATGTCAAAATGTTTACGCTGAAAAGAAACCGTTTTGTTTGAAGCGAATATAATAGGCGTACACAGCTCTAAAATCTGCTGATTTTCAAAGGATTTTAAAATAATTTCCAAGCCTACGCCGTTAATATCACCTACTGAAATTCCTACTTTTATTAAATTATCTTTCATAATGTCATTGCCATTGATTTTATATGAATCAATGATTTTTATGGGTTTGAAAGGGCAAAGATAATTTATTTTTTATATTTTTGCGTAAAAATTTTGCAAGGAATACACTAAAACCCAATTCAGCCCAACAAACTCATTTTTAGGTTTAGCCCAATCCATTATGAAAACATACCGAAGCAACGGAAAACTCTTACTAACAGGCGAATACGCCGTTTTAGACGGAACGTTGAGTCTTGCCCTCCCCACGCAAAAAGGACAAACACTAAGCGTTAGCCCGCACAATGACGGTTTCTTATGGCGAAGTTATGACCTGCACGGCACGCTGTGGTTTGAAAGTCACGATTTGAAAAATGAAACCGGAGAACTTGCAACTGTGGCGCAAACCTTATTGAAAATTTTGAACACAGCCACAAAGTTAAACCCTTCTTTTTCAGAAAGTTTAAAAAACGTTTGTGTAGAAACGCATTTGGATTTTGAACGCAATTGGGGGCTGGGTTCATCATCTACATTAATTAATAACATTGCGATGTGGGCAGAAGTGAATCCGTTTGAGTTGCTTTTCAAAAGTTTTGGCGGAAGCGGTTATGACATCGCTTGTGCCACAGCCCAATCAGCCGTTTTATATCGGTTAAAAGAAGGTGAACCCAAAACATATCCCATTCATTTTCAACCTTCTTTTAGCGACAAACTTTTTTTTGTACACCTAAACCAAAAGCAAAACAGCAAAGAAGGCATCGCTCTTTATAAATCGATTAAAAAAGGAAAAACCAACCTTTGCTCGCAACTTACTGAAATCACGGAAGAACTGCTTCGTTTCCCTTCCGAAAAAGAATTTTGTTCTTTATTGGAGCGGCACGAGGAAATTTTAGCCAATTTTCTTGACATTCCTACCGTTAAGAGTTTGGAATTTCCGCGTTTTGAAGGAACCATAAAAAGTTTGGGTGCTTGGGGCGGTGATTTTGTGATCGCCATTGGCGAAAGCGCTTACGTAAATCACTATTTTTCAAGCAAAAACTTCCGAACGATTATTCCGTATAACGAAATGATTTTGAAATAACTTTTATGTTTAAAGCAAATTGAAAATATTATGTGTATTTTTGCTATAAAATAAACATCACTAAAACAAATGATTATGAAATACGTAAAAAAAATAGCTATCGGACTGGTTCTCTTTCTGTTGCTTCTCATAGTGGGAATGTACCTCAGCGGTTACGGTTACATTTTCAAAGCCGTTTATATCATTTACGGTTCGGGACACAAAACTGCATTTTTATCTGATTATGAATGCTTTGACAACAACATAATTCACAAAAGCTCCCAACCGCAACCTTGGGCATTACACAAAAATTACAATCAAACAGCGCCCACAAAAGAGCTGGAAAAGCTGCACCAAAAATACCAATCGGTGGCGTTTCTTATTTTTAAAAATGACAGCATTTGGCACGAACGCTACTTCGACAGATATACCGAAAACTCAAAAAGCAATTCGTTTTCAATGGCAAAAACCTATGTCAGCGCCCTGCTCGGCAAAGCGATTTTTGACGGCTACATCAAAGGGTTAAACCAACCTGTAAGTGATTTTCTGTCAGGTTTTTCACAAGGGAAAGCGGCACGGCTCACGGTGGGCGATTTGGCATCAATGGCATCGGGTTCGGATTGGGACGAATCGTATTACAATCCGTTTTCAGTTACCACACAAGCCTATTTCGACACCGACTTACGCACTGTGATGCAGCAAGTTACCATCACCGATGAACCCGGAAAGCAATATATTTACCAAAGCGGAAATACCCAACTTTTGGCAATGGTCATTGAAAAAGCCACCGGCAAAACCCTTTCAAACTACCTATCTGAAAGCCTTTGGAAACCGCTGGGCGCAGAAAGCGATGCGCTTTGGCAAGTGGACAGCCAAACAAACGCAATGGAAAAGGCATACTGCTGCATCGCCTCCAACGCGCGCGATTTTGCCCGTTTAGGAAAACTTTACCGCAATTACGGCAAATGGAACGGTTCCCAAATTTTAGATTCCGTTTTTGTTGCCCAATCAATTACACCGCGTTTTGTTGAAAGCCCCGAATACGGCTACGGAATGTGGCTTTTAACCCATCACGACAAAAAGTTTTTTATGATGCGCGGGCATTTGGGGCAATACGTTATCGTTCAGCCTGATGACAACATTATGATTGTCAGACTCGGACATTTAAAAGGCACTGAAAATCCCGATGGTGTGTATCAGCCTTTTACCGATGACATTTATCAGTACATTGATGAAACCTATAAAATGCTAGAAAATGCTTCGTAAAATCAATTTGGAAGATATTTTGTTTTTGGATATTGAAACAGTTCCGCTTTTTGAAAGTTATAGCCAACTATCTGAAAATGAAAAAGATTTATGGGAAGACAAAACAAAATACCAGCGTAAAGACGATTTCACGGGCGAAGAATTTTACCAGCGTGCCGGGATTTGGGCTGAATTTGGAAAAATTGTCTGTATATCAGTCGGTTATTTTTCACTTCGCAATGAACAACGCACCTTTCGGGTTACTTCGTTTTTTGGCGAAGAACCGCAAATCCTTAATGATTTTGCCCAATTGGTGGAACGGCATTTTTCACGCCCCCATAAATTGCTATGCGCCCATAACGGCAAGGAGTTTGATTTTCCGTATATCACAAGACGAATGATTATCAACAACATAGCTGTTCCGGTTAAATTACAGCTGTTTGGAAAAAAACCTTGGGAAATTCCGCATTTGGACACGCTCGAAATGTGGAAATTTGGCGATTACAAGCATTTTACGTCGTTGAAATTACTTACCCACGTTCTGGGCATTCCCTCTCCCAAAGACGACATCGACGGAAGCCAGGTGCGCGACGTGTTTTACAATCAAAAAGACATCGACCGCATCGTTACCTATTGCGAGAAAGACACCGTTACCGTGGTGCAGGTTTTTCTTCGTTTTCGGGGCGAAGCGCTTTTAACCGATGACGAAATTCTGTTTGTGTAACCTTATCTCACTGAATATTAACAAAATAAAAATACTTAATAAGAAATGAAACGAAAAATAACCATTGTTGCACTTTTTTTGGGACTAACGTCGATCATTTTAGGAGCTTTCGGGGCACATTTACTCAAAAAACACCTCTCACCCGAAGCACTTGTCAGTTTTGAGGTGGGTGTGCGTTATCAGATGTATCACGCTTTATTTTTGCTTTTTTTAGCCTTAACGGATAAAATCCCCGACACTTTACGAAAATGGAGTTTTTACGCGGTTACAACGGGCGTTTTATTCTTCTCAGGCTCTATCTATCTACTTGCTACAAAAGCAATTACGGGAATCGAAATCGGTAAATTTGCCCTTATCACACCCGTTGGAGGTTTACTTTTGATGCTAGGATGGACTTTTTTGCTTATCGGTTTTTTCAAAAAGACTGATAATTAGCGATTAATCATCTGCCAAAGTGTATCTTTTAATTGGTGAATGCCTTTTCCGGCAACGGACGAAATGAACAAAAACGGAATATTGCCCAGTGCGGGTTTGATTTCCTTTTCGATTTCGGCGGTGAGTTCCTCATCAAGCATATCAGATTTTGAGATAGCTATAAGCCGTTCTTTATCAAGTAATTCCGGGTTGTATTTTTTTAGTTCGTTCAGCAAGATATGGTATTCTTCCACGATGTCTTTGCTGTCGGCAGGAATGAGGAACAAAAGCGTTGAATTGCGTTCGATATGTCGTAAGAAATAATGCCCCAAGCCTTTTCCTTCGGCAGCTCCTTCGATAATTCCGGGAATATCAGCCATTACAAACGACTGAAAATCACGATATTCCACAATCCCTAAATTCGGTTTAAGGGTCGTAAACGGATAATCGCCAATTTTGGGTTTTGCCGAAGTGATGACCGACAAAAGCGTGGATTTTCCGGCATTTGGGAAGCCCACCAGCCCCACATCGGCAAGGACTTTGAGTTCCAGCAGCAGCTCCATTTCCTCGCCGGGGATTCCTGGTTGTGCATAACGGGGCGTTTGGTTGGTTGCTGAACGGAAATGCCAGTTACCCAAACCGCCCTTCCCGCCACGCAACGCGATGATTTCTTGTCCGTCTTCGGTGATTTCAAAGAGGGTTTCGTCAGTTTCGGCGTTTTTGACGAGCGTTCCGAGTGGCACTTCGAGGTACACGTCGGCTCCGTCGGCTCCGGTGCTTCGGTTGGCTCCGCCGCCTTCGCCGTGTCCGGCTCTGAAATGTTTTTGGAACTTGAAGTGAATGAGCGTCCAAAGGTTTTTGTTACCCCGAACGATGACGTGTCCGCCCCGCCCGCCGTCGCCGCCGTCGGGTCCGCCTTTGGCAACGAATTTCTCGCGATGCAAGTGCATCGAACCTTTACCCCCGTTGCCTGAGGTAACATATACTTTTACGTAATCGGTAAAATTTCCTTCGGTCATATTTTTAGTTTTTTGAAGAGCTTCGCTCGTTTGAGGGCTTCGCCAGTTTGAAATTGTTTGAGGGACTTCGTCTGTTTGAGGCTTTCGCCAGTTTGAAATTGTTTGAAAGCTTCGCCGTTTGAGACTTCGTGTTTGAACCGCTTCAAACTATTTCAAACAACCTCAAACTATTTCAAACCATATCAAACATTTTTTACATATGTTTACTTCCTTTCACTGCTGAATTCTGCAAATATGTTATGAAATTTTTAATTTTGATACTCAAACTTTGATATTTCTGCCTTAAATCATTAAATTCCTCCTCACTTATATAGCTGTTATCAAACGCTCTGTACAATTGAGACCTAACCTCTCCTGCTGAACCTTTGGCAATATACAAAAATTGCTTAAACTCCGAATTGCCTTGCCGTTCAAATCCCTCAGCTATGTTATCCATTACTGAACCCGCAGCTGCTCTCATCTGATTCTTAAATCTATAATCCTTTTCAAATGATTCTCTACTTGATATACGGTAAATTTCACTACACAAAATCCTTGAAATTTTCCATATTTCTAAATCTTCAAAATACGTAACAGTAGGCATAATCAATTTTGTTTGAGAGACTTCGTCTGTTTGAGGGGCTCGCCTGTTTGAAATTGTTTAAAGGCTTCGCCTGTTTGAGGGCTTCGCCAGTTTGAAATTGTTTGAAGGCTTC
>NZ_JAUNKD010000052.1 GCF_030532915.1 Capnocytophaga sp.
AACCTTTTAGCGCAGATGGTACTACGCAAGTGGGAGAGTATGTCGCCGCCTTCTTTAAAATAAAAGTCTGATTCAAAACGAATCAGACTTTTTTGGTTTTTAATGGTGTGGCGCAGTTCGGCAAAGCCTCGGATCGCCGCCTTCTTTAAGAGAAATCCTCGAACTTTTCAGTTTGAGGATTTTTTGTTGTTGTAGAAAGTTGTCTTTTTTTTAACTTGTATTTTTAGTTTTGTGTTGTCTTTTAAGAATAAACCAGAACGGAAATTAAGCTATGTTTTTTGAAGTTTTGTGTAAGTTATCAAAAATATTGTAAAATGAATTTTAAAGGTAAAAAAGTCAGTTTTAACTTTGTAAATATTCCTTCTAAAAAGTATGAATATTGTAGAATGAGTTCATAATTGACGAAAAACTTTGTTCTTTTGGTAGGTTATTTTATCTTTGTAGCTTGGCGGATTTAACACGAAAAACAAATGTCAAACACATACGAAACAATTTTTGAAAACAACCGAAAATGGGTCGAGAAAAAAAAAGGTGAAAATGTCAATTTCTTCAAAGAATTGGCAAAAACACAAAATCCTGATTTTCTTTATATAGGCTGTTCCGATAGTCGTGTAACTGCCGAAGAGTTGATGGGGCTTGGTCCCGGAGAAGTTTTTGTGCATCGAAATATTGCCAATGTGGTTAATACGTTGGATATGAGTTCAACAGCGGTTATTCAGTATGCCGTTGAGCATTTGCAAGTTAAGCATATTATCGTTTGTGGGCATTACGGTTGCGGAGGTGTTAAATCGGCAATGCAACCCAAAGATTTAGGGCTATTGAATCCGTGGCTTAGAACTATTCGCGATGTGTATCGCCTGCACCAAAAGGAGTTGGACGCCATCACCGATATTGAGCAACGTTATCAGCGTTTGGTGGAAATCAATGTGTTAGAACAGTGTATTAATGTGGTGAAAATAGCCTGTGTACAAGAAAGTTATCTCGAAAGCAAATTTCCAACGGTACACGGTTGGGTTTTTGATTTAAAAACAGGAAAACTGATTGATTTAAACATCAACTTTGAAGAAATTTTAAATCAAGTGCAAAAAATTTATGACTTAACCGGAAACAAAAAACAACAATTTTAATCCAATAATTTAATGAGAAAAATAATCGTATTCTTGCTGATAAGTATTTGTTTGGGTGCCTGCCAAAACAACAGGCCTGAGACGGTTGCCGAACGTTTTGTAAAAGCGATGAACCAAAATCGGTTTCGAGAAGCACAGCGATATGTCGATGCCGAGAGTGCCCTGATTATTGATGAAATTATTGAGGTATTGAAATCCAACGGAGAAAAACTTTCACATAACAAAAAGGTTGATTTTTCACTTCAACGTATTGAAGAAACTGATGAAAATAGCGTGTTGGTTTATTATACTATCAAGGAGGGCGGTGAGGAAAACCATTTGCACTTAAAACGAGAAGGTGACGACTGGAAAGTTTCGTTGGAATTTATGCAAGAGGGCGATCCGCATCAGCATTGCAGTCATTAACTTTTTTGTAAACGTTTGTTAATGAAGTGAAAACGGCATCGTCGGTGAAGTTTTGAGCGTGTTGATAGCCTTTTTCAATCATTAGGTTTCGTTTTTGAGTGTCGGAGGTGATTTCTTCGATGGCTTTTTTTATCTCGGCTTGGGCATTTTCAAGGTCGATGTATGCCGAATGTGTTCCGCCAGCTTCGGGAAAACAACTTCCTGAGGAGGTAATCACCGGAATTTTTGAAAATAATGCCTCAATAATGGGAATGCCAAATCCTTCAAAGACAGATGGATAACAAAAAACCGTAGCCGATTGGTACACCACCGCCAATTCTTCCATCGTGATGCCTTTTAGCACAAAAAGGCGGTCAAGCATCCGGTTTTCACGGCAAAATTGTTCGATTTTATTAAAATAACCCGTTTTTTTTCCGACCAGCACCAAGGCAATGTCCAAATCTTTAATGGCTTTGGCAATTTCCAACGCATTTTTGCGGGGTTCAATGGCGCCGACATTTAGCACGAAACGCTCCGGAAGCCCGTATTTTTGCTGAATTGCCCGTTTCTGTTCTTCTGAATAAGTTTGTTTAAAGGCTTGATGACAGCCTTGGTATACCACCGAAATTTTGTCAGGCGAAATGCCCAGAAAATCAACAATATCCCGTTTGGTTTGCTCGCTAATGGCGATGATGTGATGCGATTTTAAGGCGGCATACTGAAATTTCAAAAAATGGATTTTCCGGTCGAAAAAGGAATACCACTGCGGATAACGCACAAAAATCAGGTCGTGTATGGTAACGATGGTGCGGGTGGTTTGGTGAATTCCTAACGGAATTTCGCCCGAAAGCCCGTGATAAAGGTCTATTTTTTCTCGTTTGGCGATGTTTTTGATGCAGAAAGTACGCCAAAGGCTTTTGAGTTTCTTCCAAAAAACGGATTGCGGACTGATTACGTTCGTTTGTTTGGTGATACAAATACGCGTGTCTTTTTTAGGTTTCGGATTGAAAAGCAACAAGTTAAAGGTACTTCGCTCTTGCAAAATACGAATTAAATCACGGCTGTAATTGCCCAATCCGCGATTGTTATGAAAGGCACGCTTGGCATCAAATCCTATTTTCATTGTTTGTGGCGAGATGCTGTTTTGGCTGTCAGAATCCCGTTGTGCAAAGATACTAAATAATTTTAATCCCGTTATTTTTTTGCAGGTTTAAAAAAAATGCGTACCTTTCGCAGCGATTTTTAAGGTTAAAATTCTTAGCTGCTGAATCTTATTTCTATCTTGATAAAGAAAAGGTTAGGTAGGCGTCTATAATAAAAAAAGATACAATGAAGAGAAGAGCGTTTTTCAAAACAGGCGCATTGGCAACTTTGGGCGGAATGTTGGTTTCTCCTTTTGAGGTGCGTGCCAATGAAGCAAAAGAAGAGTTTAAAGGCAAGAAAGCCAAAAATATTATTTATATGGTCAGTGACGGAATGAGTGCCGGTACGCTGGTGATGTCCGACCTGTATTCACGCCGTATTTTGGGTAAACCCACCAATTGGATTAATCTTTACGAGCAAAATTTGGCTACCAAGGCGTTTATGGATATGCAGTCACTCAGTTCGGTAGTAACTGACTCGGCAGCAGCAAGTTCGTCGTGGGGAGGCGGGCATCGTATTCCCAACGGAAAACTCAATGTAGGGGCAAATGGCGAAATGTATACGCCCATTTTGCAAAAATTTAAAAATGGGGGCAAAAAAGTAGGTTGTGTTACCACCGTGATGATAACCCACGCCACGCCCGCAGGTTTTTGTGTAAATAGCAAAAAAAGAAATGACCAATCGGAAATTGCCGAAAAATACTTGCAATTAAAGTTTGACGTGATGATGGGCGGAGGCGACAAATATTTCAATGCCGAACATCGGAAGGATAAAAAAGACCTCTACAAAAGTTTTACAAACAGCGGATTTACCGTAGCCCGCGATAAAAACCAAATGTTCAAAGCCCCGAAAAACAAACCGCTTTTGGGTGTTTTTGACAGCGAGGCATTGCCCTATACGTTGGATTATAAAAACGACGCCAATTTGAACAATCGCCCGACATTGGCTGAAATGACTGCTAAGGCTATTGAGCAAATGAAAGACCATAAAGAAGGTTTTGTATTGCAAGTGGAAGGCGGAAAAGTGGATTGGGCGGCACACGGCAATGATATCGGGGCGCTGCTTTTTGACCAGCTTGCTTTTGATGAAGCGGTGGGCGTGGCGCTTGAATTTGCAAAACAAGACAAAAATACGCTTGTAGTGGTAACAACCGACCACGGAAATGCCAATCCGGGGCTGATTTACGGCAAAGATTGCAACAAAAATTTTGACAACTTACAGCATTTCAAACACACAAACGATTGGGTTTTGCAAAATATCAAACCCGATAGTTCCGAGAAATTTATAAAAGAAATCATTGCCGAAAACTTCGGAAATATGACACTGACCGACACACAAGCAAAAGAAATACAATCTTACTATGCCAGTGCAGGCACCGAAGACGGGCTTTATAACTACAAACATTTGCCATACCGGTTGTTAGCCGAATTGCAAAAAGAACACACTTCGGTTGGGTGGATTAGTATGGATCATTCGTCTGATTATGTGGAACTTGCGATGTTTGGACCGGGAAGTGAAAACCTAAAACCCTTTATCCGAAATTATGAAATGCACAACTTTTTGCTTGCCGCCGCACAAATGGACACGAAATATTTCAACAAGTAAATACATTTTTCATTTTTTTGAACTTTATGAAAAAGCACGACAGCTAAAAGGTCGTGTTTTTTTATGATTTGCCCGAAATTTTTCAAGAAAAGAGCACCGTATCAAAAATAGTTGTATCTTTGGCAGGATAAAACAAAATGTAGCGCATAGCAGTTTGTTAAGAAAATAAATAAAAATATTAGTTTTTTTATCTTTAAGGAATAAAAAATAATGAAAAAACACAACGGACCGTCAGAAAATTATATAAAAATGATAAAAAAGAACAACAAACCATCAATTTTTTGGTTAGGACTATACGCAGGAGTAGCAACAGGAGTCATTATGGCACTTGTTTTCTTACTTAAAGCATAAAAAGCGTGGCAAAAAAATAAAGTAATAACGAATTAAGATACAATAGAACAACAAAAAGATAAAAAAGTAACGAATGAATAAACAAATTACGGATACTATCCTAATGATTCGTCCGGTTAGGTTTCGTATGAACGAAGAAACCGCCGTGAACAACTATTTTCAAGAACAGTTGGATTTAAAAAACGAAGAGATTAACAAAAAAGCCCAACAAGAATTCGATGAATTCGTACAAAAATTGCAAAATATCGGCGTGAACGTCATCGTAATCGATGATAAGTACGAACAAAATACACCTGACTCCGTCTTCCCGAACAATTGGATTAGCTTTCACCAAACCGGAAACGTCGCTTTATATCCGATGTTCGCCGAAAACCGCAGGAGGGAACGCCGCGAAGACGTGCTCGATCTGCTCGAAGAAAAGGGATTCGCCATCGAGAACGTTTACGACTACACCCAAGCCGAGGACGATAACGTTTTCCTTGAAGGAACAGGCTCAATGATTCTCGACCGCGTAAACCGAAAAGCCTACTGCGCCTTATCGCCCCGTGCCGACGAAGAATTATTTATCGAGTTCTGCGAAGACTTTGAGTACACGCCCGTTATCTTCAAGGCTTTTCAAAAAGTAGACCGTACCTCGAAGTTAATCTACCATACCAACGTGATGATGTCGGTGGGTGAAACGTTCGCCATCGTTTGTTTGGATTCCATCGAAGATAGTAAGGAAAAAAAGAACCTAACCACGCATTTAAAAGAAGATGGCAAAGAAATAATCACCATCACCGAAGCACAAATGCACCAATTTGCGGGCAATATGTTGCAGGTTCGCGGCAAAAACGGAGCTTATCTGGTGATGAGCGGTGCGGCGTATCGCAGTTTAACTCCCGACCAAATCAAAAAAATAGAAAAGCATTGCCAAATCATACATTCCGACTTGGAAACCATTGAGACGTGCGGCGGCGGAAGTGCCCGCTGTATGATGGCGGAAGTTTTCTTGCCCAAAACCCCTTAAAACCAACATAAAAAAGAGATAAACCTTTGTCAAAGTCCTCGGCTTTGATAAAGGTTTTAAGTATAATGCCAATCGCAAATAGCAAATCGCCCAAAAATAACTGCTAACCACTAAAAACTAATTGCTAATTGCTAAAAAAACATAGATATGAAATCAAAAAACAAAAGTACTTCCTCAAAAAGAAATCAAACTGCTGTATTAAGTGCAGAAACTACCGAAAAAAATATGCTCACCAAGCTGTTAGCAACCATTTTATTAATAGCATACGGATATGTTACGGTAGTAACGCCCAATTGGTTAGCGTTCGACTCCAATGCTCCGAAGTTTTACACCTTTGCCATACTAAACTTGGTGGTAACCGGTCTGTTTTTCTTCGTAAAAGACTTCCGAGAGAAGCAAAATGCCCTGTTCGGCTTCTTTACCAACAAAATAGGTATTGCGTATAGCGTGATGATTGTTTGTAGTTTGCTGTCATTCACCAAAGTTATTAATGTAGAAGAAGGTATTCTGCATTTCTTCAAGGTATTTACGGCATTTTCGGCTGCATGGATGGTTTCAGCCTTAGTTATTTACAATCCAAGAGCCGTAACTTCGCTGGCAGTGGCGATGACCTTGCTTTTATTTTACGATGCCTTAAAAACATTTGAAGGTATCAGCAGGTATATCAAAGGAATTGGCGTTGAAAATGACATAAAATCATCATATTCCAATAAAAATATACTCTCATCGGCAATGTTTATTAAAATTCCGTTCGCCATTTGGTTGTTTTACTTCAAAAGGGGAGCGTTAAAATACATTGGCGGAGCAGGAATCCTGTTGGGTACACTCTCCATCTTCTTTATGAGTACGCGCGCCTTTTATATCGGTACGTTCGTGATGCTTTTTACGCTGATTATCTACGGAATCGTGGATTATTTCTTCCTAAAAAGGAAAAAAATACTGCCAAGTGTGGGCTTACACGTCCTTTTTGTGGCGATAACCTTCGGGATTTTCGCATTCGTGCAAGGAAATGTCTATCCAAAACACCTGAGAGCCTCAACAAGCTTCGGAGCTCGGCTTGCAACCATTGATGATACGGATAATATCAGTAATAATCTTCGAAAAACGGCTTGGACTACGACGGTATTCGAGATGATTCCGAATGACCCCCTCTTGGGTGTGGGAATAGGAAACTGGAAGGTGCGATATTTGGAGCACGAAAACTCATATAGCCCACATTATATATATATGTACAAAGCGCATAACGATTTCTTGGAGGTTACTGCCGAATCAGGCGTCGTTGCCGGACTGGCATTCATCGGTATCTTTCTGTTAGTGGGTTATTATTTCCGAAAAGGAACCTATGTGCGTAAAAATGAAGAAGTAGAGGCGTTGATGTTCCTGCCACTGGTCGGTTTGTTTGCCTATTCGTTCGATGCGTTTTTTAATTTCCCGCAAGACCGCCCCGAAATACAGTCTTTATTTTCAATTTTCGTCGGAATAGGAGTGGCAATGGTTGTTTTATATCTCTCAAAGGAAGAAAAAACTATCGGAATGCTCCAAAAAGAAGAGGTAGTGCTTGAGAATCATTCGGTAATACAAGAAAAAGAATCCGAAGTGAGAAAAAAAGACTTGGGATTATCCAAAAAAGGACAAGAAATACGAAAAAAAGAATCCAAACTACATAATAATCCTTCGGAAATACACAAAAAAGATTCAGAAATACGAAATAATACATCGGTAGTAAAGAAAAATCCATCGTTACTACTTGGAATTATAGGAGTAGTAGCTGTTTCGGTTTGTGTAGCGAATGTTGTGGTGCAGAAAATGTACTTTGATTCTTCCAAAATACAGCGAATGGTTAAGGAAGAACAGCAAAATATTCGCAAAACAAAGTCCACGGCTGATTATTTGATGCAAAATTACCCGAAAGTGCCGAATTTAACCGCTGTAGCAGAGCCTGTTGATGTGGAAAAAGCCCGTTATCTGATTGATGAGAAGAAATTTGACAAGGCACGAGCCGTTTTATCATCAATAGCATATCATCCTTGGGACGGGAGACCCGAATATTTTATGGCAGTGTCTTATTTTATGCAAGAAGATAAAAATTATGACAGTATATATAAGTATGCGCATAAGGCAAGAAGCGTAAAGCCGAACTTTTTTGGAAATATAAACTTGGAAACCTTCGCGCTGAATAATTTAGGACGCGAAAAAGAATCCATAGCCCTTTGGAAAGATTTCTTAGGATTAAGTGCGGATAGTGTACCTACCGAAAAACCTAAAAAGTGGAAAGGAATTCTAAAAAACTCCTTCCACGTAGATGTCGATAAAGCTGGAAAAATTGCCAACCGCTCTGAAGCCCAAGCGTGGAATGCCTTAGCCTATTTGCAGGAAAAAAACGGACTTATCGACCAAGCCAAAATCACCCTCGACAGTGCTTTTGTCTATCTTCCTGATGACAAAACCATTATCGACAATCGATTAAAGATAACCTCGCGTGTCAATGCCGCTATGTATGGCAATGATTTCAATGAGGCAGTGCAGGTTTATCAACAAAAAGCATACGCCCAAGCTGTGGTACTCTTTACAAAGTTTCTGGAAAAAGTCCCCGCACACATCGAAGCGCTTCGTCTTAGAGGTATATCGTACTATTATACACAAGAACATCAAAAAGCGATAAATGATTTCCAACGAATGGAATCCTTAGGAATGCAACTCGATGCGGTAACGCTCAATTTTCGGGCGTCGTGCCATTATATGCTCGGTGACAAGGCTGCTGCCAAGCAGTTTTTTGAGAAATCGGCAGGGCAGGGCAACGCCGACGCACAGCGGAACTTGCAAAATTTAGCGTTTTAATGTGTCATCAACCGAAAATAATCGTTATTTTTGTCTTTTCATTTACAACATACAACGATGAACGCAGAAAATACATATAAGAAGCAATTACTTTCCGAGAAGGAAATGGATATTATTCTCAACCGCTTGGCTTGTCAACTGATTGAAAACCACGGAGATTTTACTGAAACGGTCATCATCGGTATTCAGCCGCGCGGCACGTTTTTAGCCCGCCGATTGGTGCGATTGCTGCAAGAAAAACACGGCATTGAAAACATTTCGCTGGGTTTGTTGGATATAACTTTCTTTCGTGATGATTTCCGCAGAGGCACTAAACCACTCGAAGCCAACACCACCGATATTAATTTCATTGTTGAGGATAAAAAAGTGGTTTTCGTGGACGATGTGCTGTACACCGGTCGGAGCATTCGTGCGGCACTCACGGCGATTCAGTCGTTTGGACGCCCATCGGAAATTGAGCTTTTAGTGTTGATTGACAGGCGTTTCAGCCGTAATTTGCCCATTCAACCCGATTACAAAGGGCGTCAGGTTGATGCTTTCAATCAAGAAAAAGTAATCGTGCATTGGAAAGAAAAAGATGCGGAAGATGCCGTGTATATCCGTGAAAATAAATAGAGAACTCAATAAATAATTTAACCACTTAAAGTAATAACAATGAGTGAATTAAGTGTAAATCACCTACTGGGAATTAAATACATTACCGAAAAAGACATACAACTTATCTTTGAAACGGCTGACCATTTTAAAGAAGTGATTAACAGACCGATAAAAAAAGTTCCGTCTTTGCGGGATATTACCATTGCCAATTTGTTTTTTGAGAACAGTACCCGAACCAAACTCTCTTTTGAGCTTGCCGAAAAACGACTTTCAGCCGATGTGATTAATTTTTCGGCATCGCAATCGTCTGTGGCTAAGGGCGAAACCTTAATAGACACGGTGAATAACATCTTGGCGATGAAGGTGGATATGGTGGTGATGCGTCACCCGAACCCCGGAGCAGGGGTGTTTTTGTCCAAGCACGTCAAAGCCTCTATCATCAACGCCGGCGACGGAGCTCACGAACACCCTACGCAGGCGTTGTTGGACTCGTATTCCATTCGGGAAAAACTGGGCGATGTGGCAGGGAAAAAAGTGGTGATTGTGGGCGATATTTTGCACTCGCGCGTGGCGCTTTCCAATATTTTTGCGCTGCAAAAGCAAGGTGCCGAAGTGAAGGTTTGCGGACCAAAAACACTCATTCCGAAATACATACACGAATTGGGCGTTGGCGTGGAAACCGATTTGCGTAAAGCCTTGTCGTGGTGCGATGTAGCCAATATGTTGCGAATCCAGAATGAACGCTTGGATATCAGTTATTTCCCTTCCACACGGGAATATGTTCAGCAATACGGCGTTACCAAAGAATTGTTAAACAGCCTTCCGAAAGAAATCGTGATTATGCACCCCGGTCCCATCAATCGCGGTGTGGAAATTACCAGTGAAGTAGCTGATAGTGAGCAATCTATCATTTTAGACCAAGTAGAAAACGGTGTCGCCGTTCGTATGGCGGTGATTTATCTGTTAGCTTCAAAAATAAGTCGTTAATTCGTATGTTTATAACAAAAAGCCCCACCATTTTGGCGGGGCTTTTTGTTGTTATTCAATGTCGTTGAATGTGTTTCCTTGACGAATGTCGCCCGTAGTATATCCTTTCATAAACCAGTGTTTCCGCTCTTCGGAAGTGCCGTGTGTGAATGAATCGGGCACTACGTGACCTTGCATACGCTTTTGAATGGCATCATCACCAACGGCGTGGGCGGCGCTCATCGCTTCTTCAATGTCGCCTTCTTCCAAATATTTCCGGTTGTGATGTGCCCAAACGCCGGCGTAAAAATCGGCTTGTAATTCTTGTGCCACCGAAAGTTTGTTGGCTTGTTTCTGGCTTTTGCCTTGTTGGGCTTGACGCACTTTTTTTGACGTTCCCAAAAGGGTTTGTACGTGATGCCCCACCTCGTGTGCCATTACGTAGGCGATGGCAAAATCACCGCCTTTGGCGCCAAATCGGGTGCGGAGTTCTTCAAAAAAAGCCATATCCATATAGATTTTATAATCTGCCGGACAGTAAAACGGTCCTACGGAAGCCGTAGCCTGCCCGCAAGCCGAATTTACCACATCGGTGAAAAGCACCAAGGTGGGTTTTTGGTATGCTCCCAGTCCGTTTTCGGCAAAAATTTTCTCCCAAATATCCTCGGTGTCAGCCAGTACGGTGGCGGCAAATTCGCCAATTTTTTTCTGCTCGGGGGTGAGTTCCACATTTTTTGTAACTTGCTGTGATTGTTGTGATTGGTTGAACTGTTCAAGCATTGGTGCAATATTTTGCCCGGTTTCGCCCCCGAAAAGTTGTAAGAGCACCACGATGATTCCTAAAACGCCCCCGCCGGCAATTACCTTTTTACCGGTGCTTACCGAGCCTCTGCGGTCTTCCACGTTTTTGCTTTGTCTTCTACCTTCCCATTTCATAGTATTTCTGTTTTTGTATTACTGATTTAAGATGTGATTTTTGGGCAAATGTAACAAACAAAAATCAATATTCCAGTCGAAAAAAATAAAATTTTTTAAGATTTTTTTTTGATTCTGTTTTTTTTGCATTATTTTTACCAACTGAATTACAACATTGAGTTTTTTGTAATGAATTTAGTCAGGCTTTACATAAAAAGAATTTCATACAGTCAATCACAAAACAATGATGCTTTTGTGTTGATTTTACACGATTTGGAAACCGATTTGAAGTTGCCCATCATCATTGGGGCTTTCGAGGCACACGCAATTGCCCTTGAATTGGAAAAAGATTTGGTCCCGCCCCGCCCTTTGACGCACGATTTATTTAAAAGTTTGGGGGATTCTTTCGGGATAAAAGTAACCAGAGTGGTTATTCACCGGCTTTCCGAAGGTGTTTTTCATTCCAATATGGTGTGTGAACAAAACGGTGGCGAGGAGCATATCATTGATGCACGCACCAGCGATGCCATTGCCATTGCCTTACGATTTAACGCACCGATTTTTACCTACCGCCATATTTTGCAACGTGCCGGTATTCACCTCCCCAATCCTGCCGAGATGTCAAAACCTACCGTCAGCCCAAGGCTTGACTATGCCGAAGAACCCGTGGTGGAGAAAAGTCGCTTATCAAAACATTCATTGTCAGAGCTTAAAGAACTGTTGGAAGATTGTGTGGCTAACGAAGATTACGAGTTGGCGGCTCAAATTAGAGACGAGATAACAAAACGAGAAAATTTATAGAATTATTCAAATGGCATTAAAATTAATAAATGTGCTTTTTTGGCTTCCGTTGGTTTCATTGGCGCAAACCACACCGGAAGTTGCAACGCAAACTACTGCGCAACTTATTACAAGTCAAGGTTTTTCATTTGAAAGTCTCAGTAGGGGCGTTTTAGGAATGGCAGTGCTGTTGCTCATTGCTTATATTTTTAGCAGCAACCGAAAAGGAATCAACTGGAAAACGGTGGGCATTGGGCTCGGTATGCAATTATTGCTGGCTTTCGGTGTTTTAAAAATAGGTTTTGTGCAAACGATTTTTGAGAAAATAGGAGGCGTTTTTGTGCTTATTTTAGATTTTACCCGAGCGGGAAGCGAATTTATTTTAGGCGGACTTTTAGATACATCGACTTACGGATTTATTTTTATTTTCCAGATTTTGCCTACCATTATTTTCTTTTCGGCACTGACATCGTTGTTGTTTTACTTGGGTGTTATTCAGGTGGTTGTCAAAGGAATGGCGTGGGTGCTTTCCAAGTTTTTAGGTATTTCGGGGGCTGAAAGTCTTTCCGTGGCGGGAAATATCTTTTTAGGACAAACCGAAGCTCCGTTGATGATTAAAGCCTATTTGGAAAAGATGAATAAGTCTGAAATTCTGTTGGTTATGATTGGCGGAATGGCAACGGTGGCAGGAGGCGTGCTGGCAGCATACATTGGTTTTTTGGGTGGAGACGACCCTGCAATGCGCTTGTTGTTTGCCAAGCATTTGTTGGCTGCTTCGGTAATGGCTGCGCCCGGTGCTATCGTGATTTCAAAAATATTGTATCCGCAGACCGAAAGCTTTTCAAACGAATCAAAGGTTTCTACCGAAAACGTAGGCTCAAATATTTTAGATGCCATTGCCAACGGAACCACCGAAGGACTGAAACTCGCTGCCAACGTGGGGGCGATGCTCTTGGTGTTTGTGGCTTTCATCGCAATGATTAATCATTTCTTTACGTGGATTGGCGAGATAACGGATGTGAATAATTTTATTGCAAACAACACGCCCTACCAAAGTCTGTCGCTTGAAATGATTCTGGGTATGATTTTCTCGCCTTTAATGTGGTTGGTGGGTGTTGCCAAAGAAGATATGATGCTAATGGGGCAGCTTTTGGGTGTGAAATTGGCATCGTCAGAGTTTGTGGCTTATACGCAATTGGCAAGTTTGAAAGACCTTGCCGGCGCATCGCACCTAACGTATGAAAAATCGGTTATCATTGCTACGTATATGCTTTGTGGTTTTGCAAACTTTGCTTCTATCGGCATACAAATCGGAGGGATAGGCTCGTTGGCGCCCGGTCAGCGCAAAACCCTTTCCGAATTTGGAATGAAAGCTGTGCTGGGAGGGTCGTTAGCATCGCTTTTATCGGCAACCATAGCCGGAATGATTATCGGCTAATGTACGTTTTGTGTCTTTTTTTTGTTTGGGAAATGTTGTTTTTATGTTAAAATATGTCGAATTATTTGGTTTTTTCAGGAAAAGCACTACATTTGCCCTTACTAACTACTTGAATTGAAAAGCAAAGCATAAAA
>NZ_JAUNKD010000015.1 GCF_030532915.1 Capnocytophaga sp.
AGAGGGTCACTGGTTCAAGTCCAGTAGGGGGAGCAAAGAAAATCAAGCACTTACAGAAATGTAGGTGCTTTTTTTGTTTTGTCGTGTGAACATTCACATTTTTCATAAAAAAAATTTCTATCAAGTTTATCCAACTTGATAGAAACTTTCAACTTATGTAAACACATAAAAACAATTAATTTATAATTTTCAACTTATTTCCTTCCAAATAGATTTTATGCCGTAGCGACATTGAATTTTCATAGATAAAATCACTACAATCTAAATCCCTGACAACAAGTTCCTCGCGTAAAGCCTTCAAGTAAGCACCTCGTATACTTACCCAACCATTATTACCCACCTCTCGATTAAATGCCTCAATCAGCTCGTCAATTGTTTGCTGTGAAAATTTGCGTTTGTAATCTTGATAATGTTCTTTGAGTGTTTTTTCTTTTTCCATTGTATAATGTATTTAATTGATTACGTTACATTTACAACAGAAGTTATGAAGTCATAAAATGAACCTTAATTTTTGGCATATTACCCTCATTCTGAACCACCGTGACTGGTTTAAGCTCGGTTGGCGTTCTGACATTCAGAAACTCCTGATGATTGTGCAAAGATAAACAATTCCTGATTTCCACACAAATTTTCGTGCAGATTTCCTCTAATTTCCAATCTTCGGCACTACCTATCCATCCTTACGATTCTGGGCTGGAAAGTCCCCAAGATGTCCACCAAATCGGTTTGGGCGTTCATTACTTCGGTGATGTTTTTGTATGCCATTGGAGCTTCTTCGGCGTTGCCTCCGATGAGGGTTATATTCTTGTCTTTCAGCGCTTTTTTTATGTCACTTTGGGTGAAAAGCGTTTTACAGGCACTCCGCGAATGCTCCCGACCTGCTCCGTGCGATGCCGAACAAAGCGACTCGGCGTTGCCCTTACCACGAACGATAAAACCCTTTTCGGTCATCGAGGCAGGAATGATGCCCAACTCGCCTACATTGGCAGGGGTCGCCCCCTTGCGATGCACCACCACCTCCTTGCCGTTGTGCGTTTCCTTCCACGCAAAATTATGGTGATTTTCGATACGAGCCTTCAATCTTCCGCCAATGGCACGAATGAGGCGGCGGTGAATGTCGTGATGACAGGCCGAAGCGTAATCCCCCGCCAAGTTCATCGCCCTCCAGTACTCCAAACCGAGGTGCGTATCAAGGTCGAGCCACGCAAAGTGCTGAGCCTCTTTGGGTAAAGGACATTGTTCGGCTGCCACTCGCACATAATATTGAGCGATTTCCGCCCCAAAACCACGCGAACCGCTGTGCGACAATATTCCCAAATACGAGCCTTTCGGAAGTCCGATTTGCGGGTCGTCTTCCAGCAGTTCCACCTCGCCAAACTCCACGAAATGATTGCCTCCGCCCGAAGTTCCCATTTGCTTTATAGCTTTGTCTTTCAGTCGTTTAAGAATCGGAATGAGGTCGAAAGTATCGCGGTCAAAAATCTCGTGGTCGGTGTGGGTTTTATGCACTTCATACATTCCGAATTTGGTGTGTTCCAACAGCATTTTCTCGTATTTGTCCCTCGCTCCGTCCAAATATGAAATAGGTATATCCAAGATACTCAAGCACATACGGCAACCAATATCCACGCCCACGCCATACGGAATCACGGCATTTTCCACCGCCAACACGCCTCCGATGGGCAGTCCGTAACCGCTGTGAGCATCAGGCATCAAGGCACCGCTCACGGCAATGGGCAGTTTCAGGGCGGTGTAGAGTTGGTTTTTGGCATCGTCCGAAATGTTTGTTCCAAATATTTTGAAATCAACTCGTTGGGAATTGAGTTGGCGTTTTTCGGTTTTTTGAGACGACAGCAATTCTTCGGCGATTTGCCCAAAAGTAAGGTCTTTTTCAAAGGCTTTCGGATTTGCCAAAATTTCCTTTAAAAGCGACTTTACATACGCCTGATTTTTGTTGTTAAAATTGCGTTTCATCACCTCCAACGCCACATTAACCGACTGATTGTTAGGGTATCCCAACTTTAATATATCTTTTCCTTTGAGTTTTAAATTTCCCATTTTTTGATTTTAAAATTATAAAATAAATACCTTTTAGTCGTTTTTGTAATGTATTGAAATACAATGTTTTATTGATTAGAAAAAACAAAACGATTTAACTTTTTCAATTCTTCTTTTTCAAAACGACTCACGATGGTATCATTTAGTTTTCCGTCCTTGATTTTTTCATTATAAAATAAGGTGTCATTGCTCAAACAGAGCTTATTATGTTTTTTTAAAGAGTTGTGAAAATCTACAAAACTGATGTATTTATGCTTTTTTTCTTGTGATAAAAAGATGCCCAAAGCACGAGCATTTTGAGTGTGTATATATTTAATAGTCAGATAAATACTATCTGAAATTTTATAAATATTTTTCTCGTCCCCATTCTTTTTATCATAATAAATTTCTATAAAATCATCAATACATTTTCCGTAAATTACTGTGCTGTCTTCTGTTATAAAATCTTGATTTATCAAAGGAAGTCCGTTTGTTTTTCTATAATTGTCCGTCAGAACGATTTTCTCTAATAATGCTACTTTTTGAACTTCTTCGATTTGCTTTTTATTTTCCTTATATTTAAAGTAATAAACACAACCCCAGCCTATTAGAGTTATTAAAAAGATGATTATCAATAGTTTTCTCTTCATATTTTTTGGATTGGGAATTGTGTTAAAATTTTACTTTTTCAACGACTTTTCGATTTTATTGATAACTTCCGCATCGAATACGGAATGCCAATTTTCCATCAAAAGCCCTATAATTGCATCGACTTTTTTCTTTATGCCAAGGGGAAGTTGGTAAAATTTTTGGTCGATTTGGGTGTGTCGCCCGTAGTCTAAGGTCGAATTTTGGTGACGAATGGCAATTTTTTCTCCGCGATGATAAATGAGTATTTTCAAACGGCTTTCCCCATAATCCTCTATATCAGTGGCTTTGGTTCCATATACGACTATGGGGTCGGCAAGTCCGTCATTGTCTAAATCCTTCAAATTCAGGTATTTTGTCCAAAACCAAACCGATTCCTCCGTTTCGTTAATGAAATCGGTGATTGTCCATTCTGTTTTAAACCGCTGATTATCTGACGGATACATATTAAACGCCTTAATGGATTTTTTCAGGCTATTTTCATCGTTTATCTTGCCTTTTGTGAGGTTTTCGGTCAAAATCAGATAGTGTTTGCCCTTTTTGTCCTCAAAGGAATACACCCTAAAAATGGGGAACTGAACGCCGATTTGTTGCAGCACCTCATCAGGAAAAAGCTGTTCGACCTCCGTTTTTGTCAAGAGAACGCCTCCAACCTCGTCATTCATCTGTGCCTTCCCAACCGAAGTAACGAAGAGCATAAAAATAATAAAAAATATCTTAAAATATTGATTCATAGTGTTTTATTTTTTTATTGAAGAAATTAAAAATAACGCCAAAAATACGATATTTTCTATTCCAAATCCATAAAATCCTCCCAGCCGTTTTTGTAATATTTGGGGTTGGGACTAAATTCTCCCGCTCCGATGTCCAAATCGTCCGAGCAAGGAATGCGGTACTGCCCCCAGTTACAGGGCTTGGTTTTCAGCGTTTTGTGGCTCGTCTAAGTGCCGAGAAAGGCGTTGTTGAAATACCAATCCGAAAAATAGTCGATATCGTCGTACAAAAATTCGTTTTTGTCATTGACATACCAGCGGATAACGCCTTCGCCACGAAAAACGCCCGAAGCCTTTAATTTTTCGTCTTCCACAAACTCATAACCAAACACGATGATGCCTTTGTCTTTCACTTTTCCTTTAAATTCATCATCTACACCAAAGGGATAAAACGAGAAGGAATACGCCTCTTTTACGGTAATAATACCTTGAAAATCAATGTTATTCTTACCAACTATGGTATTTCCTTTCACTTGATAGCTGTGATTGTTTGCCATTTTCTCAGCGGAATGAAAATTGATTTCTAAGCGTTTTTTGTCGTTTCCGATAAAGCCTAAATAATTGTTTTTCAGCAATAACGGAGCGATATTTTCCTTGCTGATGTCTGTTTTTGAGGGCAATAGCTCGGCGTAGGTATTCCGCTGTGAATCAAAGGGTTTTGAAGTGTAGATAATGTTTTGCAAAGTACAATTTTGCTCCTGTGCGTATATCGGCAAAGCGAAAATACAAGCAATTAGTATAAATAAATAGTTGATTTTCATTAGTTTAGTTATTAAAAAAAGAATATTTTTCCTTTAAAAATCAAAGAAATTAGTTTTTGATTGAATAATTCGGTTTTCTAATCATAATAATCTGTTTTCAAAACGATTAGCATTACCATAATAGAAAAATAATTCGCTGGTTGAAAAGTTTGATTTTGAAGAAAATAAAATCCGAAATCATAGACTTCGGATATATTTTTTGTGCCATTCCTTTCATTTTTTTTAGCGTATTTTTCAGAAATAAATCTTTTACATCACCAAAATTACAATATTTTTTGTAAATAATTGAATTTTGTTTAATAAATTTTAGGATTCCATTTTTCGGGATAACGCGGCGTGAATTTATTGTAATATGCCTCCAATTCGCTCATAATCTCTTCAAAAGAACGGTTTTCCAAATCTTGCACGCTGATAATTTTCCCAATATGGATTTTTTTGGTTTTAAAATCGGGTCCCGCCAAAACAAGCGGTACTTTCGCACCGAGAGCCATATGATAAAAGCCCAACTTCCATTTTGCTACTCGTGAACGCGTTCCTTCGGGTGTGATTACCAAGCTAAAATCCTCTTTTTCAAATAATTCCGTCACAAACTGAACGAGATTATTTCGCTGAGAACGATTAATTCCTATTCCACCTAACCACTTGATAATAAAGCCGTACCAAGCCTTTGTGTGTGCATCTTTAATGATGACCCTCAATGGTTTTTGGAACTTCCAATAAACCATATTCCCCAATAAATATTCAAAATTGCAAGTGTGCGGCGCCACCACTAACACACAGCGATTCAGGTTATTAACATCGCCTTCCAAAACGATTTTCCAACCTAATAATTTTAGTACAAGCGTTCCTATTATTTTTTTCATTGTTTTGTGATTTTTTAGTTATTAATTAGAAGAAATGAGGATAGTAAAGAATTGATAATACGATTGTTGCAGTGCCTACGGCAAAACCCACGGCTCCTGCCGAAATATCTTTAATGACTCCTATTTTTTTATGATATTCAGGATGAATGAAATCACAGATTTTTTCAATGGCAGTATTCAGACTCTCAATGGTTAAAACGCTACCGCAACACAAAATTTGAATCATCCATTCGGTTTTTGAAATACCAAAATAAAACCCTAAAAAAAAGAGAAACAGCGTAACAAAAACGTGCACGAAAATGGGTGGTTCTTTGCGTACTAAATACCAAACACCCACCAATACGTAATATAAACTCCTGATTCTGTTTTTAATAAATGTAATCATCTTGCGAGAAAAAGTAATACAAATTTAAAAAATATTTCGTAATTTCATTGCCATCACCCCCCAAATGGCTTCTTTGATGATGCTTCCGTTCATTTTGGACTTTCCTTTGGTTCTGTCGGTAAAAACAATCGGTACTTCGGTGATTTTGAATTTTTTAAGGTGTGCTTTGTACTTCATTTCAATCTGAAAAGCATAACCGATAAATTCAATTTTGTCAAGCTCAATGGCTTCAATCACGCAACGGCGGTAACAAATAAAACCCGCTGTGGGGTCGTGAATTTTCATTCCTGTGATGATTTTTACATATAAAGAAGCTCCGTACGAAAGCAAAATACGCGAAAGAGGCCAATTTACCACGTTCACACCCTTAATATATCGCGAACCAATGGCAATATCACTCCCATTTTTGGAACATTCATCGTATAAACGCAATAAATCAGCGGGATTATGCGAAAAATCAGCGTCCATTTCAAAAATATACTCGTAATTCCGACTCAAAGCCCACTTAAATCCGTGAATATATGCCGTTCCTAAGCCTTTTTTCTCGGTTCGGACTTCCAAAAACAGCTTTTCAGGGAATATCTTCTGCAATTCGCACACTTTTGCAGCGGTTTTATCGGGCGAATTATCATCAACAATCAAAATATGAAACCTTTCCGACTGCTCAAAAACGGCTCTGATAATGGCTTCAATATTTTCGATTTCGTTATATGTGGGAATGATTACAAGCATTATTTTTGTATGAAACTTGATGGTAACAAAAACTTTGCCACAATTTTTACAAAACGTGGCAAAGTTTCAAGTTATACGTAAAGATATTTCTTCTCTATTGGCACGATTTCATATAGTCTTCTACTATTTGAATCACACTTTCTTTTGATTTTGTGTCATAATCCACAAAATTTAAAGATGTACAGTTTATGTATTTATTGAATATTTTCTCTACTTTGTCAGCACTTTTCTTTCCGAAAGTAGCTTCATAACCCAAATATACAGCTTTTTCTTTACCTCTTAGTTTAATGTAATACTCTTCAGGATATTTAACGTGTGCCAGTACGTAATTTCCATCCTTTTCATAAAGAACTTCAAAAAATTGACTTGAACCGCCTGAAAGAGCATCTAATTGTGAGCCTCCGTGACCAAATGCACCATCCTCTTCACTCTTAGTTCCTAAAAAACAACGATTTCCGATACAAAATTTCACTCCGTCTTTTGCTTTATGATATTTTATCTTTTTCTCACCACTTATTTTAATACTAACAGAATTACCATACGAAGTAAGGTTACTCACATTTTTTTCTCTACCAAGCTTTTTATCAATTGATTCAAATTCGATGGTAATAAATCCTTCAAGTTTTTTACCATTTTTATCTATCAAATAACCTGGCGTTTCATAAATATTTAATGAAGCACTTTTAGCTTGGTCTTCCCGTTCTTTATTCTCATCCATTACTTTTTGATTGGCGTCAGCAATGTATTTTTTATAAACTTCAGTCATATCGCCAAAAGGATAGCCTGAGGCATACAAACGATAAACAATTCTTTTTGCTAAGTCATCCCTGTCAATTCCCATTGAAGTGTATTGTTTGGATGTAGGGGCAAAAATTTCTATTTTTTTCTGATCGTACGTTTTTACAGAATAATAGTCTGTGGTCATATTATTAAAATTCGAGCTAGCAATAACACCTCCACTTAAATCTTTTACTTTGTAGGTACTCATTGTTAAACTTCCGGGAGCTTTTCCTGTTTCAGAAGTAAAAGAAATTGTTCCTATTTTCTGGTCTTTTTTCAAGATATTTCCTTTACTATCTATTGTAATTTTGTCAGTAGCAGCTAATTCGTCTTCTTGTTTGATGACAGCTTTTTCCTTTTCAAAAATAGCATCCCATTTGTCAGAAAACGGTTTGTCTTCATTTTGGAAAAAAGTATCTACTGATGCCTTGTCAATTCCATTCACTGTAAGCAGATTTTGTTCCGATTTTAAAACTGCATCAATATTATATTTTTCGTTACTAAAAGTAAAGGTAAGCTTACCGGGGAGTTCCAATTCTTTTACAACTCCATTATTTCCAATTAGTTGTAACCATCTTTCTGATGTATAGTTTCCAAGAACTGTCTGTTGGGTTATTATGGCAGAAAACATCACATTACCTGATAAATCACTGAATTGATATTTTTTGTCTACCTTTTCAACTCGGGCGACAGGTTTTTTATCCAACAACAATTCTCCTTTTTTTACTTTAATGTCTTGTGCATTAAGGATAATGGTTACCGCAAAAGCGATGAATGTCAACAGATTTCTTTTTTTCATTGTAAGATTATTTTTAAAATTAATAATTAGGTTATTGAGAAAAATTATTTCCCTCAATAACCTATTTTTACGATTTTTACATATGTCCCATTTCTTGGGCAAGTGCTTCATTTTGTTTGCGATACACACCGCTTTCCAATTTTTCGCGTATGGCCGAAAATGCGTTGAGTGTCTCTTCGATGTCTTTCATCGTGTGGGAAGCCGTCGGAATCATTCGTAGCAAAATCATTCCTTTCGGAATTACGGGATACACCACAATGGATAGGAAAATTCGGTAGTTTTCACGCAAATCATTCACCATTGCCATCGCCTCAGGAATACTTCCTTGTAGGAAAACAGGCGTTACGCAAGTGTTGGTGTCGCCGATGTTAAACCCTCTGGCTTTCAGTCCATTTTGAAGGGCATTTACGTTATCCCATAACTTTTGTTTCAGTTCGGGCATCGTGCGGAGCATCTCCAAACGTTTTAAAGCCCCTTTAACGAAAATCATCGGAAGTGACTTGGCAAACATTTGCGAACGCAGGTTATATTTCAGATAATCAATGATTTCCTTATCGCCCGACACAAACGCTCCGATACCCGCCATTGACTTGGCAAAGGTGGAAAAATACAGGTCGATTTGGTCTTGAACGCCTTGTTCTTCGCCTGCTCCCGCTCCCGTTTTTCCGAGTGTTCCGAAGCCGTGCGCATCGTCCACCAAAATTCGGAAGCCGTATTTTTCTTTATACGAGAGGATTTCTTTGAGCTTGCCTTGTTGCCCACGCATTCCGAAAACGCCTTCGGTAATTACGAGAATACCACCGCCCGTGCCTTCTGCCCATTTTTTGGCTCGTTCGATGTTTTTGGCAAAGCTCTCCACGTCATTGTGTTGGTACGTAAAACGCTTTCCGAAATGCAAACGCACCCCGTCGATGATACATCCGTGAGAATCAGCGTCATATACAATCACATCGTTTTTGGCAACCAACGCATCGATGATAGAAACCATTCCTTGGTAACCGAAATTGAGCAAGTAGGCGGCTTCTTTGTGGGTAAATTCGGCGAGATTGCGTTCCAATTCTTCGTGCATTGAAGTGTGCCCGCTCATCATTCTTGCTCCCATCGGATAGGCGGCTCCGTATTCGGCGGCGGCTTCGGCATCTACCTTACGGATTTCAGGGTGATTTGCCAACCCTAAATAATCATTGATGCTCCAATTCAGGATTTCCTTGCCTTGAAACTGCATTCTCGGTCCTAATTCGCCTTCCAATTTCGGGAAAACATAATAGCCTTCGGCGTGAGAAGCCCAACGCCCGATGTTCCCTTTGTCGTTTTTTATTCTGTTAAATAAATCTGTCATTTTTATTTATTTTTCCTTGAAATCAATTTGTTAATTAAGGCGCAAATATACATTTATTTTTTGGATTTTAGCGCTTTGTTCGTTACGAAATAGCGTAAGCACCCTAAAAAATAGTTCTTTTTTTGCAGAAATATTTCCCACTATTTTTTACGGAATGACGTATTTTTTCAAATATTAGGTTACTAAAAAAATCCGCCTAACAGACGGATTTTTTTTTTACTACAATATACTATTTCTTATAATAAACACGGTATTTCCAATACGAAACCGCACCTAAAATCAGCACAAAAGCCACCGAGTAATACACAAATGAAGGGGTGATGATTTTATCACCGCTGGCGTAACTGTGCAATCCGGAGAGGTAAAAATTCACCCCGAAGTAGGTCATCATAATGCTGAAAAAAGCACCCGTAGCGGCAAAACTAAACGCCCACTTCCCGCGTAAGCCCGGCACTAAACGCATATGAATCACAAAGGCGTAAACCATAATACTCACAAGCGCCCAAGTTTCTTTCGGATCCCAACCCCAGTAACGCCCCCAGCTTTCATTTGCCCACATTCCACCTAAGAAATTCCCGATGGTAAGCATCACCAAGCCCACCGTAAGCGCCAATTCGCCCACGATGACCAACTCTTGAATTGCCGGCGCGAGTTTCTTTTTGTTCTTTTGGGTCGTAAAAATCATCAAAAACATACACACAATGCCCAAAATTGCCCCGAGTGCAAAAGGTCCGTAACTGCCCACAATCACCGCCACGTGAATCATCAGCCAGTAACTGTTCAACACGGGTTGCAACGTTCCGATGGAAGGGTCCATCCAGTTCCAATGGGCAATCATCAGTATCATTGAGGTTACAAACGCCGTGGAAGCCAATGACAAAGGCGACCGCTTGGCAAACACCAAACCGATACCCATCGTAGCCCACGCCACATAAATCATACTTTCATAGGCATCACTCCAAGGGGCGTGCCCCGAAATGTACCAACGCCCGATAAGCCCCAGCGTATGCAATATAAACAATACAAAAATCAAATATTTACATACTTTAATGATGTTTTTAACCACTTTGCTTCGGGAAAAAATATCAACAATGAGCAAGACAAACATCAACGTTCCTACGTATAAATACCACTGAAACAATCTATTGAAAATATGAGCTTTATTGTATAAAATTTCGGCTTTTATTTTACTTTCGGAAGGAAGCACCGCCCCGCCGTGATTTTGCTGGTTTGTTTTAAAAGCGTCTAACAATTTATCCGGATTAGTGTAATCACCGGTCTGTATCGCTTGCCGAAGCATATTCAAATAAATCGGCACTGCCCCGTTAATAAAATTGGCATAGAGCGTATCGCTGACCATTTTGGGATTTTCACGAAATTCAAGTGTTGATACCCATTTGTTGTTGGCGTCATCCAAAAGCGGGAAAATTCTCAAAATCTCTCCGGAAAGCGCCCTGTTGAGCAAGCCCATACGTTCATCGGCTTGTTTGAAATCTTTCTGAAACTGATTGGGCGTGTTGGTGGCATAGGCTTCTTGCAGAAACGGCGCCAGTTTGTAGTTCATCTTCTCGTCGTAAAAATCAACCGCACTGACGTATTTTTTTCCTTTTTCAACCCCTAAAATGGCGTGCAGACTATCGTTTTGTTTTTTAACAGACATCAAATCAACGTAATACCAAGCCATCGGGTTAAGCATCATTGAGAGCAACACCTGATTGGCGTTCATATCCCTGAACGTGTCGTTTTTGCTCATTTTGCGCAACAATTCAGAAGCAAACGTGTGCACGGGTTTCATTCGTCCGGCATCTTGAATAACAAGCTCACCAAAGCGTTCGGCGTGTTGTTTGCTCACGGTGGTGACCTTCAAAATGGAATCAAGCTGTTTTTCAGTAGGTCGCATCGAATGTTGTGCAAAAGCAGCCGGTACAACCATCAAAAGTGCCAATAATGTTGCAGCACGTTTGAGTTGCAAGCCTTTCAATTGCTTGGCTAACTTCACAAAACGGGAATTACCCACAAACATAAAGGCAATCAGCCCGCCATAGAGTAAAAAATAACCGATGTAAGTGAAAAGCGTGCCCCAATAATCGTGATTAACCGAAATTACCGAGCCTTTTTCATCGGGATGAAACTGCGCCTGAAACAATCGATATCCTTTGTAATTCAATATGTTATTCATATAAATTTCATAATCAAACTTATCCTCTTTTGATGCCACCGTTACCTTGCTTTTAAATGCGGAATAGCTGTTTTCCGTACCCGGATATTTATCCGCAATAAAATCGTTGAGTGTTATGGCAAACGGAATCGGCACGCGGCGCGAACCATAACTGATGTGAAAATCCAATCCATTAACAGTTACGGTTTTAGGCGACTCAACCGAACCTTTACGCCCCATTACCATCACTTCTTGGGTTTCGCTTCCTGATTTCACCTCAAAAACCACCGCATTGGCACTTTCTCTTGTTACTTCTTTTTCAGGTAGTTGAATCACACCTTGCTTGCCTCTAACCATCGGTTCGGGCACGACAAATTGCGTATCGCCCAGCGTGTAAAGCGAACGCAAGTGTAAAGGTTGAAGGCTATCCTTTAAAACCGAAGTTCTTTCTTGGGTTGCCATCGTCATGTAATTCCCCTCAAAAGGCGTTTTTATAAAATATCCTTCTTCACTAATTATCAGATTAATAGCTCCTTCTGTTGGGCGATTTACCGCAAAGAGAATATTATGAATATTGCTGATGTCGCCATCTTTGAGATAATGCTCGTGGCGCTCTCCCATACTTGATTCCACCAATTTCAAGTGCATTTCACCATTTGCATCGGTAACAAAACCTTCTTGTACGCCTCTGACGAACTTTTTATAATTCACCTCAAAGTCTTTTCCTTTAAAATCGGAAGCCCATCGGTAGTTGTTGTTTGTGTGGGGCGAAAACAACACTTCGGTTTGGTTGCTTTTCCTGAGCGCTTCGCTATCGTGCTGACCATCAACAAAAACGGTAACATACGTACGGTCAGACACATAAAAATCAGCCGTTTCGCCTTCACGGATTGAAATCAGCCCCTCATCACTCACATAACGCGTAATGAATGCCCCGAAAATAATAAACACCCACGAGAGATGCAACACCAGCACCGCCCAGTTTTCTTTTTTCAAAAGACTGTAACGCTTTATATTCCCGATGAAATTCACCATAAAAAGGAACATTATCAACTCAAACCACCACGCATTGTAAATCCAAATTCGAGCGGTATCGATGCCGTAATCATTCTCAATAAAAGTTCCCAATCCCAAAGAAACAGCATACACCACAAACAACACCGCCATCAAACGCGTTGAAAATATAAACTTCATAAAAAGGTTTAACATAGTAATTTATACGTAAAAATTATGACCGACAAAGATATAACATAAAGCCCAAAGCGCAAAACAGAAACCCAAAAGTTTTCGGCTTTTGTTTTTACTTAACACAAAAAAAGCCCGAGTAAAACACTTTACTCAGGCTTGATTTTGTACTTCTAAAAACGTTGTTAAAATCTGTATCCGATTTTTACACCCGCATTGGGTTCAATAGCCCAGAAATAATTATCATCAGTAACTCCCTTACCAAAGTTACGGGCAATGTTCACATACGGAGCCACGGTGAAAGTATCGTTATAATTCCAAAGATACCCCACACCCAATCCTAAAATGAAGCTATCCAAGTTTTTAACCTCATTTTCTTTTTTCCACTCACCAAAGCGGGTTTTTATAAACGGATTGATGTAAGGACCCGACAAATTGTCCAAATCAAAATAATAATTGTATCCTAATTTGAAACTAGTAGCTTTGTATTTTCCGCCATCTTTCGGGAAATACGAAAAACGGTCATTGAAAAACACCTCAGCATCAATCGATTGGTTAAAATCAATAAAATATTCATAACCTAATTCCACCGAAGCAATGGCGATAGCATTAAGAATATTTAACTTGACTTCGTGCTTTGGAAAATCTTTTGAGTCTTGTGCAAATGCTTTTGTTCCAAGCAACAACAAACATACGGCAATAATTTTCTTCATCTGATTATTTTTTTAAACTAATTGCAAATGTACTATGTTTTTTTAAAATAGCCAAGTAATTACAAATAAAACACCCGAAACGAAGTTTAATTTCGTTTCGGGTGTTTTCATTTCATATTAAGCAATCAAACCTTTATTTTTTTTCTACAACAGCGCCTTCGCGTGTAATATAAGTAAGTTTCAGTGCATTAACATCTTGTAATTTCTCTCGAATATCACTAATAAGCCCCATATTGGTATCGGCGTCAACTTTAAGGGCGGTGATAAAGATATCACGCAACTCCTCACGGATTCCGTCTCTGTATTGCAATATGAAAGGCGCAACCTCTGACACATCGGCAAACTTGTCATTAATTTGAATTTTTGCGTTTGAACCGTATTTATCTTGGTATTTTTCGAGAGGTTTTCCTGCGTAAATATACACCACAGGGTCTTTTTTGTCAAGTTTTTGAACTTGATCTGCCGTTGGCACCTTATTGTGAACCATCAAATCGCTATCTTTCATCTCCGTTACGGTCATAAAGAAGAACAAAAGCATAAAAACAATATCAGGTAAAGATGCCGTTGAAACCGGTGGCAATTCACCACTTTTCTTTTTCGTAAATTTTGACATTTTAATTCTGATTTTTAGTTTTTCTTAGGTGCTGCTTCTAACAATTTTCTTGGAAACAACTCCTGCAATTTTTTGATTTTTCCTTCCAGTTCTTCCTTGCGCGATTTGGGCGTTCTGGCAGCGTTAAACTGCTCATCCATTTGAACGTAAGGTACCTCTTCGGGGAAAAGACGCTTACGCTCGCGCTCACGCAATTCATTATAGGCTGCAATCAACTCATTTTGAACTGAAATATAGGTTTTATAAGATGTTTCACGGTCATTTCTAAGTGAAATAACTGCTTTTTCAGGATTGTCAGATGACAGCGGATTTTTATTTCCTTTGCAATATGCGCAAGAACCGTCACCACCGTTATCCAAAAAATCAACAGCCGCTTTTCGTACATCTTTCAACTCAACTAACTGATTGTTCACCAACAACTGGTTGTTTTTATTCACAACCACAACCAATACGTTTTTCTCTTTTACCGGTGGCGGTGGCGGCATATCAGCCGGAGTTTTTGGAGGCAACTTTGTGGTAATACCTGCATTGGTTTCAATGGTTGTTGTTACCAAAAAGAATATCAACAACAAGAACGCAATATCAGCCATTGAACCGGCATTCACCTCCGGAAGTGCTCTTTTTGCCATAATATTATTTTGTTAAAGCGCCCTTTATCCCTGAGAATATCAATAGTGCAACTGCCACTATTGTAAGGATATAGAACGAAATTAAACCTGTGCTTACTAACTTTTCTGTGCTTTCACCTGATGCAAAGGCATACGATAGCCCCACAATAACAACAAAAGCTCCGGTATAGATAAGCGTTTTCTTCAATGCTTTGGGGTTTGCCAAAATATTCTTAGCACCCGAAACGATGGCCACCAATATGGCGATGGCAAGCAGTGCGTACGAAATCACAAACATCCATTGCATAGGTGCATTTTGAACGTCTTGCGTGTTTGTTGAGGTTACCAACACTATCCAAAGCAAGGCTCCTATAACACCCAATACCAAAGCACCTATTTTTGATATTTTATACATAGTTTAAACTCTTTATTTGTTATGAAATACTATCTTTTTTGTCTTGCTACCAATAAATCTACCAATGAGATAGAAGCATCTTCCATATCATTTACGATAGCGTCAATTTTAGCGATAATGTAGTTGTAGAACACTTGCAGGATAATGGCAACGATAAGTCCGAATACGGTTGTCAATAACGCCACTTTAATATCACCGGCAATCAATGAAGCGTCCAAACCACCGGCGGCACTAATCTTGTCAAACGCCTGAATCATACCGATTACCGTACCCATAAACCCGAGCATTGGAGCGATAGCGATAAACAAAGAAACCCAAGAAACGTTCTTTTCAAGTTGCCCCATTTGCACACCACCGTAAGCAACTACTGATTTTTCAACCATATCAATACCTTCGCTTGAACGGTCTAAACCTTGATAGAAAATAGAAGCAACAGGCCCTTTGGTGTTACGGCAAACTTCTTTTGCAGCTTCAACACCTCCCGTATCCAAAGCTGATTCAACATCGGCAATTAATTTCTTGGTGTTGGTTGTTGCCATATTCAAGTAGATGATTCTTTCAATGGCTACTGCCAAACCTAAAATCAAACACAACAATACAACCCCCATAAACTCAGGACCACCCTCAATGAAACGCTCCTTCAACACTTGGTGAAACCCTTTTGAGTCGGCTGCTGCTTGAACCTCTTGTGCGCTAACCATAGCAACGTTTAAAATTAGCATAGCTACCAAAAGTAGCTTAGATGACATTTTTTTCATTGTTAATCTTTTTAATTTGTTAGTTAATTTAATAATTATTTAATGGTTTATTTATGTACCTAAAAATCAATTAAGTACAACATCGCAGAGAGGAAGGGATTCGAACCCTCGATACGCTTTTGACGTATACACACTTTCCAGGCGTGCTCCTTCAACCACTCGGACACCTCTCTGTTTGAGAATGCCAAATAACGAATTTTTTTTGTATTAGGAAAGAAAAAAAGAGTTTTTTTATGAAATTTCTCCACAAATATTTTCTTCAAACCTGACTTTCAACTCATTATCTGGTATGTTTTTTTTCAGCAAAATCATCAATTTTGTGATGGCTGCCTCGGTTGTTATGTCTTTTCCGTTTATAATTCCTAACTTTTTAAGGTATTCACTGGCTTCGTACTTACCTAAAATAACACTTCCGCCGGAACATTGAGTTACATTAACTATATGTATCCCTTTTTTGATGGCTTTTTCTATGCTCGCCAAAAACCATTGCTCGGTGGGTGCGTTACCCGAACCGTAAGTTTCCAAAACCACCGCCTTCAAATTCGGAATATTAAAAAACCCGTTTAAAATTTGCTCGGTAATGCCCGGAAACAATTTTACTACGGCTACATTTTGCTCAAACGTTTTCCGGACCGTAAGTTTTGAGTTATTTTTGTGCGACAACAAATTCTCTTTCAACACTTTCAAATGAACACCGCTTTCAGCAAGGGTTGGGTAATTCATCGAAACGAATGCCTGAAAATTCTCAGCATTAATTTTCGTGGTTCGGTTGCCTCGATATAATTTATACTCAAAGTACAAACCAACTTCCTGAATCACCGAAACGCCGTTTTCTTTCAAGGCTGCCAACTGAATTGACGTGATTAAATTTTCTTTGGCATCGGTGCGCAAATCACCTATCGGAAGCTGCGAACCGGTAAAAATCACCGGCTTAGAAAGCCCTTCAAGCATAAAACTAAGCGCCGAAGCCGAATAACTCATCGTATCACTTCCGTGCAAAACCACAAAACCGTCATAGGCTTGGTAATTCTTTTCAATAATTTCGGCTATGTCAATCCAATGTTGCGGATTCATATCCGAAGAATCAATTGCCTTTTTAAACGAAACCGAATCAATAACACAATCTAAATGCGCCAGCTCCGGAATGCGATGGTATATGTTCTCAAACTCAAAAGCACGCAACACACCAGTCTGATAATCCTTAACCATCCCGATGGTGCCGCCGGTGTAAATCAGCAATATTTTTGAGTCTTCGGTTTTCATTCTCCTAATTGATAACTGTGTTTATTTTTCACCGGATTAGCATACATCTCCAAGAACTTTTTCTGTGAAACCGCATTGCCCGACTTACTACGATTGTGTATTCGCCGTTCAAATTGGCGTACTTCTTTTTCGTTGTAATAATCCTTATAGGTATCGGTACTGTTTAAAAAATCGTACGCTATGTAATTCGCCGGAAAAAGTTTATATAATTTATGTATGGCTTTATCCAGCATTTCCGCCAAGGCTTGTAACTGTCTGTTTATATGTGTATATTCCTGCTCAATAGCCGTAAGTTCCTCATTTAAAGGTTTCCCAACGGAAATATGCACACGCCCCTTCTGCCCGAACCAACCTTGTATAATGTTCTCAAAATCTTCTTTTTTTGACTTTACATACTCAACACCATAATATTGCGCCACCAGCGCCGGTATTTTAAGCATATCAGTAGGGTCAAATTCATACGAGATTGACACCGGCACAATATTCAACGTTTTGAAATACTGCAATGTAGTACTTCCCTCGGGGGTTGCCAACGAAAGCATTTTCAAAACGCCCTGCTGTGTGCGGTCATCGCCGTCTTTGGTGCGCCCCTCGCGCTGTGCCGTCCAAACCGAACGTTTTTCCTCAACTACACAATGACGAATATACTCCGAAACTAATTTTGAATGTTCCAAGGCTTCACGTGGCGGCAAATTTCTAAAAATAACAAAGTTACGATTCAGTTTTGCCAATTTTCGCAAATACTCCTTCTGAATGAGATTATCACCCATTGCCGAAGTGGTCATCCGCAAATCATAATCGTGCAAGGTTACATTCAAAAGCGACGTATCAAGCACAATGTCCCGATGATTAGAAATGAACACATAGGCTTTTTGCGTGTCCAGTTTGTCAAATCCTTCATAAGTAAACTCTGTGATGCTTTTCTCCGTTGCTTTTTTTACCACTTTGTACATTATCTTATGTTGAAAATCAAAAATGGACTCACAAGAGAACAACAATTGCAACCTTTCATCTTCCGAAAGCTCCGGAAACCCGTAAGCTAACAACGCTCTTATAAATGAATGATCCTTTATTTTGTGCAACACATCGGCTACTTCACGATCATAATAAGGGCGAATTGATTTGAAATAATCCACAGTAGTATTCCTATTTATGTTTGTAACGAATAGCAAAGAAACGATTTTTTTTTCATAAAACAATACTAAATCTTAAAAATTTTTTTAGCATTTTCAGTGGTTATGTACGCAACTTGCTCTTTGGTAAGGTTATAGAGGGTCGAAACTTTCTCTAAAACTTTAACAATGTATGCACTTTCATTTCGTTTTCCACGATACGGAACGGGCGCTAAATAGGGCGAATCGGTTTCCAAAACGATATGTTCCAAATCAATTTTATGCAAAAAAGTATCTATTTTTCCGTTTTTAAACGTAACCACACCGCCAATTCCTAACTTTAAATTATAACCGATGGCTTGGCGGGCTTGCGCTTCGGTTCCGGTAAAACAATGAAAAATCCCGAAAAGTTTTTCGTCTTTTTCCGATTCAAGCACCTCAAAAATGGCGTCAAAAGCCTCCCGGCAATGAATAACAACGGGCAAATTGTGTTGTTTTGCCAATCGTATTTGTCGGCGAAATGCTTCCTGTTGTTCTTTAAAAAAAGTTTTGTCCCAGTACAAATCAATTCCGATTTCACCAATGGCACAAAACGAATGTTGCTGCATCAATTTTTCAACGTGTGCCAATTCTTCTTCATAATTTTCTTTCACATCACACGGATGCAACCCGTTCATTAAAAACACATTATCAGGATATTCTTCTTTTAATGCGAACATCCGTTGGGTGTATTTTGAATCAATGGCAGGAATAAAAAAGCGTGTTACCCCCTGATTCATAGCACGTTGTATCATTTCGTGTCGATCCTCATCAAAAGCTTCACTATAAAGGTGTGCGTGCGTATCGGTAATTATCATTATAATGTAAATATTTTGTATGTTTGCAAAAATATAAAAATATAATGACTTTAAAAAAATTATTGACCGGGCAGGGCTATGTTTCGATTGCCTTAACACACACCGTTTCACAACATTTTGCCATCGAAGCGAAAATTAACGGCATCGAAGGGCGCTTTATTTTAGATACCGGCGCTTCCAACACCTGTTTAGGCATTGAAAACAGCGACTATTTTAAATTAAACGTGGAACATTCCGAAATAAAAGCCTCAGGTGCAGGCGCCAGCGAAATGGACACTCAAATTTCACGAAAAAACATTCTTGAAATCGGTAAGTGGATACACCCTCGGGCAACCATCGTTTTGTTTGACCTCACGCACGTGAATAACGCGCTTATTCAGCATAATATTGCCCCCGTACACGGAATTATCGGTGCTGACATACTCAAAAAAGGCAAAGCCATTATTGATTATCCAAAAAAACGCGTTTTTCTGAAATAATTTTTAATCAATAAAAATTAGACCGAAAAAACGAATGTTACTTTAAGATACTTCTTACAAAAATAATTATAAAACATTAATTTACAAATACATAACTTAAAAATAACACATAATTCATTTACGTAAAAATCGGTCGCGTATTTTGTGGATATATTTTCAGTATTTTTATTTTGTAATTATAAAAATTGAAGTACATTAGCGCCCTAAAAATAAAATGAAGTATGAAACGTGTAATAGTTGATTATAAGAAACTTACAAACGAAATCTTATCAATGTTGGTTGAAAAATATCCGGACGGATATGGCGATGATGACGTAATTCGCTTCAAAAACGCAAAAAATGAAACGGTTGAAGCCTTGGAAGTACGAACCGACGATACCATTTACTTGGTCAAGGTAAGTACCCGCTTGGCTGACACGATGGAGAATTTTGATGAAGATGACGATTTTTCAATTTCAGGCGAGAGTGATGACTTGGGAAGTAGCAATTTGGACATTCCTGACGATTCAATAGATGACGAGGAGTAAGTTTCTTACTAAAAAGGATTTTTAATTCTTTTCAACTTACAAATTCCGCCTTAAAATCTGAAAAACAAAAAAATCAAGACCGTTGCAATAAAACAGTCTTGATTTTTTTTGTTTTTTAATCTCTTGATTTAATTCGATTCGTTTTTTCGTACAAAAGTGAGTAATTTTTTTCCTTTTTTATCAGATAAAACCAACGTATTGTCCTCAATTTGAAACTGCTTCACTTGTTCCAAGGTCATAAAATATTGATTTTCAATTTGAGGCTCAAAACACATTTTTCGAGTAGAACCAACAACGCCAAAATGGATTGTATTGGGATTAACTTGTTCTATATCTGCAAAATACAAATTACAACCTCCCGTTCCATTGATGCGATTTTCTTGCAAATGAATTTCCAATTCAGGACGAAGCTGAACCGTTACAGTTTCTTCATTAAGCTTTTCAAGCACCCATTTACCGTTTAACAAGGTGGTTGGGTCGGTAATTTTTTCCAATTCTTTCAGCATTGTGTACTTGATTGATGACGCATCAGCAGGAACGTTTTTCGGGTCTAACTGGGTTTGTGAAAGTTCTATTTTCTTTAAAAATCCTTCTTCAAAAACAAAATTTTCTATGGGCGCATAAAAGTACTCCCAATTGGCTTTACTCAATTCAGGATTTTTTGACACTTGCAGGCATTGCATTTTACCGGCTCCTCCGCTACATTCTGCCTTTGAACCCGCAACCCAATAAACTTGTTTTGACGAAGTTGCACACGATGTCATTCCCATTACGGTCATCACTAAAACGATGTTTTTAATTTTTTTCATCTTTTAAAAGTTTTTATCAATTTTTAATTTATTATTTCCTTATTTTAGTTGCATTTATATCAAATAATATGCCAAAATCACATTCAAATATCCTCAAACAACTTTGTAAAAACGCCTCCCATAATAACTAACCAAAGCATCAGTAAAACACCCAAAACAAAAGGTTTTACACCCGCTTGTTTAACAGCACGAATATGAGTGGTTAGTCCCAGCGCCGCCATAGCCATTGTCAACAAAAGAGTATCAAGCGTTAAAAATAAGTCAACCCATTTTTGAGGAATAAGTTGTAACGAATTGATACACACAACCAATATAAACCCCACGGCAAACCACGGAATGGTAATTTTTTGTGATTGTTGCCCCGCTACTGACTCGTTTTTTTGCATCAAAGCCGAAAGAAAAATCAAAAACGGGGCGAGCATCATTACACGAATCATTTTGGTTGTAACGGCAATCGGTGCAACGGCACTCCCGACAATGTCGCCGGCAGCGACCACCTGCCCTACCTCGTGAATGGTCGCACCCATATAAACACCCCACGAAGCATCGGAAAGCCCCCAGAAATCCCATTGATACATAGCAGGATACAAGAATATACCTATCGTCCCGAAAATAACTACCACGGCAATGGCTATGGTTGTTTTTTCCGATCTAGCACGGACTATCGGTTCGGTTGCCATCACAGCCGCAGCCCCACAAATTGAACATCCCGAACCGATTAAAACAGCTATGTGCTTATCAATTTTCAAAACTCTGTTTCCCAACCAATAAGCTAACAAAAAAGTAGTTGACAACATCAAGAAATCTATTAAAATCCCTTTAAATCCGATGCTTACTACCTCTTGAAAGGTCAGCCGAAAACCATATAAAACAATCCCTAATTTGAGTAATTTTGATTTGCTAAACACCACACCTTCATTACAAAACGGAGCTATTTTAGGATAAAACGTATTGCCCAATAGAATTCCGATAACAATGGCTAAGGTAAGTCCGCTAAACCCAAAGGATTTGAAAATATGTGTTTTATCTAAATAAAAACCGAGTATGGTTACCAGTAGAACTATTAAAACCCCAAAGAAAAAATGTTTTGTTTTTTTCTTATCGTTAAACATATTTTGACTATTTTTTACAAAAGTACAAAATTTATCATTTTTTACAAAAATATTAATTATTTTTAAGGATTGGATTTTATTATTTTTTCAAATGCTTTCCGAGCCGAACCTCTGAAATACACTTCACCCCGATAGGTATACCCTTGTTTATCAAGTATTTTCAGCATTGCAAAATTATCATAATTGGTATCAACACGCACGCTCTCAACAGCATTGTCGCGCGCCAATTGTTCGGCTTTTTGCAACATTTGGCTGCCCAATCCCTTTCCTTTGGCTTGGGCTGCCACAGCCATCCGATGTACCACCACGTAAGGAGATTGGGACAACCACTCTCCTTCAATAGCCTCATAAGCTGGTTCCTCTCCAAAAATAATAGCCACATATCCCAAAACGGTTCCGTTTTGCGTAAACACATATCCATTTCCTGAAAGAATATCATTTTCAATGGTTTGCTCAGTGGGGTAACCATCTTGCCATTGCGTACTGCCCTCCGCCTTACGAACATTTTTGGCATACAAAATAAGTTGCCATATGTCCTGAAAATCCTGTATTGACGCTTTTCTGAAATTCATTGCTTTATAAATAAAAAAATAGTGATAATTACATCACTATTTATTGATTATAAACACATTAAATCATTCTTCCACCTTGTTTAAAATATAGTGCGAAGCCAATTCACCCGTGATTTCATTACCTTCTTGGTCAAGCAAAAGCACACGTCCTTCCTGCACTTTATATTGCTGTTTTTCACCGTCTTTTAAGGTTAAAATCACTTTGCTTCCGTCTTCTGACCACATAAAATTGCCTTCTTCTTTAAACGTTCCGTCTTTTTCGTCTATGTAAACATCTGTTTTTCGGTACGTTCCGTCATCAAAAAGAGTGAGGGTTACTTCAATTCCGGGACTGCTCGCCGCCGGAATGACCCCTTTATAAGTGCCCATCCAATCCAGTGAATTTTCTGCATTGTGTGAATCTACCATCATTTCCTCTTGTGAAAGTTCTGAAACAGAATCATTTGTGTTTTGCGTATTATTCTTGCACGCCATAAAAACGGCAAAGCTTGCCGCCAATAAAAACATTTTTCTCATTGTTTATTCAAATTTAATTTTGTGATGAACAACAAAAACCATTCCAAAAAATACGTCATTTCTATAAATCAAAAACCGAATTGCGTTTGGTGTAAAATAAATCCTTGATACGCAGCAAGAAAGCCAGTAAAAGATATATCCCAAACCACGCCCCGAGCGTTGCAAATGTTCCGTAAATAAAAAAAATACGAATATCTTTTGCGCGCATTCCCAGTTTTTCAGACAAACGAGACGACACCGCAAAACCATATTTTTCAAGAAAAAAACGAAAATTTGAAAATCCTTGACTCATCTTTTTTCAATTGAACCGTAAAATTAATAAAATAATTTGAAACAGCACTTAATTTCTGCTATTTTTTGCAACTTTATTTAATAATTCAGAAAATATCCAAAAAAAAATAACACGTATTATAAATAATATTGTATCTTTGTAAAAAAATAATTCACTTATGTTTAGCCAAAAAGCATTTAAAATTTTTGAAGAAAGCATTCATAAATATCACATTTTAGATAATGTGTATCAACCGTTTGAAAACCCATATCCTTCCGCAAGTATTGAGCATTTGCTCTATCGGAAAAATTGGATTGATACGGTGCAATGGCATTATGAAGATATTATCCGCGACCCGGAAATAAATCCTGTAACTGCCTTAGATTTAAAACGTAAGATTGACGCCTCAAACCAAGACCGCACCGATACCGTGGAGTATATCGACAGCTATTTTTTACATCTCCATAAGGATGTAAAACCCCTACCCGATGCCACTATCAATACGGAAAGTCCGGCGTGGGCAATCGATCGCCTATCAATTCTTGCCTTAAAAATATATCATATGCAAGAAGAAGCAAACCGCCCCGATGCCTCTCCCGAACATCGTGCTAAGTGTCAAGAAAAATTAAACGTTCTTTTGGAACAGAAAAAAGACCTTTCCGAGGCACTTGACCAATTATTAAAGGATATTGAACTTGGCAAAAAATATATGAAAGTGTACAAACAGATGAAAATGTACAATGACGAGGAACTCAACCCGATTTTAAGAAAAAAATAACATCACTGAAATGTTTATTTAAATTTACTGACTTTGGCAAAACACCAACTTTTGCCAAAGTTTTTATTTGTGAAGTTCACTCATTTTCCGTAAGTTTGCAAGCCCAATTTTTTGAAAGTGAAACGAAACAAATTAAAAATCATCAACGACCCCGTTCACGGATTTATTCACATCCCGAACAGCCTTATCTTCGATTTGATTGAACACCCTTATTTTCAGCGTTTAAGGCGAATCACACAAATGGGATTATCTTATTTGGTATATCCCGGTGCCAGACATACGCGTTTTCAGCACGCTTTGGGCTGTATGCACCTGATGCAGAAAGCCGTAGAAAGCCTTCGTTATAAAGGAGTTGCTATTTCCGACAAAGAAGCCGAAGCCCTTTACATCGCTATTTTATTGCACGACATTGGTCACGGACCTTTTTCACACGCAATGGAACACAGCATCGTTGAAAACATCGCTCACGAAGAAATTTCACTGCTGTTTATGCAAGAACTCAATCGCGAATTTAAAGGAAAATTGGACATCGCCATCGCCATTTTTCAAGGAAGCTATCCGCGTACGTTTTTGCATCAACTCATTTCAAGTCAACTGGATATGGACAGGTCGGACTATCTCAAACGAGACAGTTTTTACACCGGCGTAGCGGAAGGAAACATCAATCCGGAACGTATCATTTCAATGCTCAATGTGCGAAACGATGAATTGGTTGTTGAAGAAAAAGGAATCTATTCGGTTGAAAAATTTTTGGTAGCACGCCGGCTGATGTACTGGCAAGTCTATCTTCACAAAACGAGCGTTGCCGGAGAACAACTGTTAATTAGAGTATTAAAACGTGCCAAAGAACTGGTTCAAAGCGGGGAAAGCCTACCGATGTCAAACGCATTATTGTTTTTTATTCAAAATAAGATAAATAAACAGCAATTTAGTAAGGATATACTCAATAAATTCGCACTTTTAGACGACACTGACATCATTTCAGCGATGAAAGAATGGCAATTTCATCCCGATTTTATCATTTCAAAGCTAAGCAAAATGCTTTTAAACCGTGATTTGCCCAAAGTCAAGCTACAAAACACCCCTTTTGATATTGAAAAGACCCTTCTTTTATACGAAAAGGTCACTTCCGTTTATGAAATAACTCCGAAAGAGGCTGAATATTTCGTGTTTTCGGATAAAATAGCAAACACTGCTTACAATGCACAGCAACAAAACATACAAATTCTGACCAAAAAAGGAAAAATCATTGATGTTGTCAAAGCCTCTGACCAGCTCAATCTGGAAGCATTGTCAAAACCCGTCGTGAAACATTATCTTTGCTATCCAAAAGACTTATAATTAAAGCTTTACCAATGAAACCTTTTTCCGTTACGATATGTTTTACTTTATCATCTGACAATAAATTTAAAGTTTTAGAAATTTTTTAACACAAAACAGCGAAAAATTTTATAACTTGCGTGGCAAAATATACATAACCTTATAATTTTTAACATACAAACAATATCATTTTAATTATGGAACACAAAACACCCGTAGATATCAGTCAAATCAACGAGCGAATTGAACGAGAAAGCGTTTTTATTGACGCACTTACCTCCGAAATGAACAAAGTAATCGTGGGGCAAAAGCATATGGTGAACGCCTTGCTTATCGGTCTGCTCGGAAAAGGTCATATTTTGCTTGAAGGCGTACCCGGACTGGCAAAAACCCTATCCATCAACACCTTGGCGAAGGCAGTTCACGGCAGTTTCAGCCGCATTCAGTTCACGCCCGACCTGCTCCCCGCCGATGTTATCGGGACGATGACCTACAACATCAAACAAAACGAATTTTCCATCAAGAAAGGACCCATTTTCGCTAACTTCGTGCTGGCGGACGAGATAAACCGAGCCCCCGCCAAGGTGCAATCAGCCTTGTTAGAGGCTATGCAAGAGCGACAAGTAACCATCGGCGACTCGACCTTCAAACTTGATGCTCCGTTTATGGTTATGGCAACCCAAAACCCGGTTGAACAAGAAGGAACTTATCCGCTCCCCGAAGCGCAAGTAGACCGTTTTATGCTCAAAACGGTTATCGATTACCCGAAACTCGATGAAGAGCAACGCATTATGCGTGACAATCTGCTCAATACGCAAACAATCGTTAATCAAACAGTGTCGCTCGAACAAATTCTACGCGCACAACAAGCCGTACGTGAGGTGTATATGGATGAAAAGATAGAGAAATACATCTTAGACATCATCTTCGCCACACGTTACCCTGAGAAATACAACCTATCCGAACTCAAACCACTCATTAACTTCGGTGCTTCGCCGCGTGGTAGCATCAATTTGGCGATGGCATCGAAATGTTACGCCTTCATCAAGCGTCGCGGTTATGTGATTCCGGAAGATGTGCGGGCGGTTGTGTTCGATGTGTTGCGTCATCGTATCGGAATTACGTACGAAGCGGAAGCCGAGAACATTACCTCGGTTGAAATGATTCACAAAATTGTCAATACTATTGAAGTTCCTTAATAATAAGGTATAAAATCGGATTGTTTTTCTGATGAAACCGCCTGTTTCAACACCCGAGCAGACCGGCATCAGTCCGGAATTATATACTTTTCTTGATGAAGTCATCATCGCGGACAAAAAATACAAAGTTTTCACACCCGATATGACCCTCATCAAAACTTTCGAGTTTGAAGATGAACAAATACGGGCATTTTTCAAGCTATTTACAGAGCGTTTCAACATAAAAATAAGCGACACCTTCAATATGGAAGAACGATTTTGCCTCGACAGCAATGAAGGTTCAGTATGGGATTTTATACGTTCTATCCTTTTACTGCCCGTACTTATCATAGTCTTACTATTTTCGATAAACAAACTCAAAAAAATTCAAGATATGAGTCTTGCCGAGTTAGACAAAGCGATAAAAACAGGGGTATTAGAATAACATACTAAACAAAAATAGATTTTTTATAGCATATAAATCATTACATCACACATAAAAACAAATCAATTATAGACTATAACAAACTATTTAACACACAAAATCAGATAAATTATAATCTATATATAAATATGTAAAAATATAAAACATATTAAATACAAGATATATTTTACCTGTCAAAATACAAAAACAAATTAGTTATAGACTATATAAAATCTGATTTCAAACAAAAATAGATGATTTATACACTATAAATAAACAGGCAACACCCAAAAACAAACACCAAACAGCTTGTACGTATTCTGTTTTTGAAACAATAACAAACAAGTATGTAAAAATTTGGTATGGTTTTTGATAATGTAGAAGTGAGTTACAAACAGAAATTCAACATAATTAAATCAATACTATTATGGAAATAAATGAATTAACACTAAGGACAATTACAAACGGAGCACATTTTGTGTTTCACAGTGAAGTTTTAAACTTCGTGGAGACAGATACATTCGTTTCTGAGAAGGTTCAGAAGCGATTGGAACCCTACAAAACGGCAGTTGCCAAGGAAAAGGAGGCGATGAACCAATCCAAGAAAAGTTTTAAGACCGATGACATCAGAACTGCCGATAGCGAGCGTGACAAGCTCTATATGGGGTTCAAAACCGCAGTCGCTGCATTTGGTTCTGTTCCTGATGAGAACGTAAAGGCATCGCAAAAACGACTTTCGCAACTGATTAAGGACTACGGCATAAAAACTACAATGAAGCTCGACGAACAAACGGGCTTGCTTGTGAAGTTCATTGAGGAGTTAGAGACCAAATATGCCTCTGATGTGAGTGTTTTGGGGCTGAACAAGATTGTTTCGCCACTGAAACAAATCAATGACAAGGTAGTAAAAGGAATGTCGGAACGCTATGAAGAGAAGAAAGAGCATAAAACGGGTGCGATGAAGTCCGCACGTAAAGAGACCGACGATGCATATCGTCAGTTGGTGAAGCTCATCAATGCCCTTGCCATCGTGGAAGGTGAAACCGACTACGCCAACTGTATCAATAACATTAATAGCATCATCACCCGCTATAAACAACGTGTGATATAGGCTGTAAAACCACTGTTTGTCCAACTGAGAGGTGTTATATTTCAAAAAAATGAGTTGTTTTTAACTTCGCTCAGAGGGGTATGCAGTAAGTATGCACACTTTTCCCTTCTAAACAAGGTAACAAAATGAAATTTACTAATGGACACCAAAGAAATATTAAAGAAAGTACGAAAGATTGAGATAAAAACACGTCGGCTTAGTGACAATATATTTGGGGGCGAGTATCATTCGACCTTCAAAGGGCGTGGAATGATGTTTTCAGAGGTACGTCCGTATCAATATGGTGATGATATTCGCAATATCGACTGGAATGTTACCGCCCGATATAACGAACCTTTCGTGAAAGTATTTGAAGAGGAACGCGAACTGACCCTTATGCTGATAGTTGATGTTAGTGGTAGCGAACTTTTCGGCACCTCGCATCAGTTTAAGAGTGAAATGATTACCGAAATTGCCGCCACGCTGGCGTTCTCGGCACTTCAAAACAATGACAAGACGGGACTCATTCTGTTTTCAGACCAAATTGAGTTGTACATTCCTCCCAAGAAAGGAAAATCACACGTTTTGCGTATCATTCGGGAGCTTATCGAGTTTAAACCCAAAAGTTACCGAACCAACATAGCCGAAGCGTTTCAGTTTTTGAGTAGTGTGATGAAGAAAAAGGCAATTGTTTTCGTGTTATCGGACTTTATGGACCGAAATTACGAAAAACCCATTCAGATTGCCTCGCGTAAGCACGACGTTACGGGCATTCGGGTCTATGACGAGAAGGAAATGACGCTTCCGCAGCTGGGTTACATCACGGTGAAGGACGCAGAAACCGGCGAGCGAATGACCATCAACACCGGGTCGGCAACAACACGCAAACAATATGAAGAGTACTACCGCGAAACGGTCGCTTATTTCGAGAATTTATTAAAGAAATCAGGTGCGGGAACCGTAAGTTGTCGTTGTGATGAGAGTTACACCCAAAAACTATTAGGATATTTCAAACGAAGGGGGTAGTTTTTTAGTGAACAATTAACAATGAATAATGAAACAGATAAATTTTTCAATGAACAATTAACAATGAATAATGAATGGGGATATTTTTTAAGTGAATAAGACAGAATGATTGATGAATTAGAGAGAAATTTTGACGAATAATGAAGAATCAGAATGAAAAATAAGATTTTATATGCTCTATTGCTGTTGGTTTCGGTTGTAAAGGCACAAGAAGTCACCGTTGAAACCGATACCAAAGAGATAAAAATAGGAGAACAGATAAAATACAAAATATCGGTGGAAACATCGGGCGAAGAATCGGTTGTATTTCCTGATGGTCAGACCTTTTTCCCTTTGGAAATGGTGCGAACCACGCCCGTTGATACCTTATCCAAAGGAGAAAAGTTCCGTTTAGAGAAGGAATATTCCCTCACCCAATTCGATTCGGGAAATTACACCATACCCCGACAACGAATCCGCGTAAACACGAAGGATTTTTATACGGATTCGCTTCAAATTGCCGTAAATTCGGTTGTGGTTGACACCATTAAGCAACCCTTATATGACATCAAACCAATTGTTGATGTAGTTCCGCCCAAAAGCATAAACATATGGCTGTGGGTTGGTTCGATTTTGGCTTTGATTTGCCTGATTCTGTTGTTGGTTTATCTGTTCATATTCCGCAAACGACGACTTTCGGAGGAAGAACGTCTGAAAAACCTGCCACCCTTTGAGCGCGCCATCGAGGAGCTTAAAAAATTACAGCAATCCAGATACCTTATAGAGTCGAAACACAAAGAATATTATTCTGACCTGACCGACATTATTCGGGAATACTTGGAAGATGAGGTGCATATTTCCGCCAAGGAAAGTACCAGTGATGAATTATTGGAGAAAATTCGCATTCTGCAAGATAGCGGTAAACTTTCACTCTCAAATGAGACGATTTCCAGTCTGAAAAGGGTATTGCAAACCGCCGATTTGGTGAAGTTCGCCAAAAGTAAGCCCGCTGACCACACCGCAGAATATGATCGTGAGACTATTGAAGATGTGGTTGTAAAGACAAAACGGGCAATTCCGGAAATTACTGATGAAAACGGAGCGACAATCATTGAAAACACGGAAATTTTCCAAAAGAAACAACGCAGACATAAAATCCTTATAGGGGCGGGAATCGGTGTTTTATCGGCTCTTATTATCGGAATGCTAACGTATTATCTTGTTTATAACTTCTTTGGGGGGCATTCTATCGAGAAATTAAGCCGAAGTGAATGGGTAACAAGTGAGTACGGGTATCCCATTACCGAGATTAGCTCGCCAAAGATACTCTCACGTAGGCAGATAATTGATATTAAAGGCTTTGAAGAGGCTATAAATAAACAATACGTGTTTGATTTTGGTCAGATTAATTCTGAATTTTACGTGATGACTAGTGTTATTACGTTCAAACAATCCGATTCACAACAGAATTTCAATCTTGACCCCGAAATGGTGAACGAAATTGTGCTTTCACAGCTTGATGCTGCCGGTGCTCAGAACATTACGACCCTGAAAGAGGATTATACGTTACCCAACGGGGCAGCAGGTATCAAAGTTTCGGGCAAAATGACACTGAATGATGCCAAAACCAAAAAATCTTTCGATGCTAAGTATGAATTATATAGCTTCACGCAGAATGGAGCATTACAACAACTACTCATTACGTATGTTGATACCGTGCAAGCAAGCGAAATGGCACAACGAATAGTCCATTCCTTAAATTTTAAAACCGATTGATAAAGAGAATTACGTATGTTTGACACTATAACTTTTGCAAATCCGTCCTTTTTTTGGTTGTTATTGCTGATACCTTTAATGATTGGGTGGTATTTCTTTTGGAACAAGAAATCAAAAGCCGCATTGACCGTTTCAACAACCGGAGCTTTCAAAAAGACGGGAACATTCAGCAATAAATTACACCATCTTTTGTTTGTACTGCGAACGTTAGCCGTGATACTAATCATTGTCGCACTGGCACGCCCCCAAACACGCTCGCATTCGGCAAAGACCAAAGTCACGGACGGCATTGACATCGTTATGGCAATCGATGTTTCGGCAAGTATGCTCTCACAAGACTTAAAACCAAACCGTTTCGAGGCTCTAAAAAAGGTAGCTTCGCAGTTTATAAAGGATCGCGTTTCTGATCGCATCGGGTTGGTTGTCTATTCGGGCGAGAGCTACACCAAAACGCCCGTAACCACGGACAAATCCATTATATTGAATGCCATTAAAGAGCTTACTTACGGACAGATTGAGGACGGAACCGCCATAGGAATGGGACTTGCAACAGCCGTTAATCGTCTCAAAGAGAGTAAAGCTAAAAGTCGCGTTATCATTCTGCTTACTGACGGAGTGAACAACAGTGGTTTTATCGACCCGCAGACCGCCGCCGAGCTGGCAGCCGAATATGGTATCAAGGTTTATACCATTGGCATCGGCACAAACGGTATGGCGCTCTCGCCATATGCCCTTAACGCCGACGGGAGCATTATGTATCGGATGCAACAGGTTGAAATCGATGAGGCACTGATGAAAAATATCGCAAAAACCACCGAAGGACGCTATTTTCGTGCCACAAACAACAAAAAATTAGAGGAGATATACGCTGAAATCAATCAGATGGAAACCACAAAGGTTGAAGAGTTTAAATATACCCAAGTTGATGAGAAGTTCCGAGCGCTGGTTATTCTCGCAGGATTGTTACTTTTGCTTGAATTTTTGCTCAAACACACCTTGCTTAGAAATGAAATTTAGCAAAATTACATCATATACAGCTTGAACACTTGCTGATTGAGACTAAAACCAATTGCCTTACACCATATAATAAAGCTGTTTGACGATTGCAACCGTATTTCAAATGGTAATTACAAAATAAATAAGTCTGAAAAATTATAAGATTTCAATATAAATTGTAACATCTTATTTCAAAACACACCGTATGATACATATTGACGAAAAGATATATTTATGGTTTATCCCCATTGTAGGGGTGTTATTTCTTGTTTTTGTGCTTTCACAACTGCGAAAACGCAAAAAACAGAAACAATTTGCTGACGAACGGCTCTTAAAACGACTCGCCCCGAATTATTCCCGTTTCAAACCTTGGGTAAAGTTCGTTTTGCTGGCTGTTGTTATCGTGCTTTTGTGCGTTGCTTTGGCAAACCCGAAAATTGGCACAAAAATTGAGACCGTTAAGCGTGAAGGCGTTGATGTTGTCTTTGCCATTGACGTATCAAAAAGTATGTTAGCCGAAGATGTGGCCCCCAACCGACTGGAAAAAGCCAAACGTTTGGTGTTTGAAACTTTCAACACACTCAAAGGCGACCGTATCGGGATAGTTGCTTACGCCGCCAGTGCTTATCCGCAACTTCCTTTAACTACTGACCACTCGGCAGCGAAAATGTTCCTGCAAAGTATGAATACCGATATGCTTTCATCGCAAGGCACGGCAATTCAGGAGGCAATACGAATGGGAAGTAGTTATTTCGATGAAAATCAGGAAACAGCCCGCGTGTTGTTTATCATTTCCGACGGCGAAGACCACGAAATGGGGGCTACGGAAATTGCTTCGGAGGCTATGAATCAAGGGATTTCAATCTACACCATTGGCGTAGGCACGGAAAAAGGAGCTCCCATTCCCATAAAGGAAGGAAACGGGCAGTCGTACAAACGCGACCGAAACGGAGAGGTTGTCATCACGCGGCTTAACAGTGAGTTGTTACAGCAAATCGCTCAGAATGCGGGCGGTAAGTACATAAATGGCGACAACACCAAGCAAGCCGTTGATGAAATTAGTAAAATTTTGGACGGAACCGAAAAAAGCGAATTTGAAACCCAGAAGTTTGTTGATTACAACGACCAATTTCAGTGGTTTTTGGCAGGGGCTCTGCTCATTTTGTTCTTAGATTTGTTTATTTTTGAACGAAAAACGCTTTGGGTTAAGAAATTAAATCTGTTTAACGAATCGTAATGAAGTCATTTATACTTATATTTTAAACGAATTACCCTATTTTGAATCAAAAAATGAAAAGAAATTTAGTATATATCGCATTTTTAACCGTATTTTTCTCTTTCGCTCAGCAAAAAGAGTCAAAAGAGGTGTTAAAATCAAAAGAAATATCAAAAAAATACACTCATCAAGGTAATGATGCGCTAAAAAATGATAAACCCGTACAAGCCGAAGTGGATTATCGCAATGCCATTGCCAAAAACAAGGATAATGGCGTGGCTCAGTACAATTTAGGCACGATGTACTACAAACAAAAAAGCTACAATGAGGCTTTTGTTCGGCTGAAAAATGCAGCTACGTCCAATGAAGTGAGCCGAGAAGAAAAACATCAAATATTTCATAATCTGGGTAATACCTTTATGCAGGAAAAAACTTATGACAAAGCGGTTGAAGCCTACAAAGAAGCCCTTCGCAATAATCCGTCTGATGAGCAAACGCGTTATAATTTGGCTGTTGCACAAGAAATGTTAAAGAAAAATCCGCCAAAACCCGAAGAAAACAAAGATAATAAGGACAATCAGCAAAATAAAGACGATAAAAATCAGCAAAACAATCAAAATAACAACGAAAATCAAGACAAAAAAGACCAAAACAAGGACAAACAAGACCAAAAAGACAAACAAAACGATAAAAATAAAGGAAACGACGATAAAGACAAGCAAAATCAAGGCGATAATAAAGAAAAGCAGGACAAAAATCAAGGAAAAGACCAAAAAGACCCCAACCAAGAAGGAGATGACAAAAATCCGAATGGAGAAGGCAAAGGACAAAATCGCCCGTCTTCACTGTCGCCTCAGCAAATGGAACGCATTTTGGAGGCAATGAACAATGAAGACCAAAAAACACAAGAAAAAATTAACGCTCAAAAAGTAAAAGGAACTCGCTCAAAATCAGAAAAAGATTGGTAATCAAAAAAGAAACACCAAACAAAGAGCCGACAATGTTAAAAATACAATGAAGATGAAATACCGCATATTGTTTTTTATTAGTTTTGTAATCAATCTGTTGCATTCACAAAACGTTGAATTTACAGCCAAAGTAAGCAAAGAAACGCTGGGTGTGAATGAGCGTTTACGCATTGAGTTTACGATGAATGAAAACGGGGACAATTTCACGCCGCCGAATTTCAAAAACTTCACGGTGGTTATGGGACCTTCACAATCCGTTTCGGAGTCGTGGATAAACGGAACTCGCAAATTTTCAAAAACTTACGGATATATTTTGCAACCCAACGCCAAAGGAAAATTTACCATCGGGCAGGCGAGCATTGAAATTAAAGGCAAAACTTACAAAACCGCTACCGTGCAAATTACGGTAACAGAGGCAGTTAGCACACCTTCTATTGATAAAACAAGTAATGACGTAGCAAGAGACAACTTGTTTTTGGTTGCCGAAGTTTCAAAACCCAATCCGTTTTTGAATGAAGCCGTAAGCGTTGTATATCGGTTGTATGTCGGCGGACAAGTGGCACTCAATGACTTACGTTTGGTGGACATTCCTAAATTTCCTAATTTTTGGAGTCAGGAAATCCGAATGCAGAATTATGAAATTGAAAATTGCACCCATAACGGAAAGCCATTCCGATGTATCGTAGTGAAAAAAGTGGTTTTGTACCCGCAAAAAACAGGTAACATCACCCTTGAACCACTCAGTTTGGATGCCATTTTGAGCGTACCTACCGCCCAACGTGATTTTTTTGGCAGACCCGTTATGGAGCAAGTCAGCAAGAGGGTTTCGGCAGGAACGAAAACGCTCAATATAAGAGATTTACCGCAACAAGGCAAGCCTGACAATTTTTCAGGAGCCGTTGGAGAATTTTCATTCAACGTAACTACCTCAAAAAGAGAATTAAAAGCCAATGAAAGTCTGCAAGCCAAAGTTGAAATTTCAGGAAGCGGGAATTTGAAATTGTTTGACATACCCAAACTGACTTTCCCCACGGCTTTGGAAGTGTACAATCCGGAAAAGAAAGATGACATAAATACCTCATTGTCAGGAATGCGAGGTCGCGTAGAGGAATTTTACACCGTAGTTCCACAATTTAAAGGAAAATATCCGATTGCTGGAATTTCGTTTTCATATTTCAATCCAAGAACAGAAAAATATGAAACCTTGAAATCCAATGAAATATGGATTGACGTTACGGAAGGTCCAACGGGCGGAAACCTGCGAAATCCTTCGGAAAATATTGTAAAACAAGATGTTATCACACAAGCCAATCAATTCCGTTTCTTGCAACTCAATGCCGATTTACAACCCGCAAACCAAAAAATGTTTTTTGGCTCAACGCGTTATTATTTATGGTTATTGCTTCCGCTATTGATAATCCCTATTTCGTTGATTTTCTGGAAGAACCGACAAAAAAGAGCCGGCGACATTGAAGGAAATAAAGCCCGAACAGCCAATCGATTAGCAAAAAAATATTTAGGTGAAGCCAAACAAAAATTGGGCGATAAAAATACGTTTTATGAAGCCTTAGAGCGAGCTTTACATAACTATCTGAAAGCCAAACTGAAAATTGAAACTTCGGAAATGAGCAAAGAAAATATTTCGGATTTGCTCTTACAACGAAATGCAAGTCAGCAAACAGTTTCGGAATTTTTAGGATTGCTAAAAAATTGTGAAATGGCACGTTATTCGCCTTTTGACACAGTTTCAATGGAAAACGATTATCAAAAATCGGTGCAAATCTTATCAGAATTAGACAAACAAATAAAAAAGTAATCAAATGAAGCGTTTTATATATATATCTATTCTATTATTCTCATTTTTAGGATTTTCGCAATCACAGCATAATGAAAAACTTTTTTCAAAAGCCACTGAAAGTTACAATTCCGGAAATTTTCAAGAGGCGGTAGATGCCTATATGTCCATTTTAAATTCGGGATTTGAGTCGTCATCGCTTTATTACAATTTAGCGAACGCACACTACAAGCTCAATCACGTGGCTGAATGCGTTTATTATTACGAAAAAGCATTGATGTTAAACCCTGAAAATGAAGATGCTAAAAACAATTTGTTTTTTGCCAATCAAATGACCATTGATGCCATTACGCCGCTTCCGAAAACGTGGCTGAAACGAATTTCTGACGGCATCACCAAACTTTTTTTACCCGATACGTGGGCTGTTTTTTCCATATTGGGGATTTTTGGTTTTGTAATCAGTTTTTTGTTGTATTATTTTCTGGAAAGAACCATTTTGAAACGGATTTTTTTCACGGCGATGTTGGTGTCTGTAATTTTCAGCATCGGGACGTATTTTATTGCTGATTTTCACCAAAATAATATCGAAATGGAAAAATTTGCCATACTATTTGACAAAAATGTGCGTGTTTTTTCCGAGCCTAATGCGTACAGTTCCGAAGTTTTTTCATTGCACGAAGGCACAAAAGTAGAAATTACAGAAAACCTCAACGATTGGGTAAAAATTAAATTAGCAGACGGGAAAACAGGTTGGATAAAACAAAATGTTCTTAAAACATTGTAATCCAATCTTATAGTAAAAAAAATCCCCTAAAAAATAATATTTTAGGGGATATTTTTTATGAATATTGCTGTTTTTTACTTCCTTCATACATTTTGTAATTCAACAGTTTACTCTCCAACTTGCCGTTAAAAAGTTTTATTTTTCGCGACGGACGAAGCCCCACATATTTCAACGCTTCTAAATTAGACGTTATAAACCACGCATCTGTATTGGGATAGCCGTTTTTGAGCGTATTACCGATTTCGCCATAAAACTGCTGAATATCAATCTGTAAACGTTCATTATACGGCGGATTAAACACCATTTGCAAAGCAGTTGATTTGTTTTCTTTTTGGGTTTCAAAAAAGTTTTTCTGAAAAACGTCAATATAATCAGACAGATTGGCATTCTTTAAATTTTCTTTTGCCTTTGCCACTGCCGACGGAGCTTTATCATAGCCAACTATCTGATAATGAAACTCTCGTGTTTTTTTCAAGCAATTTTCAAAAATGGTCTCAAACAGCTGGGCATCATAATCGTTCCATTTTTCAAAAGCAAATTCTTTACGATGAATATTTGCCGGAATATTACACGCAATCATCGCTGCTTCAATCAAAAAAGTACCACTTCCGCACATTGGGTCAAGAAAATCAGACTGTCCTTGCCAACCGCTTAATAATAAAATCCCTGCTGCAAGTACCTCATTTATAGGCGCTATATTGGTTGAAGTACGGTAACCCCGTTGATGCAGTGATACACCCGAGGTATCTAATGACACGATAACTTCATTTTTTTGAACGTGTATATGTATCTGCAAATCAGGATGTAGCGTATCAACATTAGGACGTTTGCCCACCTTGGCTCGAAATCGGTCAACAATAGCATCTTTGGCTCGTAATGCCACATATTGTGAATGGTTAAACAGCTCCGTTTGCAATGTAACCGAAACTGCAAACGTTTGATTTACAGAGAAATATTTTTCCCAAGCAAAATCGTACAATTTTTGATAGTAATCTTTTTCATTCCGCACAAAAAATTTGTGAATCGGTTTTAAGATTTTCAAAGCGGTACGTAAACACAAATTTGCCTTGTACATAAAGCCTTTATCTCCTTCAAAAGACACACTACGAACGCCTTTTTCTATTTTTACGGCACCCAATTTTTGTAATTCGGTTGCTAAAATATCTTCAAAACCAAAAAAGGTTTTAGCGAGCATCGGATAATTTTTTTCCATCTTTATTGATTAATACGCCACAAAAGTAATACAAAAAACAGCATTTTTAACCAAATGAAGGTAAAAACATTTGTTAAAAAACTTTTTTCAGTAAAACAGATTTATAAAACACTATTTTTCAGTTAATTAAATTGTATTTCAAATAAAAAACGCAACTAATTGTAAATTAATTGCGTTTTTTGTATCTAACTGATTTTCTTTACTTTGTTACCCAATCGTATCCTTTTTCTTCCAACTCCAAAGCGAGCTCTTTTCCGCCTGATTTTACAATTTTCCCGTCTGCCAATACGTGAACGAAATCCGGAACGATGTATTCCAACAAACGCTGATAGTGCGTGATGACCACCACTGCATTTTCTTTACTTTTGAGTTTATTCACACCGTTTGCAACGATACGAAGTGCGTCAATGTCAAGCCCTGAATCGGTTTCATCTAAAATGGCTACTTTGGGTTCAAGCATTGCCATCTGGAAGATTTCGTTTCGTTTTTTCTCTCCTCCGGAAAATCCTTCGTTGAGTGAGCGCGACAAAAAGTCTTTATTGATTTCCAACAATTCGGCTTTTTCTCTGATTTTTTTGAGCAATTCAGCCGCAGGAATTTCTTCTTCACCACGTGCTTTACGAGCCTCATTTACAGCCGTTTTTATAAAATTCGTTACTGAAATCCCGGGTATTTCTACCGGATATTGAAATGACATAAAAATGCCTTTGTGAGCTCTTTCTTCGGGCGCATCTTCCAAAATACTTTCCCCGTCAAGGATGATATCGCCTTCGGTTACCTCAAAACTTTCATTTCCTGAAATCACCGCTGAAAGGGTTGATTTTCCGGCACCATTGGGTCCCATTATCGCGTGTACTTCACCCGGTTTAATGGATAAGTTGATACCTTTTAAAATTTCTTTATCTTCTACGGAAGCACGTAAGTTTTTTATTTCTAACATTTTAAGTAGTTTTTTAGTTTGTTATTCGTTTTTTGATAAATATGCCTGCAAAAATATACTTTTTTCTTGAATTACAATGCAATAAAAGAATCTATTTTGTTTTCAAAATGTGTATTTTGCTGTGCTAAATACCTAAAAATTTTTGATAATTCAGAAAAATTTGGTTTTTATGAAAAAAGTTCAACGGAAATTTGGTTCAAAAAACACTCTTTTTGGTCGCCGGTTTGCATATTTTTTAGCAAAAAACTTCCTTTTTGAAGCTCCGATTCACCAATAATTACCACAAACGGAACGTTTCGCTTATTGGCATAGTCCATTTGCTTCTTCATTTTGGCATTATCGGGGTAAAGTTCAGATTTCAGCCCCATATTTCGCAATTTTTGAATGACTTTCATACTTTGTAAGGCTTCTTGCTGACCAAAATTTACGCACAAAACATCTAAACTATCGGAAATTGCTTTCGGAAACAGCGAAAGTTCTTCCATAACAAGGTAAATGCGGTCCAATCCAAACGAAATGCCTACTCCGCTCATATTTTTTAATCCGAATATGCCGGTCAAATCATCATAACGCCCGCCTCCACCGATAGACCCCATCGTAACTCCTTCGGGTGCAGCCACTTCAAAAATAGCACCGGTGTAATAATTTAGCCCGCGCGCCAAGGTTACATCCAAATCCAACGTGGCGGTTTCCAATGGCAATTGGGCAATGACTTTTTCAATAAATTCCAACTCTTCAATACCTTTTTGCCCTGTTTCTGAATCTTTTAAAATATCTGTGAGAAGCGTAATTTTCTGTGAGAAGCTTCCGGTGAGTTTAAATATGGGCGTTATTTTTTCAACCGCTTCGGGAGAAATTCCTTTTGCAAGCATTTCGGTAACAACCCCCTCCTGCCCTATTTTGTCGAGCTTATCCAAAGCCACCGTAAAATCAATGAGTTTATCACGCTCACCGATAACTTCGGCAAAACCGCTCAATATTTTCCGATTGTTGATTTTAATAGTTACACCACTCAAATTCAATGAAGTAAACACCGAATCATACAATTGTATTAACTCCACTTCTTGCCAAAGGCTGTTGCTTCCCACCACATCGGCATCACATTGATAAAACTCACGAAAACGCCCTTTTTGAGGACGGTCAGCACGCCAAACCGGTTGGATTTGATAACGCTTGAACGGGAATGTTATATCATTCTGATGCTGAACTACATAACGCGCAAAAGGCACGGTCAAATCATATCGTAGTGCTTTTTCGGAAATTTGTGGCGTAAGTTTCTGAACGTCTTTGTTTTCCCAATCGGAAGCGTTTACTTTTTCGGCAAAATTACCTGAATTTAATATTTTAAAAATCAAACGGTCACCTTCTTCTCCGTATTTTCCCATTAACGTTTGATAATTTTCAAAGCTCGGAGTTTCAATGGGTTGAAATCCGAATTTTTTAAATTCAGTGCGAATTTTATCCATAATAAAATTGCGTTTTGCTAATTCTAACGGTGAAAAATCACGAGTTCCTTTCGGGATACCGGGTTTTTGTACAGCCATAAAATGATTTTTTAAGTTTAAACAGCAGTTTATTTTATTGATTAATTCGGAAAGGTTGCCCGCTATAAGGCTTGGCATATTCCTCTTCCAGACTTTTTTCCAACATTCGTTTTTCCAAATCGCAACGAAAAACCTCTCCTTTAATGTAACGCTCAATCATCAGTGAAGCGATAGGTCCTGCCACCCTTGCACCATAATATCCGTTTTCAACAAAAACAGCAATGGCTATTTTTGGATCTTCAATGGGGGCAAACGCCACAAAGATGGAGTGGTCAGTAAGTTGCATACGCTTACCGCCTATTCGGATAAAATTTTCGGCGGTTCCGGTTTTTGCCCCTATGTTAATCCCCTCAATTTGAGTGCCTCGCGCGGTTCCGGCATTGTAGGCAGTGTTCATACCTTGTATGACGGGGTCAAAATGCTTTTCATCAATGGTGGTGCGTTTTGGGGTAGTAAATTCGGTAAACGGCGTTACGGCATTGTCGATTTTACGCACGATATGAGGCGTATAAAAATATCCGCGATTGGCAATAATCGCCATTACGTTAGCCAACTGAATGGGCGTAGTGAGCACCTCGCCTTGCCCGATGGCGTTTGAAATGTTGAAAGTTGCCGCCCAACGCCCTTGTCCATACTGCTTGTCATACAATGCCGTGGTTGGTACTTTACCGGGGCGCCCTGTCGGGAAATCGCTTCCCAAAAAGCCTCCCAGACCAAAACTTTTAACGTGTTTGCTCCAAACATCCATTCCGATAGAGGCTTTTTCTGATTTTTCAATCGTTTTTCGGTATGAATTGGCAAAGTACGAATTACACGAGTGAGCAATTCCGTGCAGTAAATCGTTTGATGAGCGCCTGCAATGGCATCCCATCGTTCGGTTTCCGTATCGATACCCGCCTCCGCAGCTGAAAGTGGTTGAGGGTTGTATAATTCCTTCTTGTAAGGCTATCAATGCCGTGATGACTTTAAAGGGTGAACCGGGCGGATATTCAGCCAACAATGTTCTGTCATACAACGGTTTAGCAATCGAATCTTGATATAAGGCGGTATAGTTTTTTGAGCGCTGCCTACCGACGAGCAAACCGGGATCAAAAGTCGGTGCCGAAACCAACGCCAGTATTTCACCGGTTTTCGGTTCGATGGCTACAATTCCGCCGCGTTTGTGTTGCATCAGTTCTTCGCCGTAGGCTTGCAAACCGATGTCAATGGTCAATTCAAGCGACTGACCCATTACGGGCAAGGTATCTAAATTTCCGTTTTTATAACTGCTTATTTGGCGATTGTGGCGGTCTTTCTGAAAATAACGAACGCCTTTCTCGCCTCGTAAAAAAGATTCATATTGTTTTTCAACCCCTTGTCTTCCAATTAGTTCACCCGAAAGATAGTATGAATTTTCTTTCAGTTCCCATTCGTTTACCTCGCTGATGTACCCCAGAACATTTCCGGCATTTCGGGTTAAATAATGGCGTAATGACCGTCTTTGAATATAAAAACCATCAAATTTTCGTAGTTTTTCTTGCAAAACGGCATAATCAGCCTTTGATAGCTGACTCACCACAACCGAAGGTTTTCGGCGCGAATATTTCTTGGCTTTTTCCAATCGTTGGACAAAATCTTCTTTTTTTATCGCAAGCAGCTGACAAAGTTCCAAGGTATCTAACTTCTTGACTTCGTTAGGAATAACCATCACATCATACGCCGGCTGGTTTGAAACCAAAAGCTCGCCGTTTCTGTCATAAATATACCCTCTCTCCGGATAATCATACACCACCTCAATAGCCACATCTTTATCCGGACGTGAATTATCATCAAATGCCAACACTTGTAAATACACCAAACGAATTACAAAAACAATTGATGTTAAGATGATTACGATAAACAACAAATATTTTCTCATTTCTTTTGAGAGCTGAATATATAGATGAACAATAAACAAACGGCAATGGTTGATGCCGATGCCATTCCGATTTTTACAAAGGTGGTAAGCAGGTGGTTAAAGTTAAACACTTCAAGAAAATAAAACAAGGTGTGATGCAACAACACTATGGTTGTTGTGTACGAAAAAACTTTCGCAAAGGGGAATTGCATTAATTTTATTTCCTGAAAGTCAAGTTTTTGTCCAAAAATAATTTTTAAAATCTGAATACGCACATAGGCAATAAAAACGGCACTTGCCGCGTGAATTCCGCCCGTGTTTGAAAAAATATCAACGGTTAGCCCAAGCAGAAAAGCCCCAAACAGAAACGGAATTTTATTTTCGTTATGCGGATAAAGAATCAAAAAAATCAGGTATACCATCGGGTTTACGTATCCCAAATATTTGATATTATTGAACACAAGTACCTGCAAAAATACTAGCCCAATAAATAAAAACGTATTTCTGATAAAAAGATTATTCATTCGGGATTTGATTTTCTAAATTATCAATTTCTTCTTTATCTTTATTTTCAACAAGATAGATGTGATTTACGTTTGACATATCGGTAAACAACTTCACATCAACAACCAGTGAATTATCCATTTTACTTCTGGAAATATTCAGCACACGCCCCACCGGAATACCCTTCGGAAAAATGCTTGACATCCCGCCGGTTACAATCGTATCTCCTTTTTGAACGGGCGCAATATTCGGTATATCAACCAATTGCACAATATTTAATTCTTGTCCGTTCCATTTAAGAGAACCAAAATGCCCTGTTTTTTTCACCATTGCGTTGAGTGACGATTTTGTGTTTAACACACTCTGAACCGTAGCAAACCTGCCCGAGGTGCTTTCCACAATCCCGACAATACCTTGTGGAGAAATGACTCCCATATCTTGCTTCACGCCGTCTTTCTCACCTTTGTCAATTGTTAAATAATTCTTTTTCAGTAAATAACTATTATCAATAACATTGGCTCTACCAACGTGATACACAGCACCTTCGGACAATGATAAACTATCCGTGACTATTGTATTTTGTTTTAATTTTTCTTCCAATGCAAAAATTTGCTTGTGCAGGCGTTGGTTTTCTTCGCTCAAAAGATTATTTTCGGTGCGCAGGTGAAAATATTGCACCCAATGGTTTGAAAAATCATACAAATTACCCGAAACCGCATTAGCCGAGTTAATGTACTTACTTTGAGGATAATAATTATCTTTGACAACCAAAAAGATAGAAAAAGAAAAAAGCAACAAAAACACAAAAAAGTTTCTTTTACGGATAAAAAACAAAATGATTTGTTGCATAATTTCTAAATTATAATTTAAATGTAATCACAGGCAATAACACCTTATTCACTTACTTATCAACTATTTAAGGAGAATACTCTTAAATTTATCTATATTTTTGAGCGCAATACCTGTTCCGCGCACCACGGCACGAAGCGGATCTTCGGCTACATACACCGGAAGGTCTGTTTTGAGTGAAATACGTTTGTCCAATCCGCGCAACATAGCTCCGCCTCCTGCCATATAAATACCTGTGTTATAGATATCGGCAGCCAATTCAGGCGGTGTTTGTGAAAGCGTTTCCATAATGGAATCTTCAATGCGCAAGATAGATTTATCAAGAGCCTTAACCATCTCACGATATGATACTTGCACTTGTTTGGGCTTTCCGGTAAGCAAATCACGCCCTTGCACCATAATGTCGTCCGGCGGAAGTTCCAAATCCTCAGTAGCGGCACCTACGGTTATTTTAATGTTTTCGGCAGTACTTTCACCCACATACAGGTTGTGTTGCGTACGCATATAATGCACAATATCTGAGTTGAAAATATCCCCCGCAATTTTCACCGACTTATCACAAACAATTCCGCCTAAGGCAATTACGGCAATTTCAGTAGTTCCCCCACCGATATCAATAATCATATTTCCTTTGGGTTGCATAATGTCTAGCCCGATACCGATAGCTGCCGCCATCGGCTCGTGAATCAGGTAAATATCCTTTCCGTTAACGCGCTCACACGATTCACGAACAGCACGGGTCTCTACCTCAGTAATCCCCGACGGAATACAAACCACCATACGCAACGAAGGCGAAAAAAAGCGTCTGCGCAAAGCCGGCACGCTACGAATGAGCATACTAATCATTTGCTCAGATGCGTCAAAATCAGCGATAACCCCGTCTTTCAATGGGCGAATCGTTTTTATGTTGGGGTGTGTTTTGCCTTGCATTAATCGTGCCTCTTTCCCTACGGCGATGATTTTGTGTGAGGTACGGTCTTGCGCCACGATCGAGGGGCTATCAACCACCACTTTATCATTGTGAATAATTAGTGTGTTTGCAGTACCTAAATCGATTGCAATTTCTTCTGTTAGGAAATCAAAAAAGCCCATATTTTTGTAGTTGTATTAATAAAATATTATAAATCAGTTGTTTAACTAAAAACAACTGTCGGTTTTATGCGAGTGCAATTTTATAAAAAAAAAATGTTTTTTCCAAACGAAATTTGATTTTACTACAAAAGATATACAACTGCCAAGTAAAATTTTACTTTATTATAATTTTTCCGGCTGAATTTAGCGCTAACAAAATGGTATCTTGATGGCTAATTGCATTAAATTTGGCTTGCACTATCAGATTGGACGAAGTATAAAAATGCACCAAATAATAAGCACTTGAAAACTTTTTGTCAAAAAAACTTTTTTCTCCAACCAAAATAGGATTCTTTATCATATGTTCACCCACTTTTACCGAATCAATCATTTCAAAATAATGATTTTGCACTCCAATTCGATACTTTTCTTGAAATACCTGTTCTTTTTTACAAGCACTATTTGGCAAGAGTAAGCATAGTAACAATACTACTCCAAGAAAATGTTTTGTAAAAGTCATATTCTTCTTTTTTTGTTGTTTTTTTGGGAATAAAAACACTAATCCCTGAACTTTTTGCAAGCGGAATTGTATTAAAAAAATAAGGTGTATGATGATATGCCACCCTCATTTTTTCAAATTGGTCTAAAAGTTTATTATCGGCTTGGTTTTCTTGCAAGTGTGTTATAAAATCGCCCATATCAAAGAGATAGCCTGCGTTTCCTTGGTCATATTGCAACCAATTTGCAGTGTTTATTTCTTTACTATCAGATACATATTTTTTAAGTTCTTTGGCGAAATTATCAAGTTCATCTGTTTTAATTACAACTGCCGAAGCCGATTGCAAAATACCTTTTTTCTGCTGAAAATGAGACACATATTTTTGTGAAATATTTTTATAATTTACCTGCTGTGCCAACATATCACCCAATATTTCTTTATACGGAAAGCCCGATGCCAAAACTTCCGTAGGAGAAGCTATAATATAATCAAAATTATTTTTTAATTCATAAAAAACTTCAATAGAAGCCATAAAACAAGCGTCAAACAATAAAAAATCAAAATGACAGCCTTTTAAAGATGAAGCCAATTTTCGAATATCCATTTCCGAATGAAAACTCCCTCCGTCCATATTTGTTTGGTCTAACCCAAATGACTTTACGGCAGTGGCTCTATTTGAAGTTAACAAAGAACTATGAAGCAACCAAGCACTGCCGTGTGACCAAAGCACAAGCCTCCTTAACTTTTCATTTTTGGTGATGGTTATTGCAAAAACTTCATCTAAAACGTTTTTAAAAATTTGTTCATTTGCTGAATTATTTTCAGGATAAACCTTTAAAATTTTGGAATTTATTTTTGCGGTTGTGTCTGCCGAAATTTGATATAAAACGGGATGTGCTGTTTTTCGATTTTTGGCTCGGTCGATGTATACATACACACTTCCCGCATTGGGATTTTGTGCCGCAAATGCTTCCATTTCATTGATGTTGGCAGTGGCGTAAAAATCCAAATCATTATCGGCTATCATATAAATGAATACTGCATTGCTTTTGGGCAACAGTTCTGTCTGTGTATATTCACTTTTATTGCAGCTCACTAAAAGAACCACCTGCAATAGTACTATTACAAGTGGTTTTAACATTTTATTATTCTCCATATTCTTCAAAAATATCATTAACCTTGACGCGTATTTATAAACCATACTTGCCCTGAATTGGTTAAGGTTTGCCCAGCAGGAATTTTTCCGTAATGTTTAATTTCATTTTTACCACTATTTGCACTATTTTTTTCAACATACTGAACATAGTAACTGAAATAAAGAACATTACTGTAATTATATTCCTGTTTATACAAATCAATTATTTGAGAAACAGAATAGGGAGTGTGTGCCACTACTTGTCCAAAATAAGGAGTTTTTAGTGATATTTTTTCTGCTATTTTAGGATTGTTTTTTTGTGTATAGACATCTGTTTGAGGGGCTAACTCAGGTTTTATCAAATACAAAACAGGCGTATCTTTATAGATAGGACTTGGGCTACTTTTTACAACCCTCGTTATGTCTATCTCATTTGTATTTGAAAATATTAGCTTTACATCAGCTACTGAATGATACTGAATAGATTGATTTCCAATTACACAATATTCCAATTCTGTATTTGATAAATTTTTAACAGAAAGATAATCAGCTCCTTTTGGGTTGTAATTTCTTTTTAACAGATTATGAAGATGCCTTTTTTCATTGGGTCTATAACCAATAGTTAAACTATCATAAACCACGGTAACTTCTTCTCCACCAATAACAAAAGGAGTGGTTAGAGTTTCTGTTTTTACGATATTTTCAGTATTTCCTACCACAAAAACCGAATAGCTTATCTCTACTTCCGCAGGAGAACCATCAACAGAATTGATTATAATATAATTGTGTTTAAGCGTTTTTGTTTTTTCTGTAACACGCTCTATCTCAGGCTTAGTACAACTTCCTTGAAAACTAATAAAAATACCAATAATGAGCAATAATTTTATGATATATCGTTTCATAATTAAGCTATTTTAATCCCAAACCAATAACCAAACATTCCACCAATTAAGTATTTATGAGGTAATGTCTTACATTGCTACGGATAATTTAATTATACATAAATATTTCTCGTTAATTTAGGGTATCGTTTACATCTATTCTTCCAGCAAGTGGTCTAAAACCTGTATATAAATTTAAAAACCATATTTGCCCAGCATTATTTAACGTTTCATTGGGGGAAATTTGCCCAAAAAGTTTATTTTTACCCATTGAACCTCTGTTATTTACATAATCTTCCAATGATAAAAACAATGTATTTCCGCCACTCGCTTCTTGTTTATACAAACTAATGATTTCTTGTAGTGAATAAGGTGCTGTTAATGTTATATCACCGAGAATGGGTTTTTTCAAAGTTATTCGCTTTCTATGTACTGCTGAACCTTCATATTTTGCGACAAAAATGGAGTCATATACTGCCTCATTAGACTTTAACAAAAACAAAACAGGTGTCCCTTTATAAACAGGTAAAGGGTTTGTTTTTACATTATTTATGTCATCAAAAGTTATTTTGTTATTCCCTATAATACAATATTCTAATGTTTCAGAAGATAAATTTTTTATTGATAAATATTCACCACCTTTTGGAGTGTAATCTCTTTTTAACGATGTATATCCAGAAACAACTCGCTTATTATGAATAGTTTGAATGCTGTCATATACAACTTTCACTTCCTCGCCACCAATAACAAAGGGCGTAGTAAAAGTTTCTGTTTTTATGATATTTTGAGAATTTTCTGCAACAAAAACCGAATATTTCACCTCTACTTGAACAGGTGCATTACTGACGGAATTAACAACTATGTAGTTGTGTTTAATAACTTTTGTTTTGCCTACTTGTACTATGGCATCTTCGGGTTTGCTGCAACTCCCCTGAAAGCTAATAGTAATGGCTATAAACACTAATAGTTTAAAAATTATCTTTTTCATATCGTCATCAATTAGTAATGTACCAACAACCAAACATTCCACCAATCAGGAGTTACAAAATCACCTGATTTTCCCACTTTTGCTCCGTTATCTATCTCACGAAATTCATATCTACGCCAAACAACAGGTCCTGTTTTTTTTGCTCCGTAACATACAGTCCAATGTAATTCACCCCCAGTAGCACAGAGGCGTATAGCAGGTCGTTGGTGTTTAATATGTTGATATGGTGTATCGCTTCTGTAGTTATATTTGGGGCTAATTGTTATTCTACCTTGTGATATTGTATGCATAGAAATGTGCATCTCATCTGGTGTCATAGGTCTTCCTCCAAACCATCTAAAAACAGCCCCTGGTATAAACATTTCCCCTCTTGTGGATGCGTGACTTAAAAATTCTTCATATCTATCCACTTGCTCATTTACCCACAAAATATAACCACATACCCAAGGTCCACACCAAAAACCATTGCCTGGCCTGTAATTAAATCTCTCATTATGATACTTATCAATTACATACGGAGTTTCATCTGTTTTTAAAACTTTTCTACTGAACCAACGCCTGATTCTCCCAAAAAATTTGCTATTACTGTTGTTAATTTCTTCGTCCGAGACTTCCATAAGTTCATCTTCTATCTCTTCCATTGATTGCCAATAAGCTTCAGCTCCTTTTATATTTTCTTCCAAAGCTATCAGCATAGAATCACGCACTACATTAATATCGATTGGTTGATTGTTTTCTTTATGAAACTCTGATAGCATTTTTGTTATAACATCAATAATCTCGTCATTTTTCAATTCCTTTATTTCATTTTGTGCTATTATATCACCTGTCTCTATGGAAGTAATCTGAGTAGGAGTGTCTCCAAATTTTGATTTCACACCAATAAATTCAGTCCCTTTCCAATCTACAAAAAATGAAGGAGTACTTACCGAAGATTTAGATAACATCTCATTGTAATTGAGTGTTTTTGTAAAAATATTTTTAATTACAGAATTTTGGTTTTTTGTAGCATTTACCCGTAGAGTACCTATTGGGTTATTTTCTACATCCAATGCTATAAAATCGTAAAAACGGGGAGTAGATTCCAAATCATAAATTAACATAGGCTTTTCTGACAAATGATAGCCATTCCAGTTCAAGTCTTGAACGTGTCCCGACAACTGCATCTCCAACAAAGCGATTTTCCGAGCCATTTCATAATGAACCACATTGCTTAGGTTTTTAAACCGATCAAGTTCTTCCAAGTCAGCAAACGGAAAATGTAAATCTTCCACTTTTCGATTTTTGGTAATTGACGTATCACCAAATTTCAGGTGTCAAGAATTCTTTTTCTTGACAAGCCGTTAAGGATAATAATCCTACTAACAAAATTATTTTTTTCATTATTATACTGTTTGTGTTATTAATAATGGAGCGAATATATAAATAAAAACACAACAAACAAAACTTTTGCGTTAATAAGAAAAAATAACTTCTTTTTTTAGTGAACTCAATTCACATTCAATCGTTTTCTAACCCAAATACAAGTCAATCAGCCCTTCGGGCGTTTGTACAACAATTTTTCGGTTTTCTCTATCAACTTGTTTTATAAACGCATCATTCATCGGTATAAGCACCTGACAACCATTATTTTCCACTTCAAAAAGCGCTTGTGCCGTGCTGTCATTAACCCCCGTGATTACCCCCACGTATCCGTAACTGACATCTTCCATCGCAAAACCGATAATTTCGTGATAATAAAATTTGTTTCCGCTAAGTTTCGGCAAGAAAGACAGCGGCAAGTACAACTTGTGTTTAAGTAAGGCATCGGCATCTGCTTCGGTGGTAACGTCTTCAAACTTAATACGCAATAAATCAGACTTATGCAAAGAACAGCGTTCAATAAAAAAAGGAACCAGATTATTGCCCAAGGCAATAAAAACTGATTCCAAATTTTCATACAATTCAGGGTCGTCAGAGTCTAATTTCACTAAAACTTCCCCCTTAAAACTGAACTTTGACACAATTGTTCCTACATAAAAACAATCTTTCAATGTCATAAATTAAGCCTCAGTTTCGTTGTTCTCTTCTGTTGCAACTACCTCAGCATCAGCAACGTTTTCAGTTTCGTTTGCTTTGGCTATTGCAGCGTTTTTGCGTTTTTCGTTCGCTTCTTTTTCAGCAGCCAACGCCGATGCTTTTGCACTGGCTTTGTCTTTTGCCAATTTTTCTTCTTTTGAAGCAATTTTTCCGGCTTTTTGCTCTACCCAAGCGTTGAATTTTGCTTCGGCTTGCTCCAAAGTCAAGGCACCTTTGGCAACACCACCCAACAAGTGATACTTCAGCAACGCACCTTTGTAAGAAAGAATACGACGCGCAGTATCAGTTGGTTGCGCACCATTTTTTAACCATTTAACCGCCGCATCAACATTAAGTTCAATTTTAGCGGGGTTTGAAACAGGGTTGTAAGTTCCTATTTTTTCAAGGAATTTACCATCTCTTTTTGCACGTGAATCGGCGGCAACCACCCAATAAAAAGGCTTGCCTTTTTTTCCGTGTCTTTGTAATCTGATTTTTACAGGCATAAAAATTTAATTTATGGGGTTCACGACCCCGATTATTAATTCAGGGCGCAAAGATACATCATTTTTTTGATTTACAAAGAGAAAGTAACAAAAAATCTCGCTTTTAAATGTTTTGCCCGCTGGCGTTTATGAGAAAAAGCCTTACATTTGCACTCAAAAAATTCTTTCAAAATTATGAAACACGAAAACCTACTGAAAATCTACGAGTATATGCGTGATAATGACACGAGTCAAGAAAACGTGTATAACACTTATGGTCAATGGATTGGCGATGTTATTTTCTGGTATATGCCCTTCTATTTCAATACTGATGAAGTGGCGGACGATTACGATTACAAGGAAGAAATTGAACTGACTAACAGCATTTTCCACAAAGTGGGACTTAAAAGCCTGAACGAAGAAGAATTGGAAGAAATTCGCAAAGGAAACGGGTTTATGATTATGCAATTGCTTTTTAGAACCCGAAAAAACAGCAAATCAACTGAAAAACAGAACGTTTCGTTTGCGATGATGTTGTACGATAACGGAAAATTCGGTTATATGCACTGCAACGATGTCGATACCGAATCCACTTACAAGCAAATGCTCATTGATAGTGAGCCGTTTATCTATGAATTTGCCGACAAAACAGGAAAATTTCATTTCGATGAGATGCTTAAATTCACGGAAGATATTTGCAAGGAACTTGAAATCGAAACAAAACAAAACCAAGGGAATTTTGAAAAAGCATCTTTGTCCGATGAGGAAGCCTTTGATGAATTGGTGTGTGTACTGAATTACAATAACTATCTGACAAACAGCGATATTTCCGAATTAAAAACCGATTGGAAAAATATCAATCACAATCGCCGAGCCTTTGCCGACCGACTTATTGATGAAGGCATTTGGTACGAAGAAGATTTAGAGTATTTAGATGATTATCAGAAAGATTATCTACTGTACTGGGCGTTTACCGAAAAATTTCGGGTATTTAAAGACGATTGGAAATTTGACGTGAAAGAATTATGTCGGTTTATTTCCGAAGAAATCGGTGAACCTTTCAAAATCACTTTCAAAGAAGTAGGCAACGATTGGGAGCTTGTTCGCCAAAAATTGGAACTCCACACCGAATACACCCTGCTCGACCTTGCCAGCGGAAACGACGATTGTAATTTTATCGTTGCTCAAAAAGACGAAAAATATGTCATTTATGCCCTCGCCGAGCAATTAGGTTTGTGGGTGGAGTAAACACACTAAACAACTAATTATCATACAATTAAAAACAATTCTTTTTTGCTAACCGATAAAAAATTTACAAAAAAATACTTTTTTGAATATTTTTTTGAGTAATTTTGCTCACGTTTAGCAATCACATTCAAAGGAAACCATCCATCAGATGAAAATCAAAAAGTTAGGAGCTATTGACATTGGTTCAAACGGCGTTAGATTACTAATTGCCAACGTTTTAGAAACAGAAGGGCAACCTCCATTATTCAGAAAAAGCAGCTTGGTTCGGGTGCCGATTCGTTTAGGTGCCGACGTTTTCCTTAATCGGCAAATATCCGACGAAAATATTGCACGACTTAGCGAATCAATGCAGGCTTTTAGTCTGCTTATGAAGGTTTACAAGGTTGAAAAATATATGGCGTGTGCCACCTCGGCAATGCGCGAAGCCTCTAACGGTAAGCAAGTTGCCGAAGAAATCTTCAAAAAAACAGGCGTAACCATTCAAATAATTGACGGACAGGAAGAAGCCCGCATCATCGCCTCTACCGATATTTATTCATTGGTCGAAAAACAAAACAAAGCCTACCTGTACATAGACGTGGGCGGTGGAAGCACCGAATTTACTGTTTTCGTAAACGGAAAAATTGAAAATTCACGCTCGTTCCCCATCGGTACGGTTCGGCTTTTGGACGGAATGGTCAGTTCAAAAATGTGGAAAGAAGTCGAAAACTGGATAAAAAACGCAACGCAACACATTGACAATCTTGAAGCTATCGGCTCGGGCGGAAATATCAACAAAACGTTCAAAAATTCAGGTAAAAAAGACGGACAGCCGCTATCGTACAAGTACTTAAAGGATTACGCAAAATACCTTTCGTCTTTTACGTACGAAGAGCGTATCCGCGTTTTGGGACTGAACCCCGACCGTGCCGACGTAATCTTGCACGCACTCCAAATTTACATCAGTGCGATGAAATGGAGCAATGCCAAAAAAATTCACGTCCCCCGAATCGGTTTAGCCGACGGAATCATCAAAACTATTTACAACAATAAATAAAATTTATACCCAATGAAATTAGCAGTCATTGCACACGACGGAAAAAAAGCCGAAATGGTTTCGTTTCTGATGAAAAATTTAAACGTATTGCACTCAGCAAACATTCAAATCATAGCCACCGGAACAACGGGGCAACACGCTCAAAATGCGGGACTTTCAGTTGAAAAGGTGCTTTCCGGCCCCAAAGGAGGCGACGCACAAATAGCCGCACAAATTGTTGAAGGAAAAATCAGAGGCGTGTTCTTTTTCAGAGACCCACTTGACAAACACCCTCACGAACCTGATATTCTGATGCTTATGCGGATTTGCGATGTACACAACATTCCAATCGCTACCAATCCTGCCACTGCCGAACTTGTCCTTAAAGGATTAGCCGATGAAACTAAAAGCGAATAAATTCAACATAATAGCAATCCTCAAAAAAAGGATTGCTTTTTTTGTTTTCACGATTTTCTTTTGATTTTTTCACTTTTTAACGTACATTTGCCCAATTACAAAAATTACCTAATTATGAAGAATATAATCATTTCAATTACAGCATTTTTTGCTCTCAACATCGGGTTTGCACAACTGAAAACCCCAAACGCAAGTCCTAAATCGGTTATTAATCAAACAGTTGGCTTAACTGATATTGAAGTAGTGTACTCCCGCCCGTCCATCAAAGGGCGTACCGTTTTCGGGGATTTAGTTCCGTACGGAAAAATTTGGCGTACCGGTGCCAATGCCGCCACGGTAATTGAATTTTCAACCGACGTAACTTTCGGAGAAACAGCCGTTAAAGCCGGAAAATACGCACTGTATTCAGTTCCCGAAGCCAATGAATGGAAAGTGTTATTGTATGCTGATTATCAGCTATGGGGCGACCCCGGAAAGAATTACGACCCCAACAAAGTCGTAGCCCAAACCAGCGTTAAAACACAGAATGTCAGCCCGAAAATAGAAACTTTTTCAATCGGCTTTGACAATGTCAGAAACAACGATGCGCAACTAACGCTGGCTTGGGACAATATTTTGGTTAAAGTTCCCATCAAAGTAAACACGCGTGATGCCGTAATGGAAAGCATCGGAAAAACAATGAACGGGCCTACCGCCAGCGATTACCACCGAGCCGCACAATATTATTTTGAAGAAAATATCGACTTAAACAAGGCTGCCGAGTGGGCACATAAAGCTGCCGAAATGAGTCCCAACGCATATTGGACGTTGAAACTAAAATCGGACATTCAAGCCGCCAAAAAAGATTATAAAGAAGCCCTAAAAACAGCTCAAAAAGCATTGGAAGTAGCCCAAAAAGCCGGTAACGAAGGTTATGTTAAAGTGCTTCAAGAAAACATATCCCAATGGCAAAAAAAGTAAAACACCAAACGAGTTGAAAAATAATCAACTCGTTTTTTATTTTGAAAAAAAATACTTACATTTGCACGCAACTAAATTTCAAGTTGCTTTATGAATCTTCAAGAAAATAAAATTATAGGTGAAGGGCTTACCTATGACGACGTACTGCTTATTCCTAATTATTCCGAAGTGCTTCCGCGTGATGTTTCCATCACAACCCGGTTTACACGCAACATTTCACTGAACGTTCCGATTATTTCGGCAGCGATGGACACCGTAACCGAAGCGGCAATGGCTATTGCGATGGCGCGTGAAGGCGGTATTGGGGTGCTTCACAAAAATATGACAATCAGCGAGCAGGCCACTCAAATCCGCAAGGTTAAACGTGCCGAAAGCGGAATGATTATCGACCCCGTTACGCTGGGCTTAGACACCAAAGTGTCCGATGCCAAAAAGTGTATGAAAGAAAACAGCATCGGCGGTATCCCTATCGTTGATCAAAACGGAACGCTAAAAGGTATCGTTACCAATCGCGATTTACGGTTCGAACAGAACGCTAATCGCCCCATTGCCGAGGTGATGACTTCCGAAAATTTAATCACCGCCAGTGAAGGTACTTCGATGAAAGATGCCGAGAAAATTCTGCAAAAAAACAAAATCGAAAAACTGCCCGTTGTTGATAAAAACAACAAACTCATCGGGCTTATAACCTTCCGTGATATTGCCAATCTGCAAGAAAAATCAATTTCCAACAAAGATAGTTTAGGCAGATTGCGTGTAGCAGCGGCGTTGGGTGTAACTGCCGATGCCGTAGAACGTGCCGAAGCCTTAGTGCATTCGGGCGTTGATGCCGTAATTATCGATACCGCTCACGGACATACGCAAGGCGTTGTATCGGTACTGAAAGCCGTGAAAGCCAAATTCCCTGATTTAGATGTAGTTGTCGGGAATATTGCCACCCCCGAAGCCGCTGTTTACTTGGCTCAAAATGGCGCCGATGCCGTAAAAGTAGGTATCGGACCGGGGTCTATCTGTACTACGCGCGTAGTTGCCGGAGTAGGATACCCGCAACTTTCTGCCGTAATGGGAGTTGCCGGCGCACTGAAAAACTCGGGCGTTCCGGTTATTGCCGACGGCGGAATTCGATATACGGGCGACATCGTGAAAGCCATCGCCGCAGGTGCTCATTGCGTGATGCTGGGGTCTTTGCTGGCAGGCACGAAAGAATCGCCCGGTGAAACCATTATTTTTGAAGGAAGAAAATACAAATCCTACCGCGGAATGGGGTCTGTCGAAGCAATGAAACAAGGCAGTAAAGACCGCTATTTCCAAGATGTGGAAGACGATATTAAAAAATTAGTTCCGGAAGGCATCGTTGGCAGAGTGGCTTACAAAGGTGAATTACAAGAAAGTATGCATCAATTCATCGGCGGGCTTCGTGCCGGAATGGGCTACTGTGGCGCGAAAGACATTCAAACGTTGCAAGAGGTGAGTCGTTTTGTTCGTATTACCGCCAGCGGCATTACAGAAAGCCACCCGCACAACATCACCATCACCAAAGAAGCACCTAATTATTCAAGATAAAATGATAAAAAGCCTCACAGAAGTGAGGCTTTTTTATGATACTCTAAAAAAACAACTCTATTCACAGCAATCTTTCTTATTTCTTAAAACAATTTGACAAATTGTCATTAATATAAAATATCAATAAAAACCTAATTACAAACAAACTAAGCTCAAAACAACAAAAACTCCGCTTACAAAAACTGACAAAAAGTCATAAAAATCACTTCGGCATAAAACTTGCCTTTCTTCACGCAGAAACACACAAAATTATTTTAAGACTATGAATTTTAACAATTATACCATTAAATCGCAAGAAGCCGTACAACAAGCACAGCAAATCGCACAAGGGTACGGACATCAGGAATTGCAAAACGAACATTTTTTCAAAGCCATTGAAGAAATCGACGAAAACGTGTTGCCTTTCCTACTTAAAAAACTGAATATCAACAAGGAACAACTCAGCAACGTACTGGAAAAAGCCTTACAGAGTTTCCCCAAAGTCAGTGGCGGACAAATGTCGCTTTCGCGGGAAGCAGGCACAATGCTTAACGAAGCAGCAATCATCGCCAAAAAAATGAACGACGAGTACGTTTCCATCGAGCATCTGATTTTGGCTATCTTCAAGTCAAACAGCAAGATAGGTCAGGCTTTGAAAGACCAAGGCGTAAAGGAAAAAGACATCGAAAAAGCCATTCAAGAGCTTCGCAAAGGCGGACGCGTAACCTCCGCTTCTGCCGAAGAAACCTACAATTCGCTCAATAAATACGCCAAAAATTTGAATCAACTGGCTGATAGCGGGAAACTTGACCCCGTCATCGGGCGTGATGAGGAAATCCGTCGCGTGTTGCAAATTCTTTCGCGAAGAACAAAAAACAACCCGATGCTTGTGGGCGAACCCGGTGTAGGAAAAACCGCCATCGCCGAAGGACTCGCACACCGTATCGTGCAGGGCGACGTACCCGAAAATCTGAAAGATAAAATCATCTATTCACTTGATATGGGGGCACTTATCGCCGGAGCTAAATACAAAGGCGAGTTCGAGGAACGGCTCAAATCCGTAGTGAAAGAAGTTACCGCTTCCGACGGAAATATCATTTTGTTCATCGATGAAATCCACACACTTGTCGGGGCAGGCGGTGGCGAAGGAGCGATGGATGCTGCCAACATCTTAAAACCGGCGTTGGCTCGGGGCGAATTGCGTGCCATCGGGGCAACGACGCTAGACGAATACCAAAAATATTTTGAAAAAGACAAAGCCTTAGAGCGTCGTTTTCAGAAAGTTATGGTGGAAGAACCCGATACGGAAAGTGCCATTTCTATCCTTCGCGGAATTAAGGAAAAGTACGAAACGCATCATAAAGTCCGCATTAAAGACGAAGCCATTATCGCCGCCGTGGAACTTTCAGAGCGGTACATTACCAATCGATTTCTGCCCGATAAAGCCATTGATTTGATGGACGAAGCCGCAGCCAAATTGCGAATGGAAATCAATTCCAAACCCGAAGAATTGGACGTGCTTGACCGAAAAATAATGCAGTTAGAAATTGAAATCGAGGCAATTAAACGGGAAGACGACGAAGAGAAACTCAAAACGCTTTATGCCGACGTAGCCAATTTAAAGGAAGAACGCAACGCCATTTTCGCCAAATGGCAAAGCGAAAAATCGGTCATCGATGAGGTGCAAATCACCAAAGAAGCCATTGAAAATTACAAATTGGAAGCCGAAAAAGCCGAACGCGAAGGCGATTACGCCAAAGTAGCCGAGCTTCGTTACGGAAAAATCAAAGAAGCACAAGACAAGCTCGTTCTGTTACAAGAAAAATTGGATGAAGCACAAGGTAATTCGCTTATAAAAGAGGAAGTTACCTCCGAAAACATCGCCGAAGTGGTTGCCAAATGGACGGGCATTCCGGTTACGAAAATGTTGCAGGGCGAACGCGAAAAATTACTGAAATTGGAAAGCGAACTCCACAAACGCGTGGTGGGGCAAGAGGAAGCCATCGAAGCCATTTCCGATGCCATTCGCCGAAGCAAAGCCGGCTTGCAAGACCCGAAAAAACCCATCGGTTCGTTTCTTTTCTTAGGAACAACCGGAGTAGGAAAAACCGAACTTGCCAAAGCCCTTGCCGAGTATCTGTTTGATGATGAGACAGCTATGACACGTATCGATATGAGCGAATACCAAGAACGCCACGCAGTAAGCCGTTTGGTGGGAGCACCTCCGGGGTATGTGGGGTATGACGAAGGCGGGCAACTGACCGAAGCGGTACGTCGCCGACCGTATTCGGTGATTTTGCTCGACGAAATCGAAAAGGCGCACCCCGACACCTTTAATATTTTGTTACAGGTTTTGGACGAAGGTCGCCTGACAGACAATAAAGGCAGAACCGCCGATTTCAAAAACACCATTATTATTATGACCTCCAACATTGGCAGTCATTTAATTCAGGAAAGTTTTGAAAAACACGCTGACGACACGGAAAAAGCCACCGAAACCGCCAAAGAGGAAGTGTTGCAATTGTTGAAGCAAACGGTTCGTCCTGAGTTTATTAACCGAATTGACGACATTGTGATGTTTACGCCGCTTTCGCAGGAAAATATCCGAAACATTGTGCGTTTGCAATTGCGTTCGCTCATCAAAATGGTGGCTCGCGAAAACATTCTGCTCGATGCTACTGACGAGGCTATTGATTACCTGGCTCAAAAAGGATTCGACCCGCAGTTTGGAGCGCGACCCGTAAAACGAACCATTCAAAAAGAAGTGCTTAACCGCCTTTCAAAAGAAATTTTAAGCGGTAACGTACATAAAAACAGCATCATTCTTTTGGATTCGTTTGATAATCAATTGGTTTTTAGGAATAATTAAACATCTTAATTATTTGTCTTAAAAGGGTTTATTAATCCAAAAATCACTTAACATAATCAAAAACAAACTTTGCCGGATTTTTTTTTCGGTAAAGTTTTTTCTTTTCTAGTTATCATAAAAATTTAATTTTCAAATAATTAACACATTCGTAAATTCTTTATTACATCAAAGATTAAAAATAATTTTGAAAATCAAATAAAAAATCATAGTTTTGCTGAGTACTTAAATCATAAGATATGAGCGTATTAGTTAATAAAAATTCGAAGATAATCGTACAAGGATTTACAGGCAGTGAAGGTACTTTTCACGCCGAACAAATGATTGAATACGGCACCAACGTAGTGGGTGGAATTACCCCCGGAAAAGGCGGGCAAATTCACTTGGGAAAACCTGTTTTCAATACTGTAAAAGAAGCAGTTAAAGAAACCAAAGCTGATGTTTCAATCATTTTTGTACCGCCTGCTTTTGCAGCCGACGCCATAATGGAAGCAGCCGACGCCGGCATCAAAGTTATCATTACCATTACGGAAGGAATTCCGGTAGCAGATATGATAAAAGTAGCTGATTATCTGAAAGATAAAGACTGTCGATTGGTAGGACCTAACTGCCCTGGGGTTATCACGCCCGAAGAAGCCAAAGTAGGCATTATGCCCGGTTTTATTTTCAAAAAGGGAAAAGTGGGAATCGTTTCAAAATCAGGGACTTTAACCTATGAGGCTGCCGACCAAATCGTGCGTCAAGGATTGGGAATTACCACCGCCATCGGAATCGGGGGTGACCCCATCATTGGGACAACCACCAAAGAAGCGGTTGAACTTTTAATGAACGACCCTGAAACTGAGTGTATTGTAATGATTGGCGAAATCGGTGGTCAGCTTGAACCCGAAGCCGCACGCTGGATTAAAGCCAATGGAAATAAAAAACCGGTAGTGGGCTTTATCGCCGGTGAAACCGCTCCGAAAGGACGTACAATGGGGCACGCCGGAGCCATCGTAGGTGGCGCTGATGACACTGCCGAAGCCAAAAAACGTATATTAAAAGAATGCGGTGTTCACGTGGTGGATTCACCTGCAAAAATCGGTGAAAAAGTAGCCGAAGTGATGAAAAAATAATTCTTTTCAAAATGTACAAAAGCAGGATTCAAAAGAATTTCTGCTTTTGTTTTTTTATGCAAAAAAATCATTTTAACCATAAATATACGATTGATTATCAAAATATTAAAAAAAATGCAATATTACAATAATATATTGGAACTGATGGGGAATACCCCCTTAATTTCTCTTGAAAAAATCACAAAAAACCTAAGTGGAAATTACTTCGCCAAAATAGAAGCCTTCAATCCGGGGCATTCGGCAAAAGACCGTATCGCTCTGTATCTCATTGACGAAGCCGAACGCAGTGGTGCACTCAAACCCGGCGGAACCATCGTTGAAAATACATCGGGCAACACAGGATTCAGTTTGGCGATGATTAGTGCCATCAGAGGATATCGTTGCATTCTGGCAATCAGCGATAAATCATCACAAGATAAGATAGATATGCTCCGAGCAATGGGCGCCGAAGTACACGTTTGCCCTGCGAGCGTTCCTGCCGATGACCCGCGTTCGTACTACAAAACAGCCGAGCGTTTGCACAAAGAAACCCCCAATTCCATTTACATCAACCAATATTTCAACGAGAAAAATATTGATGCACACTATCACACAACCGGAAAAGAAATTTGGGAACAAACCGACGGCAAAGTTACGCACGTGGTGGTTTGTAGCGGCACAGGCGGAACTATCTCAGGTATAGGAAGATATCTGAAAGAAAAAAATCCGAATGTGAAAATTTTAGGCGTTGATGCCGAAGGTTCAGCCATCAAAAAATACCACGAAACCCGTGAGTTCGACCCCAATGAACTGCATTCATATCAAGTGGAAGGATTGGGCAAAAATTTAATCCCGACGGCTACCGATTTTGATATTATTGACGAATTTATTAAGGTAAACGACAAAGAAAGTGCTTTGGCAGCCCGCAAAATCACCACTGAAACGGGAATTTTCTGCGGATATACCAGCGGTTCGGCTTTTGCTGCAACTGAAAAATACGCTGAAAAAGGGCTTTTTGATAACGAAAGCGTTGTTGTTATCGTTTTCCCTGACCACGGTTCGCGTTATATGAGCAAAATTTACAGCGATAAATGGATGAAAGAGCAAGGATTTTTATAAAATTCACTCAAAAATAACATTTATTAATTAAACTACACGAAGTCGAAACCCTGTATGCACAAGGTTTCGACTTTGTGTGGCAGGATATATTCTAAATACAAGCAAAGTAGTAAAAAATTAAATCTCAATCACTTAATTTAACTTTTATGAGAAAAATTCTTTTTTTAGCATTCACGGCAAGTATGCTCGTGAGTTCCTGTATTCGGGAAGAAGCCCCGAATTTAGAAGCCGATATTGAGCAGGCAACCCTTCCCGAAGGCGGAAAAATACTCAAAGACAACCCCATTATCGGAAACAATTCCGTAACCTTTAATTTAAAAACTTTTAAAGGTGATTTTTTGTATGCCCCTAATTTTGAACTCAGTAAAGGAGCGACGATTATTCCTGCCAACGGCTCAATGCTTGATTTCAATGAACCGAAAACATACACCGTTACTTCCGAAAATGGGCAATGGACAAAAGAATACACCGTATCGTTCGTGATTGATGACAACACGGCCATTCAGCATTATTCTTTTGAAAAAGCCGAAACCATTCACACCACCAGTCCCGAAGGACATTTTCATCTGCTTTTTGAACAACTCAACAACCAAAAACGATACGATTGGGCAACTGCCAATGAAGGATATAACACATTGGCTAAGACCTTATTAAAGAAAGGAGAAGAATTTACGCCGGCAGTGTATCCTTCGGCTCAAACTCCCGACGGTTACAAAGGAAACGGCATCAAATTACAAACCAAAAGCACCGGTTTTTTAGGTTCCCTTTTTGGCTCTCCATTGGCCGCCGGAAATCTTTTCTTGGGAAGTTTCAAGCAGACCTTCCCCGTTGTAAAATCTACCAAATTCGGAATGGATTACAATTTCAAAACAGCCCCAAAAGCCGTTACGGGTTATTTTAAATACACTGCCGGCGAAACGCTTACCAAAACCAAAAAAAATACGCAACTAACACGCGACACTTGGGACGCTTACGCCATTCTTTTTGAAAAAGGCGAAAAAGATAATTTTCTTCCCGGCGACCACGCTTTTAAAGACCCGAGAATCGTTAGTGTGGCACGACTAAAACCCGAACAGCGCATCGAAACCAATGAGTGGACAAAATTTGAAATCCTTTTTGAAGACGCCGAAAGAAAGAAATTCAATCCCGAAAAAGAATATATGTTCACCATTGTTCTTACGTCAAGCATTGAAGGCGATGTGTTTAACGGAGCGGTTGGAAGTACGCTCTATATAGATGAAATTGAAATAATTACGAAATAATATGACACGAATTATATTTGCCATAACATTACTATTCAGCACTTTGAGCGGTGCACAAGAAAAAATATCACTTACTGATTATCAAGTCCGTGCGAATTTCAGCATCGGCGGAAGCACGCCACTGGGCATTCCGCAAGAAATCCGAAAGATAGAAAATTACAACCCGATGTTGCTTCTCGGGGCAGAAATCAACGCAACCCGCTGGTTTTCTGAGAGAAAAAAATGGGGCATTCGATTGGGGATTCGCTCCGAAAGAAAAGGAATGGAAACCCAAGCCTACGTAAAACACTATATTACAGAAATTGAAAAATCAGGTGAGAAAATACGAGGCTATTACACCGGAATGGTGGAAACCAAAATCGACAATTCATACGTAAGCCTAACTTTATCAGTAGTTTACGCCATTTCTAATCGTTGGAATTTATACGCAGGAGGATACGTAAGCCGAGCCATCAGCCGTAGTTTCACAGGAGCAGTTTCAGAAGGCTACTTGCGACAGGATACGCCCGTCGGAGCCAAAATCAACTTTGAAAATGGCGAAATGGCAAACTATGATTTTTCCGATGAAGTGCAAAAAACCGAATGGGGTGCTTTGTTCGGAGCGGAATGGTACTTAAACAACCATTTTTGTCTTTTCCCTGAAATCACATATAGCTTCAACAGCTTGTTAAACCCGAATTTTGAGGCTATTTCATTCAATTTGCACAATGTGTACTTGAATCTTGGTTTCGGGTATCGATTTTAAAATCAAGATTTTATTTACTATCTTTACCAAAGAATTCACACTTCTTTGGCAACGTTTTTTTATGAAAATAAATTAAAACAAAACGATATGAAAATCAAAACACGCCCCAATCCGTCGTTGTATCCTGAAATGTCGCCGGAAATGCAATTGCTTATCACAGAGGCATACACGCTTTTCTTGCGTCCTGTTGGGCGGTTTTTAACCGATGTTTGCACCAACTGCTGTGTCAGTGAAGAAAACGAGCAATTATTGGTTTCTACGCCTGTGAATCAGCTTAGCGAAGACCTGATTTACGAATATTTAGACGCGGCTTATACCGACCAACGAACCAATGAAATCGCTCATTTTCTGCCTCGCGTGCTGGAACTCTTGGCAATGCACAAAAATATCCGCCATTCCACGGAAAATATTTTGGACAAATGCCATTTTGAATTGCCACATTGGTCTGCCCCGCAATTGGAATTTATGCAGCGGTTTTCTAAACAATTTATGACCGATATTTTGGTGCATTCGCCCTACCAAACCCGATTGGCAAGCGCAATGACTTACATTTTAATGTTCAATATTTCAGGGATTTCCGTTACACATTTGCTTTCCCTTTGGCAGGAAATGATGCTCCACCACTGCCCCACCGCTTTGGAGCATTTTGAATCATTACTTTACTACGGAGGAAACTACGGCGACTATTCCGATGTGTTTTCGGTAAATCCGGATTTTAATAATGAAGTAATGGAATGGATAAACGACCGCCAACTTGCTGAAAATCTCTTGCCTTTGGTGGAAAAATACTACTTTGAAAACACCCAACTCAGCGAAGAAATGCGTTATCGCTGGGATTTATTTTATATCTTCTTAGACGGAAACAAAAAGTAAAACCAACTCCTTAAACAATATCGCTTTTTTCTCAATATTGAAGGTAAACTACTTTCTTCGTCTCAAAAAAAGGCTCGGAAAAGAAATCAGAAATTGCATATTGCCGCGCAGCAGGGAATAAAGCCAGCTCTTGTGTTAAATCTCCCCCTTTTAAATACAGAATTCCGTTGGGGAGCGCGTGTTTTGACACTTTTTTTGTTTTCCCTTTCACCCATTTCACAAACTCGGGCATTTGGGTAACGGCTCGGCTTACGATGAAATCGAATTTTTGGTCAATTTGTTCGGCTCGGCTGTTAATGGCGGTAATGTTTTCAATACCAATTGCTTTACAAACCGCTTCTATTACTTTAATTTTCTTTCCGATGGAGTCAACGAGCGTAAAGTTCACCTGTGGGAACAAAATTGCCAGCGGAACGCCCGGAAATCCGCCGCCTGTACCCACATCTAAAACAGAACTGCCCGGCAAGAACGCCTGAACTTTCGCAATGGCAAGCGAATGTAACACGTGGTGCTCGTAAAAACGCTCGGTGTCCTTGCGTGAAATCACATTTATTTTGGTATTCCACTCCTCGTACACGTGTTTTAACGCTTCAAACTTGCGTAGTTGCTCCAAGGTCAAGTCATTGAAGTAATTGGTAATGCTTTTTACGTCCGTCATCTTTTGCAAATCTGTTAGTTTGTAATAAATTCGTTGGCAAATGTAAAAAAAATACGGTTATTTCCTGATTTTTTCCTGCAAAAATACGTATTTTTGTGAACTGAAATCAATAATTTACGCTTATGCAACAGTTTTTATCCGACAGAATCAATAAAATGGAAACATCTGCCACACTTGCAATGGCAGCCAAGACCCGTGAACTCAAAGCACAAGGAAAAGACATCATCGGGCTGAGTCTGGGCGAACCTGATTTCAATGTTCCCGACTTTATTAAAGAAGCAGCCGTTGATGCAATCCATCAGAATTACAGCAAATACTCCCCCGTCGATGGGTTTGCGCAACTGAAAGATGCTATTTGCCAAAAGTTCAAACGGGACAACAACCTGACCTACTCGCCCACGCAAATTTGCGTTTCTACCGGAGCCAAACAGTGCTTGGCAAACGTGGCGCTCGTAATGATAAACCCCGGTGACGAAGTTATTTTCCCTGCGCCCTATTGGGTAAGCTATAAGGACATTGTGAAAATCGCCGAGGGCGTTCCGGTAGAAGTCCATACCACCATTGACAACGATTTTAAGATGACTCCGGAGCAACTTGAAGCCGCTATCACGCCTAAAACCAAAATGATTTGGCTTAATTCGCCTTGCAACCCGAGCGGTTCCGTCTATAATCGATCCGAACTGGAAGGACTTGCCCGCGTACTTGCCAGATATCCGAATATCTTCGTACTTTCTGATGAAATCTATGAACATATCAATTTTGTAGGGAAACATACCAGTTTTGCCGAAATTGACGGAATGTTTGACCGCACCGTTACCGTTAATGGCGTTTCGAAAGCCTTTGCGATGACCGGTTGGCGCATCGGGTACATCGGGGCGCCCGAGTGGATTGCCAAGGCGTGCACCAAGATGCAAGGGCAAATCACCAGCGGCGCAAATACCATTGCCCAACGCGCTACGATTACAGCCTTGAACGCTCCGGTGAGCAACATTCGGTATATGATTGAGCAATTTAAAACCCGAAGGGACTTAGTACTGGAATTATTGGCTGAAATCTGTGGGTTTAAGCTCAATGTCCCCGAAGGAGCCTTTTATGTCTTCCCTGATATCTCATATTTCTTCGGGAAAACCCTACGCGGAAAAACCATTAACACAGCTTCCGATTTTTCGTTCTATCTGCTGGAAGAGGCAGGCGTGGCTACCGTTACGGGCGAGGCTTTTGGCGATAAGAACTGCATTCGCATCTCATATGCAGCCTCCGAGACCGAACTTCGTGAAGCTATTAAGCGTATTAAAGAAAGTTTGACTTAACAGAACATTTTTTGACAGCTTTTTTAAGGCAGTCAACCACATTGTTTTTAGTATCAATCCCTATTTTAAGCGTATTATCTGCAAAGATTGGCTATTTCTTTTCAATGTGCAGTTGTTTTACCTTATAAATTCTATTTTAGAAAGATGCTTTTACGGCGTCTTTTCTTTTTATTAGGTGAAAATCCTAAAAACGGATTTTTCGTTTCTAAATTTTCTCATCAACGGAAGCCGTGTGTTTTGGAAAAAAGAAGCTGATGCCAACA
>NZ_JAUNKD010000053.1 GCF_030532915.1 Capnocytophaga sp.
CGGGAACACAAAATGAACGTTCGGGAACGCAATATAAACACTCGGGAATGCAAAATGAACGTTCAGAAACACAAAACAAACACTAAAAAACAGGAAATCGAGCCGTTTTTTGTAATAAAAATCAATTTTAAAGGTAAAAAGAACTCAAAAACTCACGAAACAGCCATCAAAATCCCCTTATAACTATCTTCAAGAAATCTAATCTACGATTATTATTAAAAAATTAAATCAAAAAATAGCACCAAAAACAATATTTGGAATAGTTTTTGCTATAAATAATTCAAAATGAATTAAAAAACAATTGTTTAATATTTTAAAAAAAGCTTTATGAAAAGGACAAGACTCAGTATCGAAGCGTTCCACAATTATGGAGCCATTTTTGAGAACATCAGCAAAAACGAATTGCTGAAAAACGAACTGGCAGAGTACGGCTATGACGAACCCGAAATCGCCAAAGGAAAAGCCCTCTATGACAGTGCCGCAGCAAAACTCGACCTGAACAAAACCGAATCCGCCGAAGAAAAAATGGCATACGATGCGTTCAGCAAAAAGTTTGAGGAACTGAAAAAAACCTACACCACCGACCGTAAGAAGGCAAAAATCGTCTTTAAAGATGAAAACACCATCCTTACCGTCTTGGCAGTCAAAGGGATTATGAGCCTTCGCATCAATAAATTGCTTGACGATATCGACACGTTTTACAAACAATTGCAAGTGAGAGAAGAACTCCGCACCCCGCTGAAACGACTCAAAATTACCGACGAGCACATCACTGAGCAACTCAAAGCCCTTACCGAGGTGCGGCAGGCATATCTGCATTACACCAACGAAAAAGGCGAAAGCCAGCAGGCAACCCAAAACAAAGACGCCGCCTTTGAGGCACTCGAAAAGTGGGTGCGCGAGTTTTACAGCATCGCCAAGATTGCGCTGGACGACCAGCCCCAATTGCTGGAAAGCCTCGGCAAATTCACACGAAGTTCATAACACAACAAGATGCCCCTGAGGGCATCTTTTTTTATGCTTGAAATTTTCAACACCATATATATAGGAAAGATAAACAAAAAGACGTATATTTGCACCAAAACAAAGCTCAAAACAGCGTAAATTAATTTTTAACAATATAAATTAAAACGTATGAAAAAATACATCTGTGCCATAGCTTTGGCATTTGCATTGGTTTCGTGCGGACAACAAAATCCGTATATCGAAACGCAAAACGTGGCAAGCGACTATAAGGTAGTGCCGCTTCCGCAGAAGATGGAAACGCAAAACGGGCGTTTCTGGCTCAATGAAAAAACGAAAATTTATTTCGACAACGAGCTTCAAAAAGAAGCCGAATTCCTTAAAGAGTACATCAAACTGCAAACCGGAATAGAGGTTGCCTTAGGAAAAGATGCCAAATTCGATAAAGGAATTTACCTGCACCTTGATGCAAACGTATCAAGTGCCGAAGGCTACAAAATCGACGGAAATGCTGACCTGATTGTCGTTAGCGCAAACAAAGCGCAAGGTGTTTTCTACGGATTGCAAACCCTGCGCCAGCTCATCACCGAAGTAAACACCGAAAATAACGAATTGCACTTTGTTATTCCGGCTGCGAAAATTGAAGATGCCCCTCGTTTTGCCTATCGCGGAATGCACTTGGACGTCGGGCGCCATATGTTTTCAATGGACTTCATCAAAAAGTACATCGATTTGTTGGCGCTACACAAAATGAATCGTTTTCACTGGCACCTAACCGAAGACCAAGGCTGGCGGTTGGAAATTAAAAAGTATCCCAAGCTGACCGAAGTCGGGGCGTGGCGTGAGCAAACCGCCATCGGTAAAAACTTCCCGCACGCCTATGAAGGGGCAACCTTTAAAGGCGACGGAAAACGCTACGGAGGCTTCTACACACAAGAAGAAGCCCGCGAAATTGTCAAATACGCCGCCGAGCGCCACATCATCGTTATTCCCGAAATTGATATGCCCGGACATATGCTTGCCGCTTTGGCTGCCTATCCCGAACTCGGTAACGGAACAGGTCCGTACAAAGTTGCGGAATACTGGGGCGTGTTTGATCAGGTCTTGGCTCCCAAGGAAGAAACCTTCCAATTCTTGGAAGACGTGCTGACCGAAGTGATGGACATCTTCCCAAGTGAATATATCCACATCGGAGGCGATGAGGCACCTAAAAAAGAATGGAAAGAATCGGCACAAGCACAAGAAGTTATCAAACAATTGGGCTTGAAAGACGACACGGAACCCAATCCGATGGACGGCAAGAAACACACCAAAGAAGAAAAACTGCAAAGTTACTTCATCAGCCGTGTGGAGAAATTCCTAAACGGAAAAGGGCGCCAAATTATCGGCTGGGACGAAATTTTGGAAGGCGGATTAGCACCCAATGCAACCGTAATGAGCTGGCGAGGTGTGGAAGGCGGAATTGCAGCGGCAAAAGCCGGACACAAAGCCATTATGACCCCCGGAGGATATTGTTACTTTGACCATTACCAAGATAAAGTCGATGCCGAAACCAAACAGCCTTACCTAAGCATTTGTTGCCTCACCACTGTTGAAAAAACATACTCATACGACCCCGTTCCTGCCGAGTTCATCCCCGAACAAGCAAAACTCATCTGGGGCGTGCAGGCAAACCTCTGGACGGAGTACATCCACACGCCCGAGCAAGCCGAGTATATGGTCGCACCGCGTATGACAGCCCTTTCCGAAGTGCAATGGACGCCCGTAGCACAGAAAAACTACGAGCAATTCAAAGAGCGTATTCCTTCTATTCGCAACATTCTCGATATAATGAAGGTAAATTACGCCAAACATATGTTCAACGAGAAAAAATAGATTTCTCATTATAAACAAATCCCTTTCGTCAAGCAATGATGAAGGGGATTTGCTTTTAAACAGACAAAACAAATCTTTTTTCTAACTTCTTTTTTTAAGAACCCAACAAAGAAAGAATGAAATAAGAAGCACCTAAAACAACTACCATCAACCCTAAACACAAAAAATATGACAACAAAACACTTCATTACAAGCATCATCGGGATTTTTCTTGCCATAACCTCGGTAAAAGCGCAACCCGACTACAAACCAACCTCCGAAAACCTCAAAGCCAGAGAAACCTTTCAGGACGACAAGTTCGGCATCTTCATTCACTGGGGCATTTACAGTATGCTTGCCGATGGCGAATGGGTGATGCACAACAAAAACCTCCATTGGCAGGAATATGAAAAGCTTGCCGCCGGATTTTACCCCGCCCGCTTCAATGCCGCCGAGTGGGTAAGCGCCATTAAAACATCGGGAGCGAAATACATTACCATAACCACCCGCCATCACGACGGTTTTTCAATGTTTGACACCCAACATTGTGATTACAACATCGTGAAAGCCACTCCTTTCAAGCGCGATATCATCAAAGAAATTGCACAGGAATGCCAAAAGCAGGGAATACGCCTGCACCTCTATTACTCGCACCTCGATTGGCGACGGGCAGACTATTACCCGCTGGGGCGTACCGGCAAAGGCACCGGACGCGACAAACACGGCAAATGGGAAGACTATCACGACTTTATGAAAAAGCAACTCACCGAATTGCTGACCAACTACGGCAACATCGGCGCCATTTGGTTCGACGGAATGTGGGACAAGGACATCGCCCCCGACGGAATGACCGCAAAAACCTGGGATTTAAACGCCCAATATAGGCTCATTCACAGCCTGCAACCCGCCTGCCTTATCGGGAATAATCACCACATCACACCGTTTCCCGGTGAAGACATTCAGATATTTGAACGCGACCTTCCGGGGGAAAACAAAGCCGGATTATCAGGGCAAGACATCAGTCGCCTACCGCTGGAAACCTGTGAAACAATGAACGGAATGTGGGGATACAAAATCATCGACCAGAATTACAAAAGCACCAAAACCTTGATTCACTATCTGGTCAAAGCGGCAGGCAAAAACGCCAATCTGCTGATGAACGTAGGACCGGAAGCCAACGGAAACATTCCCGCAACAGCCGTTCAGCGCCTTAAAGAAATGGGCAACTGGATGCAGACCTACGCCCCCACCATTCAGGGCACCCGCGGGGGCATCATACCGCCCGCACACTGGGGCGTAACCACCCAAAAAGGGAAAACGCTGTACGTTCACGTGCTGGACTTGACCGACAAAGCCCTGTTTTTGCCCTACACGGGGAACAAACTCATCAAAGCCGTTGAGTTTAAAAGCAGAAAAACTCTTAAATTCAGTCAAGACAAAGACGGAATACTGCTAAAATTCCCGCAACAACCCGAATCACCCGACTACGTGCTTGAACTCACCTTTGAAAAGGAGCTTCCCAAGCCGTAAACAGATAATAAAAAGCCTTCACACAAGCCAAACATCTGTTTTTAGCAAACAAAAGTTCGGTGTCTTTTCATTGTAATCCTTATCAAGTAAGCAATTACAAAGAAAGATGCCGAACTTGTTTTTAAAACAACGCCCCTCAACACAAAAAAGTGCCGACGTATCCCTACGCCGGCACCAAAATATGCCATAAAATCATATGCTGAGCAGAATGGTATCACCTTGCTCAACGAGACTTTATTCGTCCAACAGTAAAATTATTTCAAACGGATATGCAACTCGTCCAATTGTGCATTTTCAATCGGCGAAGGTGCGTCAATCATCACGTCACGCCCCGAGTTGTTTTTCGGGAAGGCGATAAAATCGCGAATGGTTTCTTGTCCGCCCAGAATGGCTACCAAACGGTCAAAACCAAATGCCAAGCCTCCGTGTGGCGGTGCTCCGTATTTAAAGGCGTTCATCAAAAAGCCAAACTGTGCCTCTGCCTGCTTAGGCGTGAAGCCCAAAAGTGAAAACATCTTGGCTTGCAGTTCTTTATCAAAAATCCGAATGGAACCACCGCCGATTTCATTTCCGTTAAGCACCAAATCGTAGGCATTTGCCCGTACCGCAGCAGGATTGCTTTCCAAAAGAGGAACATCCTGGGGTTTGGGCGATGTAAACGGATGATGCATCGCAAAAAATCGGTTTTCTTCTTCATTAAACTCCAACAATGGGAAATCCACCACCCAAAGCGGAGCAAATTCGTCGGGTTTGCGAAGCCCCAAACGTTCGGCAAGTTCCATACGCAAGGCTGAAAGTTGGGTGCGCACCTTGTCGGCTTTCCCCGAAAGGATACAAATCAGGTCGCCTGCCTTAGCCTGAGTGCGTTCCGCCCATTTTTTAAGGTCGTTTTCGTCGTAAAACTTATCTACGGACGATTTGAAACTGCCGTCTTCGTTGCATTTCACATACACCATTCCCGAGGCACCCACTTGCGGGCGTTTTACCCATTCGATAAGTGCGTCAATTTCCTTGCGGGTGTAGTTGTTAGCTCCCGGCACGGCAATCCCGACTACCAACTCGGCTTCGTTAAATACTTTAAAATCTTTGTGTTGTGCAATATCGTTCAGCTCGCCGAATTTCATTCCGAAACGAATGTCGGGTTTGTCGTTTCCGTAGGTTTTCATCGCTTCGGCGTAGGTCATTCGCGGGAATTTGTCAATAGAAACCCCTTTGATTTCCTGCAACAGATGTTTTGTAAGTCCCTCGAAGGTGTTGATAATATCCTCCTGCTCCACGAAAGACATCTCACAGTCGATTTGGGTAAATTCGGGCTGGCGGTCGGCTCGTAAATCCTCATCACGGAAACATTTCACGATTTGGAAATATTTGTCCAACCCGCCCACCATCAACAATTGTTTGAAGGTTTGTGGCGACTGCGGAAGTGCGTAAAACTCGCCCTGGTTCATACGCGAAGGCACAACGAAATCTCGGGCTCCTTCGGGCGTTGATTTTATCAGAACGGGCGTTTCCACCTCAATAAATCCTTCTTTGGAAAGATAATTGCGGACGTGCATCGCTACTTCGTGTCGGAAAATCAGGTTATTGCGAACGGGCGTACGGCGAATGTCCAAGTATCTGTATTTCATACGGATATCTTCTCCGCCATCGGTATTATCTTCAATGGTAAAGGGCGGTAATTCCGATTTGTTGAGAATGGTAAGTTGGCTTACCAGAATTTCAACCTCGCCCGTGGGGATGTGATTGTTTTTTGCTTCACGCTCAATGACTTTACCCGTTACTTGGATAACGTCTTCGCGGGAAAGTGTTGCCGCCAGCTGCAAGACTTTCGGCTCGGTGCGTTGTTCGTCAAAAATCAGCTGGGTAATGCCGTATCGGTCGCGAACGTCCACCCAAACCATAAATCCTTTGTTGCGGACTTTCTGCACCCAACCGCTCAGGGTGATTTCTTTATTTACATCAGCAAGGCGAAGCTCGCCACAAGTATGTGTTCTGTACATTTTTGGAGATTTGTTTTATGTGGGCAAAGGTAGTGAAAATTTGAGAACTAAGAAATTGAAAATCGTAAAATCATTACGCATAATTCCTCAAATTAGAAACATACACTTACCTTTTTTTGTAGGTTACAATTGTGGTTATCACCGTATTATTGTCTTTCTCCTCCAAATTCATCGTAAGGATATTTTCTTTTACTTCAAAAGTAAACACTTCCTTTTCCCCTTCGCTTATTTCAATTAATTTATTACCTGAAATGACATACGTAGCAATGTCATCTCCCAAAGAAACACAAAGCCCGTTTTTTTCTTCTGATTCTATCCGATTAATCGTTCTATCGGTAAAAACCAGCATTTCTTTCTTTTGACAATCTGAAAGTTTATTTAAAGTTCCGTTTACAGTTTGGGTTTGTATATCCCAAGTTCCGATTAGTGGATTTTGAAATTTCTCATAAACAGCTTTGTAAGTTCCGTTTATGATTGTTAAATTCGTTCCTTTTATCTCAAATTTAGCGGTTTCTTCGCTTCCTGTCTTTGTATTGATAATTTTTATCGTGTTTTCCGTAAAGGAATATGTTCCGTTACCTTCTTCTATTGCACACTCCCCGCCGCTAATGTTGTTGTGTATGCTTACGTAGGTATTATCCTCATTGAAAGTGTAGCTGTCGTTTTTTCGGCAAACATTGAGTAAATCATTACCATTATCTGTTTCGGAAACAATTTTCCAGATGCCTACAAACGGATTTTTAGTTTGTTCAGCAGGATTGTCAGGCAGGTCTTTTTTTCCGCAAGAAACCAATATGGTCAGGGCTACAAAAGCCAATGTTAAAATGTTTTTCATCATCATTATTTTTTTATTGGGTTATTAAGTTTCAAATAAACGCATTCTTAAAGAATTGAGCAAATAAAAACTAAAACTCATAAAAATACGGCACTTCGGAGGTGGTTTTTCCGTTAGGCAAGCGGTATTTCAGCGTGGCTTTGTACTTTTTCTCGGGCGTTACCGGAAAGGGGCGCTCCATAAATTCGGCTTCCCAAGTGGGATTTAACATCCGATTAGCCGACTGATTGGAGATATAATTACGTAAAGTTGTCCAATCATTTCGGTAAAAAATAAACACATCATAACGATACGGAAAATCGGTTTTCAGCGTAAGACTATGCGGATTGTTTGTCAAATTTTCGGAGTACGAACTCAATACCGAAATGGCTTCTTTGGGCGGAAAACCGATGTACCCATTAGCAGCTTCTCTTTTCAAAAGATTAACAATCAACCCGTTACTATACAAATATTTCTTAAACACCGCATCATACGCATCTTCCAAAAGGGCTTCGGCATACAACAAAGGCTTGCTATCGGTATAAATCGTTCCTGAAAGTTCAGCCGTTTCAAAAGGCTCATCACTGTTCATTCGGTTAAACAACATCACCACACCCGAAGCCGGACTGCTCCACAACTTGCGTTCGGTTTTAAAAGCATTTAATTTTTGTTTAAGCGATTTGTATTTACTGGTTTGAAAAGCATAATTCAATCGCTCAAAATCAGCATCTTTTACAGAGGATTGGGCTTTATTGCTTCGGATAACCGCCGAGGTTTCAGCCTGTGAATCGTCATAACCGGCAGTTACCTTCTCGGTTGTTTTTTTGCCAGTTTTCGGTTGCACTACGGTACTCTTATTTTTACTGCTACTCACAATAGAAAGCGTGTACTTGGTGGCTGTGCCGAGTTTAGGCATCGTGTAGGTAATCAGATTTTTACCGGCATCGTAACGGGGCGTTACCGAGGCTACGTTGCCGTTATCGGCTTTTAAGTACAACTCGGTATTCCAATGTTGTGATTCAAACAAATACGCCTGACCTTGTTTAAGTTGGATGAAGGCTTCTTGCGTTTCATCAGTAAAATAATTTTTCTGGTCAAGCACCGGATACGCATATTGAATATTTTTATTGGGGATAAACTGCGGCGCCACCCCCGTGGTGAAGGTGCGTTCTTCCTTTTCGGTTGCTTTTTTACCATCAACCATCACGGTTTGATAGGTATTGCCTTTCAATTCTTGAAAGCTCACTTCTGCCGTGATTTTATATTGTGTGGTGGACGAAAGCGTTTCGGTAGGGACGAAATTCGCTACGTCGGTAGAATTGCCAAACTGCAATTTTCCGTCTATTTTTCTGCCTTGTGCGTCAGTCATTTCCAGTTTTTCGAGTTTGACAACATACGTATGGTCACCGTCATCTTCGGGAATGACAATCGGTTTATCGATTTCCAAATTAAAACTCACCTGAGGTGCGGTAAAGACATCAATGTTATCGCTTTTATCGGAAGGCGACACATCGGAAATAATTTTCATACCGCCCAACACTTGTTCTTGTGCCAGCTCACACTGCTCACCGAATTCCATTTTTAGCCGGAAACGCCCTTTTATCAGTCCGCCCAACACGTTGTAATACCCGCCGAGATAGCCTCTTGCCCAGAACGGATTAGGTCCGGTACCTTGCAAAATGGCAGCTGCCCCTGCCGAAAGTATCGGAATGTTTTTACGTACAAAAAACAAATTCACACGAATGCCCACCTCGCCTTGCAGATACACATACGTTTGCCCACTGGCATACCAACCGTTGATTCCCAACGTGCCACTTCGGTTTTTGCAATGTGCGTTTCCGTAGTTTTTGAGCATCATATCAGCCCCCAAACCAGCAGCAAATTGGGCATATACAAATCCGGCATTAATCGGTCCTGTATTGAAATTCAAATGCGCCCCAAAGGCAAACCCTTTGCCCTCGCCAAGCTGATTGAGGCTTTGCATATACCCCAAATCGTTGGCTTTCAAACCTAAAATTTCGGCTACTTTGGCGGGAGGTTGGGGTGTTTCGTAAATTTTAGTTCCCACCATAAAATAGCTTTTCGCTGCGATGTTAAAACCACCAAAGCCCACTTGCAAGCCCATCATTTCGCGCGAAGTCCCGATGTGGATGTACCAGTCTTTTGGATCGGCGTGAATCACGGCTCGCCCTGCCAAGTTATCAGTTCCCGTACCCCGTACGATGCCCCCTGCCACGTTAATATACGCTTGCATATTGGCGTGAAAGGCTTTCTGATTAAAATCATAACTCATTGACATTTTGGCATATATAGGAGCTTCTTTGGTTTGCTTATCTGCATCTAATGAAAAGGTTATGCTCTCGGGGGTATTGGTCCCGGAAGTGTCAAGAACATTTATTTTTTTATCTGACTTTGCAAACTTGTCCATATCCACCAGCTTGTTCACTTGTGATGTAAATCCGTTTTGAAGCGATTGGAACGGGTTTTTCATTTTCTGCTGCAAGGCATACATTACCGTAGCTTCCCCATCAATACCGATGCGTGCCAGACCGCCTCCGGCATTGGTTTGCACACTAAGCACGGCGATGAATGAGGCCACTTTTTCTGTTTGAAACGCCCCTAAAACACCGGCTTTCAGTCCCAAGCCCATCGACTCGTCAGGCACTAAATCAAAGGCTCTTTTTAGTCCGGACACATTGCCTTGTGCATCTTTTTTTGACATTACCCCGTCAGCGGGACGCATTCGGTAATACGCCCCACCTACAAACCCCGTAATGGTTACGAACGAAGCCGGAATATGCAAGCCATTAACCATTGCATCAAAGCCCCAATATCGGAAATCTTTAGCTCCGAACACGGCGCTGGCTTCTAATTCAATAGCAGGAGAGTTTATATTGACAGCCAATTGAGCTTTAAAGCCCTTGCCGTACGTGGGGTCGTTACGCATCAGTTCCAGCTCACCGGAAAGAGTAGCAACCACCACATCTACGTTTTTTAGCTCCAATCTATTCACCTGAAAATCATCGTATTTCCAAACAGAATTTTCTTTTTTGGCAAAAATGCTAAATCCGCCTTCGGCAGAAAATTTATCTTTTTGCAAACCTACCCGAATGCCCAAATTCAAAGCAGCACGGTTGCCCTGAAACATCACATTTACATCTTTGACACTCACGGGAAAACCTGCCAATCGTTGTTCGCCCTCGGCTCCGAAATGCTCTGCTGAAATATAAGGTGCTTCGGTTTGGAGGGTAAATTTCTTAAAGGTAATTCCCTGAAAATGATATGTGTTTTCATCGGTTTCATTTTCGCTGAGTGTCATTTTTCCATCAAGAACCACTTTGGGCAGAAATTTTTTATCCTTAATTTGCAATTCGATGTACGAAGAAGGCTCAATAAAAGCACGAGCTTTCCATAAATCAAACGAAAGGGTTTCAAGCGAGGCGGCTTTCAGAAGATAATCATCATCGGTGAACGTACCTGCAAAATGAAGCCCTTTGGCTGTTTTTTGATTTTTTTTGGGAGTGGAAAGCGTATCGGAAACCCGGGTTTCAGAAACCACATCTTCTTCACTATCAACCGACTGAATCGGAAGTAGAATTCGCCCCGAAAGTGCTCCGCCTTTAATTTTGGAAGCCACAAAATCGGCACGGATAAAATCAAGGGAATAGCGCCACGCATTGTCGCCCCCTGCAGTAGTTCCTTCGTTTATGGTAATGAGATTTTCAGCCGAAAAACTACCTGAAACGCCGTACGAATCCAAAATAAACTGCTGAGCGGCAAAACTTACGCGCTGTTCCGATTTTTTAAACTCCTCAGGTAAGGTAATTTTGAGTTTCCCGATGTAAAACCCACGCCACGATTCGGCTTCTGCCACGAAATAATCATCATAGCCTTTTGGAAAAACCAATTCGGGAGCGTTTTCGGTATCGCTCATATCCAAGACAACGTCTTCTGCCTCAAACACAAAAGCGCCTCGCTGGTTGTTTTGCACTTGTTTTGTAATGGCAAAAGCGGGCAATGAAATTTTCAGCAAAAGGTTGTTCCAATGGCTGGCTTTGACCGCTACGGCGGTTTCGACCCGCGCATTAGGAATAGGTGTATATGTCTGTGTATCAACTGGAACTATCAGTTCGGGAGAGACTTGTATGATTCCGTTTAAGGCAATTTCTTTGATGCCGTCACAATCAAAAGTGAGATAGGTTACATCGTTTTGGGTATCGCCCGTTTGGGTGTTGATGCTACCGCCACGCAGCAAAAAAGTCCAATTTTTATTGGAACTGATACTCACATCACCCAACAGGGAAAGGCGCATATCGCCTACAATTTGCCCTTCGTACGAAAAGGAAAGCCCCGTAGCCCCGAAAAAAAGTTGTTTTTTGCCATTTGGACTTTGGCTGTCGGGAAGCGTCAGGCGGGCATAGGCATTGACCACCGTTTGGTCGGGCAGAAAGGTGGCTTGGGTGATGATAAGGGCGTACTCCATTCCGTCTTTGGTTTCGCGAATACCCACGGGAAGTTCGGTAATGTCTTCAAGTGATTCTGCCCAGCGAGCTTGATCAAAAGATTGATTCCAAGGAAGATTTTGAGAAAAAAGAACAAGCGGAAAACTTGCAAAAAACAAAAACAAACGGAAAATACGAGCCATAACAAACTGATTTAATGCACCGACAAAAGTAAGAAAAAAATTGAAATAAAAATTTATCTCTTGAAAATATT
>NZ_JAUNKD010000054.1:0-1222 GCF_030532915.1 Capnocytophaga sp.
GGCGCTTGCGGGGGCGAACGTGCCGAACGGGAACGGAAATCAAATGAGCGTGATACGTTAAGAAATTCAATTCCACAACTTCGCAAAGCTATTTCTGACTTGGAAAATGGTTCGCAACAACAGTCGTATGTAACTCAAAATCAACGTATAGAAAATATTTCAAAAGAAATCATACAACTAAAAGCCGACAAAGTCAAAGCGATGCAATTACGTGATATGTGGCGCGACAATCCGGAAGTAGCGGCAGCTACGGGGTTGGGAAGCTGGTTTGGCAGGTTATGGGAGCGAACCGTTTCGTGTGCTCATTATGAGCGTGATATTAAAGACATAGAGCGAGAAATGGTCTCTTTAAATCACGAAAGAGGGCGTTTACAAAGTAGTTTAGAAGCAATTGAAAAACGCTTATCGCCCGAAGCAATGCAACGAATTGCTAATACGGTGAATAAATTAGAAACTGAAAAACAACAACTTGTTGCTGAAATCGGTTCGTACAACGCTGAAATTCAAAACCTAAAAAACGCCCGTGCTACCCGCATTGAAGCAGAACGTTTGGCGTTGGAGCAGGAAAAACAAAAACGCGAACAGCAAGCTGCGGCGGGCAACACACCGGCAAAGGCAGGCGACAATACCTTGCTGATAGCCGCTGTGGCGCTTTTTGGCGGGTATTTGCTTTTTGGCAATAAAAAAAATGTAGTGAAAGTAAAAGCATAACATTCAGCCTATGACAACTCTGCAACGTATGGCGCTGGGCAGTGGCGCATTAACCTGGATAAACACGGGGGCAAACTTGCTCAATGCCGGTGCAAACGCGTATAGTTCTTTGAAAAATAATAATGCAGGCAGTAACGCAGGCGGTGAAACGGTGCATAACACAACGATAGTGGAGCGGCAACTCACCCCCGAAGAAATCAAAATACTGCAAGAGCGACACACCCAAGACATTCAAAATCAAGAGCTAAACCGAGCGTTGAAATTTCAGGAAAACGCCGACAAACGTCGTCTTTTAGAAGGGGCTTATCAAACCCCGAAAGAAGACAATACAATGCTCTATATGGTAGGCGGCATTTTGCTGTTGGGAGTTGTTTTTGTGGCTGTTAAATCAAAAAAATAAAGCAAAAATTATGGAACCAATGTTAGAAACCATACAACTGGGAATGCCTTTTATGGGCAACGGACGCGCTCCGGTGGGCAAAGTGGGCGTTGTGCGCACCTCGCAACCGGT
>NZ_JAUNKD010000054.1:1322-4113 GCF_030532915.1 Capnocytophaga sp.
CTTGGTTATGATGATGAATAAAAAATAAAGTTGAATTAAAAAGTAAATAAAGAAGAATGAAAACCAATAAACTAAATTCTGCAACGATGACCGGAGCGGTGGCTTTTTCAGCCGGAGCCGTTACCGGTGCGATGGTTTCACGGGTTTTGTATGACAAAATTCCGTTGAAGGACAAAGAGGAGGGCAAAACCACAATGGCGAAAGTCAAACGCGGTTTGCTTGCCGCAGCGGGCATAGTAGGTGCCGCGATGATTGACAGCAAAGAAACTACGGGCAAAGCCATTCAGGGCGCAGCCGTAGGGATGGCGGCCACACAAATTGGGTATCTACTCAAAGAAGTGATAGAGGTAAAAGAAGATGGCATTTTCAAAACCGCTTTGGGAAATCCTCAAACACCGGTAGTGGTGTACGCCAACGACGGATATTTGAATTATGGCTATCATCCGTTTGACGAATTTGAAGAAGAACCCCGCTTTTTGTCAGGGGCTGAACAAACAGAAGGAGGCTTTCAAGCCGTTTAAAAATAGTAATTAATTAAAAAAAAAGAAGATAAAATGAATCAGTTATTCCAAAACGAAGAACAATACGTAAAGGCAGCAAACTTTTTGGCAGCTGTAAACGCAGCGAAAAACTTGCGAATGCCAATCGAGCGAATGAAACCAACTCCGAGCGAGTTGTACGTCAATTCAAAATTTGCCGCCGGCGGTGTGGCTAACCTTTTAACCAGCAACGCCGTTGCGGAAGTGGGCGTTACCAACTTCGACGGGAACAAATTGGAGGCAGACCGTTATTTCGTGGCTGATGCCATCACGGTACAATACGGCGAAGGAACGGCGGCAAGCGACAAAGTGTACAACATCAAGTACGATGTGGCGTTACCTGCGGTGTTGCTCGCTTCGCATTTGGTGATTCGTCAAAAGAACGAAGTCATCGTAAAATTGCCTGTTTCGGCGATTCAAAACGCCAAACAAACCGATGCTTACTACCGTAAGTTAGAGGCTTTGGCGCTTATCGAACCCAACTCACCGGTTGAAATTCAAATTGAAACGCCAACGGGAAGCACCATCACGCCTTCAACAGGCGACAGTTCGTTTGTTCGCGTACTCATCAAAGGATTTGAAACGTATTTAAAACGTTAATCAAGTCATAGTTTTTTTAAGCCCTTGCCTGACAGGGCGGGGCTTTTTTTTCTTTTATCTAATTCAAAAACAAACCAATGACAAGCAATATAATATACACACGATTGCCCATCAACATTGCAAGCGGCAAGCAAGGCGATTCGGATACAATTTCGCTGGAACAGGGCAAATGCGTAGGCATTTATTTTGTGCCGTTTAAAGACCCTAAGCCTGAATTTGCGGTAGAAATCGAAATCAAGTACGGACAGGGCGGTACGCTACTGAATATGACCGATTACCGCGATTACAAACACAGCGGCGGCGGGTATTTTGCAGGAATGAAACAAGTTTCGTTTCCTACCAAAAACAACCGATTTTCGGTAAACGTAACGGCTGAAAAACCGCTAACCGATGATTTTAGCGGGCAATTGATTTTCGTAATTCAACGTGATTGCGAAAACTGTGAGTAACAACCATTTAAAACACAAAAGCAATGGCAATAGCAAAAGGACTTTACAATTCAAGCGTTATTACGCAAGAAACGGCGCTTAACTTTATGGAACTCTCTAATCAGCAGGGTATCTTGCATTTAACTTTGTATAATGCGGGCGATACGGTGTTGATTATTGACGACAGCACCCAGCAGGAAATTATGCCGGGTGAAAGTTTTGTGATTGAAAGCCCCGTTGCGATTGTAAACACCTCGTTCCGTGTTCGTTTCAAAAAAGAGAAGGACTACAAGAACAACCGCGTGTTTATGCGCTACATTGTTGAATATCCGTGTTTTACAAAATAAAAAAAACGATGACGACACTGATTAACAAAATAGATAATTTTTTAAGAGAACACCCGCAAAATGCGATTTCCGTCACGCAAGGCGAGCGTAGGTTAAGCAAGCAAAACGCCCCGAAATACGTCTTTTACCGCACGGACATCGAGCAGCTTTTTGGCGGTGCGGAAGCATTTTTGAAAAACTTACCCCAGCAGGGTTTTACCAATGGAACAAGTTTGATTTTCAGAAGAATGTACGGCAGCGGCAGTGAAGCTACATCCAAGATATTTGAAAAAATAACGCTGAATTTTTCCCCGCAAGGTGCTGTTGAAAGTCCGATTGCAATGCAAACTACTAATGTTCAGCCTGTTGCTGAAATGCAAACGCCCGTTATGCCGGCAATGTACGCATCGCAGACGGCGCCCGCCTCGCAGGCAACGTTTGTTCCGCAGACGGCGTCCGTCCCGCAGATGGGATTTGCCGCGATGGGCTATGTGCAAACCACTCAAAACGAACTAATTCGCAATGAAGTGATTAAAGAGCGTTTTGAGGATTTGAAAAAAGAAAACAACAAATTAGACGAAGAACTTAAAGAAGCCAAAAGTGAAATCCGGCAGCTTAAAGATGAAAATTTTTCATTGCGTTTGAAGTTGGACACCATTGAGGACAAGCACGAGGTGAAGTTAGAGCGTGAATTGTTGAATAAAAAAGGTTTTTGGGAAAGCGAAGCCGGCAGCAACATTGTGGGCGCATTGGGGCAGGTGTTGCCGATGGTAGCCGAAAAAATGATGGAAAGCCCTGCAAGTATGGCACCGGCTTTGGCTTCGCCCGCATCGGCGCTTTCAGAAGTTAAACAACAGTTTATCAGCATTATATCAAGCCCCGAAGTTACCGATGAAGA
>NZ_JAUNKD010000054.1:4213-11657 GCF_030532915.1 Capnocytophaga sp.
AACTAAAATCTTAAAAAACAAGAAAATGAAAGAAAAATACATACAAGAACTTGAAAAGTTAGATGAAAAAGTACTTGAAAAACTACTTTTGCTTTCCAAAAGTAAAAAGGCAAAGGATTATTTAACCAATCCGCTGTTATGGGTAACGGTCAAAAAGTTTTTCGGACTTTAATCCTCACTAAAACAAAAAGTTATGAAAAAACAAACCTCAAAAAGGTTGGGCAATCCGGCAGCTGTGGCAACGGTAACGGGCGTGGCAAACTCAAAGGCGGGCGATAAGATAGTGGACAAAGGTTTTCGTGCCATTGAAAAACAGCAAGACTTTATGCGTGAGTACGTTCCGAAACTTTTTATCTCGGCGATTATCATCACGGGGGTTGTTTTTGGTCCGAAATTATTCAAACGCTGGAAACGAAAGAATTACGCCAAAAAACACATCGGCGACCCCAACGTGCAAGCAGCAATAATCATCCGTAAGTCGTTCACGAAATTGGAATTTCCCGGCGCACTCAGTTGGGTATTGGACGACCTGCATCTGTGGACAGACGAAAAGCAATTATTCAGCATCGCCCGCAAAGTAACCGATTTGAAAGAAGTATCAAAAGCATATTACATTCTGTTTGACAGTGTGTTAGCCGATGATTTGAAAAACGGATTTTCATCAAAAGAATTTCAGAAATTCTTCGACATCATCCAAGGCAAGGAGGGCAATCCCAACCCTATGAAAGTGCTTCCGGAAGGCGCTACGGTTTTTTCGGCAATGAAAGCCCCGATGACCATTTACCAGGCGGTTTGGGACGCGAAAATTCGCAAGTGGCGACAGGTAAATAAACTCTGGAAAACAGTCAATTACAATGACGAAATCGGCAAGGTGCATCGCGTAGTCAAGCACTCGGACAAAAGTCGTTTTTACATCATTGACGGCGGGCTGTTTAAATCCGGCTACGGCTTAGTTTGGGACAATAAAATTAAAGACACAATCAATTAAGTATGAACACATTTGTAAAATATAATCTGTACGAAGCGATGGGCGCACCCCTCACTGCCCAACATTTGAAACCGAAGGTAATTTCGGAATGTACCATTTGCAAAAAAGCCATCAAAGGAAAAGTTTTTGCCGCTGATGACAAGCAACCGCTTGGAGGTACGCACGTGGTCAATCGCACCCTCAACAAAGGAACCACAACCGGCGATGACGGTAGTTTTAGCTTGCAAGCCTCGCCTTCTGATGATATTGAAATTAGCTATATCGGTTTTAAAACACTGAAAATCAAAGCGGGGAAAGTGCCGGCTGTGATTTACTTGCAAACCGACGTAAACGAGCTTGCGCCCGTTGTGGTAACTCCCAAAAAACCAAACAGTAACGCCACGGCGCAACCGACAACCCCCACCAAAAAAGTAGAGGTAACGCCGTCAATGAATGATAAATTAGCCAAAAATAAAAAATGGATTTGGCTGGCAATCATCACATTGGGCGTAATTGGTGGGGCGTATTATTTCAGTAAAAACAACAATAAAAAGAAGTAAAATGGCAGTAGGACGAAATACAGACAGCAATAAAATAGTTTTGGAAGTGAAAGTAGACGGGCAAGCCGGCAATTTATCCGAAGCCGACCGCCAGCTCCTTTCCGACTTCAAAGAAAATTCGGCAAACATTCTAAAAAAAACGAAAAGCGATGATATTTTGCTCGCCAACGGGGAAACCCTTTCAAAGGAAAAACTCAAAGGTGAACGTGGTGAGCGTGGGCTACAAGGAGCGCAAGGTATTCAAGGCGTTCAGGGTCAGCGAGGCGAACGCGGTTTGCGAGGTGAGCAAGGAGCAAACGGCAAATCCGCATATCAAATCGCCGTTGATAATGGTTTTCAAGGCGATGAAACCGCTTGGCTTGAAAGCCTTAAAGGGCAAAGCATTTCCGAAGATGAAAAACAAAAACTCATCAGAAAAGACGAACTTGGCGAACATATTGAACTATATTCCAAAGGGCAATGGCACAAAGCGATGAAAATTGATTACGACAAGCAATTCATCTATCCACAAGAGTTTGAATTTAAGCCTTTTGAAGTATTACATAAAAACGGAAAGTTTATGCCGCAGTTTGGAGGTATTTGGGACGAATTTGTTAAGGCAAAAGCCGAAACAATGACAAAATACTACGTCAATCCCGACACAGGCAAAGACACCAATGACGGGCTTACGCCCCAAACCGCCCTGCGTTCCGTTACCGATGCCATCAATGTAAAAGGTTGTCGTTACATTGAAATCGCTACCAACAACGGTGTTATTCAAAGTAATTATGATTTAAAAGACCTTAATATTATAGGAGACGAGCCGCTTATTATCGTAGCGCCGAACCAAGTAAGTAACGGCGGTTTACTGCCATCCCACTTCTTCATCAGCGGTTCAACCAAAGAAGACGAAGCAGCAGATATTTGGAAGATTGCCAATATCAGTTGGGTTATCGGGATGTTTGAGCACGACCAAGAAAAATCGTTCAACATCGATCGAAATTCACTGCTTCCGTATAAAAAGTTTGATTCGTTAGAAGAATTGAAAGAAAAAGGCAGTTTTCCGGCGTACTATTATGATGCGGAAACGAAAAGCCTGTATATCAAACAAAATCATAACGAAAGTATTTCGTCTACATCATATATTCACATTCAAAAGCAGTTGAATTTCAACATAAAAGGCAATGTTCCGTTTATTTACACGCAAGGCATTAATTTTTACAATGTAAATAATGTAGCGGGGCTTCGTGTGCATAATTCGGCAGCACAGCAAAATACTCGATTGTTTTTCAGCGGTTGCGGATTTAAATTCAATCCGCTGGGAGGTGGTTTGCAAACCATTAACGTGAAGGAGGTATGGCTTGAAAATACCCAAGCTAATGATAATAAAACCTTTGGTTTTGAGTATTTAACGGCTTCCGGTAAGGAGAAAACCAAAGTAGTAGAAATCAACAGCAAAGTGAACAATGTGCAAAACGCCTCAAAACTAACAGGTGGTGAGGCTATTGTTCGGATCAATTGCAAATATAGCGAGACCTCACAAGAAAGCGTGCTTGACCGTGGTGAAAATAGCAATTCGTTGAATCTCAATGCCAACGGTGATTATGTTTTAGTCGAAAATAAAGCCGCTTTCAAAGCCTCCGGAGCCGGCACTAAACAGTGGCTTTTTGACTGTAATTCCAAAAGTCATTTGCCGCAGTTTTTGCTTACCGAAACCGAATCAGGGGCTAAACAGTTCCTTAATAATGTGGATAACTATCAGGTAGCCAACCTGTCCGGTGATATTGAACAAGTTCCGTTGCTTACGCAAAACGTTTTTAAGAAAAAAGAAACTGTTGATACTCAAAAGGTGTATCTTCGAGTTGTCGGTGAGATGATTGAGTATTCATATGACAATGTGGACTGGGAAATGCTATTCCCCATAAAAATGCTCAAAGGGCAAACGCATCGAAAAACAATGAAAATTCCGACATTCAAGCAACAAAAAGGTTTGGTGTATTACAAACTCGGAGCCGGAGGCGAATGGACGCTTCTTTGTCGGGTTGAAGATTTTTTTGCTAAAGAACACGGAATTGTCATCACACCTTCCGACGTTATTGGCGACCGATTGAATTATTATAAAGTGTTATTTGCCGTGAACCACAAAGTGTTGGTGCTGGCAGGTAAATATGAATTTGACTGTTCTAATGTTTGGGGCGTAAAACCAAAATCGGGAAGCTGGGTTCGATTCTCGCAAGGTGCGCATTGGAAAATGCGTCCGACAAAATCCGATGTGTATTCATTGCTTTGGATGGGTGATTTTATAGCCAACGACATTGTTGTCGAGGGCGGTTTTTTTGAAGGCGATAAGTGGGAACACGGCTACCGATACCACGAAGGGCAGACCTTCAATGAGTGGGGACACGGTGTCTGTTTTTCAGGCGCTCGAAATATCATCTTGCGGGATATGAAGTTTGCGCGTTTTCCGGGTGATGGTATTTTGATAGGTGGCTTGTTTAATTCCCGTTTTTACAACGCCGAAATTGAAGATTGCCGTAGGGAAGGTATTTTCGTAGGTAGCTGTAATGATGTGGAAATACATAATTATCGTATTAGTAACATTTCATCTCCTTACGAAAAATTTGTGAACTATCCGGGCAGTTTAGACCCCGGATTGCCGTCAAGAGTGTACCGCTCTTTGAGTTACGGAATTAATTGCGAGCCGGATTATGCTGACCGTCACATCGACGGGCTTCGCCTGTATAACTGTGTATTTGACAATAACGAAGGGTATCGTTGTATTGGGCTTAATATTACTTCGCACAATTCGGCAACTCCGCCGTGGTATCGCAAAGGTAAACCAATGGATCTAATTATGAAAGTGGAGGTACATCATTGTGAATTCCACAAAGATATGCTGCATTCATCTTGCCCTACGGATAATTCTGTTGGATATGTAAGGGTCATAAAACCACGATTTTATAATTCGAAACAATGTGCATTGTATTTTAGTAATCACATATCGGCAAATTATCATACCGAAGTAGACAATCCGAAGTTTTATGACTGTACCACAAGGCGCATTACCCGTGTCGGAGCTACTGAAAAGCCTACGATTGCCCCTATTGCCTTCAATATTACAGAGAAAGACGGTACAATCAGTGCTAAACAAGCCGGAGTAGGAATTAAAAACATTCGCATTGTGCGTCCTGAATTTTACGCCAAAGATGAGGCATCGTTCAAAGATTGGGCGATTTCATTCAATCAGGATATTAGCAGACTTGCTGATATGGAAAATGTTGAAATCATTGAGGCTTTGCTAATTGGCTATAAGGATGTATTTAACAGTTTCGACAAAAATTCAATTTCACCCAAGCATCCGAGTTTTACCTTTACGTTACACCCTGATTGTCAGTTTGTCAAAAAAACAGGAGATTTAATCGTAGATAACACTTTTTCAAATACATTCATTGATAAATCGGATGCGGGTAATGTGATTTTTAAAGATGCTGTTCCTGTTACAGGCGTGGAGCATTTTGTAAAGAACTCGTCTACCGGTGAAGTCAAGCTGAAATTTGAAAGTCCGACCGACATTGAAGGCTTGGCATACGGCATTCAAGAATTTGCTCTCGCACGAGGTAAACGACTTAAAATGCGTAAGATAGATGCAAATCGTTGGGAATATTTAGAAGGGACGGCGTAAAAATGTGAGCTATGATAAACAAACTTAATTCCCAGCGTAAAATTGTGGTTGAAGTGAAGGCAACGGGGGGCTCAGTAGGAGTGCCAAATCCTACCGAAAAAAGCCTGATTGAAAAAATCACCACACTTGAAAAGCAACTAATTCAAACTAAAGAAATTACAACACAAAAGCCGAATTTCAAAGGCTTTCATTCTCTGGTAACCTAACAATGGAAAAACAACTTAAAACATTCGTAACCAACACAATGCCGCTGCCTGAACACAAGGCAGATGAACTCATTGCCGATTTTATTCGCTATAACAGAAACGTAGCCGAATATACACATCTGTTTGAAAATGAAAATGATACAATCCAAAAGGTAAGCGATTTTTTAAAAGACGAAGGCAAAATCCTGCGCCCGTGTTCGTTTTATGTGTATTCCGACGGACTTAAAAATGCCAGTATTTTCGTTGCAGATGAAGTGGGCGAATGCCGATTGGTAGGCAATACCGACAACATTTTGCCATCCAAAAAGGAAAAAATAAGCGCCATAGCCATCTCAAAATCAGCATTTCGCTTGGAAAATCCTCCCGCTTATTTGGGTGAAATTACCGATTTTTCCGTTAAAGGGTATTTTCTCGGGGAAGGCAGTTTTGTAAAGCAAAACATCGTGGTTTCGGGCTATTGGGCGTATAGCAATGATACTAAGGAAATTACCTTTCCTGAAAACCCGTATATCGAAGTCGGCAAAGTATATACGCTTGACGTTTCTTTTGATTGGAATGAATTTCCCCGCCAATTTCTCTGGCTTAACGATTTTGTACTTAATAACTGATTACTAACTCATTAAACTTTTATATGGAAAAAATTTTTGTAACCCTTTGGATCATTTTCGGCATTTATTTATTAGTGATGTTCGCCATTTTGGCAGATTTGTGGAGTGGCGTTCGCAAGGCAAAACAAATGAACGTAACACGTACTTCTTACGGGTATCGACGTACCATCACGAAAATAGCGCAATATTATAACGTACTGATAGCCTTAACCGTAGCCGATGCGATGCAGATGTCAGCCGTATGGTACGCCGAACAATATTACGACTATAAAATTCTGTTTTTTCCGTTCGTTACCCTCATCGGAGCCTTGCTTTTATGCCTGATAGAAATCAAATCGATTTACGAAAAAGCCGAAGACAAAGTACGGCTGGACAATGCCGGGCAGCTCGTGGGCAAAATCATCACCAACCGCGATGATTTGGGCGAAATCGTCAAGTCGGTAGTGGATTATATGAACGAAAAAAATACACAGAAAGATGAAAAATAAAATGTTGAAGTAGGTAAAAAGAAATAAGCAATTCACATTATCAGGTCAGCATAAATAATTATGGTAGATACCTGCAAGTCGATTAATGTGAACTGCTTACGGGGCAAAGATACAAAATAAGTTTAATGAAAACAAGTTATAAATGAAAAAAATCCTGTTTGACAATCGTTTTCTGCTGTGGCTGTTGCTGGCAATGTGGGCAATTGCTTTTTTAACGGCGTGCAAAGGCGTACAAAGCCACTCCGACACGGTGCGGACTGATTTTTTCAGCCGACAGAACGAACTTTTTGTGATGAAAAACTTGCGCATCAACGATTCGCTTGTGCTGCCCGTTCCGATGCCCGAAACGCGCGACAAAAAGTGCGACAGCCTTTGCCAAATCGAAGTGCAACGCCTGCTTAAATTGCTCAATACCAAAAAGAAGTCAGGCAGTAACGAGTACGGATTTTATTACGATGAATACAAAAAAACGCTTACGGCCTACGCTATTTTAGATAGCACTTTTTCCGCATTTAAAACGGAAAAAAGTCAGCAAAAAACAGAAAATTATCGGTTTGAAATTGTGCGCGTTTCTGAAAAATACGTGCCCGTGTGGATACAAATTTTGGCGTGGATAGGCGGGGGTTGGTTGATGTATTTTTGTATAAATAATTATAAGATAATCAGAAAGTTACTTCCTTTTTAAAACAAAAAAAATGAAAATAGACAGAAAATATTTGGTTTTAGGAACCGTGGGCGTGCTGGCGGTGTCGCTGATGAGTTTTGCCAGCGCCAAAAAAACACAAGCTGCCGAAGTGTTTGAAAAAATGCTCTTGAAAATCAGCGATGTAAAACGCTTTGACATCAATTGGAAACGCGTACGCCTCTATGTTGATTTAACATTGCAAAACGTTACGGCACAAGATTTTAACTTTTCAACGGCAGGACTGTTACAAGGTAAGGTTTATCGCGTAT